>NZ_SOAO01000009.1:0-193129 GCF_004364755.1 Rahnella sp. BIGb0236
ACGTTGATAGGCTGGGTGTGTAAGTGCAGCGATGCATTGAGCTAACCAGTACTAATGACCCGAGAGGCTTAACCTTACAACACCAAAGGTGTTTTAGCAGAGACTTTGAAGTAGATTTTCAGCTGATTGTTCCGAGATTGGTTCGTATGGCGGTGTGTGGTGAGAAATCATGACATGACGCGGTATGGATGAAACAGAATTTGCCTGGCGGCAGTAGCGCGGTGGTCCCACCTGACCCCATGCCGAACTCAGAAGTGAAACGCCGTAGCGCCGATGGTAGTGTGGGGTCTCCCCATGCGAGAGTAGGGAACTGCCAGGCATCAAATAAAGCCAAAAGCCCCGCACGAAAGTGTGGGGCTTTTGGCTTTACTGCTATCAGGTGGTTGGCTACACGAGAAGAGAGCAGGACAAAAGGCAAAGCCTTTTGAACGTTGCGCAGCAACGGCCCGAAGGGTGAGCCACGGAGTGGGTCATCAACTGCCAGGCATCAAATAAGTGGAAAGCCCTGTACTGACGTACAGGGCTTTTTGCTATAGAAAATTTGACGACTAATACACCCTTAATCGCGCTTCCCGTCACAAAAAACACCGCAACTTCAGGTAATAACCAAATTAATTTCCCTTATTTATTCATTCGTTGCTTAACTCAATATTTCTAACCGAATAATAAGTAGCAGTCTCACATTCCGGGTGAGCGCTGTCAGGAGAAAGTAATATGATGGATACTCTGGGATCCCAGCCTGATCATCACGATCAGCAAGATAAGAAGAAACGTATTTTCGCTATTGTGGGGGCGTCTTCGGGAAATCTGGTGGAATGGTTTGATTTCTACGTCTACTCCTTTTGCTCGCTCTACTTTGCCTCTTCATTTTTCCCCAGCGGAAACAGCACAACTCAGTTATTACAAACGGCGGGTGTTTTCGCTGCCGGGTTCTTTATGCGTCCTATTGGCGGATGGTTATTTGGCTATATCGCCGATAAACACGGCCGCAAGAATTCAATGATGATTTCGGTCTGCATGATGTGCTGCGGTTCACTGGTCATAGCCTGTTTGCCTACCTACGCGACGATAGGTAGCTGGGCACCCATCTTATTGCTCATCGCCCGTCTGTTTCAGGGGCTTTCTGTCGGTGGGGAATACGGCACCAGTGCCACGTATATGAGTGAAGTGGCGATTAAAGGCCGACGCGGATTTTATGCTTCTTTTCAATATGTGACGCTGATTGGCGGGCAATTACTGGCTCTTCTGGTATTGGTAATATTGCAGCAAATCTTCTCGAATGATGAACTCAAATCCTGGGCATGGCGGATTCCCTTTGCACTGGGTGCTGTGCTGGCTGTCGTCGCCTTATTCCTGCGTCGTTCACTGAATGAAACGTCAGATAAACAGACCCGTGAACACAAAGATGCAGGTACGCTTTCAGGATTATGGAAGCATAAAAAAGCGTTCATGATGGTGCTGGGATTTACGGCGGCAGGCTCTCTGACGTTCTATACCTTCACGACATATATGCAAAAATATCTGGTGAATACCGCCGGAATGGATACCAAAACCGCCAGCGCATTAATGACTGTCGCCTTATTTGTCTTTATGTGTTTACAGCCCATTATTGGCGGACTATCGGACAAAATAGGTCGCCGCAGTTCAATGCTGATATTCAGCGGGCTGGCGACCGTATTCACCATCCCGATTTTATATATTTTACAAACTGTCACCAGCCCTTATATCGCTTTTGGTTTGATTGTTTTGGCGTTGCTGATCGTCAGTTTTTATACCTCAATCAGCGGATTATTAAAGGCAGAAATGTTCCCGCCGGAAGTCAGGGCACTAGGCGTGGGATTATCGTATGCGGTGGCGAATGCTGTTTTTGGCGGCTCGGCGGAATATGTCGCGCTGACATTTAAATCCTGGAATATAGAGGAAGTCTTTTTCTGGTATGTCTGCGTAATGTGCTTCATCGCGTTGATTGTTTCGATGAAATTGCATCGCAAAGGTAAGGAAATACAGCTGTAATTTACGCAAAAGAAAGTGCAGGGACGCACTTTTAATAACGGGTCAGATGATACGCGCTGTACCCGGTGGCGGCACCTGCAATATCCCAGGCGAAATCTTTCCAGCTCCAGCCACTGCCTCCTTCCCGGCTGTCGTACAGCTCTTTGGTTGCGCCGAGCCCGACAGAAAACAGCAGTCCGAATGAACGGCTGCGCGCTTCATTCCAACCCTGATGATCACCGTAGGCCGTGCCTGCTGCGGCTAATACTGCTGAACCGACAAAATGTTCTGCCTTATCTTTTCCGGTCCACGGATCATTCGCATAATGGGTACATCCGCTGCATCCCAATATCAGCGCGATAAAAGATAATCTGAAGGTCACAATAGAACGTTGAGTCATAACGTGGAATTCCAGATAAAAAAAAGCCCGATCAGAATAATCAGGCTTTCAGTATAGCCAATTACAGGATCCGGCTGATTAATCTGTCAATACGTATTCTGCGCAGGCGCCGGATGAGCTTACGGACTTTAACCGGGTAATTTGGAATACTTTCCAGTTCCATATAGTGAGAAACCACATGCGTATGCTGGCGAATTTCTTCCAGCTCTTTATATCGCGCTTCTGCGAGTTCTTTATGCGGATCGTGGATAAGAATGGCATTCTCAAGATCCAGACGCCAGGCGCGGGGATTGAGGTTATTTCCGGTGATCAGCTGCCAGCGGTCATCCACCCACATTCCCTTGAGGTGATAGCTGTTATCGCCGTCTTTCCACAGGCGAACTATCAGCTGTCCGCTGTCAACAAAACGTTGTAAACGGCTCAGGAAGCGACGCAGGTTAATCTCGTACAAATACGGCAAGGCACCGATAATTTTAAACGGCTGATCCTGCGGGATGTAAAAATCGTTCGCGGTTTTATCACCGACGATAATTTCGACCTGCTTCCCACGTCGCAACAGATGAATAATATTGCGTGCCAGCATAGCAGGCATATTGAAATAAGGCGTACACAGCGTCAGCTTATGATCCGTACTGGCCATGAGATGGTGGATAGTCCGGTTCAGCTCATTCTGCTTCCCAAGACCGACAATCGGTATCACCGCCAGCTCATCATTCCCTGCGCTGTCCTTGAAATGGTAACCACTGGTACGGAGGTTTTGGCGGAACTGACGCGTTTCGTTTTTGATCTCAATGCTTTTCGGGCGATCTTCACGATCAAGGCGCTGGACGGCAGCTGCGGTCAGGATCGATTTTTTCATAAAGTCGATCATGGTATTTGCCAGCGGTGCGTTGGTCAGTAACTGATAGCGGTCGTAGCGGTATTTCTCATGGCGATGCAGATAAACATCATTGAGGCTCGCACCGCTGTAAATCACCTGATCGTCAATCACAAAGCCTTTGAGATGCAAAACGCCCAATGCTTCACGGGTATTGACCGGAACGCCGTACACCGGCACGGAAAGCTCAGGGTGCTCTTTAGCCATGCGACAATACCAGTCAGCATTAGTATTTGCTGCAGCCGCGCCAATGCGGCCACGCTGAGCGCGGTGCCAGTCAACCAGCACACAAATCTCCAGTTCCGGACGCTGCTGCTTAGCGGCATAGAGCGCCGACAATACATCACGACCGCCATCATCGTTCTCTAAATAGAGCGCGACCAGATAAATCCGTTGGGTGGCGTGAGCAATGGCTTCGAGCAGCGTCTTACGGAAATCTGCAGGGCAGTAGAGCGTTTTTACAGCATCAACCGTTTGGGGGAGTTTAGGCAGTTGAGCAAGGTGTTGTTGATGTTTATTACGTTTAAATTTTGACAACATCACAGTGCGCTTCTTCTCTCTTCATGTAATGGCTTTAGCGGCACAAGCAGACGATGGTAACCGCACAATCGGTCGATAATACCATTAGTCCTGTCCCATGTGCGCATCTTTTGCCTGTTCATGGCGCAGGCTCACGGTTTTCTGCTGTGAAATGCGGGTCTTTTCCAGTGTCAGTGAGAGGTTCACAATGCCGTCCTGGATCTGAATATCGACGTCGAATTCCAGTTTTCTGGCCAGCGTGATCATGCCACGGTTATTGGGCATGGTAATGCCGGTCAGACGTTGCAGGCCGTGCTCTGCCGCGTAATGGATCATCTTATCAAGCAGTCGCCTTCCGAGTCCCAGACCTTTCAGATCCGACCGCACCAGTACCGAGAATTCAGCATCAATATTATCCGGGTCTGAGACCGCCCGGGTGACGCCGATAATTTCGTTTTCATTATTCACTGTGCGAATGGCGACGAAGGCCATTTCCCGGTCATAGTCGATCTGGGTCATGTTCGCTAAATCTTCATGCGTGAACTCATTGATCTCACTGAAGTAGCGGTAATACAGATCTTCTTTGGTCACTTTCAGTATAAACGCTTTCAGCAGCGGCTCGTCCTCCGGCAGGATAGGCCGGAACAATGCGGGTGAGCCGTCTTTCAGTATCACGCGCTCTTCCAGTTCACGCGGGTAGGGGCGGATCGCCAGCCCTGATGCCGTTCCCTGCGCTGACAGCTGCATCGACACATCCAGCAGGCTGAGTTCACTGCCGGAAATCAGCAGGGGATGGATATCCAGTCGCTGGATTTCCGGGCAATCGATAATCAGGTTCGAAACATTCACCAGCAACTGACTCAGTGCCGGAATATCCAGAGGATGCAGGGCATTGCGGCCGCGGATTTTGCCGCTTTTGAGCGCCTGAACCACCTGATAACGCGCCAGCGTCATGTTCAGCGGTGGCAGGGAAATCACCGCCTGTCTTTCAGGAAGCCAGTCAATGCCGCCTTCGGCCAGCATGATCAGCGGGCCGAAGACCGGATCCTGTTCGACCACCACACGGAGTTCCTGCGACCCGGGCCGGTTCGCCATGGTTTGCACCAGCAGTCCCTGGATCCTTGCCTGCGGAAAAGCCTGTCTGGCGCGGTCAAAAATAGCGTTGGCGGCCTGCTCAACTTCGGCCGGTGTACGCAGATACAGCATGACGCCCTGAACTTCAGAATTATGCGGAATATCCGGGGAGCGCAATTTCAGTGCCACCGGATAACCCACCTGACTGGCGATATTAACGGCTTCGGCACTGTCGCTGGCAATCCATGTCGGCAGCACATTCATGCCGTACGCCTGCAATATCGCCCGGACCTCATGCGTATCCAGTTGCGTGGTGCCTTCCGCCAGCGTCCGGGCGATCAGCTGATGCGCCTGATCGGTGTTTTGTTCCAGATCCGCCGGAAGCGCCGGGGTTTCCTTCAGCTGTTTCTGGTTGCGGCGATATTCCACCATGTGCATAAACGCGGTCACCGTGCCTTCCGGCGTGCGATAGGTCGGGATCCCGGCTTCGGTGAACAGCTTGCGGGCTTCCTGCGACGAAAACTCCCCGCACCAGTTGGTCAGCAGCGTGATGTATTTGCCGCGTGAATGCTTCTGGACGGCGTCAATAAGATGACTGGCGGTCACTGTGCCATGTGCCGCTGCGCTGGGCGCGTGGATCACCAGCAGCGCATCGTAATCGGTGCTGTCGAGCAGTGCGGTCATTACCGCCTGATAGAGCTTTGGCGTGGCGTCATCGTGTAAATCCAGCGGATTCGAGACGGCGATATTGTCAGGCAGAACGGCACTCAGTGTTTTACAGGTCTCATCACTCAGTTTCGCCAGTTTGCCGTTACGGGCAAGCAACTGATCCAACGCCATGGCAGCCGGAGCGGCACCGTTACTGATGATAAGTAAACGCTCACCCCGCAAAGGCCGCATATGACTCAGGGTTTCGACGGCGGAAAACAATTCATGGGTATCCTGCACGCGCAGCAAACCGGCGCGCTGGATCGCTGCATCATAGGCGGCATCGAGGCTCAGCGGGCTGTTGAGTAATTGCTGCGCCTGACCGCTGCGACCACTTTTGATCACCAGAATCGGTTTATTACGGGATGCACTGCGCGAGGCGGAAAGAAAACGCCGCGCATCGCTGATGTGTTCCAGATACAGCAGAATGGCGCTGGTTTTACTGTCGCGGGCGAGGAAATCGAGCAGGTCGTCCACATCAATATCCAGGCTGTCACCCAGCGACACGAAATAGGAAAAACCCACGGCGCGCTGCTGTGCCCAGTCGAGAATGGTATTGGCGACGGCCGCCGATTGCGAAATAAACGCCAGCTTGCCGGGAAGAATGGGCACGGGTGAAAAACTGGCATTCAGTTTTTGCCAGGGTGCGAGAATACCCAGACTGTTGGGGCCGAGCAGGCGCATCGAAAAACGCTGGGCGCAGGTTTTCAGATCGGCGAATTGCTGCGGCTGTGAGGAAAGCACAATGACGGTTTTACAGCCCCGCTCACCGAGCTGTTCGAGCAGCGCAAGATTACGGTCAGCGTGGGTACAGAGAATGGCGAGATCGGGCGACATCGGCAGACTGGCGACATCCCGCCAGGTCAGTACGCCGCACACCGCGCGATAAGCGGGCGTAACCGGCAGCACGGGGCCATTGAATCCGCTGTCGAGCAGATTACGCATCATCAGATATCCGGCCCGCCCCGGTTTATTGCTCGCGCCAATGACCGCGATAGATTCAGGTCGTAATAAGGCTTCCAGTCCGCGCTGACTCATAACGTCTCCGGTTCATCATCTTCCCATGATTCTAGAGGCTTTCTTCGTTCTTTGCTGTGAGCTGATGCACCGGATGATGGGGTTTCCCGGCCAGATACTGGGTGCGGAAATGGGTAAAGTGGCGTGAAAGGCCTGCCGAGGCGTCGAGATCACCGGCTTTTTCCAGCAATGCGGCGGCCACTTCGACGGTGCAATGCAGTTCCGGGCGTGAGGCTTCACGCAGGATATAGCCGGAGCTGGCGCTTACATCGAGAGAGAAAACCGGCAGATTATCCAGATACGGGCTTTTGCGGAACATCTTGCGGGCTTCGTTCCAGGTGCCGTCGAGCATAATGAACAAAGGCGGTTTGCTGCCTGCCGGCACGTCGGTAAACACCTGACGCGGCGGTTCGGCGAAAGAAGCCGGAAACACCACGTAAGCCTGACGTTCCGGGTCGGCAATCGCTTCCAGCAGCGCCGGATCGGTTTGCGTGCGTGACCACAAAAATGCCTGAGTATCCGGCAAGACATCTGCGATTAACCGGCCGGTATTGCTCGGTTTCATCGGCTCAGTGTCAAACATCACCAGACAAAAACGGCTGGCGGCCTGATGGATTTCGCGGGTGGCGCAGATGCAGTTACGTTTGGGTAACAGGCACGACTGACAGCGGATGGCCCGTGAACCACGCGCAAGAAAAGGGCGGGTGGATCGGGCTAAACGCTGCTCACGCAGGCGAAGGACGGCGTTGTCTGACATAGGCATTCCGGTATTCGAAAAACGGCTATTCTAATCGCCCGGCAGCAGCAGGCAAGTGGCTTGTGTTCTGAACGGAAAAGGCCCGTGCGGTGACGGGCCTTCGGCAGGGCTTTATGATGGCTTATGCGTTACAATGATTCATTAAGCCAGTTGTTGAACGGCGCTTTAGGCATGGCACCACTCAACATATCGACCATTTTGCCTTCATTAAACACCATAATGGTCGGAATACTGCGGATACGGAACCGCGCGCTCAGTTCAGGTTCAGCTTCGGTGTTCACCTTGATGAAGCGGATTTTACCGGCGCGTTCCTGAGCCACATCTTCAAAAATTGGCGCGAAGTTAACGCAAGGTCCACACCACGGTGCCCAGAAATCGATGACCACCGGCAGATCATCCTGCAGGTATTTATCCAGCGTGGCAGCGGTTGCGTGAACCACATCGCCTTCAAAAAGTGCATGACCGCAACGACCGCATTTTGCGCCGTCGTCGATACGATCCTCAGGCAGGCGGTTGGTGGCCTGACATGATGAACAAACCGTATTCATAAAATAGCCTCTACATTGCTTAACGTGAGAATGGTATCAACCACAACCCCGGTTTTATCCTTAAAAGCGGTAAAGAACACGGCTGATATGTTGCTTGTATGTTGTAAGTATGGGGTTGGTACGTCACGTAAACAACGTGGTTTATTCAATGATTACGATAGTTTTTAGCTTTTGGTCCAAAGCCTGTGGCGTAGCTCACAGACATCAGGTAATCTTCGCGCCCTGCGCGTAGGTGGAGAGAAAAATGAACGATTCATTCAGTGGCAAGAACGGCAAAGTCAAAGTGATGTACGTCCGTAGTGACGACGACGGCGATAACCGCAATAACGATAAACGTCCTTCTAACAATAAAGGACGTCCGGGCGATAAACCTCGCCAGGGTTCCCGTCCAGACGATGCCCGCCGCAATGAGCGTCGCAGCAGCGATTCCCGTGGTGATTCCCGCGGCCCGGCACCACGCCGTGGTGATGATCGCCCGCGTCGTCCTGCGCGTGACGACGACGGCCCGTACTCTTCGCCGTGGAAAACGGTCTCCCGTCCACCGGCGGATGAATCCGTCCCGGATCACGGCGGTATCAGCGGCAAAAGCTTTATCGATCCTGAACAGCTGCGTCGTCAGCGTCAGGAAGAAACCCGCGTGTATGGCGAAAACGCCTGTAAGGCCCTGTTTGCCAGCCGTCCGGACGCTATCGTCCGTGCATGGTTTGTGCAATCCGTGACCCCGCGTTTTCGTGAAGCACTGCGCTGGATGGCGGCGAACCGCAAAGCCTACCATGTGGTTGAAGATGACGAACTGGCGAAAGCGTCCGGTACCGAACACCACGGCGGCGTGTGTTTCCTGATCAAAAAACGTCAGGGCCTGGATGCAGAAACCTATCTGCAAACGGCTCCGGCGAAAGACTGCGTACTGGCGCTGGAAAACGTCGGCAACCCGCACAACCTCGGCGGTATCATGCGTTCTTGTGCGCATTTCGGTATCAACGGGATGATGGTTCAGGATCCGGCTCAGCTGGAATCTGGCGCGGCAGTCCGTACCGCGGAAGGCGGCGCGGAGCACGTTAAGGCCATCAGCGCGGATAACTTCCTTGAAGTGCTGGAAACCTTCCGTAACGCGGGATACACCATCGTGACCACGTCCAGCCATAAAGGTACGGCGCTGGGCAAAGCACAGTTACCGGCCAAAATGGTGCTGGTGCTGGGTGAAGAGAGCGACGGTTTGTCTGACAGCGCCTGGCAACAGGGCGACCTGAGCGTGTCAATCGGTGGTACCGGCAAAGTGGAAAGCCTCAACGTTTCCGTGGCATCCGGTATTTTGCTGGCAGAATGGTGGCGTCAGAACCAGGCATAATTGCCCGGTTTCAGCCATAAAAAACGGACGCATAATGCGTCCGTTTTGCTTTCTGACATTCAGGGAATACCTGACTCAGTGCGCGCCACCGGCTCCGCCACCACTGGTGAATGGCGGTCGGGCGAACCAGATCAAGACCAGCAGCACCAGGAATGCGCCGCCGGATAACCAGAAAATCTCATTGGCAGAGATGATAAGTCCCTGATTCGTGATCTCCCGCGCTATCCAGCCTGATGCCTGCTGATGGCTCATCCCGATGCCTTCGAGCTGCTGATAGGTCTGCGTCGCCGCCGGATTAAACGGCGTGATGTTTTCCGTCAGCTGCGCGTGGTGCAGCGATTCACGGTTCGACCACAGGGTGGTAGTGATCGACGTACCAATCGAACCGGCCAGCGTACGGATAAAGTTCGACAAACTCGATGCCGCCGCCATACGTTCAGGCGGTAAACCGGACAGAATAATGGTGGTCAGCGGCATAAAGAAGCAGCCGACCGCGAAGCCCTGAATAAACTGCGGCCACGCCGATGCGCCAAAATCCATCCCCGGTTCGAACGTATATGCACGCCAGAAGAAGCAGTAGGCGTACATGATAAAGCTGAAGGTCACCAGCTTTCGCATGTCCAGACGGTGCGCAAAACGACCGATAATCGGCGACATCAGTACCGGTAAAATCCCTACCGGCGCGGACGCCAGACCGGCCCAGGTGGCGGTATACCCATAGACCTCTTGCAATAGCTGCGGCAGCAACACAATTGCGCCGAAGTAGAGCATGTAGGCCAGGCTGATACACAGCACGCCAATGGTGAAGTTTCGCGATTTAAACAGTGACAGATCGACGATCGGATGGTCGTCGGTCAGTTCCCAGACCACAAGGAAACAGAGCGCGACCACCGCCACGACCGCCAGCACGATAATTTCCGTCGAGTTAAACCAGTCGAGTTCTTTACCCCGGTCGAGCATCACCTGCAAGGCACCGATACCCAGCACCAGCAGCACCAGCCCGACACTGTCGATGGGTCTGATCTGCGTGGCGGTTTCGCGGCCCTTCAGCGTTTTCAGCGTCAGGAACACCACCGCAATACCGATCGGCACGTTGATAAAGAAGATCCAACCCCAGTGATAGTTATCACTGATATACCCGCCGAGGATCGGCCCGCAGATCGGGGCGACGATCACCGTCATCGACCAGAGCGCGAGCGCGGTACTTCGCTTGGCTGGCGGATAGTTATTCAGTAACAGACTTTGCGAAAGCGGGATCAGCGGACCTGCCACCACGCCCTGCACCACACGGAAGAAAATCAGCATTTCCAGGCTGGTCGACATACCGCACAGCCACGATGCAATTGCAAACAGCACTGTTGACCACAGGAAGAGTTTGACCTCACCAATGCGTTTTGCCAGCCAGCCGGTGATCGGGATTGAGATGGCATTCGCCACCCCGAATGACGTGATAACCCAGGTGCCCTGCGAGTTCGAGGCACCCAGATTCCCGGCGATGGTCGGGATCGCCACGTTGGCGATCGTCGAGTCCAGCACCTGCATAAAGGTAGCCAAAGACAAAGCCACCGTCATCCAGGCCAGCGGGGCGCCTACCAGCGGTTTATTTGCCACGAAGGCCTCCGGATGTTTTAGCCTGCATTGGCATGGATAACGTCAGCAATGATGGCGTTGACCGGTGCCAGATCCAGCGTCAGCGCGGTCGTCTGATACAGCGGTTCGCTGCGGACTTTATCGGCCAGCACCAGACCCTCACGATTCTGCGTATCGACCGTTACCAGCGTCGATAAACCGATACGCAGCGGATGTTCAGCCACTTCCTGATCGTTAAGTTCGATACGCACCGGCAGGCGCTGAACCACTTTGATCCAGTTGCCGGTGGCATTCTGTGCCGGTAACAGCGAGAACGCGCCGCCGGTGCCCATGTCCATACCGACGACTTTGCCGTGATATTTCACGTCATCGCCGTACATGTCACTGACCACGGTCGCCATCTGGCCAATACGCATATTTGCCAGCTGGGTTTCTTTAAAGTTAGCGTCGACCCAGATGTGATGCGCCGGAACCACGGCCATCAGGGAGGTTGTCGGGCTGATTTGCTGACCAATCTGTACGGCACGACGTGAGACGAAACCGTCAATCGGGCTGCGCACTTTGGTGCGTTGCAGGGCAAGCCATGCATCGCGCACCTGAGCGGCGGCCTGAAGAACCTGCGGCTGCTTATCGACCGGCGTATCCAGAATCATCGCCTGATTGGCGTTGTATTGCTGAACGGCGACATCGTATTGCGCTTTCGCGGTATCGACGGCGTCACGGGCGTGTTGCAGTTCTTCACGGCCAATCGCATCGACATTACCCAGCACGATGCGGCGCTTGAGGTCAGTCTGCGCCTGTTGCAGTTGCGTCTGACGCAGCGCGATATTGGCCTGATATTGTTTACCGTTGATGATCAACTGATGCGTCTGACGCACGCTGTTCGCCAGCGCCGTTTTAGAGCGTTCGAACGCCTGCTCAGCATCGGTCGGGTCGATGGTCACCAGCACGTCACCTTTTTTCACAAAGTCGGTGCTGTCGAAATTGACGTCGGTCACGCTACCCGACACCTGCGCCATAATCTGAACCTGATTACCGGCCACATACGCATCGTCGGTGGACTCGAAATGACGTAACACCAGCAGCCAGTAGAACAGGTAGGCGATGGCAATAATAATGAAAATCCCGGTTAACAAGAGCATCGCGACTTTGCGCGTTTTCTTCTTATTTTTCGGAGCTTGCGGCGTTGCCTGAGTATCGGCATTTGCGCTCATGGTCTTCTCCACACTGAGTCTTTTATTATGATTTTTGGTCCGCAGCCGGGGCCTGATAGCCACCCCCAAGCGCACGGATGAGACTGATTTTTGCCTGCATCAACTGACTGCTGGCCGTAAGTTGCGCCTGTTGTTGTTGCAGAAGCGCTGACTGGCTGGTTAACAGCTCATCCCGTCCGATGACGCCAGCGTTGTATCTTGCATCCGAAACGCGATACACCTCATCCAGCGATTTAGCGGCAGAAGACGCCTGCTGCAATTGTTCAGCGCTGCTTTTCGAGACAGTAATGGCATCCGCAGTTTGCTGGATGGCGTTCAGGATGGTCTGGTTATACGACTCAACAGACTGGTCATATAACGCGGACTCTTCGCCCAGTTTGGAGCGCAATGCACCGGCGTGGAAAATCGGCAGCGAAATGGCGGGCGCGATATTCCAGGCGGTACTGGCCGCTTCAAACAGATTCGGGCTGGTGCCGCCGTAATTGGTGGTCGTCAGACCGCCGAAGGCACTGATGGAAAGGCTGGGATAAAATTCTTTTTTCGCGGCACTGACACGCTGGGACCAGGATTCCACCAGATCACGCTGTGCAGCGATGTCCGGGCGTTTGCCGAGTAAATCCAGCGTCAGCTCCGCTTTCGGTGCCAGCGCGTCAGGGGAAGGCAGCGCCACGGCGTGCAGTCCGTCCATTGCATCCGGGCCACGTCCGGCCAGCGCAGAAAGCTGATGTCGCAGCTGTTCTGTTTGCGATTTCAGATTGATGATCTGTTGTTTGGCGCTGTCGGCCTGCGCCTGGGTTTGTTGCGGAATTTCAATGCCGTACACGCCTGCCTGATACTGCGCTTTGCGCAAATCGGCCAGACGCTGATTGTTATCCACTTCGTGTTGCAGAACATCCTGCAAGGCAAGATTGGCCTGCAACGCATAATAGGCTGACGCCACCGAACTGGTCAGCGTCAGAGCGGCTTCAGCCTGTTCGGCACGGGCGGAATCCACCTGTGCTTTCGCGGCATTCACCTGATTGCGGTATTTCCCCCACCAGTCAAACTCATAGCTCAGATTCAGCCCGAGGCTGTTGCTGCTGTCGTAAATTGGCGCTTCGGGATAGCTGGTCAGGAACGGCGGGATCGTGTTTTTTGCCACACGTTCACGACGCGTTGAACCATTCAAATCCAGATAAGGGCCATTGGCGGCATTGGCTTCTCCCATCACGCTTTGCGCTTCGCGCACGCGGGCGGCGGCCTGACGCAATGAAGGCGAATTCTGCAACGTCGTGGTCATCAGATTATCGAGTTGCGGGTCATTCAGACTGCGCCACCACTGAGGGCCGAGGGTCAGGGAACTGACTTTTGCCTGCTGCAGATGAAGCTGTTGCGTATCCAGCAGCGACGACTGAGGAGCAATATTATTACCGGAGGCGCAGCCAGCCAATATCAAAACGGCAAACAGCGGCGTAAGCCTCCGGCGAGCTTGGAGTGACATGTGTGGTTTACCTGAACTGAAATCTAGAATTGTTGTAGTGCTGTCGCATCCATCTGATCAAGGCGGGTTAACAGTTTGCGCGTCAGGGTTTCTAACTGCTTCTGTTCATCGGCGTCTAAGGTCGACCAGAGAAAATGCAGGCTCTTATGTTGAGGCGGCAGTAACTTCTGAATAAAGGCTTCACCGTCGGGCGTCAGGTGCAAATGCAGGCACCGGCGGTCGTTATCGCTTTCACGGCGTTCGATCCATCCGCGCTTTTCCAGCTCATCCGCAATACGGGTGGCGTTGGTGCGTGAAGAACCCAGCGCAGAGCTTAGCTCAGAAGGCTGAATGCTGTGACTTTCCTGCGCATCAAGAGTCAGTAACGCCATAAACAGCGTTTCATTAATCCCTTGTGCTTTCAGCATTTTATTACGGTTTTCAAGCAATTTACTTTGCATGTGCATACAGAGGCGGGTCAGCAGAATTTCCTGATAAGGGAAATCTTTTTGCTTCTTAGCCCGGAAATTTAACATGTTTTCAATTGGCGCGAATGAACTGTCCATATGAGAAGCCTCATTAGTTACGAATGACATAGTAACGACGGTAATTAATAATATCAATGTCATGAATCACCAATTCTTTAGCAATTAGTGTTATTCATAACTCCGGTGAATTATTCGATGTTTAATGTATTAGGCAGAGTTTGCCCGGTTGTTGCTTTACGGTAAAAAATAGCCTCATCCCGCCAGCATCATCACCTTGAACACCAGGCCGTACACCACAGCGCCGGTCAGTGTGGCAATAATGATGCTTTTGGTTCGCCAGAAAATCAGCGCGAGCACCACAAAACCGGCCAGTGAGGGCAGCAGTTTTTGCGGATCGCGCAGGATTTCAGGCGTGCTTGACACCACCAGTAGCGCGCAGATTGAGGCGATACCAATGCTGTCGAGCACGCGGGATAACGGGCCACTTTTCAGTCCTGATTTCTGTCGTGCGCCAAGACGCAAAGGCAGATAGCGGAACAGATAATTGACGGTGCCGACCAGCAGACACACCAGAATGACATCAGTGCTCATCTGAGGTGATCTCCGTGGCAGAAGGGGATACCGGGCGTTGCAGCAGGGCCGCAATGCACCCCGCGCCCAGACCGCAACCGATGGCGGCGGGGATCGACCCGAACAGCAGCCCGCCCAGCGCACCGGCCAGCGAGGCAACAAACACCAGGCTTTGCTGGCGCTTAAACGCCGCGAGCAGAAAACTCAGGAACAGCGCCGGTAACATAAAGCCGAGTGCGGCTTCGATGGCCGGGAAATTCTCCAGCGGACCATTACCGAACAGCGCACCTATGGCGGTGCCGAACACCCACGAAAGCCAGGAAGACAGCGCAATGCCGCACATCCAGTTTTCGCTCCAGCTGCGTTTATCGCGGATCAGTTTGGCGGTGGCGGCCGCGAACACTTCATCGGTCAGGCCAAATGCCCAGAGTGCGGTTTTTCTGCCATTGAGTTTGCTCACCAGCCGGTTACGCAGCGACGGGCCGTACAGCACGTGACGCACATCCATCGCCATCACGGTCAGGGCGGAAATCCATAACGACATTCCGGCACTGAGCAGCGCGGTGATCACAAACTGGCTGGCGCCAGCATAGATGAGAATGGAAAACAGCAGACTTTCAGCGGGAGTGAAACCCAGTTTGACTGCACTGAGTCCGAAGGCAAACGCGACAGGCACATAGCCAATCACAATGGGCAGGCTATCGGTAATACCTTGTGCGAAGGTGGAAACACGGACGGGGTCGGGTGCTTCGAGATCTGGATTGGTTTGCATGGGTGTTTAAAACATTGTGAAACCGGATAGTTGCCGGCGAATAATTCATGGCGTAAACATTACCAGACTGTAAGTATCGTTAACACCCTTTGGTTCAAATAAATTTCTCCAATGATTATTCGCAAGCTAATCAGGAGGGGTGATGGTTCCCTCCTGATGTAGTTTCGTACGTTATCAGGCCAGCGTGTACTTATGGCCTTTCCACCAGACCAGTAAATTCAGCACACACATGAGGGTGCCTGCTGCCGAGACCCCGTACCAGCCCGCCGCCTGATAGGCCGAAGCGGATACCAGGGAACCCACTGCACCGCCAATAAAGTATGTCGTCATGTAACCTGCGGTCAGGCGGTTACGCGCTTCCGGCATGGTTTTATAAATCACACTTTGGTTGGTGATATGCACTCCCTGAACCGAAAGGTCCAGAATGATGATGCCGATAATCAGCGAAATCACTGAGTGCTGCCCGTACGCAGTGGCGGCCCACGACAGCAATAACAGCACCAGCCCGACCGTGGTGGTCAGATGCGCTTTGCCCTTGTCCGCCAGATTGCCTGCACGGGTCGCCGCCAGCGCCCCGGCAGCACCCACCAGGCCAAACAGACCAATGACGCCTTCAGAATAGTGATAGGCCGGACCCGCCAGCAGGAACGCCATCGACGTCCACAGAATGCTGAAGTTGGCGAAGCAGAACATGCCAATCAGCGCACGGGTGCGTAATACCGGCGTATGGATAAACAGCGTAAAAATGGATTTCAGCAACTGCGGATAATTCAGATCGGTTTTCTGATGATGCTTTGGCAGCTTACGCCACAGCACCAGCGCCATCACGATCATCAGCCCACTGGCGACCCAGTACACCGTCCGCCAGCCGCCCAGCGACGCCAGCGCACCGGCAACGGTTCGCGCCAGCAGAATGCCCAGCAGCAGGCCGGACATAATCAGCCCGACGACTTTACCGCGACGCTCCGGCTCCGCCAGTGTGGCGGCCAGCGGCACCAGAATTTGTGCCACGACGGAGAACAGTCCGGTCAGCGCCGTCCCGACCAGCATGATGGTCAGCGTCGGTGCCATCGCGGTGATCAGCAATCCGGCAGCGGAAAGCAGAGTCATCAGCACAATCAGCCCGCGACGTTCAAACATATCGCCGAGCGGCACGATAAACATCAGACCGCAGGCGTAACCGAGCTGCGCCACAGTCACAATAAAACCGGCCTGATTGACCGACAGGCTGAACGCACGCGCAATGGTGTCGAGCAGCGGTTGCGGATAATAGTTACTGGCGACGGCAAGCCCGGTGGCCACCGCCATCAGAATAATCAGCGCCGGGCTGAGCGGAGAATGTGTGGTCGTTTTTTTCATAATGAGACTTAACGGATCTTATTGAAGGAGCAGGGAAATGCGAAAGACGATTATCGTTTTGGTTGAAATATTAAACCAATGAATAGTTTTAATGGCAACTATCTGATTCTGTAATAGACGCAGTAACAAGGAAGCAGCAGCAGGAGGCATTTCCTGCTGCCAGATTGTCAGGCCAGCAATTCCTTACGTGCCGCCATCGCCAGAAAATGGCTGCGGTCGCGATACGACGGGTGGTTTTTAACTTTATTATCAATGCGTTTGATCAGGGTGTCAGGCAGCGAAATATTGATCCGGTGTGCTTTCCCTTCGAATTCTGAGAGATCAATATCAATCAGAAACCAGGTATCGAAGTCGGCATATTCGGGACTGGCGGCATAGACTAAATGGCCCGCGTCAAAAATGTCGTCAACCACGAAACGTTCGCTTTCGATCAAGTCTTCTACTGTCATCAGGATGGCTTCGCGAACCATAGGGCCGATTTCTTCACGGGTATCCGCCGCAGAAAAACATCCGTAATCAAACGCGGTAAAGGCAGGCACCACCATACCGTAGGCGGTTTTGTCATCTTTTGGCGTTTCAAGACCGACTGAAAAGAACATATTCAACCTCCGGTTGCAGGATCATATCCCTGCCATTTTCATAATGGATTTGAGAGTTCCCACAGGTAAATCATTTTTGGGGTGGGGAACGGGAAATGTTTTGTTGGTGATGGGTGACCACCAAATTTGATGACTTCCTCCCCGGTGACGCTTGAGTTCACAACCCGCTGCAAGCAGCGCTTTAATCAATTCCGTCGATTTCATGGGCTCTCCTTGGCGAGGAATAATTATACACACGAATACACACGGACTCAATCACACACAAAAAAACGGGCGGAGATTTCTCCCCGCCCGCTGGTCTTACTGAGTCTGTAATGGCGTTATTTCGCTGCTGCGGCGGCTTCTTTTACCCAGCCGTCGAACTGTTCCTGGTGGGCTTTGATCCAGCCGTCGGTCTGCGCATCGATATCGGCTTCTGAATTTTTACCGGCATGCATAGCGGCGTTCTGCGCATTGATGTCTTTCAGCGGCAGTTTCATGATGGCAAACAGTTTTGCCGCCGCCGGGTTTTTCTCAGCCCAGGCTTTGTTCGCCACGATGTGCATGGTGCTCACCGGGAAACCGTAGTTTTTGCCGTTTGGCAGTTTGGTATCGGCGTTTTTATCCCCCGGCACTACCGAGAACGGCACCTGCATCCACAACACGTCTTTGCCCGGGATCAGGACATTGCTGACCCAGTACGGCGTCCAGGTGTAATAGAAGATCGGTTTCCCTTCTTTGTAACGGGTGATGGTGTCGGCGATCATCGCAGAGTAGTTACCCTGATTGTGGGTCACGGTATCTTCCAGACCGTAGGCTTTCAGCTGCTCATTCAGCGCCGCTTCACAGCCCCAGCCCGGCGTACAACCGGTCAGATCGGCTTTGCCGTCACCGTTGGTATCAAACAGTTTCGCCAGTTTCGGATCTTTCAGCTGTTCGATATTAGTGATGTGGTATTTTTCGGCGGTTTTCTTATCGATCAGCCAGCCCTGCGCGGCACCGGTCACGTAGGTACCTTCACGATAAAACACCTTGTCGCCACCGGCGGCTTTGTACATTTCATCATGCAGCGGCGACCAGTTGACGGCGGTAAAGGTCGCGTCACCGGCGGCAAGGGTGGTGTAGCCGACGTTGTAATCGACTTCGCGGGTCGGCTGAACGTCATAGCCCAGTTTTTCCAGCGCTTTATTCACCAGCTCGGTCTGAAATGTCTCTTCACTGATGGTGCTCTGGATAGGTGTCACGGTGATCCCTTTACCCGGCAAATCGGCGGCGAAGGTGGTGGCTGTGGCAAATGTTGTGAGGGCGGCAACCGCCCAGATTCCTGTCTTTTTCATAAATTCCTCAGATTTTATCATGCGTTATTTTGCTGCAGCGGCAGCTTCTTTGATCCAGCCATCGAAGGTCGCCTGATGTGCTTTGATCCAGCCATCAACGTGTTGCTGGATATCCTCAGAAGACGATTCCCCTTCATGCATCCGCAGGTTTTGCGCATTCACGTCGGCCAGTGGCAGTTTCATGATGGCGAACAGCTTCGCGGCCGCCGGGTTTTTCTCCGCCCAGGCTTTGTTCGCCACGATGTGTTCGTTATTGACCGGGAAGCCATAGTTCTTGCCGTTCGGCAGCGTGGTATCCATGTCTTTCAGTGAACCCGGATTCGCCGAGAACGGCACCGTCAGCCAGACCACGTCTTTGCCCGGTTTCATTTCGTTGCTGACCCAATACGGTGTCCAGGTGTAATACAGCACCGGTTTGCCGGATTTAAAGCGGGTGAGGGTGTCGGCGATAATGGCCGAATAGTTGCCCTCGTTTTGCGTCACGGTATCGCTCAGGCCGTACGCTTTAATTTGCGTATTGATCACCTGACCGCAGACCCAGCCCGGATTACACCCGGCCATATCGGCTTTGCCGTCGCCGTCGGCGTCAAACAGTTTGGCGATTTTCGGGTCTTTCAGCTGCGACAAATCGTGGATGTGGTATTTTTCGGCGGTCTTTTTGTCGATCAGATAACCCTGCGCCGCGCCGCCAATAAAGGTGCCCTGACGGTAAAATTTCTGGTCGCCACCGGCGGCGGCATACATATCTTTTTGCAGCGGATCCCAGTTCACAGCCATGTAAGTGGAATCACCGCTGGCGATGGCGGTATACGCCACGTTGTAATCCACTTCGCCGGTTTGCTGAACGTCGTAGCCCAGTTTTTCCAGCGCGCGGTTAACCAGTTCGGTCTGGAAAGTTTCTTCTGCAATAGTGCTTTGCAACGGTTTAACGACCACGCCTTTGCCCGGTAAATCGGCGGCGAAAGCGGCGGGAGTCGCCATGGATACTGCGAGGATGAGTGCTTTATTGATCAGTGTTGTGCGCATGGTGAACCCTTATTCTTGCTGGTGAATACGTAAGAGTGGACTGCGTTGTTTTAGCTTTTGAGAGTTCCCGGCAGCGAACCGCCGGGAAAAATGCAGTGTGTGGATCAGGCTTTCTTCGTGAAAGGCTTCATCACCAGACCGACAGGACCGCGGGTGAACCAGCGGTGACCGCCTTTACTGCGGCTGTCGCGACCCATTGACTGGGTGAGACGGTCGAGAATAATGGCGAGGATAACGATACCCGCGCCACCGACGGACGCCAGACCCATGTCCAGACGACCGATACCGCGCAGTACCATCTGACCCAGACCGCCAACGGCGATCATCGAGGCGATCACCACCATCGACAGCGCCAGCATCAGCGTCTGGTTAATACCGGCCATGATGGTCGGCATCGCCAGCGGCAACTGAACTTTAAACAGCATCTGACGCGGGCTGGAACCAAAGGATTTCGCGGCTTCGATCAGATCTTCCGGCACCTGGTTGATACCCAAAATGGTCAGACGTACCACCGGTGGCAGGGCGAAGATAATCGTCACCACCACGCCCGGCACGTTACCGATACCAAACAGCATGACGATAGGCACCAGATAGACGAACGCCGGTGTGGTCTGCATGGCATCCAGCAACGGCCTGATAATTTTGGCCGCCTTCTGGCTGCGCGCCAGCCATATCCCGAGCGGAAGGCCGATCAGAATACAGAAGAACAGCGAGGTCAGAACCAGCGCCAGCGTCACCATCGCCTGTGACCAGGCACCGATCGCACCGATCAGCACCAGAGAAACCAGCGTGGCGGCACCCATACCGAAACCGGCCATCTGCCAGGCCAGCAGGGCAAAGACCAGGATCGCAATCGGCGCAGGCAGAGATTCCAGACCGTGCTGGAAACCGCTGAGAACGAAATCAACCGGTACACGGATCCCCTGGAACACCGGACGGAAGTTGCCGACCAGCCAGTCGATCCCGTCGGTGACCCAGCGGTCGAGCGGGATCAGCGTGCTGTGGAACGGATCGAGAATATTAAAATGCTGATGATGTTCCGGTGCGACGCTCAGCCAGTCGTTGGTCTGCGTGGCGGCGTGGTGCGTGGCATCCGGTGTGCTGGTCGCGGCATCGCTGCCGCCGCCCCACGGATCACTGCTGCCCGCATCGGCTGGCGCGGCATTTGTGGCGGCATCCGCCTGAGGCGCAACACCGCCGCTGGCGTTGTCGGCACTCCACGGATCCACCGAAGGATCTAACGTTTGTGCGGCCTGTGCGTGCTGAGTAATGGTGTTATTTATGGTTGAAGTGCTCATTCGTTACCCCCTTCTTTATCCAGAGCCTGAAGCAGCATGGCTTTGGAAATAATGCCGATATAGTTATTGTCCTCATTGATCACCGGCACAGCGCAAGGCGCGGCGGCGACATGAGAAATCAGTTCGCTGAGCGGCATATCTGCCTGCACCGGTGCCGGAGATTCCAGCAGGGCGCTTTCCAGCGGCTGATTGGCTTTCAGCGCGGTTTTCAGCGACTCGATCGACACCACGCCGATGAATTTCTGTCCACGTTCAAGCACATAACCATATTCGCGGTCTTCGTCTTCCAGCAGCTTGAGGGCGGCACGGGGACCAAAACCGGGGGTTTTACGAATTAGCGCGCCACGACGGCGGGCAATGTCTTTGGCGCTGAAGACCTGACTGATATCGACGCCACGGAAGAAGGTGCGCACATAGTCGTTGGCCGGATTGTTCAGAATGTCTTCCGGTGTGCCGACCTGCACCACTTCGCCGCCCTGCATAATGGCGATGCGGTCGCCGATACGCATGGCTTCGTCCAGATCATGGGAAATAAACACGATGGTGCGCTGATGCTGAGCCTGAAGCTTCACCAGCTCATCCTGCATTTCGGTACGGATCAACGGGTCGAGCGCCGAGAAGGCTTCATCCATCAGCAGAATGTCAGGGTTGTTGGCCATGGCGCGGGCTAAACCGACACGCTGGCGCATCCCGCCGGACAATTCATCAGGATAGGAGTTGGCATAGTTTTCCAGCCCGACCTGACGCAGCGCGTCAATCGCTTTGGCATTGCGCTCCTCCACCGGCACACCGGCGAGTTCCATACCAAACGCGGTGTTGTTCAACACGGTCAGGTGTGGCATCAGCGCAAAGGACTGAAACACCATACTGATTTTACTGCGGCGCACCTGGCGCAATTTTGCTTCTGAGATTTTGGCGATGTCTTCGCCGTCGATCAGGACTTCGCCACGGGTGGGCTCTATCAGACGATTGAGAAGGCGTACCATGGTGGATTTACCGGAACCGGATAACCCCATGATGACGAAGATCTCGCCTTCTTCAATGGCCAGACTGGCATTCTTAACGCCAAGTGAAAGACCGGTTTTCTCAAAAATTTCTTCTTTACCCTTGCCTGCGTCAATCATCTTGAAAGCGCGATCCGGGTTTTCGCCAAATACCTTATAAAGATTCTTTACTTCGATTTTAATTGCCATGCAATGTGCATTCCTTGGATATAAATAGCCGTATCGGCTCGATGTCTAGTTTTTGTGTTGGACCGTATAAGATTTTGCCTGTAACAAAATAGTGAACGGCATATACCCTAACACATCGACATTCTGAGACAAGTCTCAATGTTTCCGGAGGATATTCGTGATTGTGTTTCTGGTGGCGTATTTATCTGTATTTTCACTGTTTAATTTCGGTAAGAATGCGCTGACAATTAATGACAAATTATCCGCTATTCACATTTTCGCTTATCGCCTAATTTCCGGCTGCGTATCCTTGTTAAATATATAACTAATGTATTGATTTTAAATGATTTAATAACTTGTGACTTTGTGGGGATTTAGAACGGGATAATTGCGTGATCCATCGGGAGATAATGCAAATTTCCCGATGCGGATTTACAGGTGTAAATAGAAATTTCAGAATTGCGTGAAAGCCGCAAATTTACCGGTTGTCTGAAAGCTGAATGCACAGCGAAATAACGACGTGAAACAGGGGGGAGGGCGGAAATTTTCCGGTGAGAACACCGGCAGAGGGCGTGAAATGCGTCACGCAAAACCGCCATAATTCGGACTCAGGATGCGGATTTTTCTCCGTCTGCTATTTTGCGATACAGACGCCTCGGATGGCCGATATTTCCGTACTGCATCTCCACGGCGATAAAGCCAATTTCCACGCAATATTCCAGATACCGGCGGCCGGTGGTTTTGCTGATCCCCACTTCTTCCACCACCTGTTCCACGGACCAGCTGACGTCAGGTTTTGCGGTGAAAGCGCGCTGAACCAGTTCCAGCGTATTCGGCTCGATGCCTTTGGCGGAAGGGGCTGACGGCGTATCAGTGGCGGGCAGATTAAACAGTTTATCCAGCGCCCGCTGATCGACCACTTTGACACTGCGCAGGGTTTGCACCAGTTGCATAAAGCGTTCGAGCGAACTGCGCAGACGATGGAATGACACCGGCTTGATGATGTAATCGAACGCGCCGCTGCGCATAGCCTGACTGCAGGTTTGCATATCACTGGCCGCCGTAATAAAAATCACCGAGCAATCGAAGCTCTTCAGTAACGGGCTGTCGATCAGATCCACGCCCTGACCGTCCGGCAAATAGTTATCCAGTAAAATCAGTCGCGGCTGATGCAACCGCAGCAGGGAACGCGTCTGCTCCAGCGTGGCGGCGATGCCCACCACGCGCAGATTGAAATTTTGCTCGATAAAATCCCGGTGCAGACCGGCCAGATGCGGCTCATCTTCCACAATCACGACATCGAGTGCGCTGCTGTTATTCATGTTTCATTCCTGTTGACGCATCCGCCGGATACGGGATAAAGACGGAAAATATCGTACCTTGCGGCGTATTGTCTGAGATTTCGATGCTGCCACCGGCCTGACGGACGTAACCCGCCACCAGATACAGACCGATACCATGTTCCGCGCCGGTGGCCTGATGGTCGTCTGACGGCTTGGTGGTGACGCCCTGTTCGAACAACCGCGGCTTCAGGGCGTCATCCACGCCGCTGCCCTGATCCGCCACTTCTATCAGCAGTTCGTTATTGCGGTCTGAAATATACAGTTCCACCGGAGAAGAGGGCGTCAGGGCATTGAGTGTGGCGTCCGTGGCGTTATCGAGCAGATTACCGATCACCGACATCAGCTCGGTTTCGCTGATGGCCGCCGGAATGCGGATCAACTGACAGGCGGGATCGAAACGCAGCTCCACGCCTTTTTCCCGCGCACTGACGTATTTCCCCAGCAACAGGCCACACAGCGCCGGTGAGGTAAAACGGGCGGAGACGAAATCCAGTACCGCCTGCGCGCCTTCGGACTGCGCCTGAATGTAATGCATGGCGTCGTCGTAACGCTGCATTTGCAGCAAACCGGCCAGCGTGGCGGTCCAGTTCAGTTGCTCGTGACGCATGATGCGCAGATTATCCGCGTAGCGTTTCACCTGACTTAGCTGGCTGCTCAGGGTATTGATGTCGTTTTTATCGCGGAAACTGAATACCCAGCCGCTTTCCGCGCCGGGTTCCAGCTCAATCGGCACGCGGTTGACGATCACCTGCCGCTGATTGAGCACGGTAATCTGATCATGCTGGCTGTTGTTGTCACTGATGCCACTTTGAGTAAAGAACGCGGGTGGCGTGTGCAGCACTTCCGCCAGGGGTTTACCCAGCAGTTCGTTTTCGGGCTGGCGGATATCAAGTAACTCGCGCGCGGCCCGGTTAATCAAAATCAGCTGCTTTCCGGCATCAATCGCGAATACGCCTTCATACATGGCTTCCAGTAAGGCTTTTTGCTGGCGCACCAGCAGGGCGATAGCTTTTGGCTCCAGCCAGAACATCTGTTTTTTGACGTTGCGGGTAAATATCCACGAAAAAATAAACAGCAGTAATAACAGCAGCAAGCCGTATAACCCGGCCTGCGCCAGACGGTGACCATTAATATTGTCGATATAAGAGGTGAGGTAACCGACGGAAACAATCCCGATCACCCGGTTATTGTCATCCAGGATCGGCGCCTTACTGCGTAATGACACCCCGATACCGCCCTGCCGCACGGAAATAATGGTTTTACCGGCCAGCACTTGCGCGTTATCACCGCCAATCATCGGCAGATCGATGCGCTCCGGCGATTCTGAATGATAAAGATGCAGCTCGCGGGTATCGCCGATCACGATATAACTGGCATCGCTTTTATCGCGTAAGGGCTGGATAAGTTTCGCGATGCCGGGAATATCACGCGCCTGCACTTTCTGCGCCAGCCCCGGCATCAGCGCGATCTCACTGGCCTGAACGCGGGCGCGTTGCCCGAGATCGTGATGCAACTGACGGTCGATGATGTGAAACAAAATAGCGCCCAGCAGCACCAGCAACAGGCAGGAAAATACCACCAGAGACAAAAAGAGTTTTACCTGAAAAGGTAATCTGAATTTCATACGACCTGCTGCAACACGAATCAAAGACACACATTGAATAAGCGTATCACGGCGAAATGAGGGCGGTAATCGGACAAAGACAGAGTTGTGAACAGGCAATAAAAATAACGATGAATTCTCACAGTAATAACAGGGTTAATAGCGGCTTTTACTACTAATCTGATAATCCTTATAAAACAAGGTGCATTAACTCCATAAACACCATAACAACCTTTATCCCTGCGGTTTTAATTTGAACAACCTCACATCCGGCTGACCGGCTGTTTTCTTATGCTCAGACCATCAATAAGAAAAGTATTTATAAGAAAGAGGCCATGTCATGAGCACAACCGACGATTCCTACATCGCAGTGAAAGAAACAAAAACCTCCGGCATTTCGCTCAGGCAAAAGTGGTGGCACATTCTCGATCATTACAAAATCGGGATTATTCCGCTGCCTTTCTTCCTGCTGGCGGGCGTGCTGATCCTGCTCGACTGCCTGAACGGTAAGTTGCCAAGCGACATCGTGGTGATGGTCGCCACGCTGGCCTTCTTTGGCTTTGCCTGTGGCGAGTTCGGCAAGCGCCTGCCGGTGGTCGGAAAGCTCGGCGCGGCAGCCATCTGCGCCACCTTTATCCCTTCAGCGATGGTGCATTACGGCCTGCTGCCGGATGTGGTGGTGGATTCCACAGTCAAATTCTATAAATCCACCAACATTCTCTACCTCTATATCTGCTGCATTATTGTCGGCAGCATCATGAGCATGAACCGTCAGGTGCTGATCCAGGGGTTTATGCGGATTTTCATCCCGATGCTGTGCGGCGAAGTGGTCGGCATGATTGCCGGAATGGCGATGGGCACTGTTTTAGGTTTACCGCCGATGCAGACCTTCTTCTTCCTGATCCTGCCGATCATGGCGGGCGGTGTGGGTGAAGGCGCGATCCCGCTGTCGATGGGCTACGCGACGATTTTGCATATGGAGCAGGGCGTGGCGCTCGGACGCATTCTGCCGATCGTGATGCTAGGTGGTCTGACGGCCATCGTGCTGGCGGGCGTCCTGAATCAGCTCGGAAAACGTTTCCCGCATCTGACCGGTGAAGGTCAGCTGATGCCGTCGGATAAAGGGCAGTCGGGCAGCGGCACGGACGAGTTTGACGGGAATCCGGGCGTCAATGCGCTGGCCTGCGGCGCACTGCTGGCGATCCTGTTGTATATGGTCGGTATGCTCGGTCAGAAATGGATCGGTCTGCCTGCGCCGGTCGGCATGTTGTTTGCGGCGGTGCTGGTCAAACTGGCTAACGGCATTTCGCCGACCATTCAGCATGGTTCGATGGCGGTGTATAAATTTTTCCGCACTGCCGTGACCTATCCGGTGCTGTTCGCGGTGGGCGTGGCGATCACGCCGTGGCAGGAACTGATCAACGCTTTTACCCTGCAGAATCTGCTGGTGATTGTCACCACCGTACTGGCGCTGGTCGGTACCGGTTTTTACGTCGGTAAGAAGATCGGCATGCATCCCATCGATGTGGCGATTGTCTCCTGCTGTCAGAGCGGGCAGGGCGGCACGGGCGACGTGGCGATCCTGACCTCCGGCAACCGCATGACCCTGATGCCATTCGCGCAAATCGCCACCCGCATTGGCGGCGCGATCAATGTCGCGGTCGGATTATTTGTCCTCGCCAGGTTCTTCGCATAACACCTTTCTCCACCCCTTCAGCGAAGGGGTTGGTTTTCCTGAGGAAAAATGCCGAGTCCAATTTTGGACTCGATTTGACCTGATTATTTATTGTTCGCTGGTTATTATTTGCGCACTCAGCGACGAGTCACCCGCCCCGTGAGCAGGTTCCCACGTAAGGAAAAAGCTTTATTTTTTGATGAAAGAATCTACGCATGTTCCGTATTAAATCGCTTGTTTCTGCCTTACTGCTTCTTATTCCAGGTTTATTTAGCGCCAGTACCTTTGCCTTTGATATGCCAAAAGAATTTGAGTCTATGGACACCTACAAATTTTTCCATAGCGAACTTTTTGATGGAAAAGGTTCTACCGTGACTGCGGTCAATACGGGCAATTCACAAAATATTAAAAGCGCCCTGCTGGCGGAATATCCGCGCTGGAAGGGGACCCATTACCGCTGGGGTGGCACCACCCACAAAGGCGTGGACTGCTCGTCGCTGATGCAGCATCTGTTTAATGATTCCCTGCAAACCCATCTGCCGAGAACCACCTTTCAGCAAATAAAAAACGGCAAAAGGGTGAGTAAAAATAACCTGGAACCGGGAGATTTAGTTTTTTTCAAAACGTCGCCGGGCGATCGTCATGTCGGCGTGTATGTCGGGGACAATCAGTTTATTCATGCGTCGAAAATTCAGGGCGTTACGATTTCGTCACTGGATAATCAATACTGGATCGATCATTACGAAACGGCACGACGTCTGGCACTGATCAGCTAAAAAAAGGGCGGATCCCTGAGAGGGGATCCGCCCTGACTGTTTCACGTTTTACTTATCTGACGAAGCCTGCCACAGATTCAATTCTCCATCTGCCACATGCTGATCAATTGCCGCCAGTTCTTCCGCGGTGAAACGCAGATTCTCCAGCGCCCTGACGTTTTCTTCCAGTTGCTCAGGGCGGCTGGCACCAATCAGCACCGAGGTTACGCGCTCATCTTTCAGCAGCCAGCTCAGCGCCATCTGCGCCATCGTCTGTCCGCGCTGTTGCGCCATCTCATTGAGCAACCGCAGGCTGTTCAGGTTTGCCTCTGACAGCATCTTAGCATTCAGCCCGCGCACCTTATTCCCCTCCACCTGCATACGCGAGCCGTCAGGGATGCCGTTAAGATACTTCCCGGTCAGCAACCCCTGCGCCAGCGGCGTAAAGGCAATGCAACCTGCGCCATTTTGGTCCAGCGTATCCAGCAAACCACTCTTATCCACCCAGCGGTTCAGCAGATTGTACGACGGCTGGTGGATCAGCAGCGGCACTTTCATCTCACGCAGTAACTCCGCCATGATCTCGGTACGTTCCGGCGAGTAAGAGGAGATCCCGACATACAACGCTTTGCCACTTTGCACAGCGTAAGCCAGCGCCGCCGCGGTTTCTTCCATCGGCGTTTCTTCATCCACACGGTGTGAATAGAAGATATCGACATAATCCAGCCCCATGCGTTGCAGGCTCTGATCGAGACTGGCCAGCAGGTATTTGCGCGACCCGCCGGAACCGTACGGGCCGGGCCACATGTCGTAACCGGCCTTGGTGGAGATGATCAGTTCATCGCGATACGGGGCGAAATCCTGCTTCAGCAAACGGCCAAAATTCTCTTCGGCTGAACCCGGAGGCGGTCCGTAGTTATTCGCCAGATCGAAATGAGTGATGCCTAAATCAAAGGCTTTTTGCAGTAAGGCGCGTTGCGATTCCAGCTGACTGACATGACCGAAGCTGTGCCAGAGACCGAGAGAAAGTGCCGGGAGTTTTAAACCGCTCTGACCGCAGCGGCGGAATTGCATGGTTTCGTAGCGGGAGGGGGAGGCCGTGTAAGGCATGATGTTTCCTTTTCTGAGCGTAGGGTTTTGAAACACTGTTTCTATACTAACGCTGAGAAAAATAACGGCAACATCAGAAAGTGGGTTTTAGCTCCCTCCCCTGCGAAGGGGAGGGTTGGGGTGGGGTATTAATGGCCACTGAGTCGCTGACCCACACCCCATCCCAACCTTCCCCTCGTGAGAGGGGAAGGAGCACAAGCAAACCTTGCTCTTCGCGAGGAGAATCAGAAATCCCAGTCCTCATCTTCGGTATTAACGGCTTTGCCGATCACATAGGAAGAGCCGGATCCGGAGAAGAAGTCATGGTTTTCGTCGGCGTTTGGCGACAATGCGGAGAGGATCGCCGGATTCACATCCGCCATGCTGGCCGGGAACAGGGCTTCGTAGCCGAGGTTCATCAGCGCCTTATTGGCGTTGTAATGCAGGAATTTCTTCACGTCCTCGCTCCAGCCTACGCCGTCGTACAGCTCTTCGGTGTAGCGGATCTCGTTGTCGTACAGATCCTGAATCAGATCAAACGCCTGCTCCTTGATCTGACGCTGACGTTCTTCGCTCTCCAGCGCCAGGGCTTTCTGGAATTTATAGCCGATGTAGTAACCGTGAACCGCTTCATCACGGATGATCAGGCGGATCAGATCCGCGGTGTTGGTCAGTTTGGCGCGGCTCGACCAGTACATCGGCAGATAGAAACCGGAATAGAACAGGAAGGATTCGAGGAACACGCTGGCGACTTTCTTCATCAGCGGATCTTCGCCGTCGTAATACGACAAAATGATCGCGGCTTTGTTTTGCAGCGCGACGTTTTCCTCGCTCCAGCGGTAGGCTTCATCCACGTCCACGGTGGCGCACAGCGTCGAGAAAATCGAGCTGTAGGAACGCGCATGCACCGCTTCCATAAAGCAGATATTCGAGTAAACCGCTTCTTCGTGTGGCGTCACCGCATCTTTCATCAGCGTCGGTGCGCCGACCACGTTCTGCACGGTATCCAGCAGCGTCAGGCCGGTAAATACGCGGATGGTCAGCTGTTTCTCTTGGGCGCTCAGCGTCGCCCAGGACGGTATGTCGTTCGATAACGGCACCTTTTCCGGCAGCCAGAAATTCGACGTCAGGCGGTTCCACACTTCCAGATCTTTATCGTCCTGGATTTTGTTCCAGTTAATGGCTTTGCTGACCGGCTGTGGCACTAACAATTGTTTTACTGCGCTCATCTTTTAAGTCCTTTCAATCGGTTACAGCGTGCAGGAAACGCAACCCTGAACTTCGGTGCCTTCCAGCGCCATCTGGCGCAGACGGATGTAATAAATGGTTTTGATGCCTTTGCGCCAGGCGTAAATCTGCGCTTTGTTGATGTCGCGCGTGGTGGCGGTATCGCGGAAGAACAGCGTCAGCGACAGCCCCTGATCGACGTGCTGCGTGGCCTCGGCGTAGGTATCAATGATTTTTTCCGGGCCGATTTCATAGGCATCCTGGTAGTAATCCAGATTGTCATTGGTCATGAACGCCGCCGGATAATACACACGGCCAATCTTGCCTTCTTTGCGGATTTCCACGCGGGACACGATCGGGTGAATACTCGACGTCGAATTATTGATGTATGAAATAGAACCGGTCGGCGGCACCGCCTGTAAATTCTGGTTATACAGCCCATGCTGCATCACGGACTCTTTCAGCGCCGCCCAGTCTGCGGTGGCCGGGATGGCAATGCCAGCGTCGGCAAACAGTTCACGCACACGCTCGGTTTTCGGCTGCCATTTCGCGGCTAAGGCGTCATCGACATATTTGTCGAAATAGCGGCCGCTGGCGTAGGTAGAATCTTTGAAGCCTTTAAACGACTGCTGGCGCTCTATAGCGATCTGATTTGATGCGCGGATCGCATGGAAAGCCACGGTGCAGAAATAGATATTGGTGAAATCCAGACCTTCTGCCGAGCCGTAGTAAATACGCTCGCGACACAGATAACCGTGCAAATTCATCTGGCCGAGGCCGATGGCGTGCGAATCCTGATTCCCCTGATCGATAGACGGCACCGAACGGATATGGCTCATGTCCGACACTGCCGTCAGCGCACGCACCGCCATTTCGACAGTATTGCCGAAATCCGGTGAATCCATCGCCGAGGCGATATTCAGTGAGCCGAGATTACAGGAAATGTCTTTGCCGATTTCCTGATAAGACAGGTCTTCGCCGTAGATCGTCGGCGAATTCACCTGCAAAATCTCCGAACACAGGTTGCTCATATTGATGCGACCTTTGATCGGATTGGCGCGGTTGACCGTGTCTTCAAACATCATGTACGGGTAGCCGGATTCAAACTGAATCTCCGCCAGCACCTGGAAGAATTCGCGCGCATTGATTTTGCTTTTGTGAATGCGTTTGTCGTTCACCATCTCGCGGTATTTCTCGCTGATGCTGATTTCGGACATCGGCACGCCATACACCTTCTCGACGTGATACGGCGAGAACAGATACATATCTTCGTTGTTCTTCGCCAGTTCGAAGGTGATATCCGGAATGACCACGCCCAGCGACAAGGTCTTGATACGGATTTTTTCGTCGGCGTTTTCGCGTTTGGTATCAAGGAATCGCAAAATATCCGGGTGATGAGCATTCAGATACACCGCGCCTGCGCCCTGACGGGCGCCGAGCTGATTGGCGTATGAGAAAGCATCTTCCAGCATTTTCATGATCGGAATGACGCCGGAAGACTGGTTTTCGATGCGCTTGATTGGCGCGCCCACTTCACGGATGTTGGTCAGCATAAACGCCACGCCGCCGCCGCGTTTGGAAAGCTGCAACGCCGAATTGACCGAGCGACCGATAGATTCCATATTGTCTTCAATGCGCAGCAGGAAACACGACACCAGTTCGCCGCGCTGCTTTTTACCGCAGTTGAGGAACGTCGGTGTGGCAGGCTGGAAACGGCCGGAGATGATCTCATCCACAAAATGCCCGGCGAGCTGAATATCGCCGCGCGCCAGCGTCATCGCCACCATACACACGCGATCTTCATAACGCTCAAGATAGCGTTTGCCGTCGAAGGTTTTCAGCGTGTAACTGGTGTAATACTTGAATGCGCCCAGAAACGTCTGGAAGCGGAATTTTTTGGCGTAAGCCTGTTTGAACAGACGCTTGATGTCGTCGAATTCATACTGATTGAGCACGTCGGCTTCGTAATAACCTTCTTCCACCAGATAACGCAGTTTTTCCGCCAGATTGTGGAAGAACACCGTGTTCTGATTGACGTGTTGCAGGAAGTAATGGCGCGCGGCCAGGCGGTCTTTATCAAACTGGATCTGGCCGTTAGCGTCGAACAGATTCAGCATCGCGTTAAGCGCGTGATAGTCCGGGCTGCGGGTGCCGGGGTCGGTGATTGCTAGTTCTGTCGCTGCCAAAATTCTGTTACTCCCTGTCTGACCTTTGCAACGTCTTCCGGCGTTCCCAGCAATTCAAAACGGTACAGGTAAGGCACCTGACACTTCTGGGAAATAATATCGCCGGCAATGCAATACGCTGCGCCGAAGTTGGTGTTTCCGGCAGCGATAACGCCGCGGATGAGTGAACGGTTATGTTCATCGTTCAGAAAACGGATCACTTGCGTCGGCACCGCGCCTTTGGCCGATCCGCCACCGTAGCTCGGCACCACCAAAATGTACGGTAAGTCGACACGCAATTTTTCAGGCTGACGATCTGTCGGAATGCGGATCGCCGGCAATCCTGTTCTGCCGACGAAGCGATGGGTGTTTTCTGAACTGCTGGAAAAATAGACCAACGGATTCATCCGCCGGTCCTCAGAACGCGTTCTGAAGCTGGCGCAGGGCGCTGATTTTGTCCGGACGGAAACCAGACCAGTGGTCGTCACCGGCCACAATCACCGGCACCTGCTGATAACCCATCGCACGCACCTGACCGAGCGCCTGCTCATCCTGAGTTAAATCGACCACCTGGTAAGCGATGCCTTGTTTATCTAATGCACGGTAAGTCGCGTTGCACTGGACACAGTCTGGTTTACTGTAAATAATAATGCTCATGATTCGTATTTCCATCTGGTGAGAAATCAGAGACAATTTTTGCCTTCCCGCTGTGCGGCTGACTGAGCCGGGGGAAAGACGCGAGAGTCGGTGCCATCGTGGCGTCCCGATGAAGTGAATACTAGATGTGGTGATTTAAATTTTCAACCACACAATATGTAGATTTTCTAAATTTGCTTATTGCAAAAACGGCAAAGCCCGCAGGCAGCGGGCTGGAGAGGAAAAACTTTTTTGACCGGATTTGTTGCGCAACGCAAGGCAATGCGACGGTCAAAAAACAAACACTATATTCTCAAAAATTTACTGGCGCATCCCCACGGCGAGACGGTTAAACGCATTCATCAGGCCGATGGCGAAGGTCAGTTCCGAGATTTCCACGTCGCTGAATTGCGCTTTCAGCGGCTCAAAGGCCGTGTCCGGTGCGCCGGTTGCCGCCACTAAGGTCAGCGATTCTGCCCACGCCAGCGCCGCACGTTCGCGTCCTGAATACGCATGGCTGACCTGCCAGCCCGCCAGCTGATCCAGTCTGGTTTGCGCGACGTCCATTTTGCGCAACGCTTTGGAATGCATATCCAGACAATACGCACAGCCGTTGATTTGTGACACACGCAGGAACGCCAGCTCAATGATGACGTTATCCAGCGGACCGTTTTCCAGTGCGCCAAGCGCGGCTTTCATCGGCTCCATCACGGAAGCAGACAGAGAATAGTAAGGCAGGCGAAGTGCAGTCATGATGATTTCCTCTGGGATTTTCGGGCTAAACAGCGACGCACAGTGCGCCTCAATGACCGCTACTTTACGCTGCGTATGGTCTATACTACAGGGCCATAAAATGTCTATTTAAACAGGTCATGATGCGCGGCTTCAGTCTTTCCTTTCAGCTCGAACCCCGGCACAAAGAACCGCTTTACCGGCAGATTTATCAGCGGGTAAAACAGGCGATCATGGCCGGGCAACTCAGGCGTGACAGCCGTGTGCCGTCAGTGCGGGCACTGGCCAGCGAACTGGGTGTTGCACGCGCCACGGTGGAAAATGCCTATGGCCTGCTGATGGCGGAAGGTTTTCTGCAAAGCCGCGGGCAGGCCGGAACCGTGGTCAGTGCGCCGGAAAGTTTGTCCGCCCCCGCGCCCGCGCCGGTCAGGAAAGACGCCGTGCGTAAGCCGATCAATCCGATGTTACCTTCCGTTTCTTCCCTGCCTTTCCAGCTCGGGCTTCCGGCGCTGGATGCGTTCCCGCGCGCGATCTGGTCGCGCATTGTCTCGCGGCAAATCCGCCACACCAGCATGAATGATTTAGGCCATCCGCCGCTGGCCGGTACGGACGTTTTACGCCACGCCGTCGCCCGCTATCTGCAACTTTCCCGTGGATTTACCTGCCGTCCGGAACAAATATTTATTTGCGGCGGTTATGCGCCGGTGCTGGATCTGATCATCGGCAGCCTGCTGCAACCGGGCGACGGTGTCTGGCTGGAGGATCCGGGTTATCCGGTGACGCAGGCATTTTTCCGCGCGGCAGGTGCGGTGGCGATGGCGGTGAATGTCGATGACGAAGGCATGAACGTGCCGCAGGCGGTGAAGCAGTTTGCGAATGCGCGCTTCGCGGTGGTGACGCCTGCGCATCAAAGCCCGACCGGCGTGACCATGAGTTTAACGCGGCGCATGGCGCTGCTGGACTGGGCGGCAAAGCAACAGGCGTGGATTATCGAAGACGATTACGACAGCGAGTTCCGCTATCACGGCCAGCCTTTGCCTTCGCTGAAAAGTCTTGATACGCAGGGAAGGGTGATTTACGCAGGGACATTCAGCAAAGTGATGTTTCCGGCGCTGCGTTGCGGCTATGTGGTGGTGCCGGAAAGTCTGGTGGAAAAAATCGAGGCGTATTGCCCGCTGCGAATTTGCGGCACGCCGCCGTTGGTGCAAAGCAGTATCGCGGAGTTCATCGAGCAGGGGCATTTTTACCGGCACCTGAAACGTATGCGTCAGTTGTACGCCGAACGGCGCGGTTATCTGGAACAGGCACTGACCTCCGCGTTTCCGGCGAACCTGTTACGTGTGAGCCAGCAGGTGGGCGGGATCCAGCTTTGCGCCACGCTGAGTGCCGACCTGGATGATGCGCTGATCGCGAAAAATGCCCGCGAACAGGGGCTGGCGGTGCAGGCGCTGTCTGACTGGCGGGTTGAGCACCGCGAACGGGGCGACGCGTTACGTCCGAACGGCCTGCTGATGGGGTTTCCGAATATCAGCTCGCAGGCGCAGGCGGACGAACTGGTGCAGCGGCTGGCGCAGGTGGTGGCTGACAGCCGCTGATCAGTGCGGCATCCGCCGGGCGACCAGAGTGAATTTATAATCATCGGTGCGGAAGGTATTGCGGCTGAATTCAAACACCGTGCCGTCCGCCAGAAATCCTTTTGAAATCTTCTGCAAAATCGGCTGATCCGCCGCCACGCCCAGCAGCGAAACCATCTCTTTGGTCGGCATCAGCGGGATAATTTCCTGCTCGCTGCGGTCAATCACCAGATGTTTGGTCTGCTCCATCCAGGCATATTTTGATCCCTGCATGACTTCGTACGTCAGATCCGGGAACAGATCCAGCGGCATCCAGGTTTCTTCCAGCGTCACCGGCTTGCTGGCGATATAGCGCAGCCGTTTGATGTAATACACCCGCGCCTGTTCCGGCAACGCCAGCGCTTCGGCGATGCCCATCGGGGGTTTCACAATTGAGAACGCCAGCACTTCGCTGTGAGAGGGAATATCCAGAGGCTGTAACTTCTCGTCAAAGCTGGTCAGCTGATAAATATCGTAATTGACCTTGGCTTCCTTCACGTACGTCCCGCTGCCCTGCACGCTTTCCAGCACACCCTGTTCCACCAGCAGCTTAATCGCCTGCCGCACCGTCACGCGGCTGACGCCAAACTGCTCGCGCAGACGCAGTTCTGTCGGCAGCGCATCGCCTGTTTTGATTTCCCCGCGCTGGATCTGATCGCGGATCTGCGCAGCGATCTGACGGTAAAGCGGCTGATTACTCACGTTTCAGGTTCCTGTCTGGCTGTTTCGCACGAGTGTAGCAGTTCGCCGACATGACAAAAACCAGACAACTGAACGAAAGATCTTCTATCTGGATCACATTCATCGCTTGCTGGTTTGATGTTTAATACAAATATAATACAACAATAATACAAATATTGAATTTTCATCGATTCAGACAGGACAACTTTATGGATCTGACATTACTGACCTCGCCCGAACTGATACACCTCAATACTCTCTTTGCCAGCCGCGAACAGGCGATCGCGTTTCTTGTTCAGCAACTCGACCAGCAGGGGATCCTTGATAACGCACAGGATTTTTTGCAGGCGGTGACGGAACGTGAACACGAAGGCCCGACCGCGCTGGGCGAAGGGCTGGCCGTACCGCACGGCAAATCAGCCAGCGTGCGGCGTGCGGCTTTTGCCCTGGCCACGCTGGAAAACCCGCTGCCGTGGCAGGGCGTGGACGGCGAAGAGCCGGTAAACATGATCTTCCTGCTGGCGATCCCTGAGGCGGAAGCCGGATCAACCCATATGCATCTGCTGACGGCGCTGACCACGCGGCTGGTGGATGATGACACCCGTGCGGCGCTGCTGGCGGCGCGACATGTGCCGCAGGTACTGGCGCTACTGGGCGCGGAGCCAGCGACGGAAACGCCGCATCCGCAGGTTTTGCCTGACGATGCGCCTCTGGTGGTGTGTGTGACCGCCTGTCCGGCAGGCATCGCGCACACTTACATGGCGGCGGAATATCTGGAAAAGGCAGCGAAAAAACTGGGTATCCGCATTCAGGTTGAAAAGCAGGGAGCCAACGGTATTGAGGATCCGATCACGGCCGCGCAGTGTGATCGCGCCGTCGCCTGCGTTTTTGCCGCCGAAGTGGCGATCAAAGACAGCCAGCGTTTCGCCGGGATCCCCTGCGTGCAGGTGCCTGTTGCAGAACCGATCCGCCGCGCCGGCGCGGTGCTGCAACAGGCGCTGGCGATGCAGCGAAAACCCGGTGAAACCGTGGACAGTACGCCGGACCAGCCGCACAAAACCAGTGTGAAAGCCGATTTAAAACAGGCGCTGCTGAGCGGGATTTCCTTTGCGGTTCCGCTGATTGTCGCCGGTGGCTCGTTGCTGGCGGTAACCGTGCTGATCGCGCAACTGTTTGGCTGGCAGGACTTGTACGCGCAGAAAGAGTCGTGGCTGTGGATGTACCGTCAGCTCGGCGGCGGCATGTTAGGCATCCTGATGGTGCCGGTGCTGTCGGCTTACACGGCGTATTCGCTGGCGGATAAACCGGCGCTGACGCCGGGATTTGCTGCCGGACTGTGCGCCAACATGATCGGCGCAGGTTTTCTCGGCGGTGTGGCGGGCGGGCTGATTGCCGGTTATCTGATGCGCTGGATGAAAAAACACGTCCGTCTGAGTGCCAGCTTCAACGGCTTCCTGATGTTTTACCTCTATCCGGTGCTCGGCACGCTGGCGACCGGCAGCATCATGCTGTTTGTAATCGGCGAACCGGTGGCGTGGCTCAACAGCAGCCTGACCGCGTGGCTGAACGGATTATCCGGCAGCAACGCGATTGTGCTCGGCGCGCTGATTGCTTTCATGTGCTCCTTTGACCTGGGCGGGCCGATCAATAAAGCGGCCTATGCTTTTTGCCTAGGCGCGATGGCAAACGGCGTTTACGGCCCGTACGCCATTTTCGGTGCCACCAAAATGGTCTCGGCCTTCACCGTGACCGCTTCAACCCTGATCGCACCGCACCTGTTCAAATCTTTTGAAGTCGAAACCGGAAAATCCACCTGGCTGCTCGGCCTTGCCGGGATCACCGAAGGGGCGATCCCGATGGCGATTGAAGATCCGCTGCGCGTTATCGGCTCCTTCCTGACGGGATCGGTCGTCACCGGTGCGATCGTCGGTGCGGCAGGGATCGGCCTTTCCACGCCGGGCGCGGGCATTTTCTCCATGTTCCTGCTGCATGACGGCGGGCTGGGCGGCTGGCAGGCGGCGGCCATCTGGCTGGGCGCGGCACTGGCGGGCACAGTGATTTCCACGCTGGTGCTGCTGAGCTGGCGCGGTTACGCGGTGCGGCACGGGCAATTTTCTAACGATGCCTCTGCATAAACTCCCTGATTTACTCACATTGCGCCCTGCCTTGCAGGGCATGAAAGGAACGATGTTATGACTGTTTCCCGCGTTCATCTGACGCCGCACATGCACTGGGATCGCGAGTGGTATTTCACCACCGAAGCCTCGCGGATCCTGCTGGTCAACAATATGGCGGAGATCCTCGATCGTCTGGAAAACGACGCCGGTTATCCGTTTTATGTGATGGACGGACAAACGGCGATCCTCGAAGATTATTTTGCCGTCTGCCCGGAAAACCGCCCGCGTGTGAAGGCGCTGGTTGAAGCCGGAAAACTGATTATCGGCCCATGGTATACGCAGACCGACACGATGGTGGTCAGCGGCGAATCCATCCTGCGCAATCTGCTGTATGGCATGCGCGATTGCCGCGAGTTCGGCGAACCCATGAAAATCGGTTATCTGCCGGATTCTTTCAGTATGTCCTCCCAGCTACCGCACATCTTTAACGGTTTTGGCCTGCAACACGCCATGTTCTGGCGTGGCTGCTCGGAACGTCATGGTACGGATAAAACCGAATTCCGCTGGCAGAGCCACGACGGCAGCGAAGTCACCGCACAGGTGCTGCCGCTGGGTTACGCTATCGGCAAATATTTACCGGAGGATGAAGACGCGCTGCGCGAGCGGCTGGATAAATACCTGCCGGTGCTGGAAGCGGCATCGCTGACCGGCGATATTTTGCTGCCCAACGGCCATGACCAGATGCCGATACAACAAAATATCTTTCCCATCATGGAGATGCTGCGCCGGATCTATCCGCAGCGCAGTTTCCAGCTCAGCCGTTTTGAAGAGATCTTTGACCGTATCGACGCCATCAAACCGCAACTGGCGCTGTTGCGCGGGGAGTTCAACGACGGCAAATACATGCGCGTTCACCGCACCATTTCCTCAACCCGCATGGACATCAAACAGGCAAATGCGGCGATTGAGAACAAAATCGTCAACGTGCTCGAACCCTTGTGTTCTCTCGCCTGGCGCTTAGGTTTTGATTATCACCACGGCCTGATCGAAAAGATGTGGAAAGAGATCATGAAGAACCACGCGCACGACAGCATCGGTTGCTGTTGCAGCGATAAGGTTCATCAGGAAATTATGTCGCGGTTTATTCTTGCCGACGACATGGCCGAAAACCTCATTCAGTTCACGCTGCGCAAAATCATCGACAACCTGCAACCCGACGGCCATACCGCTGACCGGCTGGCGCTGTTCAACTTCTCGCTGCATCCGCGTCAGGAAACGGTCAATACCACGATCCGCATCCGCGCCTCGTCTTTCAGCCTGACTGACGATCAGGGTCATAAGGTGCCGTATTTCATCCGCGACGCGCGGGAGATCGATCCGGGGCTGGTAGACAGACAGATCGTGCATTACGGCAATTACGATCCGTTTATGGAATACGACATCCAGCTTTGCGCCACGCTGCCTGCGATGGGGTACGTGACGCTGAACGTGACGCCACATCAGCCGGGTATTTTGCTGCCTGCGCCACAGGGCGATCAGGCGCTGGAAAACGATTATTACCGTGTGACGGTTAACCCGAACGGCACGCTGGATATTCTTGATAAACAGACTTTCCGCCGCTATCAGCAGGTGCTGGAACTGGAAAACGGCTCTGACGACGGCGACGAATACGATTATTCTCCGGCGCGCGACGAGTGGCTGCTCACTTCCGGTCACCTGACGGCAGAGGTCAGCTATCAGCATCAGCCGTGGCAAAGCACGGCGACCATTTCGCTGAACATGCCGCTCCCCCGCACGCTGGAAGATCGCGCTGCGCGGACGCTCAGCAGTGAAATGCCAGTGACCATCACCGTGACGCTGGCGAAAAACAGCCGCCGGATTGAGATCGACATGGCGCTGGAAAACCGCGCTGACGATCACCGCCTGCGGGTACTGATCCCGACGCCGTTTGCCAGCCAGACAGTGGTGGCTGACAATCAGTTCGGCTGCATCACCCGTCCGGTGGATGACGCGGCCATGGCAAACTGGGAAGCGGAAGGCTGGAAAGAAGCGCCGGTGCCGGTGTGGCAACTGATGAATTTTGCGGCGTTGCAGGACGGGCATCAGGGACTGGCGTTGTTTACCGAAGGGTTGCGCGAGTTCGAAGTGGTGGGAGAAAAGCGCGATACCTTCGCGCTGACGCTGTTCCGTGCCGTTGGCGTGCTCGGCAAAGAAAACCTGCTGCTGCGACCGGGGCGTCCTTCCGGTATCAAAATGCCGACGCCGGATTCCCAGATGCCCGGTCAACAGCGTTACCGTTTCGCGCTGTTGGGTTTCAGCGGCGATCATCTTCAGGCCAGCGTGATGCAACATGCGCGGGATTACCTGACGCCGGTGCGCACCTACAACAAGATCCCGTATGACGCGATGAAGCTGAACCTGACGGACAACAAGACGCCGTCGCGTTACAGCCTGATGCAAAAATGCATTTCGGGCACGGTGCTGAGTGCGCTGAAAAAAGCCGAAGATGACGAGGCGCTGATTGTGCGGGTCTATAACCCGTCAGAAACGCAAAGCCTGGCGGACAGTGTGCAGATCAATACCGAAGTCACCGGATGGCAGGAAGTCCGCATGGATGAAACGGGCGTGAACACGGAAAATGGCAGCGGGCAGATGGGAGAATTTAAACCCTGTCAGTCGAAGAGTTTTCGCATTCGTTTTTAATGTTGGCGGGATCGAAAAATAGAAAACGGAGCCCGAAGGCTCCGTCCTCTTTTTAGCAATTGCGCGGCAATGAGGGAGCCACGCGGAGGTCTCAGCTTTTTAAGGCATATTCCCGACACAGGAGTGAGACATCACAAATTGCCTTTTTACGTTAACGACGTCCCAGCAGGACACCGATAACGATACCGATAGCCGCACCGGCACCGACGCCGTACCACGGATTATCTTTCACATAATCGTTAGCTGTGGCTGCCGCATCACGTGCCTGCTGGCTTAATTTTTCGCTGTTGAAACGGGCGCGAGTCTCACGCAAAACACCCTGCGCTTTACTGCGAATTTTTTCCAACTCATCCTTAGATTTATCACCTGCGGACTGAAGCACTTCATCCAGCGTGTCCGCCAGCAGGGTTACGTCCTGATCGATATTTTTTTCTACTTTGTCTGTTTTCTTAAACATTTCGTCTCTCCTTGTGTGAACTGTAGGATTAAGCATAGACCATAATGTTGTACCAGCTGGTTCTTTAAGGACAAAGGACTGTGATTAGCGGCCTTTTCAGACCATGACGCTGTCGCAGAAAGGCAGGCCGGACGCGGGCTGGCGTGACGCGGCTCAGATTTCTCTGCAAAACGAAACGGCGTTACAGCCAATAACATTTTTAGCCCGATTTGAGAGGAAAACCTGTTTATACTGTTGATTCCACTGTCTGTGATCTCATTTCGGGTCCGCCCATGTCTTTAAGTACGCTTCGCTCTAACGCTCTGCTCAATAAACGCATTTTGTCGTTCATGCTGTTCACTTTTGTCGTCTATCTGACCATCGGTTTACCGCTTGCTGTCTTGCCGGGATTTGTTCACAACACCCTCGGTTATAACTCCGTACTGGCGGGGCTGGTGATCAGCGTGCAGTATTTTTCGACGCTGATCAGCCGCCCGCATGCCGGACGTTATGCCGACCTGCTGGGGCCAAAACGGGTGGTGATTTTTGGCATGATCTGCTGCGGCATCAGCGGCGTCTTTTATGTGCTGGCGTATTTGCTCTCCGCCATTCCGCTGGCGAGTCTGTTGCTGCTGTGCGTCGGGCGTATTTTCCTCGGGGTCGGCGAAAGCTTCGGCAGCACCGGCACCACGCTGTGGGGGATTGGCGCGGTCGGCGCGAAACACACGGCGCGGGTGATTTCATGGAACGGCGTGGCGACCTATGGCGCAATGGCGGTCGGCGCGCCGCTCGGGGTACTGCTTAATCACGGTTACGGGCTGATGGGCGTGGCGGTGTTAATTGTGGTTGCCGCCGCCTTCGCCGCGATCCTGGCCTGTATGAAAGCCGCCATTTCCGTCACCTCCGGTAAACGGATTGCCTTTAAAGCGGTGGTCGGGCGCATCTGGTTGTATGGCCTCGGGCTGGGGTTCGGCACCATCGGCTTTGGTGTCATCGCCACCTTTATTACCCTGTATTACGCCGATAAAGGCTGGAGCGGGGCGGCCTTTACGCTCACCTTATTCAGTCTCGGATTTGTCGGCGCCCGTCTCGTGTTCGGCAACATGATTAACCGTTTTGGCGGCCTGCGCGTCTCGCTGGTGTCCTTTGTGTTTGAAGTGGCGGGTCTGCTGATGATCTGGTTGGGACACGATCCGCTCTCGGTACAGTTTGGTGCCTTCCTTACCGGGTCAGGCTTCTCGCTGATCTTCCCGGCGCTGGGCGTCGAAGCGGTCAAACAGGTGCCGCCACAAAATCAGGGCACGGCGCTGGGGCTGTATTCCGCGTTTCTGGATCTCGGGCTGGGTATCACCGGGCCGGTTGCCGGGCTGATTATTTCGCATCTGGGTACGCCGTCTATTTATCTTGCTGCGGCATTTATGGTGGTGATTGCCTGGCTGCTGACGCTCAGATTGTGGGTGAACACTTCGCGGCAATCTCCCGCAGAATAGCCTTTTTCCTGGCAGGGTTAAGGCGTTTAGATAAATCCTAAATACGCCAAAATTTGGGATAAACGCATTGTCTGGCAGAGTTATTGCGGTAAGGTCGCCTTGCGGTTAAAGAAGCGAGGAGCAACCATGTATTTACGGCCAGATGAAGTGGCACGTGTTTTAGAAACCTCAGGGTTTGAACGCGATTTTGTTGATGATAAAGCTTACGGTTATCGCCGTGGCGAGCATTATGTGTATGTAAACCGGGAAGCGCGGTTTGGCCGGACTGCCCTGGTGATACACCCGGCGCTGAAAGAGCGCAGTGAGCGTTTTGCGGAACCGACAGCATCGTTCCGTAGCTGTGATGCGTACAAGAATTTCCCGCTGGATGTCTCCAGCGACAACGAAACCTACTATGGCATCTGCCACGGTTTCAGTTCACGCCAGATCCTGGCGAGTTATCTGGATAACGTTTTCAGATAATCCTCTGGCGATGCCGGGGATGCAAAAAAGCCGCTGAATCAGCGGCTTTTTTACGTTTAAACCAGATGGATCTGGTTATAGGTTTCGTTGTAGTTGCGCCGAAACTGCGCCAGTTCGAAGGGTTCAATATCCAGTTCAGCAAAATAGAACAGCGCCAGCTCGGCGTGTTCACTGCTTAACTGCGGCGACAGATGTGCGCGCACCAGAATGTTTCGCCAGCGGACGATATTCTCTTCCGAAGGATCTTTAATGAATGTCTGATAAATAAACACAACGTAGGCGGCTTTGCGGATCTCTTCAGCGTAGCCCCCGCTGATTGAGCGGATAAACATCTGGCTCTGACGTTTGCCCATTTCCAGCAACATGGAATCAATATAAACCGGCTTTATTTTCAACAGACTGGCGAGAGACGCGTTCGCTTTACGGGTGTCTGCCGTCATAAACCAATAACCTACAATAAAAACCACAACAATTGCAGCAAGCATAATCCATATCATTCTGGACTCTGGCCTCCGGCCTTTTCTGGCGTGATGTGAAAGGTGCATGCAACACCCGATGTGGGGAGTTTATCTGCTAATGACAGGAAATACGTGAAGGAGTGACAAAGAATTTGCGCCCGCTTCGCAGAATGTCATTGTAAGGTCATGGGATATAGATGAAATCAGCTAAAGTCGTGAACCATTAAAGGAGTAACGGATGGCCAGAAACATTGAAATTAAAGCCAGAATTGATGATTTTTCAGCGATGTATGAAAAACTTGCTCTGCTTGCCGACGGCTTGCCGGACATCATTGATCAGGACGATACCTTTTTTATCTGCCCGCACGGACGACTTAAATTACGTACTTTTTCGCCTGATCGCGGTGAACTGATTTTCTATCAGCGTCCGGATCAGGCAGGCCCGAAAACCAGTTTCTACCAGCTGACCGAAACTCAGGATCCGGACAGTCTGCGTGAAACTCTGACGCTGGCTTACGGCGCTGCCGGGCGGGTCATCAAACAGCGGACGTTATTTATGACTGGCCAGACCCGTTTGCATCTCGATCGGGTCAGACATCTGGGGGATTATCTTGAGTTTGAAGTGGTACTGGACGAGAGCGAAACGCCGGAACAGGGCATTGCGATAGCCGAAGACTTGCTGGAAAAACTGGGCATTGAACGTCAGGAACTGGTGGATCAGGCGTATGTCGATTTGCTCAATGCCAAAGGCAAACACCATCACGATTAAGTGAATCATCACCGCCTTGCGGATCGAAGGCGGTGATGTCAGTGAGTGTTACTTAGTTTCTTCCAGCGAATACGGCAGCGGCTGAATGCTCAGCTGGCTGGTGGCATCGTCGCGTACACGCAGGGTGGCATCGGCGTCCAGATCGTTATTCAGCACCGCCTGAACCCACAGGGTGCCGTCACTGAGCTGAACCGCTGCCAGAACCGTGCCGGTACGACGCCAGTTCTCACCCAGTTGCAGTTCGAGATCGTCCGCCGGGGCGGGCACTTTGCTGGCTTTACCGGCCAGCCAGTACAGTGCGCGCTTGTTCGCGCCACGGTATTTTGCCCGCGCGACCATTTCCTGTCCGGCGTAGCAGCCTTTGCTAAAACTGATGCCGTCGAGCGCCTGAATATTGGTGGCCTGAGGAATAAACTGGACGGCGTTAACGGTATCAATGACCGGGAAACCGGCTTCAATATCCAGCGCCAGCCATTGCTGACTGTCGTTGCGCTGCGCCTGTTCACCCAGTTCTTCCACCACCTGACGGGCTTTTTCCGGGCTGGTGATGATCAGATAACGTTCTGCGGGCAGCGAGAAATGCAGCAAGGTGGTTTCATCTTGTTGTACAACCTGCTGTTCAGCCGTCGGCAACGTTGAGAAAAGCCCTGTCAGTGCGGCACTGGCCTGAAAACCCGCCACGCCCAGCAACACCACATCATCGTCGGCCGTGAAGGTGACTTTGGAAAATACCGCGTATTTCTTCATTTCCGTGAGCTGTGCGTCACGCAAGTTACGGCGCTCAAGAAACGCCATGCCGTCGCCACGTTTGAACAGTCGCAAATCACTCCACATTTTCCCTTTGGCATCACAGTGCGCGCAGAGAATATGCTGATCCGCCGCCAGCGCATCGACATCTGCGGTGACCTGCCCTTGCAGATATTTCACCGTGTCTGCGCCGGTCATTGTCACCAATGCCCAGTCTTCCAGAGAAATTAATGTCAGCGGCAGGTGGGAAGACGCTGAAGGTTTTTGCGGTGGAAAGGGAAATTCGTTAGCCATTGTCTAATCCCGGTCTATGAAATGTGACTGATGCCTCATGGTAAAAGAGCCCACCGGCTTTGAAAACAGTTATTGGTGCCTTTTACGGGATGCCTTCCAGAGAATGTCAGGCAGGCAACAGGTTTGCATCAGGTTTTCCGGCACATCACGTAGATTGACAAATCAGGGCACTGAAAAGTTACGTGCAGGCGCAACGGGCTGTTAGAATCGCTTTCTATATAAAAGAATTCTCATTCTGTATCCCAAAAAGAAGAGTCTCGTTATGGAAAGCAAAAACCCCCTGGATATTAATAATCGATCACGCGTTCACTGGGCATGCCGTCGCGGCATGCGCGAGCTGGATATCTCCATCATGCCGTTCTTCGAATACGAATATGATTCGCTGAGCGAGACCGACAAAGAAGTCTTTGTGCGTCTTCTGACCTGCGATGATCCTGATTTATTCAACTGGCTGATGAACCACGGCGAGCCGAAAGACAGCGAATTGCAGCGCATGGTTGCACTCATTCAGACACGAAACAAAGCCCGTGGCCCTGTGGCGATGTGATCTCAGGGTGTCCTGGCGCAGTCAGCTGATTTCACTGGGAAGTTATGGTGCAGTGATGTTGCTGATTTTGCTGGCACCCTGGCCTGCAGGTTACTGGCCGGTATGGATGACGCTGCTGTTACTGGTGCTGTTTGAATGCATCCGCAGCCAGCGGCGTATTACGGCGCGCACTGGCGAAATTATTCTGCTGGAGGATCACCGTCTGTTATGGCGCGGTCATGAATGGCAGATTAAACAGCCCGTGTGGATGATAAGCAGTGGCGTGCTGCTCTCCCTGCGTCGTGAAAAACGCAAAGGCGGGCTGGCACAGGCGATGCGCAGTTCAAGGCAGCGGTTATGGCTGGCATCGGACAGCATGAGTCTGGAAGAGTGGCGGCGGTTGCGGCAGATTTTGCTCAGTAACCAGCCCGACAGCCCGGTCAGACCGGGCTGAGGCACTGTCATTTTTGACGGTTCTGAAAGGCAGGCGTTAGAGCAGGGCGTCCATTTCCAGCAGGATTTGTTCACACCACTGTTGCAGGCGTTCTTCGGTGAGATCGAACTGATTCACATCGTCGAGCGCCAGGCCGACAAAATGTTTGCCATCGGCGCTCAGTGGTTTCGGGCTGGTAAATTCAAAGCCTTCTGTCGGCCAGAAACCGATGAAGCGTACGCCAAGGGGCACCAGCTGATGATAAAGCATGCCGAGCGCGTCGAGGAACCATTCGCCGTAGCCGAGCTGGTCGCCCATGCCATACATGGCCACGATTTTGCCGCGTAATTTCAGCGTCGGAAGCTGATTCCAGACCGCTTCCCAGTCTTCCTGGATTTCGCCAAAATCCCATGTCGGGATGCCGAGGATCAGGATGCTGTAGTCTTCCATTCTGTCGGGATCAACATCTTTAATGTTGTGCAAATCGACCAGTTCTTCGCCCAAAATATCGCGGATTTTTTCCGCCGCCATTTCGGTGTAACAGGTGCTGGAACCGTAGAAAAGTCCAATCTTCATACTTGCTGCCATAACGTTATCAGAATACGAATGGCAGGCAGTGTAGCAGATTTGGGCGCATGAAAGGCATAATGGCCGTCGTGAGTAAGAGGAGTCGGAATGCCAAAACAAGACAATGTGAGCCCTCAGGATGTTACGCCTGAGCAGGTGACACAAGCGGTCAACGAGGCCGATCAGAGCCTCACCGAGCAGTTTCTGGATATGCTCTGGATCGAGCGCAATCTCGCGGAAAATACGTTGTCGTCTTACCGTCAGGATCTGAAATCCCTGCTGGGCTGGCTGCATCACAACAACACGGATCTGCTGCAGGTCAGCGCCGAAGACTTACAGTCTTTCCTCTCCGAACGGATTGAAGGCGGATACAAGGCAACCAGTTCTGCGCGGTTGCTCAGCGCCATGCGTCGTCTCTTTCAGTATATGAACCGCGAATCCGTACGTCAGGACGACCCGACCGCGTTGCTGTCTTCCCCAAAACTCCCGCAGCGTCTGCCCAAAGATCTCAGTGAGGCACAGGTTGACGCCTTACTGGCCTCGCCGAGCGTCGATGTGCCGCTTGAACTGCGGGATAAAGCCATGCTCGAACTGCTGTACGCCACCGGTTTGCGGGTTTCCGAACTGGTCGGGCTGACGCTCAGCGATCTCAGTCTGCGGCAGGGGGTGGTTCGGGTTATCGGTAAAGGTAACAAAGAGCGGCTGGTGCCGATGGGCGAAGAAGCGGTGTACTGGATCGAAAATTATTTCGAACACGGCAGGCCGTGGCTGCTTAACGGTCAGTCACTGGATATCGTGTTTCCCAGCAACCGGGCGCAGCAAATGACACGCCAGACGTTCTGGCATCGCATCAAACACTATGCGATCCTTGCGGGCATTGATGCGGAACGCTTGTCCCCCCACGTTCTGCGCCACGCTTTCGCAACCCACTTATTGAATCACGGTGCGGATCTGCGCGTCGTGCAAATGTTGTTAGGTCACAGTGACTTATCGACAACACAAATCTATACCCATGTAGCGACCGAACGACTCAAACTGCTACATCAACAACATCATCCCCGTGCGTAATGTGCCGGAGAAAAAGGACGACATGATGAAAAAAGGTTTAATGCTGCTGACACTTCTGGCTGCGTGTATGAGCTCCGCGGTCCATGCTGACGAAGCCGCAATCAAAGCCACGCTGGGTAAACTGGGCATGAGCAGTGCCGGGATCCAGCCTACGCCGGTAACCGGGCTGAGTGCGGTATCGACCGACAGCGGCACAATCTATATCACCGACGACGGTAAACATATTTTGCAGGGCCCGCTGTATGACGTCAGCGGTAATCATCCGGTGAATGTCACCAACAAAGCCCTGGTGAAAAAGATGGATGCGCTGCAAAGCGAGATGATCATCTATAAAGCCAAAAACGAAAAACACGTGATTACCGTGTTTACTGATATCACCTGCGGTTATTGCCACAAGTTACATCAGCAGATGCAGGACTATAACGATCTCGGCATTACTGTGCGTTATCTGGCGTTCCCGCGTCAGGGGCTGAATTCCAAAACCGAGAAAGACATGCAGTCGATCTGGTGTACGGGTAACCGCAAGACCAGTTTTGATGCGGCAATGCGTGGCGATGACATCACGCCTGCGACCTGCAAAACCAGTGATATTGCGAAACACTTTGAGCTGGGCGTTCAGTTCGGGGTGACAGGTACTCCGGCCATCGTGCTGGAAGACGGAACGTTGATCCCTGGTTATCAGCCGCCAAAAGAAATGGCCGCTATGCTCGACCAGCAGGATCCTTCACATAAAACCGGTGGTTGATTTTTCGTGACCTTGCAGACTCAACTTCGCCGCCGTGAGGCGGCGACTGGCGTGGATCTTCCCGCCGAACTCTCCCCGCTGTTACGCCGCCTGTATCTCGCCCGTGGTGTGACCCAAAGTCAGGAGCTGGAGCGCGGCGTGCGCGGCATGCTGCCGTATCAGCAGCTCGATGGCATCGATACCGCCGTCGCCTTGCTGCAAAAAGCGCTGGCTGATCGTCTGCGGATTATTATCGTCGGCGATTTTGATGCCGATGGCGCAACCAGTACCGCGCTGACGCTGCTGTCGTTACGCAGCATGGGCTGCGGGAATCTGGATTATCTGGTACCGAACCGTTTTGAAGACGGCTATGGCCTCAGCCCGGAAGTCGTCGAACAGGCGGCGTCGCGCGGTGCGGAGCTGATCCTCACCGTTGATAACGGCATTTCTTCCCACGCGGGCGTGACACTTGCCCACGAAAAAGGCATTCAGGTGCTGGTCACCGATCACCACTTACCGGGCGAAACATTGCCGGATGCCGAAGCGATCATTAACCCGAATCTGGTCGGCTGCGAGTTTCCCTCCAAATCGCTGGCGGGTGTTGGCGTGGCGTTTTACCTGATGCTGGCGCTGCGCAGTGCACTGCGTGAAAGTGGCTGGTTTGAGCAAAACGGCCTGGCGATCCCCAATCTGGCGGAACATCTGGATCTGGTGGCGCTCGGCACGGTGGCGGACGTCGTACCGCTCGATGCCAACAACCGCATCATGGTGTATCAGGGGCTGAACCGCATCCGTGCCGGAAAATGCCGGGCGGGGATCCGCGCGCTGCTTGAAGTGGCAGGGCGCGAAGCCCGCACGCTGTGTGCCAGTGACCTGGGTTTTGCGCTCGGACCACGGCTGAATGCTGCCGGACGCCTCGATGATATGTCAGTCGGTGTCGCGCTGTTACTCAGCGAAGACATCGGACAGGCGCGCGCGCTGGCCAGTGATCTGGATGCGCTGAATCAGACCCGCCGCGAGATAGAGCAGGGCATGCAGGTCGAAGCGCTGGCGCTGTGTGACAAGCTGGAGCGCAGCACTGACGCACTGCCGTTCGGGCTGGCGATGTACCATCCGGAATGGCATCAGGGCGTGGTCGGCATTCTGGCATCACGCCTGAAAGAACGGTTTAACCGGCCGGTCATTGCGTTCGCACCGGCAGGGGACGGCATTCTGAAAGGTTCCGGCCGTTCGATTGCCGGTTTGCATATGCGCGATGCGCTGGAGCGTCTCGATACGCTCAATCCCGGTCTGATGATGAAGTTTGGTGGTCATGCGATGGCCGCCGGTTTGTCGCTGGAAGAAAGTAAATTCGACGAGTTTCGCGACAAGTTCGCCGGGCTGGTCGGCGAATGGCTGGATCCTTCCCATCTGGAAGGGGTGGTCTGGTCGGACGGCGAGCTTTCCGCCCGTGAGCTGACGATTGATACCGCGGAGATGCTGCGCGACGGCGGTCCGTGGGGACAGGCGTTCCCGGAACCGACGTTTGACGGTACGTTCCGCATCCTGCAACAAAAGCTGCTGAAAGAGCGTCATCTCAAGCTGATGATTGAGCCTGTCGGCGGCGGCCCGTTGCTCGACGGCATTGCCTTTAATATCGATCCGACGTTCTGGCCGGACAGCAGCATCCGCGAAGTGCAGCTTGCTTACCGGCTGGATATCAATGAATTTCGGGGAAATCGTAGCGTTCAGCTGATCATCGAACATTTATGGCCGAAATAAGCGATTTTCGCCCGCAATAAACCCTGCAAAAAAACGGCTCCTTGCTATAAAAAGACCGCTAATTCCGTTAGAATCGGCGGTTCGAATGGCATTGGGCCAACTCCGAATCTAACGTAAGACGCGAAAAATCATGTTTGAAATTAATCCGGTTAAAAACCGCATTCAGGACCTGTCCGAGCGGACAGTCGTTCTTCGGGGGTATCTTTGACTATGATGCCAAGAAAGAACGCCTCGAAGAAGTAAACGCCGAGCTGGAACAGCCGGACGTCTGGAACGAGCCAGAACGCGCACAGGCGCTGGGCAAAGAACGTTCCTCACTGGAAGCTATCGTTGAAACCATCGATGAGTTGTTGCAGGGCGCGGAAGATGTGACCGGCCTGCTGGAACTGGCTGTTGAAGCCGATGATGAAGACACCTTCAACGAAACGGTTGCCGAACTCGATGTTCTGACCGCCAAACTGGAACAGCTGGAATTCCGTCGCATGTTCTCCGGCGAATACGACAGCGCGAGCTGCTATCTCGACATTCAGGCCGGTTCCGGTGGTACGGAAGCGCAGGACTGGGCGAGCATGCTGCTGCGTATGTATTTGCGCTGGGCAGAAGCCAAGGGTTTCAAAACTGAAGTGATCGAAGAGTCTGACGGTGAAGTCGCAGGGCTTAAATCTGCCACCATCAAGATCATCGGTGATTATGCATTCGGCTGGCTGCGTACAGAAACCGGCGTTCACCGCCTGGTGCGTAAAAGCCCGTTCGATTCCGGTGGCCGTCGCCATACCTCTTTCAGTTCCGCGTTTGTGTATCCGGAAGTGGATGACGATATCGAAATCGAAATTAACCCTGCCGACCTGCGTATCGACGTATACCGCGCGTCCGGTGCGGGTGGTCAGCACGTCAACAAAACGGAATCTGCGGTACGTATTACCCACCTTCCGACCAACATTGTGACCCAGTGTCAGAACGACCGCTCCCAGCATAAAAACAAAGATCAGGCCATGAAGCAGATGCGTGCGAAGCTTTATGAGTATGAGATGCAAAAGAAAAATGCGGACAAACAGCAGCTGGAAGACAACAAGTCTGACATCGGCTGGGGCAGCCAGATTCGTTCTTACGTGCTGGACGATTCCCGTATCAAAGATTTACGCACGGGTGTCGAAACGCGAAATACGCAGGCCGTACTGGATGGCGACCTGGATAAATTCATTGAGGCAAGTTTGAAAGCCGGGTTATGAGGAACCAAAATGTCTGAGCAACAACCAGCAGCGCAAAGCGCAGAAAACGTACCAGATCTTAACAACGAGCTGAAATCTCGTCGTGAGAAGCTGGCTTTACTGCGTGAATCCGGTATCGCTTTCCCTAACGATTTCCGTCGTGACAGCATCTCTGATGAATTGCATGCGAAATATGGCGAAAAGACCAACGAAGAACTGGAAGCATTAAACATCGAAGTCACCGTGGGTGGCCGTATGATGACCCGCCGTATCATGGGCAAGGCGTCTTTCGTCACCCTGCAGGATGTCGGCGGCCGTATCCAGCTTTACGTTGCGCGTGATGACCTCGCGGAAGGCATCTACAACGAGCAATTCAAAAAATGGGATCTGGGCGATATCCTGGGTGCGACCGGTAAACTGTTCAAAACCAAGACCGGCGAACTGTCGATCCATTGTTCTGAACTGCGTCTGCTGACCAAAGCGCTGCGTCCGTTGCCGGACAAATTCCACGGCCTGCAGGATCAGGAAGCGCGTTACCGTCAGCGTTACCTCGACCTGATCGCTAACGAAGACTCCCGTAAAACCTTCAAGATCCGTTCTCAGATCATGTCGGGCATCCGCAGCTTCATGGTGGAAAACGGCTTCATCGAAGTCGAAACCCCGATGATGCAGGTGATCCCTGGTGGCGCAGCGGCACGTCCGTTCATCACTCACCACAATGCGCTCGACATCGACATGTACCTGCGTATCGCGCCGGAACTGTATCTGAAACGTCTGGTTGTTGGTGGTTTCGATCGCGTATTCGAAATCAACCGTAACTTCCGTAACGAAGGCGTTTCTCCGCGTCACAACCCAGAGTTCACCATGATGGAACTCTACATGGCGTACGCGGATTACAAAGACCTGATCGTTCTGACCGAAACCCTGTTCCGCACCCTGACTGAGTCCGTTCTGGGCAGTAGCGTTGTGCAGTACGGCGAGCAGACTTTCGATTTCGGCAAGCCTTTCGCCAAACTGACCATGCGTGAAGCGATCTGCAAATACCGTCCGGAAACCAACGTGGCCGATCTCGACGATCTGGCTAAAGCGACCGCTATCGCAGAATCTATCGGTATCAACATCGAGAAGAGCTGGGGTTTGGGCCGTATCGTGACTGAAATCTTCGAAGAAACCGCAGAAGCACAGCTGATCCAGCCAACCTTCATTACCGAGTACCCGGCAGAAGTTTCTCCGCTGGCGCGCCGTAATGACGAGAACCCTGAAATCACTGACCGTTTCGAATTCTTCATCGGCGGCCGTGAAATCGGTAACGGCTTCTCTGAGCTGAACGATGCAGAAGACCAGGCACAGCGTTTTGCTGATCAGGTTTCTGCGAAAGATGCAGGCGACGACGAAGCGATGTTCTATGACGAAGACTACGTGACAGCGCTGGAACACGGCCTGCCACCGACTGCCGGTCTGGGCATTGGTATCGACCGTATGGTTATGCTGTTCACCAACAGCCACACCATCCGCGACGTTATCCTGTTCCCGGCAATGCGTCCGCAGACACAGAAATAAGTTTCCTCAGAAACAACAAAAGGGCGCTCCGGCGCCCTTTTTCATGCTGCAGATCACGCCACATGCTAACTGCTTAAAACTCCAGCGCTTATCCGCAATCACGCCTTGCTCCGCCGTCGTAACCGGTTATAATGCCAGTCGCACACCGATGCGGGTGTAGTTCAATGGTAGAACGGCAGCTTCCCAAGCTGCATACGAGGGTTCGATTCCCTTCACCCGCTCCAAAAGCTTCTTCCTCAAATCTGTTCACTACTCTCAAAAATTCACTACCTACTCTCTTTTATTCGTATTTCCTGTACGTCGTTTCTGCATGTCTAAATTTCGAACTCAAAAGTTAAAAAACGATGCAAATCAGCTCCCTCTCCTGCGAAGGGGAGGGCTGGGGTGGGGTATTAAGGTCAGATCGCCATGCGGAAACATCGACTATTTTAGGGTTTGCTAAACCCCCTCCCAGCCTCCCCCTTCGCAGGGGGAGGAGCACGCCTGCAATCCCTGTAGATCATTGCAATTCATTGAATTTATATATAATTATTACATCAATTCCGTTCTTATCCACTTGGTTTAGTCATATTTCCTGTACGTCGTTTCTGCACATTTAAATTTTTGAATCAAAAACTAAAAAGGATGCAAATCAGCTGCCTATACTGCGCAGGGAGAGAAGAAACATGAAGGCTTTCAAGCACGGTTGCCGCGTAAGAATTCGGCCAGCTCCCTCCCCTGCGAAGGGGAGGGTTGGGGTGGGGTATTAAGGTCAGATCGCAATGCGGAAACATCGACTATTTTAGGGTTTGCTAAACCCCCTCCCAGCCTCCCCCTTCGCAGGGGAAGGAGCAAGGAACGGATCCATGCAAGTTCTAGCAAATGGTTTACACCAACAGCAATTACTTATTCTTTACCTGCAATCCGCGCGGCAGATTGTTGTTATCCACCTGCGGTAAACCGGTAGAGGCAGAAGAAGTCAGCAAGCCTGTCTCAACGTAGTTTTGCAGCTTCTCGCGGGTATCGGTGATATCCAGGTTACGCATGGTCAGCTGACCAATACGGTCATCCGGTGAGAACACGGAATCACCTTTTTCCATGGTCAGGCGCTCTGGTTTGTAGGTCAGGTTATCAGACACGGTATTCATGATGGTGTAGTCATTACCGCGACGCAGTTCCAGCGTCACTTCACCGGTGATTTCGCTGGCGACCCAACGCTGAGCGGAGTCACGCAGCATCAGAGCCTGAGGATCGAACCAACGGCCCTGATACAGCAGACGACCCAGCACGCGGCCGTTCGCGTGGTATTGCTCGATGGTGTCTTCGTTGTGAATACCGGTCAGCAGACGTTCGTAAGCGATGTGCAGCAACGCCATTCCCGGGGCTTCGTAGATGCCACGGCTTTTGGCTTCGATAATACGGTTTTCAATCTGATCGCTCATGCCCAGACCGTGACGGCCACCGATGCGGTTGGCTTCCATCATCAGCTCAACGCTGTCGTCAAAGGTCACGCCGTTCAGTGCAACCGGATAACCGCGTTCAAAACGGACAACCACTTCTTCCGCTTTCACGACCACATTCTCGTCCCAGAATTTCACGCCCATAATCGGATTAACGATTTTGACGCCGGAATCGAGGAATTCCAGATCTTTGGCTTCGTGCGTCGCGCCCAGCATGTTGGAGTCAGTGGAGTAGGCTTTCTCGGTCGACATTTTGTAGTCGAAACCGGACTGAATCATAAACTCGGACATCTCATGACGGCCGCCGAGTTCATCGATAAAGTCGGTATCCAGCCACGGTTTATAAATTTTCAGTTCAGCATTGGTCAGCAGGCCGTAACGATAGAAACGCTCGATATCGTTACCTTTGTACGTGCTGCCGTCACCCCAGATATTCACGCCGTCTTCTTTCATCGCGGCAACCAGCATAGTACCGGTGACGGCACGACCCAGCGGGGTGGTGTTGAAGTAAGTGACACCTGCGGTGGTGTTATGGAACGCGCCACACTGAATAGCAGCAATCCCTTCGGCAACCAGTTGCTTGCGGCAATCGATCAGGCGAGCTTTCTCTGCACCGTACTCCATCGCTTTACGCGGAATGGCATCGTAATCTTCTTCATCAGGCTGACCCAGATTGGCCGTGTAGGCATAAGGGATAGCGCCTTTTTTTTGCATCCACAGCAGCGCTGCGCTGGTGTCCAGACCGCCGGAGAAAGCGATACCCACACGCTGATTGATAGGAAGGTGCTTGAGAATAGTTGTCATCGGTTAAATCCTGTATGAATTGGGTCTGTCAGCTAAAGGTTTCAATGCCTATATTGATATCGCAAAACCGGCGTCGGGTAAAAGACATTTTGCATATTTATGTAAATTTTATCGCATAACTATCTACTTGTCATGTTGGCCAGGAAGTGTTTTATTCAACATCGTTCAGCATTTTGCCATACCCTCGAATGTCCTTAAATCCCCTGTAACGGCAACACATCCAGCGGTTTCACTTCCCGAAGCACAAACGAAGTCTGCATCTCTTTAATGCCCGGTAAACGCCGCACCACTTCCATCGCGAAGCTGGAAAAACTGTCGAGATCTTTTGCGACCACCTGCAACATAAAATCCGCGTCACCGGCAATCGCGTAACAGGCAATCACCGGAGGCAGGGCGCCGACTTCCTGCTCGAAACGTTGCGCATCTTCCTCGCTGTGGCTGTCGATTTTTACCCGGATAAACGCCAGCAGCCCCAGCCCGATTTTCTTCCGGTCGATGTTTGCCTGATAACCGGTGATTACGCCGCTGTCTTCCAGCTGTTTCATGCGCCGCCAGCAGGGTGAGGCTGCCATGCCCACTTTTTCTGCCAGCTCCTGATTGGTCATTCTGCCTGATTTCTGAAGTTGTTTAAGAATGCGAAGGTCTGCCGGTGAAATTTCAGATACGGACATAATCTGCCTTTTACGTGTGATTTTTAGAAAGGGATAACCAGATTAGGGCATTTTACCGCGCAAAAAGAAAGCACCTTCCGGCGGCCGGCCGCTATCATTTTTGTCATCAATAATGATGAAAAGGGCGTACAAAATGGCAGACAACCTGCGGGTGGCAATTATCCTCAACCCGGAGCTTCCACCGGGATTACTGGCGAACACGGCAGGCGTAATTGGTATCGGGTTAGCGGCAAAATTCCCGATGCTGGCGGGCAGTTCGCTGACCGATGCGAAGGGCGCCACGACCGCGACCATCTCAAAAACGCCGCTGCCCGTTCTTCAGGCAACGCCCGATCACATAAAGGCGCTGATGTTTAAGGCGCTGGAGGCGGAAGGTGAGCACGGCGTGGTGCCGTTTCCGGTATTTGCCCGCACGATGCATCAGTTTGAGCAATACGAAATGACGTTTCCGCTGCGGGATTTATACGATGAGGTGATCGACGGTGTCGGGCTGGTGGGGCCGGAAAAGTGGATAAAATCGCTGACGGGGAATCTGAAATTATTGCGCTAATCAGTTGAATATAGGGATATAAAAAAAACCGGCAAACATGCCGGTTTTCTTTTCACATTCAGGTGTCAGTTCGTCACTTTCAGCTGCGGATAGCGTTTGAAAATCGTCAGACACCACACGAAGGCCACGCAGCCAATCAGGCCACCGGCGTAACCGACGTGGCTCATTTCCAGATGCAGACTCACCTGATTACCGATTAGCGCGCCCGCGCCGATACCGATGTTATAGATGCCGGAAAGCAGCGCCATCGAGACGTCAGTAGCATCTGTCGCCAGCGCCAGCACACGCACCTGCAACGCCAGTCCGATAATCATCATTGCCAGCCCCCAGATCACACAAAGCACTGAAATCGCAACCGGATTCATCACCGCCACAAACAACAGCAACATGCTGAGGGTGACCAGCAGGATCGGGCCACTGAGCATCGCCGCCGGGAAGCGGTTGCCGAGCACGCTGAACGCAATACTGCCAAGGATGCCCGCGCCGCCGAAAATCAGCAGCAGGAAGGTGGTGAAGTTTTCACCCATACTGGCGACGGTCTGGATAAACGGCTCGATGTAGCTGTACGCCGTGTAGTGAGCAGTCACTATCAGTGCAGTCAGGAGATACATGCCGACCAGCGCCGGACGGCGGAATAACATCGGCACGCTTTTCAGTGAACCCGTATGTTCACTCGGTAACGGTGGCAGCAGTTTGATCAGGCAAATCAGCGTCAGCAGCGCAACGATGCCGATGCTCATAAAGGTGGTGCGCCAGCCAAGATACTGGCCGATCAGGCGACCGAGCGGTAAACCGAGCACCATCGCCAGCGCGGTGCCGGTGGCTAACATACTGAGCGCCTGCGTTTTTTTACCGGCAGGGGCGACGCGGATGGCCAGCGACGCGGTAATTGACCAGAAAATCGCATGGGCGAGGGCGATACCGACGCGCGAGGCGACCAGACTCCAGAAATCCCAGGCCACAACCGAAAGAATATGGCTGGCGATGAATATCACAAAGATGATGATCAGTAACCGTTTTCGCTCAACATTGCGGGTCAGCAGCATCAGCGGCAGTGACATCAGCGCCACTACCCAGGCGTAGATGGTCAGCATCAGCCCGACCTGTGCGGTCTTCATGTTGAAACTGGCGGCGATATCGGAAAGTAATCCGACGGGCACGAATTCAGTGGTGTTGAAGATGAACGCGGCAATAGCCATCATCACAACGCGGAGCCATGCTGTCCTGCGCGAAACGGTATCTGATTGCATTGAAATTTATGACTTATAAGAATGATGTTGGGATCAGGCATCTGTCTGGCAGACGTCTGTTGAGGGCATAGTGTGTTTTATTTGTTCGAAAAATGGAACAGAAAACTGGCCTAACAGATAAATGTTTCGGCGACAATTTTAGTGATGGAAACTGAGAAGCAGGTCACTGTATTTTATTGCGGATGCCAGCACCAGTGCCACGGCTCATAAATGAAGCCCCACGGGTTGTTCAGCGGGAAGGACATCACGAAACCGAAGCCAGCGGCGTTGGCCTGCAACCACTGAAAAGCCTCAGTGTCGCCGAACACGCCGGTCACTTCATCGCAGCCGGGGGTATTGATGTCGACCGCGCAGCCGGTGTGATGTTCGCTGCATCCGGGGGGCGCCAGCGAGGTGAAGAAGACGGCCGGTGAAATTCCCTGATCCAGCTTCTTACGCAGTAACCCGGCCTGATAATCCAGACTGCGAAAAGCAGAGACCAGATAGATCGCCACGCCGTCGGCGGCAGCCTGCTGCTTCATCTTATGCCAGGCGGCAGAGGCGGGGGCGATCAGGCGGTAGGTTTTACCGGTTTCAGGGTCAGTTTCCACATCCTCCAGTAAGTGCTCACTTACTTCTTCGAAGTAGGGCAACGTACGGTGAGCGATCACCGTCGGGTCGATATGCAGATCCCACAATATCTGTTCCGTGCGGGCTTTCAGTTCTGCCTGATTCATGCCGGTTCGTTCCCGGAGCGGCCAATCACATCGTTCATGGCTTCACTCATCGCCTTACCCGCGACGCGCATTCCCTGCTGATAGCGGGCAGCGGCGGTAACAAAGGCATTAAGCAGTTGGGTATCCTGCGCATGTTGCTGATATTCAGGGTGCCATTGCACGCCAAGGCAGAAATCATAGCCTTCACATTCAATGCCTTCGATCACGCCGTCGGGCGCGTACGCATTGACGATACAACCGGGGCCGACCGATTTAACTGCCTGATGGTGCGAGCTGTTGACCTCGTAATGGTCGCGATCTACCGAGCGGCTGAGCAGCGTGCCTTCGACAATCTCCACCGGATGACGCGCGCGCTTTTTGCCGCCCGCGTTTTCAGTATCGACAGTCGTGCTGTGTTCAAGGGCATCGGGCAGCGCATCGGGGATGTGCTGATGCAGCGTGCCACCGGTCAGAACCGCCAGCAGTTGCTGACCGCCGCAGATCCCCAGCAGCGGCATATTGCGCTGCATGGCACCTTTGACGATGGCTTTTTCAAATTCGGTGCGGGCGGGTTTCAGACGCACCTGATCGCTGGTCTGTTGCTCATTAAAGAGTTCAGGCGGAACATCAAACGCGCCGCCGGTGACGACAATCCCGTCGCACAACGCCAGATATTCATCGGCCAGTGCGGCGTGATGTGGCAAGGCCAGCGGCACGGCGCCCAGCTCTGCCAGACTGTTCATGTAATTTTGTCGTAACGCATACCACGGAAAATCGGCATAGCCCCCGGCCTCCTCACTGTCGAGTGTTACCCCTATCACCGGTCTGGATTGAAATTTTGTCTGCATTCGCCTGAGTCCCTGCCATGAAGATGAAAAACAATCAGAAATTTCACCATATCAAGCCGTGGTCGAGGCAAACAATATAAATTATCAATAAGTGGTATTTTCAGTATTTACCGCTGGTTTTATCACCCGTTCGGGTGGCGGGGCAGATTTATTTTTCTCCTAAGTCTGCGTTTTCCTGACAAAATTCCGGCATAGCTTGACACTTCCTGATAATTTTCTGCCCCCTTCTTCAATATTCATTCTCATTTAGTTCTTAACATGACAGGCCATGAAGGGATAAATTAGCGGGTATAATTCATCCTGCTGAATGAAATAGAAATTCTTAATTGCTAACGAAATCTTTACGTTGTCCTAAAAACAGCCACAGGGGCTTTTCAGGGATAATGGTTTTTTGACTGATATTGAAAATCTCTGGTTGAAGGTCATTTTTCAGCTGTTTTCTCCTCATTAATACTGCGAAACCAAGAAATTTATGCTGCCGATTGCCTCGTCTCGTTCCAAAAAGCGCACCTTCGTGTGGGTTATCGTTGCCATTATCGTTGCTGCGATCCTGGTCTGGTTTTTTGCTTTCCATCAAAGTGCCTCTGATCCCTCTGCCCATAAAAAACCGGGCCGTAGCGGTATGCGCGCGGTGCGCGGCCAGATGATGGCAGGAATGGCAACGCCGGTGCAGGCCGGAAAAGCCACGCAGGCCGATGTGCCGGTTTATCTGCGTGCGCTGGGCACGGTGGTGGCGAACGCCACGGTGACGGTGACCAGCCGGGTCGACGGCCAGCTGATGAAAGTGTATTTCACCGAAGGGCAGAAAGTGGAGCAGGGCCAGTTGCTGGCGCAGATTGATCCGCGCAGCTATCAGGCCACGCTGGAACAATATCAGGGCGATTTAGCGCAGAATCAGGCGCTGTCGAGAAGTGCCGAGCTGACGCTGGCGCGTTACCGCAAATTGTATGCGCAGGATTCCCTCGCGCGTCAGGATCTGGAAAGCCAGATTGCGACCGCCGGTCAGTACGCCGGTGCGGTGAAAGCCGATCAGGCCCAAATCGCCGCCGCCAAACTGAATCTTGAGTTCGCGAAAATTACCGCGCCGGTCAGCGGGCATGTGGGGTTACGTCTTGTCGATCCGGGCAACATGGTGACCAGCAGTTCCACCACCGGTATCGTCACCATCACCCAGACGCAGCCGATTGCCGTGACGTTCAGCGTGCCGCAAAGCAACTTACAAACCCTGCTCAAAGCCCTGCGCGGCGGCAATCAGTTGCCGACCACGGCTTTTGATCAGACGGGAAGCGACGTGCTCGGGCAGGGCAAACTGCAATTTATCAGTAACGAAATTGATACCAGTACCGGCAGCATCAAGCTGAAGGCGCTGTTCGATAATGCCGATGAAAAACTCTATCCGAACCAGTTTGTGAATGCCCGCTTACAGGTCGCGACGCTGAAAGATGCGACGGTGATCCCGGCGGCGGCATTGCAGCTGAGCAGCGACGGCGACTTCGTGTATGTGGTGAAAGCCGACAACACCATTGAACGCCGCAGCGTGAAATCCGGGCCGGACTTTGGCGACAATCAGGTGGCGATCCTCTCCGGCGTGAAGCCGGGCGAGCAGGTGGTGACCACCGGTATTGACCGCCTGAACAACGGCACCAAAGTCGAGATTGTCACGCCAAACGCCGGTGAGGCTGCGGCGGCAGACGGTTCGTCTAAAGCCCGCGAGCAAAGCGGCGGTGTGGATAAAGCCACCACCGGCGCGGACAAAACGGCACCTGATGCAGACAAAAACACAGCCGGTAAAGACAGCGGGTCTAAATGAATCCTTCACGCCTCTTTATACTCCGGCCGGTCGCGACCATTCTGCTGATGGTCGCCGTGCTGCTGTCGGGGATTTTCGCCTACAACATGCTGTCGACCTCGGCGCTGCCGCAGGTGGATTATCCGACCATTCAGGTGACCACGCTGTATCCGGGTGCCAGCCCGGATGTGATGGCATCAGGGATCACCGCCCCGCTTGAGCGTCAGCTCGGTCAGATGGCCGGTCTGAGCCAGATGTATTCCACCAGCGCCAGCGGTTCATCCATTATCACGCTGAAATTCTCGCTGGATTTGTCCCTCGACGTCGCCGAGCAGGAAGTGCAGGCGGCAATTAACGCTGCTGACAGCCTGCTGCCAAGCGATCTGCCGAACCCGCCGACCTACAAAAAAGTGAACCCGGCGGATGCCGCCGTGCTGACGCTGGCGGCAACGTCTGAATCGTTGCCGCTGACCAAAGTGCAGGATCTGGTGAATACCCGCGTGGCGCTGAAACTGTCGCAGATTTCCGGCGTCGGTATGGTGACACTGGCGGGCGGCCATCAGCCTGCCATCCGTGTGCAGGTGGATCCGCGTAAGCTGGCGGCGCATAACCTCAGTCTGGAAACCATCAACACGCTGATCGGTAACAGCAACGTCAACGGCTCCAAAGGCGGCTTTGACGGCCCGAACCATTCGATCACCATTGATGCCAATGATCAGCTGCGTACCGCGGATGAATACGGCAACCTGATCGTCAATTATGAAAACGGTGCGGCACTGCGTCTGCGGGATGTGGCGACGCTCTCCGAAGCGCCGGAAAACCAGTACCTTTCCGCGTGGGCGAACAAGCAACCGGCGATCATTATCAGCGTGCAGCGTCAGCCGGGCGCGAACGTGATTCAGGTGGTGGATGCCATCAAAGCGCAGTTGCCGAAATTGCAGGAAGCCCTGCCGGAGTCGGTGAAGGTCAGCGTGGTGTCAGACCGTACGCAAACCATTCGCGCCTCGATCAGCGACGTGCAGTTCGAACTGTTGCTGTCTGTCGCGCTGGTGGTGATGGTCACCTTCCTGTTCCTGCGCAATGTCGCCGCGACCCTGATCCCGAGCGTTGCGGTGCCGCTCTCGCTGGTCGGCACCTTTGGCGTGATGTACCTGTGCGGTTTCAGTCTTAACAACCTCTCGCTGATGGCGCTGACTATCGCCACCGGTTTTGTTATCGATGACGCCATCGTGGTGGTCGAGAATATTTCGCGAAGGCTGGAGGAAGGCGAAACGCCGATGCAGGCGGCGCTGAAAGGCTCGCAGCAAATCGGTTTCACCATTATTTCCCTGACGTTCTCGCTGATTGCGGTGCTGATCCCGCTGCTGTTTATGGGCGATGTGGTCGGGCGTCTGTTCCGTGAATTCGCCATTACGCTGGCGGTGTCGATACTGGTGTCGATGGTGGTGTCGCTGACGCTCACCCCGATGCTGTGCGCCTATTTACTGCGCCATACGCCGGAAGAAAAACAGAGCAAGTTTTACCGCAAAGGCGGCGAGTTCTTCGACAAAATGATCGCCGGTTACGACCGCATGCTGATCGTGGTGCTCAATCACCAGAAGCTCACTCTGCTGGTCGCCGCCGCCACTCTGGTATTTACCGCGTTGCTGTATGTGATTGTACCGAAAGGCTTCTTCCCGTCGCAGGATACCGGGATGATCCAGGGGATCACCCAGGCGTCACAGGACGTATCCTTCAGCGAAATGGGGCGCCGTCAGCAGTTACTGACCGCCGCTATTCTCAACGATCCTGATGTGGAAAGCGTGTCGTCTACCATCGGTGTGGACGGCAATAACACCAGCCTGAACAGCGGGCGTTTGCAGATCAGCCTGAAATCGTTTGATGAGCGCAGCGAACGTGCCCCGGCGATCATTGAACGTCTGAAGCAGGAAACCGCCGGCGTACCGGGTATTGCACTTTACATGCAGGCTTCGCAGGATCTGACCGTGGACGATCAGGTGACGCCGAGCCAGTACCAGTTCACGCTGGATGATTCCGACAGCGAAAATCTGGTGGAATGGACGCCGAAACTGATTGAAAAACTCAGTGCCTTGCCGGAGTTCAGCGACCTGGTCAGCAACCTGCAAAATCAGGGGCAGATCGCGTATGTGGAGCTGGATCGGGACGCCGCAGCGCGTTACGGCATTACCGCTTCTGACGTCGATACCGCGCTGTATAACGCCTTCGGTCAGCGTCTGGTTTCCACCATCTTTACCCAGGCGAACCAGTACCGCGTGGTGCTGGAAGTGGCGCCGCAGTTCCAGCAGTCACCGGCTTCGTTTGACGATGTCTATCTGGCGACCAACAACAGCACCTCGACCAGCGGCACGGCAGCGACCACCACGACGACCACGTCCACCACATCGGACAGCGGTAACCCGACCACGAATTCGGGTGCGACCAACGGCATGATCAAACTGACGTCGATCGCCAAAATCCACATGCGTACCGGCGCTCTGTTGCAGGCGCGCCTGAACCAGTTCCCGGCGGTGACCGTGTCGTTTAATCTTAAAGACGATTACTCGCTGGAACAGGCGCAGCAGGCCATTAAAGATACCGTGGCCGATATCGCCATGCCGGACAGTATTACTTTGCGCTATCAGGGCGCGGCGGCGTCGTTTGAGAGTGCGACCGGCAACACGCTGTGGCTGATCCTCGCCGCGCTGCTGACCATGTATGTGGTGCTCGGTATTCTGTACGAAAGCTTTATTCATCCGGTGACCATTCTGTCCACGCTGCCGTCAGCGGCGGTGGGCGCGTTGCTGTCGCTGATCTTCGCCGGTACCGAGTTCAGCCTGATCGCCCTGATCGGGGTGATCCTGCTGATCGGCATCGTGAAAAAGAACGCCATTATGATGATCGACTTTGCGCTGGATGCGGAAAACAAGCAGGGTCTCTCGCCGCGTGAGGCGATCCATCAGGCGTGTCTACTGCGTTTCCGTCCGATCATGATGACCACCATGGCGGCGCTGCTCGGCGCACTGCCGCTGATGCTGGCGAGCGGATCCGGCGCGGAACTGCGTCAGCCGCTGGGGCTGGTGATCGTCGGCGGTCTGATCTTCAGTCAGATCCTGACGCTGTTCTCCACGCCGGTGATTTACCTGATGTTTGACCGGCTTTCTCACCGTCTGAATCCGCGTCATCGCCGCGCAGCGAAGCAGGCGGAATAAATGAACATTTCGCGTTTCTTCATCTTTCGTCCGGTGGCGACTTTGCTGCTGACGATGGCGATACTCCTGCTCGGTTTGCTCGGGTATCGCCTGCTGCCGGTGGCACCGCTGCCGCAGGTGGATTTCCCGACCATTCTGGTCAGCGCCAGTCTGCCCGGTGCCAGTCCTGAAACCATGGCGGCAACGGTAGCGACGCCGCTGGAAAGGGCGCTCGGGCAAATCGCCGGGGTGACGGAAATGACCTCGCGCAGCTCGCAAAGTTCGACCAGCGTCATTTTGCAGTTCGATCTGGATCGCGACATCAACGGCGCGGCGCGCGACGTACAGGCGGCGATCAACGCCTCCCGCGCCTTGCTGCCGAGCAGCATGCCGTCGCTGCCGACCTATCGTAAAGCCAACCCGTCGGATGCGCCGATCATCATGCTGGCGCTGACCTCTGCCACGCGCAGTAAAGGCGAGCTGTACGATATCGCCTCGAGCCAGCTGCAACAGAAAATCGCGCAGGTCAACGGCGTCGGCCAGGTTTCGCTGGTCGGTTCCGCGCTGCCGGGCGTGCGCATTGATTTGCGTCCGGAAGCGATCACCTCTTACGGAATTTCCCTCGACACCATTCGCACCGCTATTGCCGACAGCACCAGTAATCTGCCGAAGGGCCTGCTGCAAGGGTCGGATCAGTCGTGGATGATTGAAGGCAACGGCCAGCAAAGTACTGCCGCGCAGTACAAAACGCTGATCGTCACCTACATCAACGGCTCGGCCATCCGCCTCAGCGACATCGCCAATGTGTACGATTCGGTCGAAGACAAATACAACGTCGGTTATTACAACAGCACGCCGTCGGTAATGATTGGTGTGACGCGTCAGGCTGGCGCGAACATGCTGGAAACCATCGAGGCGATCAAGGCCGCGCTGCCGCTGATGAAAGAAAGCCTGCCCGGCGACGTGCAGCTTAATCTGGCGCTGGACCGCTCGCCGAACGTGTCGGCTTCCCTGCGGGATACCGAAATGACCCTGCTGGAAGCCACGCTGCTGGTGATCGCGGTGGTGTTTGTCTTCCTGCGCAACTGGAATGCGGTGCTGATCCCTGCGGTGGCGCTGCCGGTTTCGCTGATCGGCACCTGCGCGGTGATGTATCTGCTCGGCTACAGTCTGGATAACCTGTCGCTGATGGCGCTGATCATCTCCACCGGCTTTGTGGTCGATGACGCCATTGTGGTGCTGGAAAATATTACGCGGCATATCGAGGAGGGAATGGGGCCGGTGCGGGCGGCGCTGAAAGGCGCGCAGGAAGTCAGCTTCACCGTGCTGTCGATGACGCTCTCGCTGATCGCGGTGTTCATTCCGATCTTGCTGATGGGCAGCATCGTCGGGCGTCTGTTCCGCGAATTTGCGGTCACGCTCAGCGTCTCGCTGATCATCTCAATGCTGGTGTCGCTGAGTCTGACGCCGATGCTGTGCGCGCGCTTCCTCAAACGCAAACCGCCGGTGGAAAAACGTCAGCCACGCATTTACCGCATGATCGAACGCGGGCTGAATAAACTGCTGGCGGCGTATTCTGCGGCGCTCGGCTGGGTGATGCGTCATCAGCTGATCACGCTGGTCGGTTTGTTCCTGACCATCCTGCTCAATTTCTATCTGTATACCGTGGTGGAAAAAGGCTTCTTCCCCGATCAGGACACCGGCATGCTGATGGGCATGTTGCGTGCGGATCAGAACACCTCGTTCCAGTCGATCCAGCCGCAGGTGCTGAAATACAGCAAGATCATTCAGGATGATCCGGCGGTGGAAGCCGTCATGAGTTCAGCGGGCAGCGGCGGTTTTGGTTCACGTAACACCGCCACTTTCTTCGTGCGTCTGAAAGATTTTGATAAACGCACCACGACCGCCAATCAGGTGGCTAACCGCCTGATGATGGCCACCGGCAAAGAGCCGGGCGCGCAGCTGTTCCTGATGGCCGCGCAGGATCTGCATATCGGCGGGCGCAGCGCCAACGCGCAGTATCAGTACAGCCTGCAATCTGACGATCTTTCCGTGCTGCGTGAATGGGCGCCGAAAGTGCAGAAAGCCCTGGCGAAACTGCCGCAACTGACCGGCGTGGATTCCGATGCGCAGACCGGCGGGCAGGAGATCATGCTCAATATCGACCGGGATCGCGCCACGCAGCTCGGCGTGAACGTGAAGATGATCGACACGCTGCTCAATAACGCCTTCAGCCAGCGGCAGGTTGCCACGATTTACAAAACGCTGAACCAGTATCACGTGGTGATGAACCTGACATCCGACTACACCAGTAATCCGGATGTGCTGCATCAGCTGTATGTGGTGACGGATGCCGGTAATCAGGTGCCGTTGTCGGCGTTTGCCACTTTCAGCGGGGCGAATGCACCGCTGTCGGTTTCCCATCAGGGACAGACGGCGACCACCACGATTGCCTTCAACCTCGCCGACGGTTATGCGCTGGAAGATGCGCAGGCGGCGCTGAAAACGGCCATGGCGCAAATCGGTTTACCGGATACCGTTCATGGCAGTTATGCCGGTACGGCGCAGGCATTTGAAGCGCTGGCCAGCTCCATGCCCTGGCTGATCCTGGCCGCGCTGGCGGCGGTGTATATCGTGCTCGGCGTGCTGTATGAAAGTTATATTCACCCGCTGACCATTCTTTCCACGCTGCCGTCTGCCGGGCTTGGCGCGCTGTTGCTGATGCTGGTCACGGGAACGCAACTGACGGTGATCGCACTGATCGGGATCCTGCTGCTGATCGGCATCGTGAAAAAGAATGCGATCATGATGATCGACTTCGCGCTCGACGCCGAACGGCGGCTCGGCCTGACGCCACAACAGGCGATCACGCAGGCCTGCCTGATGCGTTTCCGTCCGATCCTGATGACGACGCTGGCGGCGTTCTTCGGTGCCTTGCCGCTGGCGATGGGCAGCGGCGGTGACGCGGATCTGCGCAGCCCGCTGGGGCTGGCGATTGCCGGTGGTCTGGCGCTGAGCCAGATCCTGACGTTATTCACCACGCCGGTGGTTTACCTGTATATGGATCGCACCAGCCGCGCGACGCACCGTCTGTGGCAGCGACTGCGTCCTCACACGCCGCCGCCGGAGGCCCGTACACATGACTGATCACACTGAAACTCATTACCCTGAAGCGAATCTGATGACTCTGCAAAAAACACGTTCTATGGTGTTCCGTCTTGCCCCGCTGGCGCTGGCGTTACTGGTCAGCGCCTGTGCTGTCGGCCCTGATTACAAACGACCGGACGTGGCGATGCCGACGGCATTTAAAGAAGCCAAAGGCTGGACCGCCGCCATCCCGAAAGATAATCAGGCCAAAGGCGACTGGTGGGCGGTGTATCAGGATCCTGAGTTGTCATCGCTGCTGACGCAGGTGCAGATTTCCAACCAGAACGTCGCGCAATATGCCGCGCAATACCGACAGGCGCAGGCACTGGTCACACAGGCGCGTTCCGACCTGTATCCTTCCGTCGATGCCACCGTCGGCAGCACGCGCAGCGGCACATCCGCCTCCACCAGCAACAGCCAGTCCGCACAACTGAGTGCCAGCTGGGAGCTGGATTTGTGGGGCAAACTGCGCCGTACGGCAGAAGAGCAGGATGCCAGCGCGCAGGCCAGCAAGGCCGATCTGGCTGATGCGACGCTCAGCGCGCAGGCCGAACTGGCGCAGGATTATTTCCAGCTGCGGGTGATGGATCAGCAAATCGCGCTCTATAAACAAAGTATTGATGCCTACCAGCGTTATCTGACCGTGATCCAGAACCAGTATGAAGGTGGCAACACCTCTCGTGCCACACTGGCGCAGGCGCAGACGCAGCTGGAAAGCACCAAAGCCTCGGCGCTGGATCTGCAATGGCAGCGCGCCCAGCTTGAGCACGCCATCGCCGTGCTGATCGGCAAACCACCCGCCCAGTTCAGCCTTGCGGCACGCGACGTGAAACTGAACCTGCCGCCAATGCCGGATGCCATTCCGTCACAGCTGTTGCAGCGCCGTCCTGATATCGCGGCTGCCGAACGCACCATGGCCTCCTCCAACGCCGCCGTCGGTGTGGCGACCGCCGCGTATTATCCGGATCTGACCCTGAGCGCCAGTGGCGGTTTCGCCAGTTCGGCCTTCCACAACCTGTTCTCGCTGCCCAACCGCGTCTGGTCTTTAGGCCCGGAACTCAGCCAGACGGTACTGGATTTCGGTTCCACCCGTGGCAAAGTGGCACAAGCCGAAGCCGCGTATGACGCCGATGTCGCCAGCTATCGCCAGAGCGTGTTAACCGCGATGCAGGAAGTGGAAGATTATCTGGTCGAACTGCACACGCTGGACAGCGAACTGGTCGCCCGCCAGAACGCCGCCGATTCCGCCAAAGAATCCGCCCGCGTGACCAACAACCAATATCAGGCCGGGATGATCGACTATCTCGACGTCGCCACGACCGAAAATACCAGCCTGACGCAACAGCAAAGCGTCCTGTCACTGCTCAGCACCCAGATGGTCACCAGCGTCAAGCTGATCGCCGCACTGGGCGGGGGATGGAACGGGGATGTGGGTAAATAGAAGAGTTTGAATTATCTCTGCACTAAGGACACGTAAAACTGTCTTTGGTGTAGAGAACATCATTTATTTCAGTGCGAATGCTGCCATTCATCGTAAGTGGCCTCAATCACTTTAGACATAGCAATAAAATTGACGGGGATAAATGACATCAGGTCGCTTGTTTCCGATATGCGCAAAACGTTGTGATCACAACAATTAAAAGCATATCTACTAAAGTCGAACTTTCACCCAAATAAGCACGCATTTCAAGGGAGCTATTTAATATACCTGTAAAGTTCCGAAAGCATTTTACGTTGAGCAGAACTCTATGAGCTGAGTGCTTAATAATCCCTTACCTTCTTTCATATCAAAGAAATACTTGATATAGGCGATATCGTCATTTTTAAGCCATAAGTAATCAGGACTAGTTTTTTAAATCACCTATTGGAATGTGATAAACAAACTACTCTGCAAGGTAATGATTGCAAAGTTATTTTTTAATGACTTTTAATAATGATAGTGATTAATTATTTTCTGTGTTTTTATATTGACGCGAGAAATTATTGTTTTGATTAATTCGTTTCAATTAGCGTGAATCGATTTACTCAAGGCAGATTAAAAAACTTCAATATTGGCAACCAAAAAAAGTGACCGATTTTTAGTAATAAACTTCTGAAAATTTCGTTTTCCCAACTTAACTAGTGGTATGCCAAGACACAGAGGCATAACGTAAAGCCTCTCTTTTTAAAATGGGTTTATGAAAAATGGCTATACCAGCATACTTATGGCTAAAAGACGATGGCGGTGCACTGATTAAAGGCTCTGTCGACGTGAAAGACCGTGAAGGTAGTATTGAGGTAAATGGATTCTCCCATAACCTGAGCCTTCCAACTGATGGGATGACAGGGGTTATTACCGGTACTCGCAAACATTCAGCCGTTCTGCTTCAGAAAGATTTCGATTATTCATCCCCCTATCTCTACAAGGCCGTGGCTACCGGACAAACACTAAAATCAGCAGAATTTAAGTGGTATCACATCAATGATGCGGGGCAAGAAGTTGAGTATTTCAACATTCTGCTTGAGGACGTAAAAATCGTAGGCGTATCACCTGTTATGCATGACACCAAAGATCCAACGAAAGAAAAGCATAACCACCTTGAATGCATTGAAATGCGTTATGAAAAAATCACCTGGAAGCACTGCGACGGTAATTTGATGTTTTCCGATAGTTGGAAAGATAGAGCTTAAGTATGAGATACCCTACATTAGCGGTCTCGCCTCATCCGCCCTATGATGTATCCTCATTTTCGCCACCCGGCGTAAACATCATTAATAATATGATGCTCTCGAGATTTCATCACGGTCCATCAGCACTCACGTACCAATGGTTTTATCAGCAAGTCAGACTACATGGGCCTTGGGATTATAAAACGCGCGCAGGGAGGCAGTATGAGAACTTTGGAAATTTCCACTACGGTGCGGTGGGTACCGCAGCTGGAATAACGGAGCCTGTATTGTTACGTGCGGCGGGTTGGGCGCAATCTCGTTCGGGAAATGCAAAGTTAGAAGATGGCAACTGGCACGGCACATCGCCCTACGGTGACGACTCAAAAGATCAGTTCTGGATAAAGTGTGGTATCGATTATGCAAAAAGAACGGGGTTTTAAAAAACGCTATGTTTTGGTGCCTGTACTTTTTGCGTTTATGTTAATCGCATGGGGCATTCACTTTCTCAAATTTCCGGTAGAGCAGGAGGTGTATAAGACGGTTAAAGTGAATAACCTGGTCACCTTATATATAACCCAGGCCAGCGCCGGAGCAATGACGTCATTTTCATACCACTATTATTTGTATGATGCGACGAAAAGTGAGGCTGATTTTATGGCTCACATTGATGACCAAAGGGCATTCATGGTCACATCTGACAGCAAGGCCACGGCCACGGCCAACAATGATCATCTATATCTTCGCGTTCGAGGGGATATATCTTCATTCAATAACGGAGGTTATAAAGTTATTGTGCACCTAGACGCTTCGCCTTATTAAAATAAACACAGTGGGGCTTTTCCCCCACTTCATTTTCTCTCGGGGAAATACCAGTCGTTACGATTTAGTGGAATTTATTGACAGATATTATTCGAGACTATTGAGCGTCAGCAATGTGGCTTGTTCAGTAGTAATAAATCTCTGAAAATTCCATTTTTAAAGATTCCCCGATGGTTCGTGAAAAAATACAGGCATAACGTATTGCCTCACTTTTTAAAAAGGAATTTAGCAGAATGGCAATCCCGGCATATTTGTGGCTTAAAGACGTTGGTGGCGCGAACATCAGAGGATCGGTTGATGTACATGGCAGAAGCTTAGTCGCATACACGGTGAGAGAAGAGAAGGCCCGGCAGGGTTTGCTTCGACAGGTTGTATCATTATGAGCAATCCTACCCGCCGTTTAATAAGAGGAACCTCAGAAGTACTAGAGGTGGTGAGATGAAAATTTTTCCCCTACTTCTTCTCGTTCCAATAATGGCTTTTGCTTCTGCTACACCGAAGGATATAAGAGCAAGTATTCATAAATATGGAAGCAACAGTTTTTCATCTAAAATAACAGCAGAAGACTGGGCTGAGGCGATTAAAAAAATCTCTAAGGGTGACGATGAATGGCTATTGTTAGTCCCGGATTTAGCGCCTGTCGTGAATCTGCAACAATCCAATCAACTTTCAGGTGCTCTCTATTACGCGCTCGATGCGAACGCAAAAGAAGCGCTAACAGTGATGTCAATTCTCGATAAGCATCATTACAAGCACCAGCAAGGAACGGATATAGCCTGCGTTCCGCCATTTGATAAAATAACGAATAGCGGCATGGCGATATATAACCGCATCCGCCTTTCATTATTAGATGCAGGACCACAAGCTGCGACTTGCCTTTGGATAATGGAAGCTTGGGTCGAAGAGATCAAAGCAAACGAGGCTCGAAAATCCTCATAGACCCAGTCGAAAATTCTCGTTCATAGCCCGGAGGCATCCGGGCGGATGTTAGGTACATTATCTCGTTAGACGTCTGCATAAGAGAACGATTACATCAAAAATGCATCAGTGTCCTGTTCGTTCCGAACCTCTAGATTACTGAGTGCTTCTTTCAGAATACTGCTCAGCGTCGTCAAAAAATAACCATTAAATTTTTGTGATTTCAGCGTTCGTTCGAAGATATCTGCAGGGATAAAACGCCTCATTTCATTGTGGAAGACACCATTTCGCATGATTTCGTCCAATGACTTCAGTTTATCACGGGTTTTGTCGGCGTAATTCTCTACACGATAGTCGGCTATTTTATTGAGCAGCAGCGATCCGTTTATTCGTGCACCTTGCTGATAGAGCCACACTAAATCCCACATATCCCGATACCGGATATGCGTCTGAGTAGCGGGAAACGCGACCAGTTTGTCGGCCAGAACTTCTTCGAGCGTTTCGACATAAATCAGCGTGTCGTTATAGCCGTCGGGTAAGACAAAATAATTACGCCCGAGTGGCAGGGTATTACGGGTATAAGCCTCAATGTTGGCGATTTCAATTTTGATCCGCTGTCTGGCAATGTGGGATTGTTGGGGGGAAGTCTCGATAGTGATTTGCCAGCGATCGATATTGATTTGATCGTAATCCGGTATCAGACGCAGTTCTTCAGGGGCTTTCACATTGATAGCAAAGCCGTAACGCGCCCCGATATATTCCTCGATGCAGGATTTCATTGCCATTAATTGCGCCGAACAGAAAGTTTTGCCTCCGGCAAAATCCAAATCTTCGCTGAACCTGTTTGAGTTGTAGCAAAGCCGTAGTGAAGTTCCGCCCTGAAAAACCAACCCATCCAGCAGACCGGCTTTATCCAGACAAAAAAGGACGTCGTAGTGCAGCAATTCCTTTTCTACCACTGGCCGCATCGCTGCGAGTTCTGTGTTCTGTAGTGCTCTGTTTACCAGTAAATCAAAATCGACCTTCTCACTCATTATTCTTCCTTAAGTTCCATCAGATGAGTATTCCTGCCAACACGGCGTAAATCCCTGATTGCCGTGGCGGGTGTCGCCTGTTTCAGTGGTGATTGCGTTTCGACGGTTGCATCGAGAATATCCAGAATGGTGCGGTGAGTATGCGTCAGTTCGATAGTGCCCCAGGGCGTCGGGTATTCCCCTCCGCGTCCGGTCGTCATGACGGTCAGTCGGTCGACCGGTATCTGCGAAATGATGCCATATGCCGATAGTGCAGATTCCAGACTGACGTAGTTGTACTCTCCGCGCCGCATTGCTTTCACCACGCGCTCAAGAAGGTAACTGTCTTTAGGGGAGAAAATATTGGCGTAAACACCCTTAACCGGCCTGCATAAAATTTCTTCATCGATCAGGCGCTTGAGCCCGGCTTTTAACGCAACCGGGGAGTCCTCAGGAAAGATCTTTTGCAGATCCCGAAGCAGAAAAACCGTCCGTCCCTGACGACTCAGTGCTTGCAGTTTTCGAATGGCTTCAAGTTTTGTCATTTTATCTCTACGCAAAAGCGACAAAAAAGTGTCTTTACTGTAGGGATAGAGTGTAGGTGTTTAGGGGGAAAGATGCAAAAAAGGGTATTAAAACGTTGTAATGGGGGAATAAGGCGTCTCCGGCTTGAAAACAAAAACGCCGACTTCCGCCGGCGTTTCCATTCACTCAAATCATTCCTTCCAGCCACCACCCAGTGCTTTATACAAACTGATGTCCTGATTCAGTTGGGCAAGTTGTGTGGTGATCAGCGTTTGCTGAGCAGAATACAGGGGAAAAACGATTAATAACATCTCCACTGGTGACGATGAATGGCTAAGGTTAGTCCCGGATTTAGCGCCTGTAGTGAATCTACAACAGTCCAATCAACTTGCTGGCGCGCTCTATTACGCGCTTGATGCGAACGCAAAAGAAGCGCTAAAAGTGATGTCAATTCTCGATAAGCATCATTACAAGCACCAGCAAGGAACGGATATAGCCTGCGTTCCGCCATTTGATAAAATAACGAATAGCGACATGGCGATATATCACCGCATCCGCCTTTCATTATTAGATGCAGGACCACAAGCCGCCACTTGCCTTTGGATAATGGAAGCTTGGGTCGAAGAGATCAAAGCAAACGAGGCTCGAAAATCCCCTTAGACCCAGTCGAAAATTCTCGTTCATAGCCCGGAGTTATCCGGGCTAATCTGAAGTGTGCTGCTTTTCAAGATATCTGCATAAGATATTTTTATACTAATTGATTACTTTTTCTTAACCCAACTTTATTGCAAGTTTATTAACTGTATTTATTAATTCTTTATATTCGCTCTTGAAATCATTATCTTTTTGTTCAAGTTGTGCTTTGATTGTATAGTATTGTGAACTAGTCATATTTGTTCTGATTGCTTCCTCTGCCAAAAGAGATAGTTTTACCATTGTTGGAAATATATCATTTTTAGTGATAATTTTATATGCCATAAGGTTTAAACCAAAAATGACATGACTAAGTTTATTCTCACTATCCTTTTCAGTTTCTTTGTAGGATGCTAACATTGTTCTTTTTAGCGTTGATTTAAGCTTTCCTGTTGAAAGCATGTAAATAATAAATGCAGATGAATGAAGTAAAGATATTCTCTCATCCAGAGGTAATGTTGATATTGTTAATATGAATTTTTCAATTTTTTTATTATCCTTGATGATTTTTTTATTTTTGCCATCATATTTATTTAATATGAACATCAAGGAATTAAATAAACTTCCATTTCTAGAGTTACTTTGTGGCGAGGGTGGTATCAATTTATCAGTTAACTCTTCAATCATGTAAATGAGTTGATTAGTATCGAAGATAGTATTGTATCTATTATGTTGGTTTATTAAATAATCATTAATGTATTCTGAAATGATATACCATTTTGCAAACGTGACTTCAAAAATAGATATTAACTCAGACATGATGAGTTTGGTTTTATCCGTGCCCAAGTTACAAAGTGAAAGTATTACTAATATTTTTGATGCAATTTCCATTATATATTGGTTTAGGGTGTGTTCGCCCCTGTTGTCAACATAGTTAGCACAATTTCTTAAAATGGTAAGTAAGTACTCAAAGGTTTTATCATCAATTAATATCGATGTGTTATCTACAATAACTAGCTCAAGATAATCTCTTAATGTATTATTAGATATGCCTGTTACTGCAAGGAAACACAATAATAGATTAAGGCGAATCTCACCATGGCATTCATGTTGATATTTAACATGGGTGTTGAATGTCTGTTTTGCTATATCAGTAAATTTATTATTATATAATACTGCAATTCTGTTTTTGACGGTAAATAAAGCAATCCAATTAATCTCATTATCGAGAGATTCAAGTCCATAGTGATACTTATTTGTTCTTTTAAATAACAATAGTTCATTTAATTCATTGCATTTTTCAGAAATTCTTTTATAGGCGCTTAGATAAAAAGTGTCGTTAAAATCCAAACCTTGATATAATGATTTTTGTTTTCTTAATGCACTGGTAGGGAATTTATTTATTAGTTCAGAAATGTTATCGTTTTTAGATAGGTTATCCGACATACTTGTTTCCCAAATTTTCATGCTCTCTTCAAAGGGTATTGTTCCTGAATAACAGTTTGTTTTATTATAAGATGAAACGATAGATTTTATAAATTGTGATCTTGAGAAATATGTAGATGTCAAGGTGGAAAAAATTTCTCTTCCAATAGTCGGCCTCTTTAGAAAGTAACTATCAAAAGCTGCTTGGAATATTTCATCAAGATTATTTTGCGTTGCAAGTTGTGTTTCGTTTATTCTGTTTGATATTAGATTATAATCAAACTTTGAATATTCATCTTCGAAGGGAACTTTAAATTTATTTATAATTATTGTTCCGTAAAATTGCCTTCTTGAAAGCTTGTATTTTCTCTTGATTATTTTAAATCCAGAGATTGGTGTTTTTTCGAGGATTTCTTTAACATATTTCCTAAATCTTCTATAACTAGAACGAGTGTCTATACTGCTTCCACTTTCAAAATCATAGATGATGCATTCAGATGAAGTATCAATATATATTTGATTTATTATATTTGAATCTAATTTGTCTCTGATTAATTTTACTAGCATAGGAGGGTAAATTATATTCCAGCTAGATATGTCTAAAGTAATCTCTTGAACAAGGCTTTCATAATCGTATTTATTATTTTTAGGGCTGGATATATCTGAAAGTAAATTAGCAATTGAAGATGTTATAGGTGATACTAATTCCTTTTGTTCTGTCGATTTCTGTTGGTTGTCATTCACAAATAAAGGATAAACTCCTTTGCTTGTGAGATAGTTTTGCTCAGCTAGAGATAATATATTGCTGGTAATAATGCTAAAGGCAGGCGGGGCATCTTGTGTTCTATTTCTAATCCAACTTAAAATTAAATTTAAGTTATAATCACTGATACTATACCCGACAAATAAAACCACATAAGTGGAAAAAAGGCTTTTTACAAAGTTTTCAATAAGAGGGAAGTTATCAGAAAAGGACAAATAGTCAGATTCTCTGAACACAATATTTCTGTGTTTAATATCGCCATGCATTTTTATCAAAAGTTTTGCTGATGGTGAAGATGCTAATTCATAATCTGTAGCAACTGGAAAGAAAAATTCGTTTTGTTTTGATATTTCTTTTTCTAATAAATCATCCCAGTTAGTTGTAATAATATGTTGGGGTTTTAATTCAAGTATTTTTTGATGTAAAATGTTGGGTTCTGAGTTAGACGGAAAAAAGTCACTGATTTTGCTAAAATATGCATTTCTGCCATATTCTATATAATAATGCTCAGCAACTTTTAGATAACTGTCTATATTTGAAGTACTAAGGTTTCCCTTCAAAGAATCGATTAAACTTTTCCAAGAAGGAAGGTTTGAATCTAATGAAGCACCTGCGCCAACAAAAATACATAATTTGTTGTTATCGATTGCCTTTCTTATTATATTAAGATGTTCTTTATTAGACATTTCCATTGACCTTTCATAAAGATATTTTTCACATTAACATTTTTATAGATTCTTGAAGTCGAAATAGAATATTTTAAATATACATAATCATATCGTTATCCTTTGAAAATCTGTTCCAGCACGCTTTTAGGTTCAAGGCCCAGCAGCCGCGCAATCCTGACAAACTCAACCACATCAAGACGCCTTTCGCCGTTTTCAAACTTAGCGATAAATGACTGCGGTTTTCCCAACGTCTTAGCCAGTTCGATCTGCGTGATCCCTTTTTCCAGCCTGGCTTTCTTCAATAAACCAATCACTTCCTGATAATCACGATCATAGATTGATGCCATCGAAAATACTCGTCATAAAAAATCCCAAAAACGAATATCAACGCTTTACTCAAATATCCCAAAACAGGATAATGGTTTTGTTAAGTATGAAAACTAACCACTAAAAGGAAAGGAGCCTCCATGAACAAAGCACAAAATTACACCGACTGGCATCAGGCAGACATCATTGCGGCATTGCGTAAACGAGGCACAACGCTGGCTGCGGTATCGCGTAGTGCGGGATTGAGTTCTTCGACGCTATCGAATGCGCTGTCGCGGTCATGGCCGAAAGGGGAGAAGGTGATTGCGCAGGCGCTGAATGTGCATCCGAGCGTGATCTGGCCGAGCCGTTATTTTGATGCGCGGGGAGAGTTGGTGGTGAAAGTCATTCGGAATTCAGCTAAATCCTGAGTGACAATGAGCTTTTTTTGGAAGCTTTGCCGCAGCGATGAAAGTACAGAGTTGCTGATAAAACAGTAATCTATATTCTGCACACTGCTCTGTAAGTGAATACATTTTGTTCAGTGGCTACATGAGGGCTACAATGTAGCTACACGACAAAATTGATCCGGAGGTTTTATGACTGACACTGTTGTCAGAGCTCGAGTAACTTCAGCGTCAAAGGCTGCTGCAATGGCAAACGCAAAGGCAATGGGGTTGGATCTTTCGACAATCATTCGAATGGTTGTAAATAGGTTGGCTGTGAATGCTGAGCTACCCGTCGATTTGTTGCAGCCTAATGCAAAAACACTTCAGGCCATTCGTGATATGGAAAATGGAATTGGTGTTGAAAGTGTCGCAACGATTGAGGAGTTGAAGCACGATCTGGGATGGTGATATGTGCTAAGGATTGTTTATCAGACAAGATTTAAAAAGGATGCGAAAAACGCCGACTTCCGTCGGCGTTTCCATTTACTCAAAAATCACTCCTTCCAGCCGCCCCCTAATGCTTTATACAAACTGATGTCCTGATTCAGTTGGGCAAGCTGGGTGGTGATCAGCGTTTGCTGAGCAGAATAGAGGGAGCGTTGCGCGACCAGTACGCTCAGGTAGTTGTCGACTCCGCCTTTGAAGCGCATCTGCGAGAGATCGTAGTTGCGCTGGTTGGCGTCGGCGTCCTGCTGGCGGGCCAGCAGTTCGTCTTTGTAGGTAGCCTGACCGGCTAAGCCGTCGGACACTTCTTTGAACGCCGTCTGAATCGCTTTCTCATAATTGGCTATATCAATTTTCTTAGTGTCTTTTGCGATGTCGAGATTGGCCTGATTCACGCCGCCGTCGAAGATCGGGATGTTAATGGATGGCATAAATGACCACGCGCCGGTGCCGCCGTCGAACAGTTTACTCAGGCTGCCGCTTTCGGAACCGGCGGTGCCGGTCAGCGTAATGCTCGGGAAGAACGCCGCACGCGCCGCGCCGATATTGGCGTTAGCCGCTTTCAGCGTATGTTCCGCGGCAATAATGTCCGGACGACGGGTCAGCAGGTCAGAGGGTAATCCGGCCGGTGTCTGCGGGAATTTCCAGTTCTGTTGCAGGGTGGCATCCGCCAGCAGACGCGGCGGAATGGTGGTGCCGACCAGCAGCGTCAGCGCGTTCACATCCTGACGAACCTGACGCGTGTACTGGGCGATATCGGCCTGTGCCGCGCGTACCGTGGTTTCGGCCTGCACCAGATCCTGCGAGGTGCTGATGCCGGAATCGTAGCTGCGTTTGGTCAGTTCGTAGGATTTGTTCTGGCTGTCGGCGGTGCTGATCGCCAGTTTCAGCAGATCGTTATCCGCCGCCAGGCTCAGGTAGCCGGAAGCCACTTCAGACACCAGCGAGATTTGCGTCGCGCGCTGCGTCGCCTCTGTCGCCAGGAAGGTTTCCAGCCCCTGATCACGCAGGCTGCGCACGCGGCCAAACAGATCCACTTCATAGGACGTCACGCCGAGATTGGCGCTGTATTGCTGATAGGTCACCGGCCCGGTGCTTTGTGTCGAATACAGTCCGCCCGGCAGATGCTGGTTGGTTTCACCGGCGCTGGCGTCGAGCGTCGGCAGCAGGGCGGCGCGGTCAATCTGGAAGGCTGCGCGGGCAGTATCGACGTTTAACGCCGCGACCCGAAGGTCGCGGTTGTTCCCGAGAGACATGCCAATCAGCTGGTTCATCGCCGGTTCATTGAAGAACGCCTTCCAGCCGATATCCTGCGCAGCGCCGGTTTTGGCACCGTCCCAGTTGCTGGCGACCGGCAGCGCAGGGCGCTGATAATCCGGCTCCATCGTACAGCCCGCCAGCAGGTTGAGTGAAAACGCGCCGATAAGTGACAGCGCGAAATGCGGTTTATTCATGGTGTGTTGCCTCAGACGCCGGAAGCGCCTTCTCTTGTTTTTTCGATTTGCGGGTAAACAAATTCACAATCGTCACGTAGAACATCGGGACGAAGAAGATCGCCAGGAAGGTCGCCGTAATCATCCCGCCAACCACGGCGGTACCGATGGAGTGCTGGCTGCCCGCGCCCGCGCCGCTGGAAATCGTCAGCGGGAATACGCCGAGGATGAAGGCCATCGAAGTCATGATGATCGGCCGGATACGCAACTTGGCCGCTTCGATCGCCGCTTCCGTCACCGACATGCCTTCATTCTCATGCAGCTCTTTGGCGAACTCGACAATCAATATGGCGTTCTTCGCCGCCAGCCCGACGGTGGTTAACAGGCCGACCTGGAAGAAGACGTCATTCGACAGCCCGCGCAGCAGCACGGCGCCGATGGTGCCTAAGATCCCCAGTGGCACCACCAGCAGGACGGAGAACGGAATCGACCAGCTCTCGTACAGCGCCGCCAGACACAGGAACACCACGATAATCGACAGGCTGTAAAGCGCTGGCGTCTGTGAGCCGGAAAGTTTTTCTTCATAGCTCAGGCCGTGCCATGCCACTTTGTAACCCGGTGGCAGTTTGGCCGCGATTTCCATCACTGCGTCGTTGGCGTCACCCGAGCTGTAACCCGGTGCCGGTGCGCCCATCAGTTCGACGGATGACACGCCGTTGAAACGCTCGTAGCGCGGTGAGCCGTAGACCCATTTGCCGCTGCCGAAGGCGCTCCACGGCACCATGTCGCCGCTGGAATTACGGAAATACCAGTTGTTCAGATCTTCAGGCGTGACGCGGGATGCCGCCTTGCCCTGGATGTAAACGCGCTTCACGCGGTTGTTGTACATGAACTGGTTCACATACGCCGAACCCCAGGCCGCCGACAAGGTGTTGTTGATGTCGTCGAGGCTCAGGCCCAGCGCCTGCGCGCGTTCATCGTCGATTTCGAGCTGATATTGCGGCTCATCTTCCATGCCGTTCGGGCGCACGGCGGTCAGACGTTTGTCCTGCGACGCCAGTTGCAGGAACTGGTTACGCGCGGCCATCAGCGCCTCATGCCCCTTGCCGTTGGTGTCCTGCAGGAAGAAGTCGAAACCGGTGGCGTTACCCAGTTCCATTACCGCTGGCGGCACGAAAGCAAACACGCGGGCGTCTTTGATGGTGGCGAAATGCGCCATCGCACGACCGGCCAGCGCCTGAACTTTCTGCGCGGCGTCCGGACGTTTCGCCCAGGTTTTCAGCTGCACGAAGGCAATCCCGACGTTCTGACCGCGACCGGCGAAGCTGAAACCGTTGGCGGTGAACACCGAGGAAACAATGCCGCCTTCCTGCGTCATCAGGTATTCACGCACGTTATCCAGCACCTGCTGGGTACGTTCCGCTGAGGCGTTGGCGGGCAGGGTGGCCTGAACCAGCATCACGCCCTGATCTTCATCCGGCAGGAAGGTGGTCGGCACGCGGGTGAACATAAAGCCGGTGCCGATCACGATCAGCAGGTAGATGCCCATAAACAGACGGCGGCGGGAGATCACCGTGCCGACGGCGCGGGTGTAGCGCATCGCGCCTTTGTCGAAGTTACGGTTAAACCAGCCCGCAAAGCCTTTCTGCGATTTTTCCTCGTCGTTGTGCCGGATAATGGTGGCACACAGCGCTGGGGTGAAAATCAGCGCCATCAGCACGGAGAGCGCCATCGCAGACACGATAGTGATCGAGAACTGACGGTAGATGATGCCGGTCGAGCCGCCGAAGAAGGCCATCGGCACCAGTACCGCAGACAGCACCAGCGCGATACCAAACAGTGCGCCCTGGATCTGTTTCATCGATTTTATGGTGGCTTCTTTCGGCGGCAGCTTATCTTCCGTCATCACGCGTTCGACGTTTTCCACCACCACGATGGCGTCATCCACCAGCAGGCCGATGGCCAGCACCATCCCGAACATGGTCAGGGTGTTAATGGAATACCCCGCAGCCGCCAGAATGCCGAAAGTACCGAGCAGAACCACCGGCACCACCAGCGTGGTAACCAGCGTCGCACGCAGGTTTTGCAGGAACAGCAACATCACGCAGAACACCAGCACGATGGCTTCGATCAGCGTTTTCACCACTTCTTCAATCGACGCACTGACCACCGGTGCGGTCTGATACGGGAACTCAACTTTCACGCCTGCTGGCAGGGAATCTTCCAGCCCGGCGACGGTGGCTTTCACGGCTTTATCGGTATCCAGCACGTTCGCGCCGCTCGCCAGACGCAGGGCGATAGCGGTGGACGGTCTGCCGTTAAAGGTGGAGGAGATGGAATAACTTTCCGGCCCCAGATCCACGTTGCCGACATCGCTGAGACGCACCTGCGAGCCGTCGGCGTTCACTTTCAGCAGCACATTTTTGAACTGATTAATGCTGTCGAAACGGGTTTTACCGATGATGGTGGCGCTGAGTTTGCTGTCTTTGACCGTCGGCAGTCCGCCGAGTGAACCGGACGACACCTGCACGTTTTGCGCTTCAATCGCCGCGCTGACGTCACTTGGGATCAGCTGATATTTGTACAGTTTTGCCGGATCGAGCCAGATACGCATCGCGTATTCTGAACCGAGCACCAGGAAGTCACCGACGCCTTTGGTACGCACGATCGGGTCTTCCAGTTTGGTGACCAGCAGGTTACTCAGATCCGAGTTACTCATTTTGCCATCAGTGGAAATCAGGCTGACCAGCAACATAAAGTTGGCCTGATATTTGGCAATTCGGATCCCCTGATTGACCACTTCGGTCGGTAACTGCGATTCGGCCAGCGACACTTTGTTCTGGACCTGAACCTGCGCGATATCCGGGTTAGTGCCCTGATCGAAGGTGGCAATAATGGTGGCGCTGCCGTCGCTGTTACTTTGCGATTCGATATAGCGCAGGTTATCCAGCCCGTTCAGTTGCTGTTCAATCACCTGAACGACGGTGTTCTGCGCGGTTTCTGCGGAGGCACCGGGATAAGTCACGCTGACGGAAATCGCCGGAGGCGCGATATTCGGGTACTGGTTGATCGGCAGTTTCATGATCGACAGCGCACCGGCGATCATGATGACGATGGCGACAACCCAGGCGAATATGGGGCGGTTAATAAAGAAAGTAGACATTCAGCTCACCTATTGCGCGGAAGGATCGGTCATCGCGAGATTAGCCTGTTCGGCAGGGGCACTGGCTTTGCGCTCGGTGGCGTTGACTTTGGCACCCGGCCTGACGTTCTGTAATCCGTCGGTGATCACTTTGTCGCCGTCGTTCAATCCCTGACTGACTAACCAGTTGCCGTTCATCATCTGGCCGGTGGTGACGGAACGCTGCTCGACGGTGTTATCGGCTTTCACCACATAGACATAAGGCGCGCCTTTCACGTCATGCATGATGGCTTCCTGCGGCACAAGAATGCCTTTGTCATCTACACCCTGTTGCAACTGAGCGTGAACAAACATGCCCGGCAGCAGTTCGTCGTGCGGGTTCGGGAACGAGGCGCGCAAGGTGACGGAACCGGTGCTTTGCGACACGGTGACTTCAGAGAATTCCAGCTTGCCCGGCAGGGCGTATTGGCTGCCATCTTCCAGCGTCAGGGTGGCCTGCGCGGCGTTGTCGCCAGCGGACTGCAACTTGCCGGACGCCAGCGCGCGGCGCAGTCTCAGTAAATCCTGCGAGGATTCGTTGACGTCGACATAGATAGGATTGAGCTGATCGATAGTGGTCAGATACGCGGTCTGGCCGCTGGTCACCAGCGCCCCTTCGGTATACAGCGAGCGGCCAATGTGACCGGAAATCGGCGCGTACACTTTAGTGTATTGCAGGTTTACGCGGGCAGTTTCGACATCGGCGGCGGCTTCGCGCTCGGCGGCGACGGCATCGTCATATTGCTGACGGCTGACGGCCTGAGCATCCACCAGCGGTTTGTAACGGCGGGCAGTGGCATCGGCGCTTTTCCAGGTCGCCATCGCGCGATCGAAAGCCGCCTGATAGGTGGACGGATCAATCTGATAAAGCTGCTGACCGGCTTTGACCTCGCTGCCTTCCACAAACAGACGTTTCTGGATCACGCCGTTAACCTGCGGGCGGACTTCCGCGCTGCGCACGGCGGTGGTGCGGCCGGGCAGTCGGGTGGTCAGGGTTACGGGCTGGCTGTGTAACGTCACGACATTTACCGCAGGCACCTGCGCTGCCGGGGCAGCAGAACCGGCGGAACCATCACATGCGGAAAGCAGTACAACTGTACTGACAGAAAGTAACTTCAGGCGCATAGAATTCACTCTTTTTGGGGAATTGAGAATAACCATTCTCAACAAGTCCTCCACTATACGAGAGCGCCTGAGTTCTCTGTGTCAGGATTTTGTCATCACCCATGTTTCGATGTTTCAAAATATGAGGAGAATGTTGCTGTATAATCCCTTGTTATTATGAGGTTTTAATCTTTTCGTGCAGTGAGATAGGATCGTAAAGTCATTACTTAGTAAACTAATTAATAGACCCTAAGAATAATTATCAGCGGAATATTCTAAAAGTGAATGAATTGTTAGGTGTTAAAAAACTGTGATGCAGATCAAACATATTTATACATTTTAACCTGCTGCTTACCAGAAAAGGCTGAAGGATCCGGGCGACTGCCGTTACCTTAAGGCCCGAGAGCGAGCAGTTCTCACATTTGCTTGTTGCCAGCCGTTCTGAACGACGGCCAGTTGCAACCCCCGTGCCCACAGTCCGATGTGGGCTTTTTTTCGCCTTTACCTTTCCGGCCTTTCTTCGACACAACCTATAGATAAAGCAGATAACTTTACCTCTGTTTACTTGTTGTACTTATGATTCGTGGCGATAATACACGCAGATTTACTAAGCCTTCAGGCCAATCAAAAGGAGTGATTATGAAGACTTTAAAAGTAGCTGCAGCAGCCGTATTACTGGGGACTTTCTCGTTTGGCGCGATGGCCGCTCAGGAAATTACCCGCGACCAGGCAAAGGAATACGAGAAAATCGGCGTCATTAATACCACCGGCGAGGTTTCTTCACCGATGGATGCGAAAGCTGAATTATCGCGTCTGGCTGATGAAAAGGGCGGTAAATACTTTGTGGTGATTGCCGCAGATGAAGCGAACCGCGTGAATGCCACGGCAGACGTGTATAAGTAAGTTTCGCCCCGCATCAGTGTCCGCAGCCGGAACATATCAGCTCTTCCCCCGTATGTTTCCGGCTGAATTTTCACTTTTGGCTTTTCCTCCCCCCCCTCACCTGTTTCCCGTCCGCAAAACTGTGATCCCTTTCATACTCCTGACTGCTATGTCTATACAACTATACATTCTGTGACTTAACTCAATTATCGGCTTATTTTTAGCCAGCGAACTGAGGGAAGACAGATGATAAAACTTGGCAGCAAGGTTCACGATCTGGGTAAAGCCCTGATGACGCCTATCTCGGTGATTGCCGCCGCCGGGATTTTCTTAGGTCTGGCAGCCGCATTGCAGAACCCGGCGGTCACGGGTGAAGCCTTCACGCAGATGAAAACATTGCAGCTGGTGATCGGCTTTATCCGTCAGGTATCCGGGGCGCTGTTCGCCAACCTGCCGCTGTTCTTTGCTGTCGCGACCGCCATGGGGCTGGCCAATGCAGAGAAGGCCACTGCGGCCTTTTCCGCCGTGATCGGCTTTGTCGGGCTGCACGTTGGGGTGAATTACAGTCTGCTGGCGCAGGGGATTACGCCGGAAACCATTACGGTCGCCAAACTCATGGCCAAAGGCATGACCGAAAGCGATGCGATGATTTATGCCGCCGAGTTCACCAACACGCTGGGGATTTTCACCTACAACATGAGCGTGCTGGGCGGGGTGCTGGTCGGTTTGATCACCATGTGGCTGCATAACCGGTTTTACACCATCGTGCTGCCAACGGCGGTGGCGTTTTTCGGCGGTCGTCGTTTTGTGCCGATCATTACCGTGCTGGTGCTGCCGATCGTCGGTGTGTTGCTGTCGCTGATCTGGCCTGCCATCGCGCAGGGGATCCAGTGGATCGGCGAGCTGATCGGCCGCACGGGGGAGATCGGTACCTTTATTTATGCCACGTCTGAACGCTTGCTGATCCCGACCGGATTGCATCACATCATCAATGAAACCGTGCGCTTCACGCCGATCGGCGGGGTGACCACGGTCGATAACCAGAGCATTGTCGGCGCGCTGAATATCTTCAACGCCGCGCTGGCGAATCCGGGAATGATCCCCGATGCGGTCACGCAGCAGGCAACGCGTTTCCTGGCGCAGGGGAAAATTCCGGTGATGATGTTCGGCTTACCGGCAGCGGCGCTGGCGATGTATCACTGCGCGCGGCCGGAACATAAAGGCCGCGTGAAAGCCCTGATGCTGGCGGGCGGACTGGCGTCGTTTACCACCGGGATCACGGAACCGCTGGAGTTCTGCTTTATTTTCGTCTCGCCGGTGCTGTATATCCTGCATGCGGTGCTGACCGGGTTGTCGTTTGTGCTGATGCAGATGCTGCATGTGATGATCGGTAACGTACAGGGCGGGGCGATCGACTTCCTGATCTTCGGCGTGCTTGGCGGCAGCCGTACACACTGGTGGTATCCGCTGATCCTCGGGTTGATCTATGCGCCGCTATATTACTTCACTTTCCGCTGGGTGATCCTGCGGATGCAGATCAAAACGCCGGGGCGTGAAGACGAAAACGATGCGGAAGAACGCGCGAAACCAGCGCAGGGAACGGGCGAAAAAACCAAAAATATCATCATCGGGCTGGGCGGCGAGGGGAATATCACGGCGGTGGATTGCTGTTTCACCCGTCTGCGCGTGAAGGTGAAAGATATGGCGCAGGTGCAGGATGGCACATTAATGAAAACCGGCGCGGCAGGCGTCAAGCGCATCACCGACACGGACATCCATGTGATTTACGGCCCGCAGGTCGAACAGGTGGCGAATCTGGTGAAAGCTGAGTTGTCGGGCATCGCCTGACGGCCGTCAGCTTTTGACTTTGGCATGGACGCTGAAGCCATAGTTTTTCTGGTTGTAATAGACATCAGAGACTTCGAACAGCGTGCCGTCGGTGAACGAGACGATGGCATGAGAATGCAGCACCGGCTGGTCGCGGGACAGGTTGAGTGCGAGACGGATTTCGTTGGACGGCAGTTCTGCCGAAATCAGTTTGGTGCTGCCTGCGGGCTGAAAACCTTTTGAGCGGATATACGCGTACTTTGACGATGTCATGGCGGCGCGGGTGATATCCGGGAAGCGGTCGCACATCATCCAGCATTGCTCGTAAACAAACGGCTCATCGCCCAGCAGTCGCAGGCGGATCATAAAATAGACTTCGGTGCCGGCGGCAATGTTCAGCTCGCGGGCGATCTCTTCACTGGCGGGCAATCGGCGAAATTCCAGCACCTGATTTTCAATCCGCTGGTTACTTTCCTGTGCCACTTCGCTGGCGGTCAGATGCCGGTCGAGAGGCAGGATGATCTTCTGCTGTTTTGGCGGTTCGACCACAAAGGTGCCGCGGCCGCGAAACCGGGCCACACGCCCCTGACGCACCAGATAATCCACGGCTTTACGCGCGGTCATGCGGGACACGCCATAAATCTCACACAGTGCCGCTTCGGTCGGGATCGGGTCACCGGGTCTGATGTCGCCTGCACTGATTTTTTCGGTCAGTTGCTGCTCAATCTGCAGGTAAAGCGGTGTGAACGAGTTTTTATCTATCTTCATCAAACCTGACCTCCGTTCCCTAAAAAATACCTTAAGAATAATTGTATAGACGGCTATACATTTGAGCCAATCAGGCCGTTGATTTTCTGTCCGAAATGGGTTTCAGCACACAAAAAAGAAAGGTTGCTGACATCAGCAACCTTTCTGCATTTCCACGCGACCGCTGTAGGTCAGGCGTTATTCAGGCATCAACGGGCTGGAGGTGAATCCGCACGGACCGTTTTCCTGATTCCTGAACCGCCAGCAGTGCTGATGGTATTTCGCGACCGAATTACGGTGCGCCACGCTGATGACCGAGGTTTCCGGCAATTCACTCAGCAGCAGAGCGTATACCTGTTGCTCGGTTTCGTCATCCAGTGCGCTGGTGGCTTCGTCGAGGAACAGCGTATCCGGTTTGATCAACAGGGCGCGGGCAAAGGACAGACGCTGTTGTTCACCCGGCGACAGGCGCTGGCTCCAGTTGGCGTAATCATCCAGAATTTCTACCGCCGCCAGATGCGGCAGACGGCATTGCGTCAGCACTTCCTGCAGACGTTCATCGGTATATTCGCGGCTGGCATCGGGGTAACTCAGCGCGTCGCGCAAGGTACCAATCGGAATATAACTGCGCTGCGGCAGGAACAGATAACGCTTGCCTTCCGCCAGCGCAATATTGCCAGAACCGTACGGCCAGATACCGGCAATGGCGCGCAGCAGGGTGGATTTACCGCAGCCGGAAGGCCCGGCGATCAGCACACGTTCGCCCGGTTTCATTGCCGCAGAAATGTCGCAGAACAGCGGATTACCGTTCGGCAGGTTCAGCGTCAGTTTATCGAGTTGCAGGGCATGTTCCGCACTCTTGCCGACGCGGATCCCACGCGGCTGAGCGTTCACCTGATCGATGGCCGCATTAAAACCGGCCAGACGGTTAACGGTGGCTTTCCAGTTCGCCAGATCGGTAAAGGCATCGATAAACCAGGACAACGCGCCCTGTACCTGACCGAACGCCGAGGAAATCTGCATCAGCGCACCCATCTGGATCGCGCCGGAGAAATAGCGCGGCGATGCCACCAGGATCGGGAAGATGTTGGCAAACTGCGCATAAAAGTTGGAGGCCACGTTCAGGCGACGGGTCACGCGCATGATTGACCACCAGTTGGTTTTGATGGATTCAAACTTACCGGTCAGCTGGTCGTGCTCGTTTTTCTCACCGTGATACAGCGCGATAGCGTCGCTGTTTTCGCGGATACGGATCAGGCCAAAACGGAAGTTCGCCTCGAACCATTCCTGATTAAATCCGAGTTTTACCAGCGGCTTACCGATATACCAGATAATGAAGGAACCGATGGCGGCATACAGCAGCGCGAACCACAGCATATAGCCGGGGATTTCAACATGATGGCCTGCCAGCATAAAGTTCAGCGGTCCGCTGATCGACCACAAAATAAACACGAAGGAGAACAGCGTGACCACGCTCGACAGCAGGCCGAGCACCAGAGACAGGGTTCCGCTGGTCAGGGCATTCAGGTCGTCGGAAATACGCTGATCGGGGTTATCCACCTGATGCTGGTACTCCGTGTAATAATAGGCGTGATTGGTCAGCCACTTCTCCATATACTCTTCGGTCATCCAGCGCCGCCAGCTCATTTGCAGGCCCTGCGTCAGGTAGACACGGTAGATGGCAATCACGATAAACAGCAGCGCCAGCCAGGTAAATTTCCACAGCTGGGCTTTGAAAACCGGATAGTTTCTGTTTTGCAGCGCGTCATAAAAAACGCGGTTCCATTCGTTAAACTGCACGCTGAGGTATACACCGGCCAGCGAAAGGATGATGATCGTGGTCAACATGCCCCAGGCACGCCACTTTTCTTCTGAGCGCCAGTAAGGCTTAATTAACTGCCAGACGGCGCCCCATTGCGCCGATTTCCCAGGAATTTTAGTCATAATAGCCATGTGTAATCGATATGTTGTGAATCCAATCATCCCAGAATGAGTGCCTCAGTGCGATAGGGCAATGAGCCACTTGTAAGGATGTTTTTCCAGCACGAAGCTCTGTAGACCACAAAAGTAGAAGGATGTTTGATGAAAGTCGCAGTGAATTTACTGCTGGTGGCAGGATGTTTTGCCAGTGTTCAGGCGTTTGCTCAGATTGATGAACCTGATATTGAGGCCGACTGTGTCAAAGCAGGCATTTATGCGTCTGCCGGCAAAGTGGCTTATTCGCAGGGCGATATGGGCAAAGCGCGGGAAATTTTCCGCAATCAGGTGGCATGGAGCGAGTTTTGTCACAAGCCGCAGGACCAGATCGCCACGGCCTACAACAACATCGCGCTGACCTACATTAAGCAGGGGGATCTGCTGAAAGCCAAAGCCTGGCTGATGCTGGCGCCTGCTGACAAAAAATCACAATACAACCTGAGTCTGATCCAGCCAAAACTGGATGCCATGCCGCCGTCGCAAAGTCCGGCCGGGCTTTACTGGCAATACGCCGGTTTCGGCAGCTGGAATCTGCTGGAGGTCAAAGCGGAAGAAGCGCAGTTTAAAATCGATTTCAGCGGACTGTATATGGGGCAGATGTCGTTGTATTACGGCCCGAATATCGGTGAGTTTTCAGTCGTCACGGCGATTAAAGACAATCACGCCGTCTATCATGAAACCGACGACGCCTCCGCCGGTGGCGGTGAATGCAGCGTGGAGATGAACTTCGCCCCGCAGAGCGTTAACTTGCACACCCTGAATGACTGCGGTTTCGGCCACAACGTGCGCGCCGAAGGCGAGTTTGTGCGGGTGACGCCGTAAGTTTTGCTCATTATAACTAACCCGCCTCAGGCGGGTTTTAACGTCATTGCCAGTCGGTGTAATCCGCTAATATCGACGGTTTGTTCCGCAATCCATAAACTGCGGTTTGCTTGCAGATTCAGCCAATATTCGGCAGAACTGCCCAGCACGGCCGCGAGCTTTACCGCCATTTCCGGTGTCACTGCCATCTTCCCGCTCACAATACGCTGTGCAGTAGAGGGCGCTATGTGCAGTGCGCGGGAAAATTCACGCACACTGACATTCAGTTCTTCAAGCGTTTCTGCAATCAGTTCGCCGGGATGAGGGGGGTTATGCATGTTCATCAGTGATAATCCTCGTAATTGACGATGTAAGCATTTCCATCAATAAATTCAAAGGTAAGACGCCAGTTGCCAGAGACCGTTATTGCCCATTCTCTCTTTCGCGAACCCGCGAGGGCGTGCAACAAATAGCCAGGCCGGTCAATATCCTGAACAGCCTGAGCCGAATGGAGGGTGGCAAGCCTGAGTCTGAGTTTTTTTGCGTGTTCCGCATTAATGCCTGCGGTTGAACCCGAAGTGAAAAACCGGCGCAGTCCTTTATGTTTAAAATCCTTAATCATCGGAAGTATCCTGCGTGTTGCGCCTCACGCAACAGTATAACGGGTGCTGCGTGAGGCGCAACACACTTTTGCCAAAATGAACGGTCAGAGTGGCAGGCGAAAATTCTTTGCGTTATTACGCTTTAGGTTCCACCACATAAGGGCCGAAGCGGTTATCCTCCGGATCGCTTTCAAAGAACATCAGGATAAAATTGAAAATCGGGCACAGCACCCACCAGCCGCTGTATCCAGCATCGTGATTACGACGCACGGTTAATGCCAGGCAGGGAAGAAACACGAATAATGAGTAGAGCAAAGACAGTAAATACTCATCACCAAACATCAGGGCAATAATGCTCACGCCAACGGAAATAAGAATATTAAATAACGCGAACCACCAATATTCTCTGCGCCGGGCGCGACCTGAAAAATTAGTGGAGTTTTTTAATGCTTTTAAATACCAGTTCATAATAATCCTTTATTAATTAGATAAGGTTCATCCTCTGAAGGAATAGCAGAAGATATTGACCTTTTTGGGTTGGGCCGCAGGAGTTTATTATGAGAGCCGCGAGTGTTCAATGAAGGGATGATGTGACTAAAAATGATTTAAGTGGTTTTATAGAAAATATTTTTTATAACTGAGTGATTTTTATTATCTGGCTGGTTTCTTAAATTTCTAAAAATAAAATCAAGGCAGGAGAGTTTCTGCCTCGATGCGTTTTTAATTATTAAAAAATTATATTCACTGTGGCCACTTCATTTCGCCCTTCAATACTTTCGCGCTCAGCACTAATGAAGAATCATCTTTCAGTTGCGGATAATGTTTTTTCATGGCGGCGATCAGCGCGGCGGAATCTTTCGCTTTCGGTAATTCTTTTTCCAGCGTCAGCAGATACTGGCGGGTGAATTTCACCGATTCCAATGTTTTCGGCGCGCCCGGCAGATAATGCCCCGGCACCACGGTTTCCGGTTTCAGAGCGGCAATTTCATCCAGTGATTCTACCCACTGTTTACGCGAGGTCGGCGTTTGCGTATCTGCGGTCCAGACGTGCATGTTGTTGCCATTGACCAGCACACCACCGGCTACTGCTTTCAGCGACGGGATCCAGACAAACGTCCGGTCTTTGTCTACGCCCTGGATCTCAAACTTATGGCCTTCCAGTTCAAATGTGTTGCCTTTCAGCGGCTCCGGTACCACTACCGATGCTGGCGCGTTGTCTTTTAACTGCGGTCCCCAGAACGCCATCTTGCCGTCTTTGCTGGCGTTAATCTGGTCGACGGTGGCCTGCGTGGCGACGATTTTGGCGTCCGGGAAGGCGGCATGAATGACATCCAGCCCGAAGTAGAAATCCGGATCGGACTGGCTGATGTACACGGTGGTCAGTTTCTTGCCGGTCGCCCTGATCATCTCCACCAGTTTTTCGGCGTCATTGCGCTGGAACTGCGCGTCGATCAGCACCGCGTCTTTTTCACCGGTAATGATTTCCGACGACACCGGGAAAACGCTTTTTTCACCGGGGTTATATACGTCCATTTTCAGCGCACTTGCTGCGTGAGCGGACAGGCTGCTGCCCAGCAGGGCGGCGATCAGGGTCAGATGTTTCAGATGCATGGGTTTTCCTCAGGGGCATAAATAATCACATTCAGTCAGCCTCTACTGTACGTTGCATAATCCGCGGGAAAAACCGGATAATGCGCAACTGTTTGTTGCATAAACCGGACGAATCATGGACAGAATTACCGCTGCACAAGTGTTTGTTGCCATCGTTGAACGGGGAAGCATGATCAATGCTGCCGAGTCGCTGAACATGTCGCGGGCGATGGTCACACGTTATCTGGCGGAAATGGAAAAGTGGTCGGGCGCGCGTCTGCTGCACCGTTCCACCCGCAAACTCAGCCTGACGGATGCGGGCGAAAATACGCTGGCACGTTGCCGGAAAATGCTCTCGGTGGCGGCGGAGATGGGCAGCGTGGCGGACACCGGCGATGAAGCGTTGCGCGGAATGCTGCGCCTGAGTTGCTCGCAGTCTTTCGGGCAGGGTGCGGTAGTGATTGCGGTCAGCGAGTTTTTACGTCGCCATCCGCAGGTGAGTATCGATCTGCAACTGGAAAGCCGGGCGGTCAATCTGGTGGAAGACCGTATCGATCTGGCGCTGCGTATTACCAATGATCTGGATCCGAACCTGATCGCCCGGCCGCTGGCGCTGTGTCCGTCGGTCGTCTGCGCCTCTCCGGCGTATCTGGCCGCGCAGGGTACGCCGCAGCATCCGCAGGATCTGGCGGTGCATAATTGCCTGACGTACACCTGGTTCGGCAAAAGCCTGTGGCAGTTTGAACGGCAGGGGGAACAGGTCGCCATTCCGGTGAGCGGAAATCTCAGCGCCAATGAATCGCTGGTGTTGCTGACCGGTGCGGTCGAAGGCGCGGGGATCGTGATGCAGCCTTATTACTCAGCCGCGCCGCTGATCGCCAGCGGCCAGCTCGTCGCTTTACTCAGCGGGTGGCAGCCGCAGGAAATGGGGATTTACGCGATTTATGCGTCGCGGCGGCAAATGCCAGCGGCGTTGCGTGCGCTGCTCGATTTTCTGGTGGCGTGGTTTGCCGGTCATCCGCGCTGGCTGTCGTTGCAGGAAGAAAAACGCTGACTCGCCGCAGCCCGCATCTGGCTGGAATCGGTCCCTTTTCAGTATTTACCGCATTCTTTGCAATGTATTGTTATGTAAAGATTAATCCCGATCCTGACGGATTTTCAGACAGCAAGGGCACAGACTGCGTCTGGTCAAAAGTGTGATCAACGTGGTATTTAAGCCAGTCCGGCCCAATGCCGGAGACTTTACTCATAACGATAAAATCCGGAGTTTTTATGCCCGTCGCACTCCTGGCACTGGCGCTCAGCGCGTTTGCCATCGGTACCACTGAATTCGTCATTATGGGGTTGCTCCCCAACGTGGCGGGGGATCTGAATGTCAGTATTCCTTCTGCTGGCTGGTTAATCAGCGGATACGCCCTGGGCGTGGCGATCGGCGCGCCGATCATGGCCGTGCTGACCGCAAAACTGCCGCGTAAGAAAACGCTGCTACTGCTGATGAGTATTTTTATCGTCGGCAACGTGATGTGCGCGCTGTCGTACAGTTACGGTTTCCTGATGCTGTCGCGTGTCATTACCGCGCTGTGTCACGGTGCCTTCTTCGGCATTGGCGCGGTGGTGGCGGCCAGTCTGGTGGCACCGAACCGTCGTGCTTCAGCGGTGGCGCTGATGTTTACCGGCCTGACGCTGGCTAACGTGCTGGGCGTGCCGCTCGGTACCGCGCTCGGACAGGCTTTCGGCTGGCGTTCCACCTTCTGGGTGGTGGCGGTGATTGGCGTGGCGTCGCTGTTCGCGCTGTATAAAAAGCTGCCGGATAAGAAAGAAGAAGAGCCGACCGACCTGCGTAAGGAAATCCGGGCGCTGGGCAGTCTGGGGTTGTGGCTGTCGCTGTCGATCACCATTTTCTTTGCGGCGGCGATGTTTGCGCTGTTCACTTATATCGCGCCGATCCTGACGCAAATCACCGGCGTGTCTGAGCACGGCGTCAGCTGGACGCTGCTGCTGATCGGCCTCGGTCTGACCATCGGTAACGTGCTGGGCGGGCGTCTGGCGGATTGGCGTCTCGGTATTTCGCTGACCATGACGTTCCTGATGATCGCCATATTCTCCGTGCTGTTCAGCTACACCAGCGTGCATCTGGTGGCGGCGGAAATCACCCTGTTTATCTGGGCGATGGTGAATTTCGCGGCGGTACCGGCGTTGCAGGTTAACGTGGTGACCTACGGTAAAAACGCGCCAAATCTGGTGTCCACCCTGAACATTGCGGCGTTTAACGTCGGCAATGCACTGGGTGCCTGGGTTGGCGGCGCAGTGATTGAACGCGGAATGGGGCTGAGCACGGTCCCGCTGGCGGCGGGCGGACTGGGCGCTATCGGCTTCGTGCTGTGTGTGATCACTTTCCGTCGTGCGGCGAAGAAAGCGATCAAAGCGGCGGCGTAATCCTGCCGTTGTAAACAAAAAGGCCACGCGGAAAATATCCGGCGTGGCCTTTTTGTTTCTGTTTTACCCGGCCAGGCGTGGATCAGAAACGCATTTCGCCACCCACAAGATACGTTCTGCCGCGCGCGGTATTCACCGCCATGCTGGGGTCATTCTGACCATACATCGAATTCAGTTTATTCAGCGCTTCTGAATAATCTTTATCCATCAGGTTCTGTACCGAGAATTTCAGCATCAGATTACGGTTAATTTCATAGGTGCTGTAGAGGTCGATAATCGTCGGAATATCCGGCATGTCTTCGTTTTCCAGCGCGCCGGTGGTTTCGTTGAAATTCTGATCCGGCGAGGTGCGGCGGGTTTTTCCGGTGTATTTCACCAGCGTCCCGACGGTCAGGCTTTCATCAAGAAAACGCACGCCGGTGTCGACGGTGAAATACATTTCCGGCAGTTCGTTGATGTTGCCGACGCCAAACGAACCGGTAGCAATCGACGTCGGCTGGTTGGTGTGCTCCTTGCTGAAAGAGAGGCGGGTGAAGGCCCGGCCGGTATCGTATTCCGCTTCGATCTCGACGCCGTGCGTGCGCACCGGCGACAGGGAATTAACGTAGATATACATGGTATCGGAATAGTCTTCGCTGGCGTCGTCCCAGTCGTTTTGCAGGTTCTCGCCGATGCTGCATTTACGCCCGTTGCGGCACACCATAAAGGAATCGCTGTAGATATAGTTTTTGATTTTGCTGGTGTAATAGAGGGCTTTCAGGCGCAGGGAATCCTCTTCAAATAACAGATTACCCGCTGCGGAGTTAAAACCGATTTGATAGGTTTCCGCCCGCTCGCCTTTGAGGAACGGATTCATCGATGCGCCGCCGGAGTTAGAGAAAAACACTTCCTGCACGTTCGGGCCGCGCATCGATTTGCTGTAACTGACGAACGGTTCGAACCACGGGCGGATCTCCGCCGAGAGCATCATGGACGGATTAAACCCGTCTTCGGTCAGGCTGATATTCTGACCGCCCTGCGGGAAGCAGGTAACGCGCGGATCGCATGCCGGTTTATAGCCGCTGAGATCGTAATAGCTGTAGTTGAGATCAAAATTACCTTTCCAGATGCCGCGTTTCAGCTCCAGACCGGTGTACAGGCTGTAAACGTCCTGCTTGCCGGAAGGCTGGAACGTATTGTTCTCAATCGACTGCTGACCCGCGTCGGGATTATCTTCAGACCAGGCATTGCTGTTGATATCTTTGTCGTACTTATTGCGCATGATTTTGCTGCCGTAACTCCAGGCGATATCTGTTCCGGCAAAGACAAAGCGCGAGGTGTTGTTAATATCAATAGCGTCTGACTGGTTGCTGGCCTCGGTGTTATAAAACGTATACAGCGTGTTGTTATCGTATTTCTGATTTCCGCGGCTGGTGCTGAGCATTAAATTAAAATCAATCAGCTCGGAGAAAGGCGCGTAATGATATTTCAGATAAAAGTCGTCGCTGGTGATATCACGCTGGGTAAATTTATTGCCGTAATGCCTGCCGGATAATTCGACGCTGTTAAATTCATCGGGCTTAATATCCACTTTCACTAACTGGGATTTTGGATTCTGACGGTAACTTTTTTCGTAGCCGAAATCGCTGCTGCTCTGGCCGTCGCCATTTTTAAACTGCGCGTCGATGGAACTGCCGCTGATCGCCGCCATGATGCCGAAGCTGCCGGTGTCGGTGAACGCATCGGTTTTCCCGGCGACGGCCACCATGCCGCTTTCGCCAATACCGTTGTTACCGGCCGAGAAGCGGGTACGGATGCCAAACGGATTGCCGGAAAAAATCACGTCGTCCACGCCGAGGGTACGCAGGTTGGCGCTGCCCGCTAAGGCGTTGACGCCCGCCGAACCGGCGCTGGTGCCGCGTGACACATCAATGCCGACCAGGAAATTCGGATCGATTAACGCGCCGGACGCGCTGCTGGTGGAGCCGTGCGAAATGCCGCCCGGCACCGAAGAACCGTAGAAGTTTTGTGTGACGCCGTCGATCATGGTGTTGACGCGGCCAAAGCCGGACATACCGCGAATATTGACGTCTACCGTGCCCTGGCCCGGGTCAATTTGCGTGAAGGTGCCAGGCATACTGCGCAGCACCGAATCGGTAGATTGCAGGTTGGTATTTTCCCCGCGTGAACTGAATGCGCCGGGTTTGGCCATCGCCTCATGTTCACTGCTGAGTTTATCGGCCGAGACTTTCAGCGGGCTGAACGTCACGGTTTCTTTATTTTCTGTTTCTGTGGTGGTGTCAGCAAATGCCAGCGGTGCGGCCAGCACTAAACCGGCACTGAGCATGCCGGTTAAAAGGTTGTTTTTCATATTCCCTCAGGAAGCTTTATTTTTAATTTTTATTGCTCAGTATTGCGTTCCAATAAATTACAAAGCGGGGGTGCGGTTATTATTGTTGTTTTTATGATTATTATTTTTGTCCATCTGAATAATAAAACTGTATTCCTGCGCGGTATTTTTAAGCCGGTTCAGACGGCCTGATTTCCCGCCATGCCCGGCCGCCATTTCGGTGGTCAGTAAAATCAGTGACGGTCCCTGATTCACGGTGCGTAAACGGGCGACCCATTTCGCCGGTTCCCAGTACGGCACCTGTGAATCAAATAATCCGCCGGTGACCAGTAAGTTCGGATAGGCCGCCGGATGCACATTGTCATACGGGCTGTATGCTTTGATGCGTTGATAAGCCTCAGGCTCTGCCGGATTTCCCCATTCCTGATATTCGCCTTCGGTGAGCGGCAGGGTCGGATCCGACATGGTGGTCAGCACATCGACAAAAGGCACCTGCGCCACCACCGCGTGAAACAGGGCCGGTTCCTGATTGATCACCGCGCCCATCAGCAGGCCGCCTGCGCTGCCGCCTATGGCGTATAGCCGTCCGGGCTGGCCGAAACCTTGCTGCGTCAGGGCGTGCGTGGCATCAATAAAGTCATTGAAGGTATTGGCTTTATTCTCCAGTTTGCCCTGCTGATACCATTGCTGACCCAGTTCGCCACCGCCACGGACGTGGATCAGGGCAAAGACAAATCCGCGATCTAACAGGCTGATGCGGCTGGCGCCAAACGCCGGATCCATACTCATGCCGTAGGCGCCGTAGCCGTACGCCAGCAGCGGATTGTGGCCTTTGCGGAACAACGATTTGCGGTACACCAGTGAAACCGGCACTTGTACGCCGTCACGCGCGGTGATCATCAGCCGCTGGCTGGCGTAATTCGCCGGATTAACGCCTTCCACCGGTTTTTCCTGCAACAGCGTGCGGGTGCCGCTGGACATGTCCCATTCATAAATGCGCGTCGGCGTGGTCATCGATGAATAGCCGTAGCGCAGTTTGTCGGTGTCCGGCGTCGGGTTTGAACCGAGCCACGCCATGTAACTTTCTTCGTCAAACACCACATTGCGTGTTTGTCCGCTTTTCCAGTCAATCATTTCCAGCTGAACGCGTCCCTGACCGCGGATTTGCAGCACCAGCTGATGACGGAACAGGGCGAAGTTTTCCAGATCCCGCTGCGGATTTGGTGCAATCAGCGTCTGCCAAGGCGTACCGGCGGATTGCGTTTCATACAATCCAAAATGCGGGCTGTGCAAATTGGAGCGGATGTAAAACTGACCGCGATAATGATCCAGATAATATTCGACACCCGGACGGCGGGCAGCGAATAACTGCGGCGCGGCCAGCGGTTCACCGGCAGGGATCAGCCGCACCTCGGAAGACGTGCTGCCGCTACTGACGATCATCAGATAATCGTCAGAGGCGGTGCGCGAAAGACCGAGATAAAATCCGCCGTCCTTTTCTTCATACACCAGCGCATCCTGAGACACTGGCGTGCCGGTCTTGTGACGGAAAACCTGATACGGCATCAGCGTCTGCGGATGATTGCGGATATAAAACAGCGACTGACCGTCCGCCGACCAATGCATATTTCCCGAGGTGTTTTGCAGCACATCGTTCTGCCAGAGGCCGGTAGTGAGATTGCGCAGGCTGATGCTGTACTGGCGGCGTCCCTGCGTATCTTCGGCGACGGCCATCTGCTGATTGTCGGTACTGATTTCCAGCCCGCCAAACTGATAATAGGTGTGCCCGGCCGCGCGCTGGCTGGCGTCCACCAGCGTCTGCCAGACCACGTTGCCGCTGACCGGCTGACGCAGATATTGCGCGTACTCTTTGCCCGGCAGATAACGTTGCTGATAGCGATAACCATGCAGTTCATAAGGCACGGATTCGGTCTGTTCACCCTGACGGGCGCGCATTTCCTGATACAGGGTGTCGGTTAATGCTGCCCAGCCGGACATCACCCGGGCGCTGTAGTGATTTTCCGCACGCAGATAATTCAGGACCTTCGGATCCTGACGGCGGTCATCGCGCAGCCAGTAATAATTGTCCGTCCGGCTGTCTCCGGCCATCTGCAAAATATGCGGATGTTTTTCAGCAACCGGCGGCACCGGCTGTGCGGTGGCGGTTGCGCAGGTAAAGAGCATTCCCGCCGTCAGCAGCGTCATTAATCGTGAAAGCGTCATAGGTATTCCGTTAAGACTTGCGGCGGTTTGCGCCGCTCAGGGTGAATTCCAGCGGCATGGTCACCGGCACCTGACCGGCTCTCAGCATCTCGCCCGGCGGTTGCGGCAGCGGGCTGGCGCGTTGTAAGACGGCCAGCGCTTCGGTATCCATCGACATCGTGCCGGAGGATTTTACTAACCGGCTGCTGATCACCTCGCCGCGTTGATCAACCACAAAAGCCACCAGTGCGACGCCGGTGCGGTGACGCGAAATGGCGTCCGGCGGATATTTTTTCAGCCGGTTGAGCTGCACTTTGACCTGCGTTTCCCAGGTCACTTTGGCGTCGCGGGTTTGTGAGGAATCGCTGTTCATCGGGGCGGCGATTTTATCGGAAACCGCTGCCGTCACCGGCGGGGCGGCTGCGCTGGCTGCCGAGGCGCGGGTCGGATCCTGCTGACGCGCCTGCGTTTTCTGTACCGGCCTCGGCCGCTTTTGCTGTTCCTTCGGTTTTTTGTGTTGCTGAACCAGCTTGATTTCCGCGCTTTCATCCACCGGCGGCGTGATGTTTTTCTGTAACTGCGGGGTCATTTCCTGTTTGCTGGACGCCGCCGAATCCACCGCCTGCTGGATGCCAACGGGCAGCGGTTTGGTGGTTTGATTGTTTTCGATAGTGGCGGAGAGCGTCACCATCACCGCCGGTGGCGGCAGCTCAGCGGGCGGCTGCGCGGGGGCTGACCACAGTAAAAATGCGGCCAGCGCGCCATGTATCAGCAGTGACAATATCAGCCCCACCGTCCGGCGCTGAGGGCGTAAGACAAACGCAGCGGCAGCCGGGGCAGCGGGAAGGGAGTGAGTGGTCATTTAGTCCATTAAAATGATAATGAGATTCAATATTATTTGATAATAGTAATCATTTGTAATGGCTCTTTACAAGAAACTTTCAGTTTCTCCACACTTTTATTTCAATGGTCACAGTAACTTAAGGGTTATTTTGTTGTGGATTTAGCGGCGACTGCCGGTGTGATCCAGACATAATCGGCCTGTGATTTATCCACACGCACGCCCTGTTCCGCCAGCAGCAGTACGGTGACGGAGGCGGCAGGGTTCAGATCTTTCACATGCACCGGCACGCCGATACTTTTGCCTGCGTGATAACCGCCAGCGATCAGTAATGCCGGAGCGGGGGCAGCCAGAAGGCGCTCTGCCATCCGGCGGTCACGTTGTTGCTGGATTGCCAGCATGGCGTGCAGCTGTTCTTCGCCGATATTTTGCTGGTGAGAAGTGCGGATGGTCTCGCTGATGGCGTTGCGTACCTGAGGATCCGAAGAATGGGTGCCCGACGGGAACTGCGGATTTTCATAGAACGCCATGATCTCACTGCGATCCAGATTGGCAGAAAGCAGTGGATACGGCGCTTTCATCGCCGTCATCACCACATCGCCATACATCGACCAGTCCCAGCTTTTTTGCCAGTTGATCAATTCTGCGACACGGGCAGGGCGGGCGTCCGGCCCGGTTTGCAGCCAGGCTTTTACCTGATCCACTTTCGGCTGCTGATCCGGCGTCAGCATTTCCATTAGCACGCTGCCCTGGGGCCGTACCGACGGCAGGCTCTGCACCAGCCAGTTTTCGATCTGATGATGTGCCGGGTTGTCGTGTTTTTCGCCGACGATCACGCGGGGTTCAGACGCCAGTTTGCTGAGTAACTGCGCGGGGGAAAGGGTTTCGCCGGTGCGTAAATCGGTAATCACGCCGTCCGGCGCAGCCGCAGGGCTTGCGGCATGGCGGGGAGCGGTGGAGCAGGCGGTCAGTGCCAGAATAGCCAGAAGTAAAAACTTGTTCATGGGGATCCTCATTTTCCATAGCGGGACGCTGCCCGCATGTTATGGATAATGATTATCATTTACAAGTCACCGCCGCAGCGCAGCCTCCAGGCGTTGTGCAAAACGTTGCGCCTGCTGATGGCAGTGTCCGATGAATGTGGTCACCAGCGCGGAAGCGGGGCGATGCAGCGGGCGGATCAGGCTGACGGTGAACGGCACGGCGACGCTGAATTCCCGTAATACGACACCGTTTTCACAATAATCCAAAGCCGTCAGCGGGTTAACGATGGAGACGCCTGCGCCTTCGCGCACCATGCTGCACACCGACGCCGCGCTGTGGGTTTCCATCACCAGCCGCCGCGCCACCTGTTGCTCCGCAAATAAGCTATCCAGCAGTTGCCGGTAACTGTCGGTCGCCGACAGGCTGATAAAATTCAGGCCGCTGAAATCCCGGGGCGTGAGTCGCGGTTTTTCAGCCAAAGGATGCCCGGCAGGCAGCACGCAGACTTCATTCAGCGTCAGCAGCGTCTGGCGCTCGGTTCCGGCGGGCGTCTGGGTGTTTTCCGTCAACCCTAAATCATGGCGCTGTGCCGACAGCCATTCTTCCAGCAGCGGTGATTCCTGCGGCACAATATTGAAACTGACGTCGGGATAACGGTCGAGAAACGGCTTACACACCGACGGCAGCAGCGACTGGCTGAACACCGGCAGGCAGGCGATGGACAGCTGCGCCTGCTCGAACTGGCGGATGCCTTCCGCCGCGCTGACGATCCTGTCCAGCCCGTAATACGAACGCTGCACTTCCTCAAACAGCCGCAAACCCTGCACGGTCGGATACAACCGCCCGCGCAGGCGCTCGAACAGTTGCAGATCCAGCAGCTTTTCACAGCGCGCCAGCTCACGGCTGACCGTCGGTTGTGAGGTACTGAGCAGCGCGGCGGCTTCGGTCAGGTTGCCGGTAGTCATCACCGCATGAAAAATTTCGATATGACGCAGGGAAATGGCGGGCATGACGTGATCCGGTGAACAGAGACAATGACCCATATCATAAATGAATAGACTGGCCTGAAATAGATATTTTATCGCCGGTCGGCCACACGGCATACTGAAGGAAATATGACTGAATTCACCTGACGGAAAATCTTATGCCACGCGCCCTGAACGACATGTCGACCGCGCTTAATGTCGCGAATTTACTGGCTCTGCCGCAACAATTTGGCTGCCCTGTGTGGGCGTATGACGCGGAGATCATCAAAGCGCGCATTGCGCAGTTACGTCAGTTTGATGTGATCCGTTTTGCTCAAAAAGCCTGTTCCAACATTCATATTCTGCGCCTGATGCGCGAGCAGGGCGTGAAGGTCGATTCCGTGTCGCTGGGCGAAATTGAACGCGCGCTGGTGGCGGGTTTTATTCCCGGCCGCGAAGACAGTGAGATCGTGTTTACCGCTGACGTGCTGGATCAGCCGACGCTGGAACGCGTGACGGCGCTGGATATTCCGGTCAATGCCGGTTCCATCGATATGCTCAGCCAGATTGGTCAGCACAAAGCCGGGCATCCGGTATGGCTGCGCGTGAACCCCGGTTTCGGCCACGGTCACAGCCAGAAAACCAATACCGGCGGCGAAAACAGTAAACACGGGATCTGGTATGCCGATTTACCGCAGGCGCTGGCAGAAATCGCCCGTTACGGTCTGAAACTGGTGGGCATTCATATGCACATCGGTTCCGGCGTGGATTACGGTCATCTTGAGCAGGTTTGCGATGCGATGGTGCGTCAGGTGATTGAAACCGGACAAGATATCGAGGCGATTTCTGCCGGTGGCGGTTTGTCGATCCCGTATCATTTTGAAGAAGAAGCCATTGATACCGGCCACTACTTTGGCCTGTGGAACCGGGCGCGTGAGCAAATCGCCGCGCATCTCGGGCATGAAATTAAACTGGAGATCGAGCCGGGACGTTTCCTGGTGGCGGAATCCGGCGTACTGGTGGCGCAAATCCGCGCGGTGAAAGACATGGGCAGCCGTCACTTCGTGTTATGTGATGCTGGCTTTAATGACCTGATGCGTCCGGCAATGTACGGCAGTTATCACCATATTTCGCTGTTACCCGCCGATGGCCGCGATGTGAGCGGACAACCGCTGACGGATGCGGTGATCGCCGGTCCGCTGTGTGAATCCGGCGACGTCTTTACCCAGCAGGCAGGTGGCGGAGTGGAAACCTTCCCGCTGCCGCCGGTCAATATCGGCGATTATCTGGTGTTCCACGATACCGGCGCGTACGGCGCATCAATGTCTTCAAACTACAACACCCGTCCTTTGCTGCCGGAAGTGTTGTTTGAGAATGGCGTGCCGAGACTGATTCGTCGCAGGCAGACGGTGGAAGAGTTAATTGCTTTAGAACTGTAATCTTTGCTCCTGAATATCAGCGACGGTCTGCTTTGCTCCTCCCCCTGCGAAGGGAGGTTGGGAGGGGGTTTTAAATACAAAGCAATGAGTTAAAGCACACTTTGAATTTAGTTTTTGACCTTAATACCCCACCCCAACCCTCCCCTTCGCAGGGGAGGGAGCTGATCGCGTTTCGTACTCCGCTGCAATAAAACCTGAACTGATTTTGGTTGTGCTCCTCCCCCTGCGAAGGGGGAGGTTGGGAGGGGGTTTTAAATACAAAGCAATGAGTTAATGCACACTTTGAATTTAGTTTTTGACCTTAATACCCCAACCCTCCCCTTCGCAAGGGAGGGCGCTGATCGGGCGACCTTTACTCTTTCGTGTTGAATTTACTGTTTATCAAACATCTCTTTTCTCAGTAACACGATCTCTTCTGCCAGATCACGGCACAGCATGGCGGTCATCAGATGGTCCTGCGAGTGCACCATGATCAGATTCACCGGAATTTTGCCCACGCCTTCATCCAGGCCGATCAGTTGCGTCTGGACTTTATGCGCGACACGCGCCGCGTCGTCCGAGGCTTTCAGCATCGCATCGGCCTGTTCCCACTCTTTTTTACGTGCGTGCTGAATGGCCATCATGGCGTTAGAACGTGCTTCTCCGGCGTTGATCAATAACTCCATCACCGTTTGCTCAAGATCGAATTCCATCGAAAACTCCAAATTGGTATACCAGAAAAGTGTGAATTCATCATATTGGAATTCCAATATTCACATGTGAGAACGCTGTCACAGAAATTAATTCGTATTCCGCTATTTTTTGGCATGCCACATTACGCATTTATTCCCGAAATATGGCCGACAGGATGATTTACAGAACCGGAATCTGACTCAGCTTCGTGCGACACCTTTAATTCCTCATTCAATATAAAAGGTGAAGACGAAACCAACACCTGTGAAGTATAGAAAAAAGAAAATGAGGTGCTGTCATGTCACTGAAAGACCGTTTTATCGATTCTCTCGGGGGATTCGCCAATACCTTTAATAGCTTCAGATACATCATGGCTATTAAGGCGTCTTTTATCACGTTAATGCCCGTCATTATTGTGGGGGCATTCTCAGTTTTAATTTCAAATATGGTGATGGATCCGAAAAACGGATTAGCGCATTTTGAAATGTTCTCCTGGCTGGCAACCCTCAAGCCAATCATGAGCAGTATTAACTACGCCACGCTGAGTTTTCTTACCATCGGTGCGGTGTTTTTAATTGGTATTGAACTCGGGAAAATTAACGGCTCGCGGTCGTTATTTCCCGGCCTGCTGGCGGTGATTTGCTTTATTGCCGTTACGCCAACCACCGTCGATATGATGGTTAACGGCCAGATGCAGGAAGTGAAAGATGTGCTGGCAAAGCAGTTCTCTGATACCAAAAGTCTGTTCCTCGGCATGTTTATCGCCATCCTGTCGGTGGAGATTTATTCCCGTCTGGAACGGGTGAACGGCCTGCGCATTAAAATGCCGGAAAGCGTACCGCCAAACGTGTCAGCGTCCTTCTCGGCGTTAATTCCCGCCATCATTACCGTGGTGCTGGTGGCCACATTCGGTTTTGTTTTCCATCGTGTCACCGGCATGTATTTGTACGACGCGGTGTATCAGGTGATCCAGCGTCCGCTGGAATCGGTGATGCAAAGCCTGCCGGGCATTCTGCTGCTGATGTTTGTCGCGCAGTTGTTCTGGGTGATCGGGATCCACGGCAACCAGATGATTAAGCCTATCCGCGAACCGCTGTTGCTCGGTGCCATCATGGTGAACATGACGGCGTTTGAGCAGGGTCACGAGGTGCCGAACATCATCACCATGCCGTTCTGGGATGTGTATATGAGCATCGGCGGCTCCGGCTGCACCATCGGTTTGCTGCTGGCGGTGATGATTGCCACCCGCCGCAAAGAGATGCGCGAAATCGCTAAATTGTCCCTCGGGCCAAGCTTCTTCAACATCAATGAACCGGTGATTTTCGGCATGCCGATCATGCTCAACCCGATCCTCGCCATTCCGTTCATCATCACGCCGCTGATCACCGGCACCATCGGCTATTTTGCCACCAGCCTCGGGTTCGCCGGGCGCGCGGTGGTGATGGTGCCGTGGACCACGCCGCCGGTGATCAACGCCTGGTTGTCGACGGCCGGTTCTATGGGCGCGGTGATCACGCAGATTGGCTGCATTGTGGTGGCGGTACTGATTTATCTGCCCTTCGTGAAAGTGGCCGCGCGTCGTGCCGATCAGGCGCAACTGGAAGCCCTGCAACAGAGCCAGAAACAGGCCGCCACGGCGTAAACCATCCGCAAAAAGAGGGACGTTATGAGTAAGGTTTCCATCGCCATTCCTGACGGATTTATTCTCGGTGCCGCCGCCTCGGCGTGGCAGACCGAAGGCTGGAGCGGCAAAAAAGACGGCCAGGATTCGTATCTGGATCTCTGGTACAAGAACAACCGCCATGTCTGGCATAACGGTTACGGTCCGGCGAAAGCCACCGATTTCATCAACCGCTATCAGGAGGACGTGGCGCTGATGAAAGCCAGCGGGGTGAGCCATTACCGCACGTCAGTCAACTGGTCGCGTTTTCTGACCGACTATGAACTGGGCACGGTCGATGAAGAGTACGCGGCCTACATCGACAACCTGCTCGATGAGATGAAGCGCAACGGCATCGAACCGATGTTGTGCCTGGAGCATTACGAATTACCGGCGTTTCTGATCGAAAAATACGAGGGCTGGAGCTCGAAAAAAGTCGTCGACCTGTTTGTGCTGTACGCGGAAAAAGTCTTTGAACGCTTTGCCGGAAAAGTCAGCCGCTGGTTTACCTTCAACGAACCGGTGGTGGTGCAGACCCGCGTGTATCTGGATGCGATCCGCTGGCCGTTCGAGCAAAACACCGCGAAATGGATGCAGTGGAATCATCACAAAGTGCTGGCGACCGCCAAAGTCGTCGAGCTGTTTTACCGCAAGGGATACAACGCCTCAGGCACGGTCGGTGTGATTTTAAATCCGGAAGTGACTTACGCCCGCTCAACAGCGGCGCACGATCAGAAAGCGGCACATTTATACGATTTATTCTATAACCGCGTCTTTCTGGACCCGATGATCAACGGGGAATATCCGCAGGAGTTGCTGGAATTACTGGAAAAACACGGTGTGCATTTTGAGTATTCAGAATCGGAACTGGCGGTTATCCGTAATAATACGGTGGATGAAGTGGGGATTAATCTCTATTACCCGCACCGCGTGAAAGCGCCGTCCCGTGAGTGGAATAAAGAGACGCCATTCCACCCCGCGTATTACTACGAACACTTTGAATTACCCGGCCGCCGGATGAATAAATCGCGTGGCTGGGAAATATACCCGAAAATTATTTATGACATGGCGATGCGCATCAAAACGGATTACGGAAATATTTCGTGGTTTGTGGCCGAAAACGGTATGGGTATCGAAAATGAGGGGCAATTCCGCGATACAAAAAGCGGGGAAATTCAGGACGATTATCGTATTGAATTTATTGCCGAGCATCTTTACTGGACGTTAAAAGCGCGCGAGGAGGGCGCCAACTGTCAGGGATATATGCTCTGGGCCTTTACCGATAATGTGTCGCCGATGAATGCCTTTAAAAACCGTTACGGTCTTATTGAGATTGATCTTGAGAACAACCGTGATCGCCGTCAGAAGAAATCATCTCACTGGTTTAAATCGCTGAGTGAAAGTGGTGTGTTGTCTTTAACACTCGATGATCAGGAAAAATAACCTAAGGAAAACACTATGAAACGAATCGTTTTAGCCTGTTCGGCAGGGATGTCCACGTCGCTGGTGGTCACCAAAATGGAAAAAGAAGCCGCTGCCCGGGGTATGGAATTCCAGATCTACGCCATCCCGGAAAACAATCTGCGCGATGAACTTGAGGCGTACGGGCGGGATATCGTTGCCGTGCTGCTCGGACCGCAGGTGCGCTTTAAGCTGGCAGAGAATAAAAAACTGACGGATGAACACGGCATCCCGATCGCCGTGATCGACATGGTGGCGTACGGCACGTTAAACGGTGCAAAAGTGCTGGATCAGGCGCTATCTCTGATACAGTAACATCCGGTCTTTTTTGTTTTTTGCATCAGGGTGATTGTGTGGAAAAAGGTGTGGTTTCGCAGGACAGAAAGCAGTATCAGGAAATCGGGCACGACCTGCGTGAGCAAATCAAGCAAGGGCATTTCGCTGTAGGATCCCGCCTGCCGCCCGAAAGGAACATGGCGGAAACCTACGGTGTCAGCCGGACAATTGTGCGCGAAGCCTTACTGATGCTGGAACTGGAAGGCACGGTGGATATCCGTCAGGGTTCCGGCGTGTACGTGATCCGCATTCCTTCTCAGGAAGAAGGCGAAGACGAACTGATGTATCAGGGGCAGATCGGCCCCTTTGAAATCTTGCAGGCGCGGCAGTTGCTCGAGAGCAATATTGCCGCGTTTGCCGCCAAAATGGCCACCAAAGCCGATATCGAAAACCTGCGCCGGACGCTGGAGCAGGAACAAATCGCCATCGTCGCCAATGACGAAAGCGGCGATAACGACCGGTTGTTTCACCTGCTGATTGCCGGTGCGACGCAAAACCAGATGCTGCTCGATTCGGTGAAAAATATCTGGATGCACCGGGATTCCAGCCCGTTGTGGAAACAGTTACACAGTCATATTGCCACCCGCGGTTACCGGCTGAAATGGCTGGCTGATCATCAGAATATTTTGGCCGCACTGCGCCGCCGCGACGTCATGGGCTCGTATCAGGCGATGTGGCAGCACATGGAAAACGTCAAAAATACCCTGATGGAATTGTCGGATGTGGATGCGCCGGAATTCGACGGCTATCTGTTTGAATCCGTGCCGATTTTTCAGGGTAAGCTGGTCTGAACAGGATGCAGATTATTAACCTGAGCGAACGCCCTGAATTTCAGGATGCGGTGACAGACTGGCTGTGGCAGGCGTTTGGCAGCGAAAACAGCCGTGAATTCTTTGCCAGCGTGGTGAAAAGCGGTCTGACCGGCGCGGATTTGCCGCAAACTTTTATTGCCCTTGATGGCGACCGGCTGGCGGGCACCGTCGGGCTATGGCGATGTGATCTGATCAGCCGTCAGGATCTGACGCCGTGGCTGGCCGCGTTATACGTGGATGAGGCGTTCCGCTCACGCGGGCTGGGGCAGCAGTTACAGGCCTTCGTTCTGGAACAGAGCCGCCGCAGCGGCTTCCGTGAACTCTATCTGTACGCTGAATTTACCGGCTATTACGAGCGTTTTGGCTGGAACTACATTGGCGATGCGCTGGATTATCCGGACAAGCCGGTACGCGTCTATCACCAGTCACTTTAGGAGTTTGACGGGCTGCTGACCGAGTGACGGCGCACCAGCGTCGGGCTGAACATATGGGTGGTTTCCGGCAAAGGCTGACCGTTTGCCAGCGCCAGCGCCAGTTGTGCGGCCTGATTCGCCATCGCCACCACCGGATAACGCACCGTGGTCAGACGCGGGCGCAGGTAGCGTGAAATCAGTACATCATCAAAGCCAATCAGCGAAATCTCGCCCGGCACATCAATACTGTTATCGCTTAATACCGACAGCGCACCGGCGGCCATCGGGTCGTTGTAGCAGGTCACCGCCGTAAACCCTTTCCCCAGTCCCAGCAGATCCGCCATGGCTTTTTCGCCCCCGATTTCATCCGGTTCCGCGTAAGCAATCAGCTTGTCATCGACAGGAATGTTGTGCTCGGTAAGGGCGTCGATATAGCCCTGCAGGCGGTCACTGGCATCGGAAATGCCGTGGTTGGAGCATAAAATCGCAATGCGCTGATGCCCGGCCTGGATCAGATGACGTGTCGCCAGCCAGGACCCGTAGCGGTCATCAAGTGCGATACAGCGTTGCTCAAAGCCCGGTAAGGTGCGGTTAATCAGCACCATGCCCGGAATTTGCTGCATCAGGCTGATCAGTTCATCCTCCGGCAGCATTTTGGCGTGAACCACTAACGCCGCGCAGCGGTGACGGATCAGTTGCTCAATGGCCTGACGTTCTTTTTCAACGTTATGGTAGCCGTTACCAATCAGCAGAAAGTTACCGGTGGCGTAGGCCACCTGTTCGACCGCTTTCACCATTGCGCCAAAAAACGGATCGGAAACATCGGCCACGATCAGCCCCAGCGTTTCCGTCGCCTGTTGGGCAAGGGCACGGGCGTTGGCATTCGGATGATATTGCAGATGCTGCATGGCGTTCTGTACGGCTTCCCGCGAACTGTCACTGGCTTTCGGGGAATGGTTGATCACGCGTGAAACGGTCGCAACCGATACGCCAGCCAGTTTTGCTACATCCTTAATTGTCGCCATAACACTTCCGTTTTCCGTGAGGGTAATCGTTTACACCAACCAGTTTTGCGGAAAAGAGCGGTGGCTGCAAGGAGGATGATCGCAACTTTGGGATGCAAGAACGATGTAACAGAAAAAATTCGTGCAGCTTTTACGCCCCGCCGTGCGAAAGGGCGGCGGGAGCGGGGGAGATGGCGAAACGCGTGGCCCACGTAAACGTCATTCCCCTTGCTTCTGACTACACCTTTCCTTCTTCCTTAATCCACTGCATAAAATCATCGATAAACACTCTTGTTTTAAGCGGCAGCAGTTTATTGGGCAGGGTGATGGCGTAGGTGTTGCGCGGCAGAGGATTCTCCACCCGCCATTCAGGCAGGACGCGACGTAATTTACCATTAGCGATATAGCGGTTGGCGATGAAGGTGGGGATCAGCGCAATGCCGACACCTTGCAGGATGGCATCAATCATGGCGTCGCTGTTATTGATCATCAACCGTGGAACCAGCGTCACAGTCTCCATGATTTCATTGTGCCAGAAGCGCCAGGGACCGCGAAATTGCCGTTCATCGGGGAAAAAAATATTGTGTTTGATGAGCCCTGCCGGGAAATCCGGCAGCACTTCGTCGTAATCCGCAGCACAAACCAGCACGTAATCGATAGGCATCAGGGCGCGGGCGACCATGTTCTCCGGCGGGCTTTCGGTGACGCGCAGTGCCAGATCGTAAGCGTCCTGCGTCAGATTCGTGACCCGATCGGTCAGCGACAGCTCAACGTTTATTTCGGGATAGCGGCGTAAAAACGCGGGCAAAAAAGGGGTGAGGAGGATCTTACCCAGGGTGTTAGGCGCGGTGATCCGCAAAACACCCTGAGGGGTATCGCTGAAGCTATCCGCCCGGGAGAAAAGGGTCTGCGTAGCCGAGAGTACCGTCAGCGCCTGCTGGTAAATTTCCAGTCCGACTTCGGTGATGGCGACAGAGCGGGTCGAGCGGGTAAATAACACCACATTGAGGCGTTTCTCCAGCCGGTCAATCATCCTGCTTACCGAAGAGGGAGCCAGCGACGTCTCCCGTCCTGCCGAAGAAAAACTCCCTTTTTCAACCACCTGGATAAAAACGGACAAACTGGGAAGCAGTTCGGCTAACTCATTTGTGCTTTTCACGCATAGCTCTTTTGTTTCTGGAATATCTATCCAAATTATCATCAAGCCGTATGATGTTCAACAGAGGCAATCTTCGGTGCGGATTGGCCATAATAGTCAATTTATTTAGTAGGTTAGCTATGTTAAACCAAACGGTTGTTGAACGGATACGCCAGCATGATGTGCTGAATGTTGGGGTTAGTCTGGGTTTTAAGGGATTGTCGTTTCGTAATGCATTACACAATAGCTGGGAAGGATTCGACATTGATTTAGCCCGGGCGGTCGCAGTGGCAGTATTAGGTGATGTCGGAAAAATTCACTATATGCCGTTGCAGTCCGGTGACCGGTTTCGGGCGCTGCGTGACGGCGTGATTGATCTGGGGTCATTTAATTCCAGCATCACCTTCCAGCGTGAAGCAGAGTCAGACGTCAGTTTTGTTCATCCGATGCTGTTTGATGGCGAAGTGCTGATGACGCCGGCGAGTAATTTGCTCGAACCCGTGGAACAGGCAAGCTATACCCGCGAGCGCCGGATAGCGGCCATGCGCGGATCCACCACCGAAGAGAACCTGAAACGTTACTTTGGAAATTTAAATCTCTCCTGCGAGATCCGGCTGTTTGATTCACCGACGCAGGCCCGTCAGGCTTATCAGCAAGGCGAATGCAATATCTACTGTCTCGATTCCTATTTGCTGGCCGGTGAACGTGCGCAGCTGAGAGACAAAGAAGCGCATATTATCTTGCAGGATCGCATCTCGCTGGAAGCCATGTCACCGGCAGTGTCCTCTCATGACACGCAGTGGCTGAAAGCGGTGACCTGGATCATGCGTACGCTGATAGAAGCGGAAAACTTGCAGGTCACCAGCAAAAACATTCTTGAAATGAGTCAGGAGGCGACGGGTTACCTGCACACCTTCCTTTATCCGTCCGAGCAGCATTGTAAAAATCTGGGGCTGCGTCCTGATTTTATCCGCGCGATCATTCATCAGGTGGGCAATTACGGTGAAATATTCCAGCGTAATTTGGGGAAATACTCAGAGCTTAACCAGCCGCGTCGGGATAATAATTTATGGTCACAAGGGGGAATGCTGTATTCGCCTTTATTCATCTGATATCTGATTTATCCAGACCCTTTTAATAACAATTTTTTGTGTGTTCATTATTTTAATATTTCTTTGGCAGGAACATCATGAGTGAGTTATTGGCTGAAAAACAGCAAGAGATAGTATTGTCCGGTTCAGTAAAAAAGAATTTCGGTTATTTAGAATCGCAGCCTGATAATGTCGATTTTAGCATTATCAAGAATATTATTCTGCACGGTCATCATCAGGGTAATGTTCTGTATATCATCCGTAATTTTGCGAATAAAAAAATCTGTCAGGATGTGGCTGAAAACTTTAATCAGATGGTGAATCGCAACGGGGGCGGAAACCGCGCCGATGACGGTTTTGTTCTGACCAATCAGATTGGCGCCACGCAGTTTTCACGTAACGGTGAAAACTATATGGCGGAAGTGAACCGGGTCAACGCCAGTGTGGCAGAACTGATGTCCGTCGCGGACAGCTATGCCACCGAATCGCTGTTCCTCAACCGCACGCTGGAAGATTTATTCCTTGATGAAGGCATCCATTTTGGTCCGGCGCGTTATAAGAATTCTTACGCCTGTTTTGCCACGTTCCGCCGCTGGCTGGATAACGGTGTCATGTCGCTGATGCCTCATGAAGACCGCGCCCAGCTTAAGTTTGCGCAGCAGGATGATTTTGAAATTGCCGATGCCATGACGGTGACCGCGTTTAATGTGTGCCTGGAAGCGGCGCAGGGCGGTGGCGAATTGAAAATGTGGAACCTCGATCCGGATGAGCCATGCCGCGCCCGCTTTGGCGTGACGGACACCGGTTATCCCTATCCTCCGCACCTGTTGCAGGGCGTGGAATCACTCTCCGTGCGACTGAATGCCGGGGATATTTACTTCATGAACGCCTGCCATCTGCACGGCGTCAGCAGCGTGAGTCAGAGAAGTCGCCTGACGGCCGGGCGCTTTATTGGCAGACTCAATAATAGCAAAGTGGTGTACTGGACCTAGCGGAAGTGAATTAACCATGGTGATTCATTCTCTCTTTGTCCTGAATTAATAACGAGTCTTATATGGAACATGTTAATCATCTTGCCGCCGGAGGATATGCATTTATTCCCGGCAGTTATTATCAAACGTTGCCTGATGTAAATTACGCGAATAAAGATATTTTTCTTTCTGAACTTGAACAGTTAAAACTGGCGTATGAACAACTGACACTGGATCCTTATTCTGCGGGAAATCGCTGGCGCGGTTATGCGCAATGCCGTCGCAATCCGCAGGGTGAACTCAGTTTTGGTCATTTTACGGAATATAAGCAAACTAAAAAATACAATCCGGATACCGGCGGTATTGTTCGCCATTATCCTTTGCTGCCCGAAAATATTACCGCTAACCGCCTGATGCAGGCGATTTTGCAGGATGACATCGCTTTCGTTGAAGCCTACGGGCGTATCGGGCCAATGGAAGAACTGAGTGTCGGCATTCATTTATTCCGCTATGAAGCGCAGTGCGATGCACCCGCGTACAGCTCGCCCGTCTGGCTGCATAAAGATGATGAGGATGTGGTGTTTGTGCACCTGATCCATGCCTCCGACAACATGCTGGGAGGCGACAATCTGATTGCCCCGAACCCTAAAAATATTGAGCGGGTGCTGCGCCTCGAGGCGCTATTCGACACGCTGGTGGTCAATCACGACAAATACCATGCCGTGACACCCATCGGCTGCCGCCAGCCGGGAGAGACGGCACTGCGTGACATCATTCTGGTGACGTTCCAGCGCACGATGAAGGAAGCAGCATGAGCCTGAAACATAAAGCATTTATCACGGGCGCCTCCAGTGGTATCGGTCAGTCGATGGTGGCGGCCTATCTGGCTGCCGGTTATGCGGTAGAGGGCATTGACTGTTCCCCGTCCGTTTTCGCCAATGAACCTGACTACGTTCATCACCAGCTGGATATTACCGATTCAGTGCGCCTGGATGGCGTGTTTGAAGCAGCAGAATACGCCAGCGATAACAATGTCTTAATAAACTGCGCCGGTACGCGTGAAATCTGCCGTATCGATGAATTATCCCTCTCACTGTGGGAACGTGTTTTTGCCGTCAACGTGACCGCCAGCTTTGTTGCCGGACGTGCATTCTGTCAGCAACTGGTTCGCCATAACCTGCCCGGCAATGCCGTCAATATCGCCTCGGTCTCCGGTCTGATGGGCGAGCCTGACCGCACCGCCTACGTCTCATCAAAGCACGCCGTGATCGGCCTGACGAAACAGCTGGCGCTGGAATACGGCAAACATCACATCCGGGTGAATGCCATTGCACCCGGCGTTATCCGCACGCCGCTCACTGAACCCTACTATGACAACCCGGCACAGATGGAGAAGATCCAGCGGGGTCAGTTCCTGCCTGTGCTGGGCGAAACGCAGGATGTGGCACAAGCGGCAATGTATCTCACCTCTTCTGATGCGCGATTTGTGACCGGCTCCACGCTGGTGATCGATGGCGGCTGGACGATTGGTAAAGACCTTTAATCCGATGGCCGGCATAACGGCCACAACTGACTTGCAGGAGTTTTACGATGAACAACACCTATATTTTGATCCTTGGCGGTGAGTTTGCTTTACGTGAGCGTGTGCTGGCGGGGGCGTTACGTGCCTCAGGCGGAATGCGGGTACTGACGATGGCAAAAAACCGCACCACGCCGACCATCAAATTTTTCGACGGCTTTTTACCGGGAGATGTCGCCGATGCAGAGGCTGTGCTGCGTGCTGTACAGGCTCATCAACAGGAAACCGGTGAAACCCCTGCGGCGGTGATCCCGATGAACGACTTCACCGTGCGCGCCGCCAGCCTGCTGACGGAGCATTACCAGCTTCACGGCAATGATTGCCAGACAATCACCAACTGCCGTGACAAATTTGTGATGAAGCAAATCCTGCAGGATGCCGGTCTGCCGGTGCCTCGCTTCGCTGCGTTTCGCACCCTCAGCGAGCTGAAAAACCTGATCGCAGAGTTTGGTCTGCCGGTGGTGATTAAACCGCGTGAACTGGCGGGCAGCCTGGGCGTGTTGAAAATCAGTCACGAACAGGAAATCGAAGAAGTGTTCGCCCGCTGCGTTACCGATGTGATTTCACTCAATGGTGAATCCTTTGCGCCGGAAGACTTGTTCCAGGTCGAGGAATATGTTCCGGCCTGGCAGGAAGTCAGCGTGGAGGTGATCAATCAGGGCGACTATCACCGGGCCATGGCGGTAACCGACAAATATCTCGGTGAAGAGCCGAACTTTGTCGAAGTGGGCCACAGTATGCCGTCGCTGCACAGTGACAATCAGGCACTGCGTGACATCGCTGAACGCGCCTGTCATGCCCTGGGGATCCGTTACGGGGTGGCGCACTTTGAAGCCCGTATTACGCCAGCCGGTGAGATCAAAATCATCGAAGTGGGGGCGCGCACCGGCGGCGACACCATCATGGATCTGGTGGAAAGAACCTACGGCATTAACCCGTATGAACTGCACGTACTCAGCCATCTGAACAAACTCAAACCGCTGCCGGAGACGCTCGAGCCGCGCGGCCTGAGCGCCGTTGCTTTTATTAAAGCCGACGTGGGCGTGATCGAGAAAATCACCTTGCCCGCCAGCCTGCCCGATCATGTGGTGAATATGCAGGTTACCGCTAAGCCGCTGGATCTGTCGAAAAAGCTGGTGTCGTGGAAAACCCGTGAAGGTTCCGTCGAGTATTTCTGGCCACAGCGTGCCGCAGAACCGGGTTTTGACGAGCACTTAACGATTGCTGATCAATACGCCCGTTCGCTGTTTACCCTCCGTCAGGCCTGATATCCCCCGAGCCACCTCATGCGGGGTGGCTCCCGAACTTTTTTTAAGGAAAGCAACGATATGAACAGTGATCGTTTTGGATTAAAACGTTTCGTCTTTTCCCGCTTTGCCGGGTCACTGTGCGATCAGTTTCTGCTGTTTGCCGTGCCGCTGGCGATTTTGAAAGCGACCGGTTCCCTTACCTTTTCCTCGCTGGCATTCGTGATTGAATGGCTGCCGCGCATTCTGTTTTTCCCGCTGTCAGGTTTTCTGGCTGACCGTATTAAGCCCCGTTTTATCTTCTTTAACGTGGAAGCCGGACGCTGCGTGTTAATGGTGGTCGCTTTCCTGACCCTGACCTTTCATCCCGGCGCCACATTTCCGGTGCTGGCGGTCATGATGGCGCTGCTGTCAGTGGCCTATGTCCTGAACTTTGTTGCCACTGAGGCGCTGTTACCGCGCCATATTCCCGCAGAGACGCTGCCGAAAGCCCATTCCATGTTACAGGGTGTCGACCAGACCACGCAGGTTCTCGGCCCGGCGCTGGCAGTGGCCATTTCCGTCTATGGTGGCGTCGGGGCGATTTTAGCCTGCGCCGCCGTGCTGTTTGCCGTCTCTGCCATCAACTATCTGTTCCTCGAAACGCATGACCTTGAAGTGGCAGAGAAGATGAGTCTGCGTTCCATTTTGCAATCCAACATGACGGCGATTCAGGTGCTTAAGCAGAATAAAATCCTGCTGCATCTGTGTGCGCTGACCTGGGTGGTGAATCTGGTGTACGGTGCAGCGCTGGTGGTGAGTGCGGCGGTGATCCTCAAAGAGTTTCATCTGCCTGAGAGTTACTTTGGCGTATTACAGACCTCGGCGGCGCTTGTCACCATCGTGACGTTTTTCTTTGTGCCGCGGATTGCCAAACGCTTCGGGCTTTCCACGCTGGGAACCCTGTCGTTTTGCGGCATGATATTGTCAGGTGCGCTGATGTCGCTTTCACTCGATTACGCGATGTATCTGGCCGGTTACGCCTTACTGATGGCGTTTGACGGCGCATTCAGCGTCTACCTGCGCACCTTACGCAGCCAGATTATTCCGCAGAAACATCTGGGGAAAACCATGGGGCTGATTGGTCTGATGAATATGTGTTCGGTCCCCGTGAGCGGTCTGGCGGTGACAGCACTGGCAGGCAGCTTTATGCCGTTGCAAATCATCGCCATCATTTTGATTTTTGCGCTGATCTTAGGATTGATGTTGATCGTCATTGGCCGCCGCGCGTTCGGCTACAACAGCTGGCTACCGCCGGTCATCGCGCAGCCGCAGGCCTGAAAGGATCATCTCTTTTCAAACGATAAATAATGGGGAGAAAATCCCCTTTTCGGTTTATCCACATTTGTGCTTTGAGTTATCAGCGCAGTGAATGGTATTTTTAAGGCCATTTATCTGCGCTGAGAAAAAACAGACATTATGTCGATAAAACGCTATCCGCAACTGGCCCACTGGGGCGCTTATACCGCTGTGGTGGAAGATGGCCGGTTGATCCGCTGCGAGCCTTATCAGGCCGATGCCGATCCTTCCCCTTTACTCGATTCCATTGCGCCGCTGGTTTATTCCGACAAACGTATCCGTAAACCTGCCGTGCGCCGGTCGTGGCTGAAACACCGCGAAAACAGCGATCGCTCGCTGCGTGGCCGTGAAAATTTCGTCGAAGTGGACTGGGATCTGGCGCTGGATCTGGTGGCTGAAGAGAATAAACGCGTGCGTGACCGCTACGGTGCGTCCGGTATTTTCAACGGCTCTTACGGCTGGTCATCCGCCGGTCGTCTGCATCATGCCCGTTCGCTGGTGCGTCGTTTTTATTTCACTGGCGGCGGTGGCGTGGATCAGCAGGGCAACTACAGCTGGGGTTCGGCGCAGTTCTTCCTGCCGTATGTTATCGGGACGTTTACCCCGCTGACCGGGCGCGTGACCTCGTGGCCGAGCGTGGTGGAACATGCTGAGATCCTGGTGGCGTTCGGCGGACTGGCGTTGAAAAATGCGCAGGTGGCGTCCGGCGGCGCAGTGGAACATACCCTGAAACCGGCGCTGGAACAGCTGGCGAAGAAAGGCACCCGGGTCATTAACATCAGCCCGATGCGCGACGACTGCCCGGAATTCGTTAATGCCGAGTGGATCCCGATCCGCCCGAACACCGACGCCGCGCTGATGATGGCGGTCGCCTATGAAATTCAGCGCCGCGATGCGCAGGACGACACGTTTCTGGCCAGCCACTGTGTCGGTTATCCGCAGCTTGCCGCCTATCTGCGTGGCGACACGGACGGCATCCCGAAAACCCCTGACTGGGCGAGCGACATCACCGGCGTACCGGCTGAACGTATTGCGCGTCTGGCTGACGATCTGATCGGCGTACGCAGCTTTATCACCTGTTCCTATTCCGTGCAGCGCGCCCACCGCGGCGAGCAACCTTACTGGATGATGATCGCCATCTCCGCCATGCTCGGGCAGGTCGGTTTGCCGGGCGGCGGCTTCTCGTTCGGTCATGGCTCGATGAACAGCGTGGGCAATCCGCGTTATGACACGCCGGGGCCAGCCGTCAGCGCCGGACCGAATCCGTCCGGTTTGTCGATTCCGGTGGCGCGTATCAGCGACATGCTACTCAATCCCGGCCAGCCGTATGAATTCCAGGGTGAGACGCTGCATTATCCGGATATCCATCTGGTGCACTGGGCGGGCGGTAATCCGTTCCATCATCATCAGCAGCTTAACCGTCTGGTGGAAGGCTGGCAGAAACCGGACACGGTGATTGTGCAGGATAACGTCTGGACACCGGCGGCGCAGATGGCGGATATCGTGCTGCCTGCGACCACGTCGCTGGAACGTAACGATATCGGCGGATCGTCGCGTGACCGCTTCGTGCTGGCGATGCATCAGGCCATTCCCCCTCAGCATCAGGCGCGTAACGATTTTGATATTTTCGCAGACATTGCGGATCGTCTCGGTTACCGCGAGCAGTTCACCCAGGGCCGCAACGAAGATCAGTGGCTGCGCCATATTTATCGTCAGTGCGGTGAAGCGCAGAAAGGCACCGGCGTGGAATGGCCGGACTTCGACACCTTCTGGGAACGCGGTTTTGTTGAGCTGCCGATGCCGGAAAAAGATTACGTGTTCTTTGAGGAATTCCGTAAAAGCCCGCGTGCAAACCCGCTCGGGACGCACAGCGGAAAAATCGAACTGTTCTCTGAAACCATCGCCGGTTACGGTTACAAAGATTTTGCGCCGCATCCGGAATGGCAGCCGCCGGTGGAATGGCTGGGGGCAGAAAGCGCGAAACAGTGGCCGCTGCACCTGATTTCCATCCAGCCGAAAGATCGTCTGCATAGCCAGCTTGATCAGTCACCGCTGGCGCAGGCGAACAAAACCGCCGGAAAAGAGACGCTGTTTATGCATCCGGAAGATGCGGGCAGCCGTCAGCTGAAAAACGGCGACCGGGTGAAAGTGCACAATACACGCGGCAGTTGTCTGGCGGGCGTGTCGCTGAACGACGGGATCACGCGCGGCGTGGTGCTGATGTCCACCGGCGCCTGGTTTGATCCGGGCTTTGGCGGTCAATGGCAGAAAACCGAGCAAGCCGGCAACCCGAATGTGCTGACGCTCGACATCGGCACGTCGCGTCTGACGCAGGGGCCGAACGCCATGAGCTGCTTAGTCGACGTTGAAGCTGTTTAGCGTCTTTTTAATCAGTTAGGCTCTTTTGAGATAAATCGGGCCTATTTTCACCACTGGTTACATTTTGCGGGATTATGTTTCGATTGCCTGCTGGCGGTAGATCTCATAAACCAGCTAAATTGAACGTCCCAGAGGTATTGATTGGTGAATCATCAACGTGCTCTGCATGTTGATACCGATTAAATTTGCACCAACCTACGCGGATGCGTAGGTTTTTTTTTGCCTCAATTCCGGCACACCGATCAGTTCCCTCCTAAACTCTCTCTGACTGTCGTCATTTTTCAGCGGCTTATAGTATGCTGTTTCCCCAACCTTTTTCTTTCAAGATCAGGGATGACACATAAGGAGATGGCAAACATGTATAACTTTCTTTTCGCCGCGTTCAGGTGGCTTTTCCGTCTGATGTTCAGGGTCACGGTGACCCCGGTGAAAAACAACTTTGATTACCCGCGTTTAATCCTCACGCCTAACCATGTTTCGTTTATTGACGGCATGCTGCTGGTGCTTTTCCTGCCGATCAAACCGGTATTTGCGGTGTATTCCAACATCACGGACAGTTGGTTTATGCGCTGGCTGAAACCCTACGTGGATTTCATGCCGCTGGATCCGACCAAACCGATGGCGATCAAGCATCTCATCCGTCAGGTCGAAAAAGGGCGTCCGGTGATTGTGTTCCCGGAAGGTCGCATCACGGTGACCGGCTCACTGATGAAGATTTATGACGGCGCGGCCTTTGTGGCGGCGAAGTCTGGCGCAACGGTGATCCCGGTGCGTATCGACGGGGCGGAATACACGCCGTTTGGCCGCCTGTTCGGCAGCTTTAAAATCCGCTGGTTCCCGAAAGTCACTATCAACCTGTTACCGCCAACCACCATTCCGATGCCGGAGGCCGCACGTTCCCGCGACCGCCGCGTGCTGGCCGGTGAGCACTTACATCAGATCATGATGCAGGCGCGCATGGACACCCGCGAGCCGCAAACGCTGTATCAGGCGCTGCTGTCTGCGCAAACCCGTTATGGCCGCCGCAAACCCTGCATCGCCGATATCGCCTTCAAAGAAGATTCCTATCAGGGCCTGCTGAAAAAATGTCTCGGCGTCAGCCGCATCCTGCAACGTTTTACCCGCGAGGGTGAGCACGTCGGCATGCTGCTGCCGAATGCCACCATCATGGCGGCGGCGCTGTTTGGCGCGTCGATGCGCAACCGCATTCCGGCGCTGCTCAACTACACCGCCGGGGCGAAAGGGCTGCAAAGCGCGATGAAAGCCGCGCAGATCAAAACCATCGTGACCTCCCGCCAGTTCCTTGAGAAAGGCAAACTGACGCATCTGCCGGAAAATGTGCCGGAGGCGAACTGGGTCTATCTGGAAGATCTGAAAGATACCGTGACCACGCAGGATAAGCTGTGGATCCTGTTCCATCTGATCTTCCCGCGCCGTGCGATGTTGCCGCAACAAGCGGACGATGCGGCGCTGGTGCTGTTTACCTCCGGCTCAGAAGGCAATCCGAAAGGGGTGGTGCATTCCCACGCCAGCCTGCTGGCGAACGTTGAGCAAATCCGTACCGTGGCTGACTTCACGCCGCGTGACCGCTTTATGTCGTCGCTGCCGCTGTTCCATGCCTTTGGCCTGACGGTCGGCTTGCTGACCCCGCTGATGACCGGCGCGCGGGTATTCCTGTATCCCAGCCCGCTGCATTACCGCATCGTGCCGGAACTGGTTTACGACCAGAACTGTACCGTGCTGTTCGGCACCTCAACCTTCCTCGGCAATTATGCGCGCTTCGCGCATCCGTATGATTTCGCGCGGTTGCGTTATGTGGTGGCGGGGGCGGAAAAACTGTCTGAAAGCACCAAAGAAATCTGGCAGAACAAATTCGGTATCCGCATTCTGGAAGGCTACGGCGTGACCGAATGTGCGCCGGTGGTGGCGATTAACGTGCCGATGGCGACCAAAGTGAATACCGTCGGTAAGATTTTGCCGGGCATGGAATCACGTCTGATTACCGTTCCGGGAATCGAAGAAGGCGGTCGTCTGCAACTGCGCGGGCCGAACATCATGAAAGGTTACCTGCGCGTGGAAAATCCGGGCGTACTGGAAAGGCCACAGGCTGAAAATGCCGCAGGCGAGATGCAGGCGGGCTGGTATGACACCGGTGATATCGTCACGCTGGATGAAAAAGGTTACTGCGCCATCCGGGGTCGCGTGAAGCGTTTCGCCAAACTGGCAGGGGAAATGGTCTCGCTGGAAAGTGTCGAACAACTGGCGATCAGCGCGTCACCGGATAAACAGCACGCGGCGACCTCACGCAGCGATGCCAGCAAAGGCGAGGCGCTGGTGCTGTTCACCACTGATCCTGAATTACGTCGCGATGCGCTGAGCAAAGCCGCCCGTGAACTCGGGCTGCCGGAGCTGGCGGTGCCGCGTGATATTCGTGTCGTTAAAGCCTTACCGTTGCTGGGCAGCGGTAAACCCGATTTTGTCACCCTGCGCGAGATGGCAGAAAAACCGGAGAGTGAGGCATGAGTCAGCCTTCAGTGGCGGCCGCCGGGCCGCTGATGTCAAAAAGTATGACCGCCGTAATTGTGGCGCAGTTCCTGTCGGCTTTTGGCGATAACGCCCTGCTGTTTGCCGCGCTGGCATTGATCAAACAACAGCTGTATCCCGACTGGAGTCAGCCGGTGTTACAGATGGCGTTTGTGGCGACCTATATTATCCTCGCGCCGTTTGTCGGGCAGTTCGCTGACAGCTTCTCTAAAGGCCGCGTCATGATGGTCGCCAACCTGCTGAAACTGGCAGGGGCGGCGGTGATTTGCGCCGGAATGAACCCGTTCCTCGGTTATACACTGGTCGGCATCGGTGCCGCGGCGTATTCACCGGCGAAATACGGCATTCTCGGCGAGATCGCCAGCGGCGAACAGCTGGTAAAAGCCAACGGCCTGATGGAAGCCTCAACCATTGCCGCGATCCTGCTGGGGTCTGTGGCCGGTGGGGCGCTGGCGGACTGGAGCATTCTGGCGGCGCTCGGTATCTGCGTGCTGGCATACGGCGCGGCGGTAGCGGCGAACTGGTTTATTCCGAAGCTGAACCCGGCGCGTCCGGGGCAGTCGTGGAATCCGGCAAACATGAGCCGGACATTTTTCTCCGCCTGTAAAACACTGTGGCAGGACGGCGAAACCCGCTTCTCGCTGATGGGCACCAGTTTGTTCTGGGGCGCAGGCGTGACGCTGCGCTTCCTGCTGGTGCTGTGGGTGCCGGTGGCGCTGGGTATCACCGATAACAAAACCCCGACGTTGCTCAACGCCATGGTGGCGATCGGGATTGTGCTGGGTGCGGGCGCGGCAGCGAAACTGATCCGTCTGGACACCGTCAAACGCTGCCTGCCCGCGGGCGTTGCCATCGGCATTGCCGTGGTGGTATTTGCGTTACAAACCAGCATGTTGAGTTCCTACATTGTGCTGGTGGTGGTGGGGATCCTGGGCGGTTTCTTTGTGGTGCCGCTGAATGCGTTGTTACAGCATCGCGGGAAAATCTCTGTCGGCGCGGGGAATGCCATTGCCGTGCAGAACCTTGGAGAAAACACCGCCATGCTGCTGATGCTCGGTCTGTATTCGCTGGTGGTGATGGCGGGTGCGCCGGTAGTGGCAATTGGCATCGGATTCGGTGTGGTGTTCGCGCTGGCGATCGCCGGGTTGTGGATCTGGAAGAACATGCAGAAACGCCGTCTGGCGTAATGTTATTTGGCATAAAAGAAAAGGGCGCTCAGCGCCCTTTTTTGTTGCCTGCAATCCGGTGCTTATGGCGCCGGAATGGTGAAGCGTTTGTGGATATTTTCCAGATCCGCGAGGATTTCCGCATCAAGCGTCACATCCTGACTGTCGATGTTGATCTTCAGCTGTTCCAGCGTGGTCGCCCCTAACAGCGTACTGGCGACGAACGGTTGCTGACGCACAAAGGCCAGCGCCATCTGTGAAGGATCCAGATTGTGTTTCTTCGCCAGCGCCACGTATTCGGCAATCGCCGCTTCCGCCTGCGGTGAAGAATAACGGGTGAAGCGGCTGAACAGTGTATTACGCGCTCCGGCCGGTTTCGCGCCGTTGAGGTATTTACCGCTCAGCGTGCCGAAGGCCAGGCTGGAATACGCCAGCAATTCCACGCCTTCATGCTGACTGATTTCCGACAACCCGATTTCAAAGCTGCGGTTCAGCAGGCTGTACGGGTTTTGAATGGAAACGATACGCGGCAGATCGTGTTTTTCCGCCAGTTGCAGATAACGCATCACGCCCCACGGGGTTTCGTTCGACACCCCGATATAACGGATTTTACCGGCGCGTACCTGTTCGTTCAGCGCTTCCAGCGTTTCCAGCAAGGTCACCGGAGATTGCTCTTCGGTGTACTGATAGCTCAGTTTGCCGAAGAAGTTGGTCTGGCGCTGCGGCCAGTGCAACTGATAGAGATCCAGATAATCCGTGTTCAGACGTTGAAGACTGGCATCCAGTGCCGCGCGGATATTTTTGCGATCCAGCATCTGAGCCGGGCGAATGGCGTTGTCACTGCCACGGGAAGGTCCGGAGACTTTGCTCGCCAGAACAATTTTCTCACGGTTGCCCCGGGCTTTCAGCCAGCTGCCGATATAGCTTTCCGTCAGACCCTGCGTTTCAGGGCGCGGCGGAACGGGATACATCTCTGCGGTATCAATCAGGTTGATGCCCGCCGCAACGGCGTAATCGAGTTGCTGGTGGGCGTCGGCTTCGCTGTTTTGTTCACCAAAAGTCATGGTGCCAAGTCCCAGTAAGCTCACTTCTAAAGAACTGTGGGGTATACGGTGATATTGCATTGCCGGTCTTCCTTTATATCTGAGAATGTCAGCCTGTTAGAAAAAGCGCCTTAACTGACTATATACAAGGCAGGCAGATGGGGGAAGTGGCAGTGTGTGCGGGAGAAACGGCGCGGGCGGGGGATAAAATGTAAAGAGCCAGTCATGAGAACCGGCTCCCTCAGGGTAAAGAGAAATCCTGCTTAACGCTTCATGACCTGGCTGACATTATCATTGTTGATCTGGCGGTCATTGCCTTGCTCATCTGTATAACTCAGCAGACCGGTGGATTTATCCAGCTTGGGTTTGCCGTCGGTCAGGATCATATTGCCGTCTTTGGTTGAGATCACATAGTCGCTGGCACAACCCGCGAGACCCAACACCAAAGTCGCAGCACCTGCTGCCATCAACGTTTTCTTCATCATGGTTAACATTCCTTTTTGTCAGTACCGAAGAGAGTCACAATTTAGCGTAGCAAACTATGCCGCCGGCGTCGGAAAATGATATCGGTTAAAGCTGAAAATGACGGGCCAGCAGCGCGGCGGTGAAACGCTTCTTAAGATAGAAGCCACGCGGCAGCGTCATCACCGGTTGGCCGAATTCCCCGATCGCTTCGGTCAGCGCTTTACTGTTTGCGGCTTTTGGGCGTATTTGCAGAAATTCCCCGTGACGCGCGGTGATGCTTTCCACTTTGCCCAGCACGATCAAATCCATCAGTTCTTCCCAGTCCTGACGCAACTGGTCGTCTTCTTCCTGCGAGGGTTGCCACAATAAGGGCGCGCCGATGTGGCGCTCCGCCAGCGGGATCTGACGCTCTCCTTCCACCGGTATCCACAGCACCCGCGCGAGTTTGTGGCGCACATGGCTGTTTTCCCACGTTACGCCGCTGTTGCCGGTTAACGGGGCGACGCAGACAAACGTGGTTTCCAGCGGCCTGCCACGGGAATCAATGGGGATGGTTTTCAGCTCAATACCGAGGTCAGCGAAATCCTGCTCCGGTTTGCTTCCTGCCACCGCACCGAGATAGACCTCGAGCAACATGCCGACCCAGCCTTTTTCCCGTTTCAGGTTTTCAGGAATAGGCAGCCCGGCGTGGGTGGCAAGTTCACCCAATGTATGACCCGCCAGAGATTGCGCGCGGAGCAACAGTGCCTGTTCGTTGTGCGGGGGCAGGGTGGCTGGCAAAGGAATAGACATAAAAAACAATGCTCACTCAATAGATTAAATTTCGTACTGCTTTTGTCGGGCACAGGGAATAAAAACTTATCCCTGTGGAACAATGAAATAATAGCATGATTTGCCTTAGGTTTTTTTTCGCTTTCTGGCCTGTTTTGTTCTCAAATGATTAGGTTGATCACCTGTTGAAGGCGACAATGAACAGGATCTTCCACCTACTTATCCACAGATTTCTTGGATAACCTCGTCTTAATCCGATCACTGGTTCGATTTACAGGCTTGACGCGCGGGGTTTTATCCAATTTTTGAGCTGACTGCGTCAACTTTTAGGCGATCGCTGTGGATAAAAACGACATTGGTGGATCTTTCGCCAGATCACTTTCGAGTGTGAGATAACTCTCATTTTTTGCCCTGGGATAACTGTGTGAAATGTCTTTATCGTTATGTTTTAAAGGGGGTTAATGGGATTTAATTTTTGGGATAAAAATAAGTTTCGCAGAGTTTTACCCCGCTTACTATGAAGTTCTTCACATATCTATCCACAGAAAAAGTGAATAAAATCGCGGGTGATTTCAAAAATCTGTTTATAACTTGGCGTATAACTGTGAGTTATCCCATTTTTATTCATGCGGTTCGGCATTAACCAGTGGTTTACCGCCTGTTGGTAGTATGAAACAATCAGAACATCTATGAGTTTAAGCTATTGAGGTAGTCCGGTGATCGATGATGATGGCTACCGCCCGAATGTTGGTATTGTAATCTGTGACAAGCAGGGTCAGGTGTTGTGGGCCAGACGATACGGCCAGCACTCCTGGCAGTTTCCGCAAGGGGGCATCAACCCCGGCGAAACCGCTGAGCAGGCCATGTACCGCGAGCTGTTTGAGGAAGTGGGGCTTGGCCGTAAAGATGTGCGTATTCTGGCTTCAACCCGTAACTGGTTACGTTATAAATTGCCAAAACGTTTGGTGCGTTGGGACACAAAGCCGGTTTGTATCGGCCAAAAGCAAAAATGGTTCTTGCTGCAACTGATGTGTAACGATGCTGATATCAATATGCAGCGCAGCAGTACGCCTGAATTTGATGGCTGGCGTTGGGTGAGTTTCTGGTATCCGGTTCGTCAGGTGGTGTCATTCAAACGCGATGTTTACCGGCGCGTCATGAAAGAGTTTTCCACTACGATTATGCCGATGCAGGAAGTCTCTCTTCCCAGGACATCACCCGCTTATCGTCGTAAAAGAGGCTAAGTCACGAAGAGATGCTCACGCGTTTGCGAGAAATTGTTGAAAAGGTAGCAATGGCGTCCAGCCTCAATGATGCGCTGGACGTACTGGTCAACGAAACCTGCCTGGCGATGGACACAGAAGTGTGTTCCGTCTATCTCGCTGACAATGACCGCCGTTGTTATTACCTGATGGCGACGCGAGGTTTGAAAAAACCTCGCGGGCGGACTATTACGCTGGCCTTTGATCAGGGGATTGTCGGACTGGTAGGGCGTCTGGCAGAACCCATCAACCTTGCCGATGCGCAGAGCCATCCCAGCTTCAAATACATTCCTGCCGTAAAAGAAGATCTTTTCCGATCCTTTTTGGGCGTGCCGATCATTCACCGTCGTCAGCTGCTGGGCGTGCTGGTTATTCAGCAACGTGAACACCGTCAGTTCGACGAGAGTGAAGAGTCATTTATGGTCACGCTGGCGACTCAGCTGGCGGCGATCCTCTCTCAGGCACAGCTGAATGTCCTTTACGGGCGTTTCCGCCAGACCCGCGTCCGGGCACTTGCGGCATCGCCGGGCGTGGCGATAGGCATCGGCTGGCAGGACAGCTCGCAGCCTTCGCTCGACCATGTTTATATGGCGTCCACGCTTGATACCGTGCGTGAACGCGAACGCCTGACCCGCGCACTGGAAGATGCCGGTGCGGAATTCCGCCGTTTCAGCAAACGCTTCACCGCCAGCGCACAGAAAGAAAGCGCCGCGATTTTCGATCTCTATTCCCACCTGCTTAACGATGCCCGTCTCAAACGCGAATTGTTCGCCCAGATAGATCAGGGTGCGGTGGCCGAGTGGGCGGTCAAAAAGGTGGTTGAAGAGTTCGCTGCACAATTTGCCAGCCTGCAGGATACCTATCTGCGTGAGCGCGGCAGTGATTTACGCGCCCTGGGCCAGCGTCTGGTATTTCATCTCGATGACACCATTCAGGGCAACACGCAGTGGCCAGAACGTTTCATACTGGTCGCCGATGAACTGACTGCCACCTTGCTGGCGGAAGTGCCGCAAGACAGGCTGGCAGGCGTGGTGGTACGTGATGGTGCGGCCAACTCCCATGCGGCAATTTTAGTCCGTGCGATGGGCGTACCGACCATTATGGGCGCCGACATCCAGCCAGCCCTGCTCAGCCAGCGGCAACTGATCGTCGACGGTTATCGCGGTGAGTTGCTGATTGACCCGGAAGCCGTGCTGGTCACGGAATATAAGCGACTGATCAGCGAAGAAATGGAGCTGAGTCAGAAGGCTGAAGACGACGTTGAGCAACCGGCGGCGCTGAAAAGCGGCGAGCGGGTGAAAGTCATGCTCAATGCCGGTCTGAGTGCCGATCACGAAAAACTGTTTGGCAGCCGCGTTGACGGTGTCGGGCTGTACCGCACCGAAATACCGTTCATGCTGCAAAGCGGTTTCCCTTCCGAGGAAGAGCAGGTCGCGCAATATCAGGGCATGTTACAGCTGTTTCCGCAAAAGCCGGTGACGCTGCGCACGCTGGATATCGGTTCGGACAAACAACTGCCTTATATGCCCATCAGCGAGGAAAACCCGTGTCTGGGCTGGCGGGGCATCCGCATTACCCTCGATCAGCCGGAAATTTTCCTGATCCAGGTGCGCGCCATGCTGCGTGCTAATGCCGCGACCGGTAATCTCGGCATTCTTTTGCCGATGGTCACCAGCCTCGAAGAGATTGATGAGGCGCGGCGTTTAATCGATCGCGCCGGGCGCGAGGTGGAAGAACAGCTGGGTTATGAGCTGCCACGAACCCGCCTTGGCGTGATGATTGAAGTGCCGTCGATGGTCTTTATGCTGCCTGCGCTGGCCGGGCGGGTAGAATTTATTTCGGTCGGCACCAACGACCTGACGCAATATCTGCTTGCTGTCGATCGTAATAATACGCGGGTCGCCGGGCTTTACGACAGCCTGCATCCGGCGATGTTGCGGGTGCTCAAGCAAATCGTTACCAGCGCAGAAGCGGCCGGACTGGATGTCAGTTTGTGCGGTGAGATGGCGGGTGATCCGATGGGGGCTCTGCTGCTCACCGGCATGGGCTTCCGTAATCTCAGCATGAACGGCCGCAGCGTCGCCCGTGTGAAATACCTGCTGCGCCGTATCGAATTGCATGACGCCGAAGAGCTGGCCGGACGGGTATTGCAGGCGCATTTCACCACCGATGTGCGTCATATGACCGCTGCATTTATGGAACGACGCGGACTGGGCGGCCTGATCCGTGGGGGTAAATAAGCGCCGGACGCCACGTTCTGCGCTGCGTTATGCTCATCCTGATGGCCTTGCGGCACAGGATGAGATGATTTTTTACAGAACTTTTCCAGCGGCTTAGCCCCGGAAAACCTTCCGGCTATGCTACTATTCGCTCCCTGCTGGCCCCTGACCGGGCAATAATGATAAACAATTTGTGGTGATAGATGAGCAACAGCTATCTGGCGTTTCCCCAGTTTGATCCGGTGATTTTCTCAATCGGACCGGTATCTCTCCACTGGTACGGACTGATGTATTTAGTCGGTTTTGTCTTCGCGATGTGGCTGGCGGTGCGCCGTGCCAATAAGCCAGGCAGCGGCTGGACCAAAGACGAAGTCGAAAACCTGCTTTATGCCGGTTTCCTCGGGGTGTTCCTCGGGGGGCGTATCGGTTACGTTTTCTTCTACAACCTGCCTCTGTTCCTCGAAAATCCGCTATATCTCTTCAAAGTCTGGGATGGCGGCATGTCCTTCCACGGCGGCCTGATTGGCGTGATCGTGGTGATGCTGATTTTTGCCCGTCGTACCAAACGCAACTTCTTCCAGGTTGCCGATTTTATCGCGCCGCTGATCCCGTTTGGTCTGGGGGCTGGTCGTTTAGGCAACTTCATCAATGGCGAACTGTGGGGCCGTGTGACCACCGATGTGCCCTGGGCGATGCTGTTCCCCGGTTCCCGTCAGGAAGATATCGCGATTGCCGCCGCGGATCCTAAATGGCAGCCTTTGCTGAACCAGTACGGCGTATTGCCGCGCCATCCTTCCCAGCTGTATGAACTGCTGCTTGAAGGCATCGTACTGTTCATCATCCTGAACCTGTTTATCCGCAAATCACGCCCGATGGGCGCGGTATCAGGCTTGTTCCTGATCGGTTATGGCTTATTCCGCATCATCGTTGAACATTTCCGCCAGCCGGATGCACAGCTTGGCCTGTTCGACGGGGTCATCAGCATGGGACAGGTGCTGTCCATTCCAATGGTTGTCATTGGCCTGATTATGATGGTCTGGGCATATCGCCGTCCGCAGAAACAATTGTCGTGAGGTAACATGAAACAGTATCTGGATTTAATGCAGAAAGTGCTCGACGAGGGCACCCCTAAAGCCGACCGTACCGGTACTGGCACGTTGTCGATTTTTGGTCATCAGATGCGTTTCAACTTGCAGGAAGGCTTCCCGCTGGTCACGACTAAACGCTGTCATTTGCGCTCCATCATTCATGAACTCCTGTGGTTCCTGAAAGGCGAAACCAACATCGCCTATCTGCGTGATAACAATGTCAGCATCTGGGACGAATGGGCTGACGAAAATGGCGATCTCGGACCGGTTTACGGTAAGCAATGGCGCGCCTGGGGCGCTGCTGATGGCAAGCAAATCGACCAACTGGCAAACGTGGTTGAACAGCTGAAAAAAGACCCGGATTCGCGCCGCATTATCGTGTCTGCATGGAACGTGGGCGAACTGGATCAGATGGCGCTGGCGCCATGCCATGCGTTCTTCCAGTTCTATGTGGCCGACGGTAAATTATCCTGTCAGCTGTATCAGCGTTCATGCGATATCTTCCTCGGCCTGCCGTTTAACATCGCCAGCTATGCGCTGCTGGTGCATATGATGGCGCAACAGTGTGATCTGGAAGTCGGTGACTTTGTCTGGACCGGTGGCGATACGCATCTCTACAGCAACCACATGGACCAGACCCATCTGCAACTGACCCGTGAGCCACGGGCCTTGCCAAAACTGGTGATTAAACGCAAACCTGCCTCCTTGTTTGATTACAACTTCGAAGATTTTGAGATTGAAGGGTACGATCCGCATCCTGCGATCAAAGCGCCTGTCGCGATCTGATTCTCCGTTGTTTACCGCCTGACCCTGTCGTCAGGCGGTGATTTACCTCTCTTCACGTTTCCTGCTGCACTTTTTACTCTTTTTCCTGACGAATCCCACTCCGATTTTCATCCGGATGTTATCCCTGCGAGACATCACGCAAACTTTCTGTCGCGTGCGTTTTGTTGCAGCGATTGCTCTGAAGACATCCTGGAAAAAATGCTTTTGCCGCTGGCAGTAAAAATCTAAACGCCTATTTTGACCGCATGAAAACAGATAAGCGTGCAGGAGAGCAGGGAATGTCGCTGGTTGAAATGATGGTCGTGGTGGCGCTGGTGGCCATGTGTACGTTATGGGGAATACACAGCTGGCGCAGTTATCAGCAGGCCCTGACGCTCGAACAACATGCCCAGCAGTTGCGGATGTCACTGTATGGCACTCAGGCTGAAGCCAATCATTACAATCGCTCTGCGGTGTTATGGGCGGTCGAAGGGCGCGCCGGATGCGTGGGAACGGGAACCCGACCTGCTGATTGTCATCATGCGACCGGTAAAATCCTTACCCTCACTGATCCGGATATTGAGTTGCTCGATTTTACCAACAAATCGATGGGTTTTTACGGACTGCGTAACGCGGCAATGGCCGGACATCTGACCCTGAAAAATTCAGCCGGAAGCCTGCGGGTAGTGCTTTCCGCCAGAGGGCGGCTGCGCATATGCAGTGAAACTCAGCCTTTGCTTGGTATCGGGGTATGCCAGTGATGACCTCGCGCTGTCAGGGATTCACCTTACCAGAGGTCATGATTGCGATGGGGATTGGCAGCATGCTGATGCTCAGCGTCGCGCAGCTCTATCCGCTGATACGTCAGAGAAGTCAGAGCCTGGGAAGGCATTATCAGCTGGAACAACTGCTGCGTCAGACGCTTTTTACCGTCGCGAAAGATCTCCGGCGAGCGGGTTTCTGCAACGGCGACTGTGACGGCAAACCGGTCATTATCGGTAACGCTGCCGGTGAAGCCACCGGTTCATGCGTTATTGTTCAGTATGACCTGAACCGCAACGGACGCTGGGAAAAACAAGACACTGCGGAGTCTGAGTATTTTGGCTATCGCCTGCATCAGGGGAGCATTGAAATCCAACGCGGGGCGGGGGACTGCAGCAGTTCCGGCTGGGAAAAGCTTCTCGATACGTCAGAAGTTAAGGTCACAACCTTTAGGGTGACGGAAACGGCGGGAATTTATCCGGGTAGCCTTTACACCCTGCAACTGGGAGCCAGCTGGAGCAACGAGCCGTTAATTCACCGGCAAGTCACCGACGTGCTGGCCGGGCATGCCTTATGAGCCGCAGAACGCGCACTGACATGCAAAGTGTTGGCCTGCTACGACAAAAGGGGAGTGCCATGATATTGAGCGTGATGGTCATGATGGGATTGGGTCTGCTTGCCCTCAACGCCCTGCAACAGCAGCTTTCAGCGGGGCTGGCGCTGACATCAAATCAGCACCGTTATGTAATTGCCTGGGAAAATGCCGCGTCAGCCTTATCCTGGGGCATCCGTCAGCCCTGGAGAAATGTGCAGGAACCACAATGGCAATGTCTGAATGTGGCATCGGGCGTGGTGGTCACGGGAAAAGGCAGAGCCTGCGTCAGACCGTCATTGCGGGAAGATATTTTTTTGGTGCGCGGCGAGGGGCGAATGACGGATGACAGCGAACCGGTCATGCTTTATCAGCAGGTGAGCAGGGAGGAACAGGCCGACGGCAGTTCGGGCTTTTTACCGCTAAAGCAGGGATGGCTGGATTTTTGTCCTGAAGCAGATGAGCGAATCTGCAATGAATAACCGCAACGCAACGCAGCACGGATTCAGCATGGCGGAAGTATTGATCGCGATGCTATTGCTGTCCGTTTCGCTGCTGGGTTTGCTGAATTATTATCAGGTACTGACCTATGGCTTTATGCGTCAGTGGCAGGTTCAGCAGGCATGGGAAGATGCACATTCACAGCTTGAAGCCTGTTCAGTAACAGGAAAGGGCGCAGAGATTTTGGCAAAAGGCTGGGATTATCAGCTGTCTGATGCTTTCGCCGGAAAATCGTGCGGGCTGGTCAGTGTGGTCGTCCAAACCCCTGCAAAATATCAGGCGGGGTTGCAGCGCTTTTACTGCAGATAACTTCTCAGAATAAGAGACGGTGAACCGCTAAATGTAGGGCAAAAATAGCGTTAAGCCCCTTGCAATGGTGGGCTAACAGCTTAGAGTGGTTTAACAGGGTGATTTTTCCCTCTCGGGAGCATTTGACTTTATGGCATGGGTTGAATGAAATCTCAGACAGGACAGCCCGATGGATTTTTTTACAACTATCCTGTCCCGGCGGGGTCTGAACAGAGTCAACCGCAGAAAATGGCTGGTTGAGGTTCATGGATAACTGAACCGCTTATTTTATTGCCCGTGTGGCACGTTTATTCGATTGAGGGAGAGTGGCAATGTTGAAACAGGTTACCCGAATTTCCGGGTTACTGTTGTTATTGACCTTTTGGGCCCCTGTTGTCTCTGGTGCAGCCGAATGGCAGCCATACGCACAAGCTATCAATAAAAGTCAGAACGACCCGCGTCAGTATCAGGCCATCAAACTGGCCAATGATATGACAGTCTTGCTGGTGTCTGATCCTCAAGCTCCCAAGTCACTCGCCGCACTGGCTATCCCGGTCGGCTCGCTGGAAGACCCTGATTCTCAGCTGGGTCTGGCCCATTATACTGAGCACATGTTGCTGATGGGGTCGAAGAAATATCCTCAGCCGGAAAGCCTGTCAGAATTCCTGAAGAAACATGGCGGCAGCCATAACGGCAGCACGGCGTCTTACCGCACCGCGTTCTATCTCGAGGTGGAAAATGACGCTTTGCCGGAAGCCGTCGATCGTCTTTCGGATGCCATCGGTGAGCCTTTGCTGGATCCTGCCAACGGTGACCGCGAACGTAATGCTGTTAACGCCGAACTGACAATGGCCCGTTCGCGGGACGGCATGCGCATGGCGCAGGTTCGTGCTGAAACCTTAAACCCCGCGCATCCGGCTGCCCGTTTTTCCGGTGGTAATCTGGATACATTGAAAGATAAGCCGGGCAGTAAATTACATGACCAGCTGACCGCGTTCTATCAACGTTACTATTCTGCCAATCTGATGGTGGGCGTGATTTACAGTAATAAACCCCTGCCGGAGCTTGCTGATCTGGCCTCAGAAACGTTCGGGCAGATCGCCAATCATCACGCGGTAGTACCGGCGATAACGGTACCGACATTAACCGCTGCGCAGAAAGGTGAGTTCATACACTTTGTTCCCGCACAGCCGCGTAAAGAACTGCGCGTGGAATTTGCCATTGATAACAACAGTGCAGATTTCCGCAGTAAAACGGATACCTATATCAGTTACCTGATTGGTAACCGCAGCCCGAACACTTTGTCTGACTGGTTGCAGAAACAGGGGTATGCCGACGGGATCAGCGCAGGTGCTGACCCGATGGTTAACCGCAATATGGGTGTATTCAATATATCCGTTTCCCTAACGGATAAAGGCCTGGCGGAACGGGATACCGTTATTGCGGCTATTTTCAATTACCTCAATGAGATCCGCGCGCAGGGCATAAAAAAATCCTACTTTGATGAAATCGCACATGTCATGGCGCTCGACTTCCGCTATCCGGCGCTAACCCGCGATATGGATTACGTCGAATGGCTGGTGGATACCATGCTGCGCGTGCCTGTTGAACACGTTCTCGACTCGCCTTATCTGACCGACCAGTATGATCCTAAAGCGATAGAATCTCGCCTGACGGAAATGACGCCACAAAATGCGCGTTACTGGATCATCAGCCCGAACGAGCCGCACAATAAGGTGGCGTACTTTGTGAATGCCCCTTACGAGACAGATAAGGTGCCGCCAAAAACGTTTGAGCGATGGGCTACGCTGGAGAATGGCATTTCGCTGTCTTTGCCTGCGCTCAATCCTTACATCCCGGACTCTCTGGCGCTTGTCACCAAAGATTCCAAAGCGACAAAACCTGAGTTACTGGTTGAAGATAAAGGGCTGCGTGTGTTCTACATGCCGAGCCGTTATTTTGCTGACGAGCCTAAGGCGAATGTGACGGTGTCCTTCCGCAATGAGCAGGCACTCAGCACGGCTAAAAATCAGGTGTTATATGGCCTGACGGATTACCTCACCGGCGTGGCATTTGATCAGTTGAGCTATCAGGCTTCCATTGGTGGGATCACGTTCGGGACCTCGCCGGACAACGGTCTGCAATTTACCGCCACCGGTTTTACCGAGTGCCTGCCGGATTTACTGGCGGCGCTGGTGGATAACTATCCCGATTTTAAACCGACTCAGGAACAGCTTGATCAGGCCAAGTCCTGGTATCTGGAACGGCTGGCGTCGGCGGACAAAGGCAAAGCCTTTGAACTGGCGCTGCAACCTGTTCAGCTCCTTTCCCGCGTGCCTTATACCGAGCGCAGCGAGCGTGAGAAGCTGGTTTCCGCCATCACGCTGGATGATGTGAATGCTTACCGTGAACAGCTGGTTCATCATGCGGCCGTGGAAGTGATGGTCGTGGGCAATATGACGGCTGATCAGGTTAAGGCGATGTCTCAGCAGATTATGCAAAAGCTGGGTGCACACGGGACGCAGTGGTGGCGGGGTAAGCAGGCTGAGGTCACAGAGCCGCTCAAAGCCAATATCCAGCGTGTCGGTACCAGTTCAGACTCCGCGCTGGCGGCGGTGTATGTACCTACCGGTTACGATGAAGTGCAAAGCATGGGCTACAGCGCGCTGCTCGGGCAGATTATTCAGCCGTGGTTCTACAGTCAGCTTCGCACACAGGAACAGTTAGGCTATGCCGTGTTTGCTTTCCCTATCCCGGTCGGGAAGCAGTGGGGGATTGGTTTCCTGCTGCAAAGCAACAGCAAGCAACCCGACTTTCTGTATCAGCGTTATCTGGCGTTTTATCCGCAGGCTGAAAAGCGTCTGCGTGAGATGAAGGATGATGAGTTCCTGCAATATAAGCAGGGACTGGTAAATGAAATGCAGCAGCGTCCGCAGACCTTAGATGAAGAAGCCGATCGTCTTGGCAATGACTTCAGTCGCGGGAATCCTCAGTTTGATACCCGTGCGAATGTCATCCGGGTGATTGCGGGGCTGACACAAACTCAACTGGCGGATTACTTCCATCAGGCCGTGATTCAACAGGATGGTCTGGCGATGTTGTCACAGGTTTCAGGGAATGACAGCAAGACACCGCAATATGCCGCGCCTGCAGGCTTTAAAACCTGGCCGGATACCTCAACGTTGCAACAGGCATTTGAGCCTCATGCGGCTAAATAACCTGCTGATATTCAGGGAAAAACAAAAGGACGCATGAGCGTCCTTTTTTACGGCCTCAGAATGGTTTGCAGGTTTCTAGAGTTCAGCAATCAGGATTTTTGAACGACGCTGGTAGTTGTACATTTCCTGTTTCTGAATCGGCAGAACATCCACTTCCGCAGGTTTGAAGCCGCGCTCCTGGAACCAGTGAATGCTGCGGGTTGTCAGGACAAACAGCCGGTTCAGCCCCATCAGTTTCGCCTGGCTGGCAACACGTTGCAGCAGCATTTCACCGCGTGAGGAACTGCGGTAATCCGGGTGAACCGCCACGCAGGCCATTTCGCCGATCCCTTCATCATGGAACGGGTAGAGCGCCGCGCAGGCAATGGTCAGGTTGTCCCGCTCGATAATGGTGAATTTATCGATTTCCATTTCCAGCTGTTCGCGGGAACGGCGAACCAGAATACCTTGTTGTTCCAGCGGCCGGATAAGCTCAAGGATGCCGCCAATATCATTGATAGTGGCGCGGCGCACTTGTTCGGCACTTTCCATCACGATTTGCGTACCAATGCCGTCGCGGGAGAACAGTTCCTGAACCAGCGCGCCATCTTCCTGATAACTGATCAGGTGGCTGCGGCGGACACCGCTGCGGCAGGCTTTCACCGCGCCACGCAGGAACCGCACGGTACCGGAAAGATAATCTCCGCTGGATTCCATCTGGTCGATTCGCAGCTGTGCATCATTCGGGAACAGTTCGGAAATGATGTTGCCTTCCTCGTTGATCACTCCCTGCGAAGAACAGAAGCCGATCATTTTTTCCGCTTTCAGTTTAATCGCCAGTTGCGTCGCCACTTCTTCAGACGTCAGGTTGAAGCTTTCACCCGTGACAGAAACCGCTACCGGGCCGAGCAACACAATGGCGTTGCTGTCGAGCTGACGGTGAATGGCTTCTTCATCGATACGGCGGATACGGCCACTGTGGCAGTAATCAATCCCGTCATCGACGCCCAAAGGCTGAGCGATGATAAAGTTACCGCTGACCACGTTGATGTGCGCGCCTTGCAGTGGCGTATTATTCAGACTCATCGAGAGCCGCGCCGTGATATCGAGCTGTAACAAACCGGCGGCCTGCTTGACCAGTTCGAGAGCACGGGCATCGGTGACGCGAATGTTTTTATGATAAATCGGTTCGTAATTATGCTCAGAAAGGTTCTCATCAATCTGCGGGCGGGCGCCATACACCACCACCAAACGGATGCCTAAACTGTGTAACAGTCCGATATCATTGACAATGTTGCTGAAGTTCTCATGTTCAATGGCTTCTCCACCGAGCATGACAACGAATGTTTTGCCACGGTGAGCATTAATATAGGGAACTGAGTGGCGAAATCCCTGAACCAGTTCAGTACTACGTTCCTTCACGGCAAAACCTCGTTTGAATTTTTATTCGTAATTTTTGTATTTTTATTCTTTTGGGGGGCTGTGGCAAGCAGGAAATCTCTGTTTTTGTTTTAACACTTATGACAAACAGTCAACAAACTGATTAATCGGGTAAATGTTTAGGAATGACTTGCAGGATATGATTCGTTAGAATTCGTAACCTGCTTTTTTTATCCTCTATTTTTTACTTTTGAAGACTTTTTGAGACTGCATGACTGACGATACTCACAATCCCGGAAGACGACGCCTCCTGCAAACCGTAGCTGCTTCCTGGATGCTCAGTGTGAGTAAAGTGGGTTTTGCTGCCAGCTCGCAGGTGATCGCCGTGCGTATCTGGCCTTCTTCAACCTATACCCGCATCACCCTCGAATCCAGCACCCCCTTAAAATATAAACAGTTTTTGCTCAGCGATCCGCCGCGCGTGGTCATTGATATCGAAGGCGTTCATCTCAACAGCGTCCTTAAAGGTCTGGGTGAAAAGGTTCAGCAGAGCGATCCTTATATCCGTCAGGCGCGGGTGGGGCAGTTTGATCCCAAAACGGTTCGCATGGTGCTGGAACTCAAGCGCGCCATCAGCCCGCATGTTTTCACTTTGAAACCGGTCGCGGAGTTTCATAACCGGCTGGTGGTTGATCTGTATCCGCAAGAGGGGGAAGTCACCGCACAAGATGATCCGCTGCTGGCCTTGCTGGAAGATTATAACCGCGGGGATGTGGCGAAAAACCTGCCGCCGGAAACGCCGAAAGACGGACAGGCGGGCAGAAGCCGTCCGCTGGTGATCATGCTCGATCCCGGGCATGGCGGCGAAGATCCGGGGGCTATCGGCAAATATAAAACCCGTGAAAAAGACGTGGTGCTACAGATTGGCCGCAAGTTACAAAAACTGATCGCGCGTGAACCCAACATGAAAGCGCACATGACGCGCAATGAAGACGTGTTTATTCCCCTGAAAGTGCGTGTGGCCAAGGCGCGAAAGCTACGGGCCGATCTTTTTATCTCTATCCATGCGGATGCCTTTACCAGCCGTGCCGCGAAAGGCTCGTCGGTATTTGCCTTATCGACCAAAGGTGCCACCAGTTCAGCAGCACGTTTTCTCGCACAAACGCAGAATGAATCTGACCTGATAGGCGGCGTCAGTAAAAGCGGCGACCGGTATCTGGATCATACGATGTTTGATCTGGTTCAGACCGCGACCATCAGCGACAGCCTGAAATTCGGCAAAGAAGTGCTGACCCGTATGGGGAAGATTAATCATCTGCACAAAAACAAAGTGGATCAGGCTGGATTCGCCGTGCTGAAAGCGCCGGATATTCCGTCTATTCTGGTCGAAACGGCATTTATCAGTAACATCAATGAAGAGAAAAAATTGCGAACGTCCCATTTTCAGCAGCAGGTGGCGGAATCCATTCTGGCAGGGATCAAAGCGTACTTCGCGCAAGGTGGGATGTCGGCGAGGGGATGAGTAAGGCAGGGCGGGATGACGACTCCCGGGGTTTGCCGGAATTCAGATACAAAAAAACACCCGTTAAGGTGCTTGTTGTTTTTACTTTACTGCTTGTTTTAGTAGTTGGTTGCGGGGGCCGGATTTGAACCGACGACCTTCGGGTTATGAGCCCGACGAGCTACCAGGCTGCTCCACCCCGCGTCCGTCACTACTGATACTGCTTTACTTCATCACATTATCCGAACTGAGCATCTTCATGCATCGGTCTCGAATTGGTTGCGGGGGCCGGATTTGAACCGACGACCTTCGGGTTATGAGCCCGACGAGCTACCAGGCTGCTCCACCCCGCGTCCGTATACTGCTTTACTTCATCGTACAATTCAACTGAGCATTTCATGCATCGAAATCGAATTGGTTGCGGGGGCCGGATTTGAACCGACGACCTTCGGGTTATGAGCCCGACGAGCTACCAGGCTGCTCCACCCCGCGTCCGATGGAGGCGAACTATACTCCCCATGAGATTTCGTGCAACCCTTTTTTGAATTTATTCAAATAAAGCACTTAGTTGCTGGCTTTTTATCCACAAAATGGCCGTTTGAGGTCCAATTTGGCTCAGTACACTTTTTTCGACTGTGGCAATTCCTTTCTGATAGTCCGTTTGTTATCGTTTCGCCAGTCATTTCCCTGAAAGTAAGAGAGCGCGGCAATAATGAAAGGACGTTGGAGTAAGTATCTGCTGGGTGGTTTGGTGCTGGCGGTGCTGGCGGGTTGTTCTTCGCGACCGACTGACCGGGGTCAGCAATATAAGGATGGCCGTCTGGATAACGCGCTCGAATACGTGAATGAGCCGAACGCCACAGGCAAGCCGGTGAATGCGCTGGATTACTCCAATCAGGTGGCCGCCGTTCAGATCGCCTCTTCTTCTTTATATGGCCGCAATAACACCACCTTTCAGGCCGTCGAGCAGTGGCTGCGCTCCGGCGCGGATACCCGCAATCTGAGCCAGTACGGCATCAGTGCCTATCAGATGGAAGGGGCCGACAATTTTGGTAACGTGCAACTGACCGGCTATTACACGCCGGTGGTGCAGGCACGCTATACCCGTCAGGGCGAATTCCAGTACCCGCTTTACCGGATGCCACCTAAACGTGGACGTCTGCCGGATCGCGCCTCTATTTACTCCGGTGCGCTGAGCGAAAACTACGTCGTGGCCTGGACTAACTCCCTGATGGATAACTTCATGATGGAAGTGCAGGGCAGCGGCTATGTTGATTACGGCGACGGTCGTCCGTTTATGTTCTTCGGTTATGCCGGTAAAAACGGCCATGCTTACCGCAGCATCGGCAAAGTGCTGATTGACCGTGGCGAAGTGGCGCGCGAGAACATGTCGATGCAGGCGATCCGCCAGTGGGCAGATACCCACAGCCCGGCAGAGGTGCGTGAGCTGCTGGAGCAAAACCCGTCTTTCGTGTTCTTCAAACCTGAGCCTTTCGCCCCGGTGCGCGGTGCCAGCGGTGTGCCGCTGATTGCCAAAGCCTCCGTGGCGTCTGACCGTTCGCTGATCCCGGCGGGCACCACGTTGCTGGCAGAAGTGCCGGAGCTTAACGATAAAGGCAAGTTCACCGGTAAATATCATATGCGCCTGATGGTCGCGCTGGATGTTGGCGGGGCGATAAAAGGACAACATTTCGATATGTATCAGGGGATTGGCCCTGACGCCGGACATTCCGCAGGATTTTATAATCACTACGGGCGCGTCTGGGTGTTAAAATCAGCGCAGAACGGCAAACCGCTGTTCACGGCTTACGCACCATCAAACTAGATTTCGACATAACGTACTGAGGTTTATTTTTTCATGACAGCAACATACTCCGACGCTTATCAGCAACGCTTTGGCGGCACTGCCCGGCTTTATGGCCAGCAATCGCTTGAGCTGTTCTCACAGGCTCACGTCTGTGTGATTGGTATTGGCGGAGTGGGGTCATGGGCTGCGGAAGCGCTGGCCCGTACGGGAATTGGCGCGATCACGCTGATTGATATGGATGATGTCTGCGTGACCAACACCAACCGGCAAATCCACGCGTTACGTGAAAATGTCGGGCAGGCGAAAACGGAAATCATGGCGCAGCGTATTCTGGCGATTAACCCGGAATGCAAGGTGACCTGTATCGACGATTTCATCACGCCGGACAACGTAGAGATGCTCAGTCAGGGATTTAGCTATGTGATTGATGCCATCGACAGTGTGCGGCCAAAAGCGGCGCTGCTGGCCTATTGCCGCCGTTTTAAAATCCCGGTGGTGACTACCGGCGGCGCGGGCGGACAGATTGACCCGACACAAATTTCCGTCGTGGATCTGGCGAAAACCATTCAGGATCCGCTGGCGGCAAAACTGCGCGAACGGCTGAAAAATGATTTCAACGTGGTGAAAAACAGTAAAGGGAAGCTGGGGATTGATTGTGTCTTTTCCAGTGAACCGCTGATGTACCCGCAGGCGGATGGCTCAGTGTGCGCTTCACGGGCAACGGCAGAAGGCCCGAAACGGATGGATTGCGCGTCCGGCTTCGGCGCGGCGACGATGGTCACCGCCACCTTTGGTTTTGTCGCCGTGTCTCACGTTCTGAAAAAAATGATGGCGAAAGCGCAGCGTCAGGCGGCTCAGGCAGCCTGACGGGCAAGGGCGATCACGCCTTCTGCCAGCGCGTTCAGTCCGCTGGAACGGCTGGTGCTGAGTTGTTCCCGCAAACCTAGAACATCAAACAACGCCAGCGGATCCCGCTTTAAGATTTCTTGCGGTGTTTTGCCTTCCACGGCGGTCAGCAGAACCGCCAGCAAACCTTTGACGATCCGCCCTTCACTGTCGCCATAGAAGTGCATCGTCCCGTTCTCCGTTTTTTCCGCACCGAGCCAGACGCGATTTTCACAGCCAGACAGTTCGTGGTCGGGTGTTTTCAGTGACGGATCCAGCGGTGGCAACGATTTCGCCAGCAGGATTAACTGACGATAACGATCTTCCCACTGACGGAATGACGCGAATTTCTCCGTCAGTGAGGATTCAGTGATCTCATGGCCGAAAGGATGTGGCGCTGACATGGTGTTCCTCGAAGTCTTCAATGATGTTAATCCGCCAGCAGGTCGAGCGCATAGTGAACTGCCGTGGCCAGCCGGGTGACGTCCTGCTCATTATTATAAGGCGCGAACGAGGCACGCAATGTTCCGCTGATGCCCAGCGCCTCCATCAGGGGCTGGGCGCAATGTTGCCCGGCACGTAGTGCAATCCCCTGTTCTGCCAGTAACGCCACCAGATCACTGTGATGCACACCGGCAATATCAAATGCCAGCAGCGATGAATTCTGACAGCGGAAACTGCGGAAACCTTCAAGTGCAGAAAGCTGCTGTTCAGCCAGCGTCGCAAGACGTTGTGCATGCGCTTCGGCAGCGGGCATATCGACCTCTTTCAGCCAGGTCAGCGCGGCCGCCATTCCTATTACTCCGGCAATATTTGGCGTACCGGCTTCGAAACGATGCGGCACCGCCTGAGGGATAAATCCCGTCATGGATGCCAGGGTCAGCATTTTGCCCCCGCCTTGCCACGGTGCCATGCTTTCAAGTAATGCCGTTTTGCCGTACAGCACGCCGATACCGGTCGGCCCGTAAAGCTTATGACCGGAAAAGGCATAAAAGTCGATATCCAGCTGCTGAACGTCCGGCGGACAATGCACCACACCTTGTGCGCCATCGATCATCACCGGCGTGCCGTTAGCGTGTGCCAGTTCGATGGCGCGGGCAATATCGGGCATGCCGCCGGTGACATTCGACATTTGCGTCAGCGCCAGCAGGCGGGTTTTGCTGTTAAGCAGGGCAGGGAGCGCCTGAACATCCGGTACGCCGTCAGTATCCAGCGGCAGCGTGATGACCTGCGCCTGACACTGTTCAGCCACGATAAGCCACGGGATCAGGTTCGCGTGATGTTCCGCCTGACTGACAATGATTTCATCGCCGGGCTGTAAACGCGGGCGTAGCCAGCCTTGTGCCACCATATTGACTGATTCTGTGGTCCCCCGTGTCCAGACGATATCCTCAGAACGCGGCGCGTTAATCCATTGTGCGGTCAGCGTTCTGGCCTGTTCATAGGTTTCAGTCAGGTTTTGCGCGGCCCGGTGCTGGCTGCGGTGAACGGTGGCGCCTTCCTGCGAATAGAAATTCAGGGTGGCGTCGATCACGGCCTGCGGTTTCAGTGCTGTGGCGGCGCTGTCGAGATAACACTGCCCCTGAGACAGCGCGGGAAACTGTTGACGGAAATCAGCAGGATTAAAATCAGTCATACGAAATCGGATCCTTCGGCCTGAGTGAGAAATACAGGTGTATCTGTAACACAAGCCACTTATTCATTTTAGGAATGGTTACCTGGAAATTTATCAGAGGTTTGTTATGCTGAATTACGATGACTAGAAGCATTAGCCTGGAGTCTTACCAGGAATTTAAAGCATTTTAATCTGCAAGGAGTCTATGATGAAGAAGATCGCCGCCGTAATTTCTGCTGCACTGCTGACGACAACACTTGCCGCCTGTTCGAGCAACTACGTGATGCATACCAACGATGGCCGTACCATTGTTGCGGATGGCAAACCGAGCACGGACAGTGATACCGGTATGATCAGTTATACCGATGCGTATGGCAACAAGCAGCAGATCAATAAATCTGAAATCAAAGAAATGGCAGAAGGGAATTGATCCCCGATGTGAACACCTTGAGTCTGATGCTCAGGTAACCTCACACTGTGCTTTATGACAAAACCGGCCCCTCTTGCGATGTGGCCGGTTTTGTCACATTATGCGCTCGCCTGACGACCCTTTTGCCCGCATCGCACAGCATGAACGGCAAAAAAAGGGTAAAAAAAAGCACCGCAAATTGCGGTGCTAAAAAATCACTTTGGACAGACAGGGTAATGTACAGGAAGTGAAAAGTTTGTAGCATTCAAGCTACGTGTCCGGATTGCCAGACAATTGCAAACACAACATCACAACCACAAGCCAAAAGTATTTCAGCATCCTCATACCAATCTACTTTTCGTTCCGGCTCAGGAAGTGGCGCCACTATAGGTTTTTGCCTGTACATCCTCAACGGACAAATTATAATGTCTCGGATTAAAAAAACTAATATCTAAACCCACGGACAGGCGTTCCGCTTACCGGCGAATAAGAAGTATCCATTCTATGTCAAAACGTTTACCGCCTTTGAATTCACTGCGGGTGTTTGATGCCGCAGCGCGCCACCTTAGTTTTACTAAGGCTGCCGAGGAATTGTTCGTCACGCAGGCCGCTGTTAGCCACCAGATTAAGTCACTTGAGGACTTTTTAGGGCTAAAACTGTTTCGGCGGCGAAACCGGTCTTTGTTACTGACCGAAGAAGGGCAGAGCTATTATCTGGATATTAAAGAGATATTCTCATCCCTGAATGAAGCCACGCGCAAACTGCAGGCGCGCAGTGCAAAAGGGGCGCTGACCGTCAGTTTGCCGCCAAGCTTTGCGATTCAATGGCTGGTGCCAAGATTGTCTGGCTTTAACTCAGCTTATCCGGGCATCGATGTGCGCATTCAGGCTGTCGACCGTGAAGAGGACAAATTGTCCGACGATGTTGACGTCGCCATTTTCCATGGCCGGGGCAACTGGCCGGGGTTACGGGCAGAGCGTTTATATGCGGAATATTTACTGCCCGTTTGTTCTCCCTCTTTGCTGATGGGCGATAATCCGCTGAAGGAACCGGCCGATTTAAGCCATCACACGTTACTGCATGACGCTTCCCGCCGCGACTGGCTGGCTTACACCAAGCAACTGGGTTTGCAGCAAGTGAATGTGCAGCAGGGGCCGATTTTCAGCCACAGTGCGATGGTGGTGCAGGCGGCGGTTCACGGGCAGGGCATCGCGCTGGTGAATAATGTTATGGCGCAGACTGAAATTGAGGCCGGGCGTCTGGTGTGTCCGTTCAGTGAAGTGTTGATCAGCAAAAATGCTTTTTATCTGGTTTGTCATGACAGTCAGGCAGAACTGGGTAAAATAGCCGCCTTTCGTCAGTGGATCCTCGCCCGCGCAGCCAGCGAGCAGGAAAAACTGCGTTTTCGTTTCGATCAGGCATAAGGCCAGATCGCCGGGGATAGAAAGTTGTAAGTCTGTCGATATGACTGTTTTGTCAGGGTTTTATCGGCACATAATGATAACAGGTAACGCATAATGACCAGTCGTTCAATGTTGATCTTTGCCGCCATCAGCGGCTTTATTTATGTCGCTTTCGGAGCCTTTGGCGCACACGTGTTGAGCCAGTCGCTCGGCGAAGCGGAAATGGCATGGATCCATACCGGGTTAACTTATCAAAGTATTCATACGCTGGCGGTGATGATTCTGGGTGTTGCGATGCAGCGCCAGCGCAATGTGTGGTTCTACTGGAGCAGCGCCTTTTTAGCGCTGGGAACCGTTTTATTCAGCGGCAGCCTCTATTGTCTGGCGCTGTCACATCTCCGTTTATTCGTTTTTGTCACTCCGATTGGCGGTACCTTGTTCCTGGTCGGTTGGATTTTGTTGTTGATCGGCGCATTGCGCCTGAAGAAAAAGGCCGAACGCCATGAATAAAGTTGCTCTCTACTGCCGTCAGGGTTTTGAAAAAGAATGCGCAGCAGAAATTACCGACAAAGCCGCGAAGATGGAAATCTTCGGGTTTGCCCGCGTAAAAGAAAACAGCGGATATGTGCTGTTTGAATGTTATCAGCCGGATGATGCTGACAAGATTGCGAAGAATTTGCCGTTCCGCGAACTGATTTTTGCCCGTCAGTTAATTGTGGTCGGTGAATTGCTGAAAGATTTACCGCCGGAAGATCGCGTTTCTCCGATCGTCGGCATGGTCCAGAACGTGATCACCAACGGTGGCGAGTTGCGCGTGGAAGTGCCGGACACCAATGAAAGTAAAGAACTGACCAAGTTCTGTCGCAAACTGACGGTGCCGCTGCGTGCTGCGATGCGTGAACGTAAGGTTCTGGGCAAGAAAGAGAATGCGTTGCGCCCTGTCGTCCATGTGTTCTTCATTGCGCCGGGTTGCTGTTATGTCGGGTATTCCTACAGTAATAACAATTCACCGTTCTATATGGGGATCCCGCGCCTGAAATTCCCTTCCGAAGCGCCAAGCCGTTCAACGCTGAAACTGGAAGAAGCTTTCCACGTCTTTATTCCTGCCGATGAGTGGGATGAGCGTCTGGCAAGCGGCATGTACGCCGTCGATTTGGGCGCGTGTCCGGGCGGCTGGACCTATCAGCTGACACAACGCAGCATGATGGTAACGGCCATCGATAACGGCCCGATGGCACCAAGCCTGATGGAAACCGGTCAGGTGATCCATCTGCGTGAAGATGGCTTCCGCTATAAATCCACCAGTACAAAGAACTACTGGCTGGTGTGTGACATGGTAGAAAAACCGGCGAAAGTGGCGGCACTGATGTGTGACTGGCTGGTCAACGGCTGGTGCCGTGAGGCAATTTTCAACCTGAAGCTGCCGATGAAAAAGCGTTACGAAGAAGTGTCGAACATTCTTGAGCGCATCGACGAACGTCTTAAAGAAAATGGCGTGAATGCCGAGATCTTCGCCAAACAGCTATATCACGATCGCGAAGAAGTCACTGTGCACATTCGCCGTTTCTGGTCGGCAATTGGCGGACGTCGCGATGAGCGCGATCGCTGATACTGGTCATACTTCGGGTTGCTGATGCGTTGGCTGCGTGTGTTCACCCTGCCGCCTTCCTGCCACTCGGATTATTCAGAGTATCTTTCCTGAGCGCTTCCTTTTGAGAAGCGCTTTTTTTATGGCAGGCGCAGTTGCTGTAAGTTGCCGTCCAGCGCGACGTCGGTTTGCAGCGTCGACACCCGTTTGCAGGCATAGGCCAGTTCCCGGTGCTCCTCCAGCTTATGACGCCATTTTTCCGGCACGCCTTCCAGATTGTCGTAAAGCGCATCCAGCGAGCCAGTTTGCGTCAGCAAGGTGACCGCTGTTTTCGGGCCAATGCCCGGCACGCCCGGAATTTTGCTGCTGCTGATCCCCGCCAGTCCCCAGTAGTCGGTCAGCTGGTGCGGCAATACACCAAAGGTTTCCTGCACAAAAGGCATATCCAGCCAGCGTTTCTGGAAGTAATCGCGGATCTGGATATTCGGTGCCAGTAACTGACAGTAACCTTTGTCCGTTGAAACGATAGTGACCTGATGACCGCCCGCCGACACTTTTGCTGCCAGCGTCGCCGCCAGATCATCGGCTTCATTCCCCGCCGAGTGCCAGCAGGCGATGCCCTGTGCTTCGAAACCGGCTTTCAGGCTGGGCATTTCCGCGAACAGGTTGTCCGGCATCGGTGAACGTCCGGCTTTGTAGTCCGGCAGGCACTGATGACGCCAGCTGTCGGCGCGGTCGTCTTCATCGAACACGGCGACGGCATGAGTGGGTTGTGTATGTTGGATCAGTTGCCCGATGGCATTCTGGCAGGTCACCAGACAAGGCGAGCCCTGCACCGCATGGATCCGGCGGATCAGGTTCAGGGCATCGATAATCAGCAGATGTATAGCCATGATAATCTCCATAATAAAGGCGACTCGCGTCGCCCTTAGATCTGCTTCAGAAGTGTGACTGGCCGTATATTCAGTCGGTCAGGCACAAATCTCATAACAAGGGATGTACGCGCTGCCCGGCAATTTCATGCGGTGCTGTGCGACAAAACCTTGCAGCAGGCTGTCCATTTTTTTCATTAAGGCCGGGTCACCGTGCAGTTTGAAGCGCCCGTGTTTTTCGATGGCGTGGATCCCAAATTCTTTGACGTTACCGGCCACAATCCCGGAGAAGGCGCGGCGCAGGGCAGCGGCCAGTTCCTGTGGCGGCTGGTTTGGATAAAGATTCAGGTTCGCCATATTTTCGTGATTTGGCTCGAACGGATGCTGTAAATCAGGCGCAATACGAATCGACCAGTTGAAGCTGTAGGCATCACCGCTGTTACGGCGGTTCTCTTTCACCAGCGGCATAGCGTGTTTCATCTGACGGGCGACTTCGGTCGGATCGTCGATAATGATGGTGTAGAACTTACAGGCTTCCTCACCCAGCGTCTCTTTAATGAAGGCATCGAGAACGTGGAAATAGTCGGCGCTTTCTTTCGGGCCAGTGAGGATCAGCGGTAAAACCTGATCGCTGTTTTCCGGATCCATCAGAATGCCCAGCAGATACAGCAATTCTTCTGCCGTGCCCACGCCGCCCGGGAAAATAATGATCCCGTGGGCAATGCGTACGAACGCCTCAAGCCGTTTTTCGATATCCGGCATGATGATCAGTTCGTTAACCAGCGGATTCGGTGGCTCGGCGGCAATAATCGAAGGCTCGGTCATGCCGATAAAGCGTCCGGCTTTGTAGCGCTGCTGCGCGTGACCCACGGCGGCGCCTTTCATCGGCGCTTCCATCGCACCCGGCCCACAGCCGGTACAAATGTTCAGTTCGCGCAATCCCAGCTGGCTGCCGACGTTACGGGCGTACTGGTATTCGATTTCATTGATGGAATGGCCGCCCCAGCAGACCACCATGTTCGGATCTTCATCCAGATGCAGGGCGCGGGCGTTGCGTAAAATAGAAAACACCAGGTTGGTCAGATGCGCTGAATTTTCGGTATTCAGATTCTGGTAGCGACCGGCGTTGTCGATTTGCCCGCTGACGAAGAGGATATCGCGCAGGACGGCAAACAGGTTGGCCTGCAACGAGCGGATAATCCGGCCATCAACAAATGCATCTTCCGGCGGATTCACCAGTTCAAGTTTCACGCCACGCTCTCTGCGCAGCACATTGATATCAAAGCTTTCGTAACGATCGAGGAGTTCTTTACTGCTGTCAGTCTGGCTGCCGCTGTTAAGCACGGCCAGAGAACAATTCCGGAAAAGTCGGTACAGGTCGCTGCTCGCGGTGCGTTTAAGCATGTCCACTTCCAGCTGCGACAACAAATCCATTGAGCCTAACGGGCTGATATGTGTAATCAAAGTTGCTCCTTGACACCAACGGGTGCAGTGATTAGTTCTGCTACCTGATGACGGCGCATGATTTTTCGGATCATGTTTTTTGCGCCGTCTGTGATTAACAGTAACCGCGTCATCAGGCTTTTACCAATGCTGACAGAGCGTTAGCTCAGATCTTGAGCAACGTCTCGCATTATTGTCTGACAAGTCTCGCTGTTGCAGGTTCAAACGGGAAGTTGGATCGCCATGGGTTGATGTCCAGACCGCCGCGGCGTGTATACCGCGCATAGACGGCAAGCTTTTCCGGCTGGCAGAAGCGCAGAAGATCATTGAAGATGCGTTCGACACATTGTTCGTGGAATTCGTTGTGATGGCGGAACGACACCAGATAGCGCAGCAAAGCTTCGCGGTCGATTTTCGGGCCGCGATACTGGATTTGCACGGAACCCCAGTCAGGCTGATGGGTGATCAGGCAATTGGATTTCAGCAGATGGCTGACCAGTGATTCTTCAACGATATCCTCGCCTTTGGCCGTCGCCAGATAATCCGTGCTGAATTCGTAACTGTCGATTTCAATGTCCTGATCATCGATGCAAACGCCGTCAAAATGTCCGACCGGTGAGCCTTCAATCTCCGACAGGCGGCTGACAGTTACCGTAACATCACCTTGTGCGCAGGCGCTTAAATCGCGGGTTAAGGTTTCCTGCACGGACTGCCAGTCCGGGAATACCGTCTGGTTGAAACTGTTCAGATAGAGCTTGAAGCTTTTGGACTCGATCAGGTTCTGGCTGTTAGCATTCAGACTGATTTCGCCCACGGCAACCTGCGGCAACCCTTTAGCATTGAGCCACGACAGTTCATACAGCGTCCAGATATCTGCGCCATGAAAGGGCAGGTTGTCAGGGTATAAACCCAGGGGTTCGCGGTTCATGCTGCGTGGCACGGCCTGTAATAAAGACGCGTCGTAGTGATCGACATAAGCCGTACTTTTACCCAGCGTCAGTTGCGCCAGGGCGGGGTTATCCTGATATGAGGACATGCTGTCACCTTACGAAATAGGTACAATAAAGAATAATCCCTAGTTTACCCCAGCCTTACCGGAAGATGAGAGAATTATGGAGTCTGAAGTTTCTGTAGCATTGCGTGAATTTACTCAGCGTTATGTCGATCTCTGGCAACAGGAAACCGGCATGCCGCCCGCCAGCGAAGCCCTTTTGGGTATGGCGTCACCTTGTGTGGTGAAAACGGAGGAAGATAAGGTTTACTGGCTGACGCAGACGTTTATCCCGGAAGCAACGCTGCAAAATGTGGAGCGCGCGCTGGAATTACAATTGCGTCCCGAAGCCCATGCGTTTTACACCACGCAATATGCCGGTGACATGACCGCCAGCTGGCAGGGAAATGCGCTGACGTTATTGCAGGTCTGGAGCGAGGATGATTTCACCCGCTTGCAGGAAAATCTGATCGGCCATCTGGTGACGCAAAAGCGGCTGAAACTGACGCCAACGGTCTTTCTGGCGACCACCGATTCTGAGCTGGATATGGTCTCGTTATGCAATGTGACCGGCAATGTGCTGCTCGAACAATTCGGCAGTAAAAAACGCACTATACTCTCGCCATCGTTGCCAGAATTTCTTACAATGCTGACCGCTGTTTACCCCGCCTGATTTATATCCGTTGAACACCCCATCCCGCAGAGCACAAATGGCTCACAAGCGTGTGAGAGATCTCTCACAAAGGCTGTAAGAGATCTCGCTAATTTGACTTAATTATCTTCTGCGGTAAATGTGTTAACTATTAAAAAACAATAATTTAGGTTTTAAATGGGGTGTGAGGCGGCTTACGCCCCCTGAATATGGCTTACAGCCTGTCTTGCCCGGAAGGGCGAAATCAACGATTCTAGTCGGGCAGAAAGGAAGCATGAAACAGAACATCAGGATGATGGCTGATTCATCAAGAAGGGGACGACTCAGGAAGAGTCAGGACGGCATCGGATTATGCCAGGATGTTTCAGGACGAAACCAGGGACACCTCCAGGACGGAGAAGAGAGCTCACAAAGGAAGCTGAGCGGGTCACAGATGACCAAGGGATTTCAGTCAGGATGACTTAGGACAGACCGTCAGGATGAAAGTTGGACGATGCGAAGGACAGCCGGTTAGGATAACCGCAGGAAAAGTTTTCAGGGATTGAGCAGGGAGCACTTAGGTAGCTGGATTGCTATAAAACGAACCGGGGGCACTGTGTAAACAGTGCCCCCAACTTTTTGTCTCAATAAAATTTTCCCGCCGGACACTCCCCCTGTCAGCCTATTGCCCCTAATACATCATCCTGTCCCTGCTTTTTCGGTAACAGGAATAACGTTGCGAAAATATCCAGCAGATAAATTGCCGCCAGCAAAGTAATGGCCGCGGTAAATGACACCTGCGCCACCAGCATGCCGATCACCAGCGGACCAAAACCGCCGACACCGCGTCCAAGGTTAAATAACAGATTTTGCGCCGTCGCCCGGACACGCACCGGATAGAGATCGGAAATCAGCCCGCCGTAACCGCCAATCATGCCATTCACAAACATGCCCATCAGCGCGCCCGCGAATAACATCAGCGTCGGGTCAGTCAGTTGTGCGTAACACACCACCATCACGACTGCACCAATCTGATAAATCAGGAAGATTTTCCAGCGCGGGAAACGATCCGACAACATGCCGAACAACCAGATGCCAAAGGTCATGCCGATCACTGTTACGGCGGTCCACAGGCCGGATTTGGTCAGCGAAAAACCAAAGTTTTTCGACAGGTAACTTGGCATCCAGATCATCAGTCCGTAATAGCCAAAGTTCTGCACGGAACAGAGGATCAGAATACCGAGGCTGGCTTTGGTGGTGGTTTTATCGCGGAACAGTAATTTAATGCGGCTGAACAGAGAGCCGTCATTGCTGGCGGTGGCGCTTTTTACGAAAGCTTCCGGTTCGCCCATTGTCCGGCGGATCAGGAAAGACGCCAGCGCGGGCAGCAGACCGACCAGGAACATGCCGCGCCAGCCGATAATACCGAGCAGAAGTGGCGTCAGGAAGGCCGCCATTAACACGCCGAGCTGCCAGCCCATGCCGACGTACGCCGAGGCACGGTTGCGTTTTTCGGCAGGCCAGGCTTCTGCGATCAGCGCCATGCCGATCCCAAATTCACCGCCCAGCCCGACACCGGCCAGCGTGCGGTAAATCAGTAAATCCCAGTAACCTTGTGCAAAGGCACACAAACCGGTGAACAGGGAGAACATCAGGATAGTGAAAGTCAGGACGCGGATACGGCCGAAACGGTCGCTGATCGGACCAAAAATCACGCCGCCCAGCACCGCGCCAATTAGCGTCCAGGTCACCAGTGAACCGCTTTGTGAGGATGACAGGCCAAATTCGCTGGTGATGGCCGGGAGCATGAAACCGAGGATCAGTAAATCGAAACCGTCCATGGCGTAGCCGGTGACGGAGGCCAGCATGGCTTTGGCGGGTGTTGCATGGGCTTTTTGAGTGTGTTTTGCGGACATGAGGACACATCTGTAAAGAAAAAAGTGGCGGTAGTTTGCCCGTATCGGGCGTTTATCGCCACCATGAAAATCTTATGGTTGAATAGATAAAATGGATACGATGCAGAAAGTTGGGGCATCAGTCCTTCAATGTTATGCTTTGCGCCCCTGGCGGAGGCTGCCCGGGGCCATGAACGAAGAGAGTCATTGATGAATACAGAAAACCAGGTTCGCCAGATTTTAGAAGACATCGAGCAGGCCATGCGCGATGACAAATTGTGGCATGCCACGCCGCCGGAACCGGAAGCCTTTGAAAGCAAAGAGCCGTTCTCCGTGGATACCCTGTCGGCTGAGCAATGGTTGCAGTGGGTGCTGATCCCGCGCATGTACGCCTTGCTGGAAGCCGATGCGGCACTGCCCACCCGTTTTGCTATCACCCCCTATTTTGAAGTCGCGATGCCGGAAGCAATCCGTTTGCTGACCCAGCTGCAACGCCTCGACGATTTGCTGAATATAGAAGACTGACATGCTGGAAATTTTGTATCAGGACGAACATCTGGTCGCAGTGAATAAACCTGCGGGCATGCTGGTTCATCGCAGCTGGCTCGACCGGCATGAAACGGTGTTTGTGATGCAGACATTGCGTGACCAGATTGGTCAGCATGTGTTTACGGTTCACCGGCTGGATAAGCCGACATCCGGCGTTTTACTGCTGGCGCTGTCCAGCGACGTGGCGCGTTTGCTGTCGCAGCAGTTTGAAAATAACCAGATGAGCAAGACGTATCACGCCGTGGTGCGCGGATATGTGCCGCAGGACGGCACCCTTGATTACGCGCTGACCGAAGAGCTGGATAAAATCGCGGATAAGTTTGCTAACCCGGATAAAGCGCCACAGCCCGCCGTCACGCATTATCGCGTGGTGGCGCAGGTGGAAATGCCGGTGGCGGTCGGGCGTTATGACACGGCCCGCTACAGCCTGATGGAACTGAAACCGGACACCGGCCGTAAACACCAACTGCGCCGGCATATGTCGCATTTGCGCCATCCGATTATCGGTGACAGCGCCCATGGTGATTTAAAGCAAAACCGCGGCATGACGCAGCATTTCGGCTGTTCAGGATTGATGCTTCACGCCAGCCATATGCAACTGCCACATCCGGTGACCGGCGAATTATTATCGCTGCACGCCCGCTGGGATCACCGCTGGCAAAACGTGGTGACGCAGTTTGGCTGGCAGGGGAAAATCCCTGAGCTTGAAAGGGTTGAGTTTGCTGAAACTTGCCGTCAGGATAATGAACAAATTTAAGATCTCCGCACGATATTTTGGCGGGGGAGCGACCATCACACAGGAGTGAAGCTCATGGCAGAAGTCGGAATTTTTGTCGGTACGGTATACGGCAATGCGTTACTCGTCGCAGAAGAAGCGGAAACCGTGCTGAAAGGCCAGGGCCATGACGTGAAACTGTTTGAAGAAGGCACGCTGGAAGCCTGGCAGTATTACCGTCATCACTTTGTGCTGATCGTGACATCCACCACCGGTCAGGGCGATTTGCCGGACAGCATCGCGCCGCTGTATGTGGCGATCCGCGACACCGTGGGTTATCAGCCGGAACTGCGTTACGGCATGATTGCGCTGGGCGACATCAGTTACGATCATTTCTGCGGCGGTGGTCATAAGCTGGATGATTTATTGCAGGAGCAGGGCGCATCACGCGTGGGCGAAATGCTGGAAATCGATGCCATGGAAACCGCCGAGCCGGAAACTGTTGCTATCCCGTGGGTAGAAAAATGGGGCCAGTTGCTGAAATAAAAAGCCGCTGTTCTCCGGTTTCGCGCAATTAAAAAGGTCAGGCAAATGCCTGACCTTTTTTGTATTCAACGTATTCCCTGCGGAATTTATCAGCGACCGTTGGTGAGTTTTTCCAGATCAGATTCAATCTCAGAAATTTTATTCGCCACCACGGATTCGAGATGACGCAGGTCATCAAGAATTTTACGTTTCAGATCCACTTCCACCTGATCGCGCTGACAAATCTGATCCAGCTCATCAATGACATAACGCAGGTTCGGGCTGATTTCATGGATTTCTTTGTAGCCTTGCCCTGCGTTGTCGGCAACGATGGTTTTGCGCTGGCGCGGGTATTTAAACTTCACGCTTTTTGCAAAAAACTCGCCTTTATCTCTGCGGAAATAGATCTTCAGAATGTCGTTATTGGCCTCCTGACGCAGGCTGTAACGATCAATATCGTCGGGATTATTAATGCCCAGGCTTTTCAGATTGTCATACATAGCGCTACCTTCGTTTAGGAGAATATTTAACGGTCATGATGAACCGAAGAAGAATTCGAATCGTTGATTAATGACACAATTTGCCATCAGCAAGATAAAAAAATAGCGGGTAACTGATACCCGCTATTTTTAATCTTAGTCGATGGTACGCAATAACTCATTCAGGCCGGTTTTGCCCAGGGTTTTTGCATCCACTTTCTTGACGATAACCGCGCAGTACAGGCTGTATTTACCGTCTTTGGACGGCAGGTTACCGGAAACCACTACCGAGCCAGCCGGCACGCGACCGTAATGCACTTCGCCGGTTTCGCGGTCATAAATTTTGGTACTCTGACCGATGTAAACGCCCATGGAAATCACAGAGCCTTCTTCAACGATCACGCCTTCAACGATTTCTGAACGTGCGCCGATGAAGCAGTTGTCTTCGATGATGGTCGGGTTAGCCTGCAAGGGCTCCAGCACGCCGCCGATGCCCACGCCGCCGGACAGGTGTACGTTTTTACCGATCTGCGCGCAAGAGCCGACAGTCGCCCAGGTGTCTACCATGGTGCCTTCATCAACGTAAGCGCCGATGTTGACGTAGGAAGGCATCAGCACGGTGTTGCGGGCAATGAATGCGCCTTTACGCACGGCAGCCGGGGGCACCACGCGGAAACCTTCACGCTGGAAACGCGCTTCGTCGTAGTCAGCGAATTTCATTGGCACTTTATCGAAGTAACGGCTTTCACCGCCTTCCATTACCTGGTTGTCATTGATTCTGAACGAGAGCAGTACCGCTTTCTTCAGCCACTGATGCGTCACCCATTCGCCATCAATCTTCTCAGCCACGCGCAATTCGCCGCTGTCGATTTTGCTGATAACCTGAGTGATGGCGTCGCGCGTTACGCTGTCAACGTTAGCCGGGGTGATGTCCGCACGGCGCTCGAAGGCTTGTTCAATAACGGTTTGTAGTTGCTGCATCCTGTTCTCTTTCCTGAATTGGTTTTAAAAGATAGTGGTACTTGTATCACATTTTATCGCCAGGGTTGAGTGCCTCAGTTAATCGGCGTGTGATTTCCTGGCGGGTTTGCTTATCCAGCGCGCGACGCTCGCCATTTGCCAGAATAAATAAGTCCTCTACGCGTTCGCCGATGGTGGAGATTCGCGCACCGTGCAGCGAAAGCCCGAGATCAGAGAACACTTCCCCGACGCGGGCCAGCAGGCCGGGCTGATCGAGCGCCACCAGTTCCATATACGTCCGGCGATCCGTATGCGTTGGCAGGAAACTCACTTCCGTCTGTACGCTGAAATGCCGCAGTTTTGGCGAAGGACGTCGTGCCCGTGGCGGCTGATACGCTTGTGTCATGGACTGTTCCAGCGCGTAACGTATCGCTTCATGGCGATCCTGTGCCAGCGGGCTGCCGTCCGGCTCGAGCACGATAAAGGTGTCCATCGCCATGCCGTCGCGGTTGGTGAAAATTTGCGCGTCATGAATGCTCAGATTGCGCCTGTCCAGCTCACCGGCAACGGTGGCAAACAGATACGGGCGGTCGGGACTCCAGATAAAGATCTCCGTCCCTCCGCGTGTTGCCTGACGGCTGACCAGCACCAGCGGTTTGGTGGAGTCATGCTCCAGCAGATGTCTTGCATGCCACGCCAGCTGATTCGGCGAGTGACGCAGGAAATAATCCGCCCGGCAACGGCTCCAGATCCGGTGCAGCGCTTCTTCATCAATGTTATCCATGCGCAGCAATGCCAGTGCCTGCAGACGGTGATGGCGCACACGTTCGCGCAGATCCGGCGTGTTTTGCATACCGCGGCGCAGCTGTTTTTCAGTGGCAAAATACAGTTCGCGTATCAGGCTCTGTTTCCAGCTGTTCCATAAGGTTTCGTTGGTGGCGCAGATATCCGCCACGGTCAGACTGACCAGATAACGCAGACGCACTTCGCTTTGCATTTCGGCAGCGAACTGCTGAATTTCGTTAGGATCCTGAATATCGCGCCGCTGTGCCGTGACCGACATCAGCAAATGACAGCGAACCAGCCACGACACCAGCTGGGTTTCGCGGGAGTTCAGCCCGTGCAGCTCAGCAAATTCCAGCACATCCTGCGCGCCGAGAATGGAGTGATCGCCGCCACGGCCTTTGGCGATATCGTGGAACAACGCCGCCATTAACAACAATTCAGGCTGCGGCAGGCGCGGGTACAATTCCACGCACAAAGGATGCTTTGGCCGCGTCTCTTCATGGGCAAAACTTTCCAGTTTTTGCAGCACGCGGATCGTGTGTTCATCCACGGTGTAGGCGTGGAACAAATCAAACTGCATCTGCCCGACGATTTGTCCCCATTGCGGCATATACGCCCACAACACGCTGTGGCGATGCATCGGCACAAGCGCACGCGAGACTGCACCGGGATGGCGCAGGATACCCATAAACAGCTCGCGCGCCTGCGGGATCATGCACAGCGGCTCTTTGAGATGGCGGCGTGCATGGCGCAGCAGGCGCACGGTGGTGGAATAGATACCTTTGATTTCACGGTGGCGCACCATCAGATGGAACATGCTGATAATGGTTTCCGGACGGCGCTCAAAGAGCGTGCTGTCGCGCAGATCAATCAGATCACCACGCAACTGGAAATCGTCATCCAGCGGGCGCGGTTTCTCATTCGGGCCTATGGCCAGAATCGCCTCATCGAACAACTGCAATAACATCTGATTCAGCTCGCCGACCCGGCGGGTCATGCGGTAGAAATCCTTCATCATGCGTTCGACAGGCTGGTTGCCTTCGCCCTGATATTGCAGCAGTTGCGCCACGCTTTGCTGACGGTCAAACAGCAGACGGTTGTCGTAGCGGGGCAGCAGCAAATGCAGCGCAAAACGGATGCGCCACAGGAAACTCTGGCATTCGAGCAGTTCGTTGCGCTCGGCTTTGGTCAGAAAACCAAACGCTACCATTTCATCGAGCGATGTCGCGCCAAAATGACGGCGGGCGACCCACAGAATCGTGTGAATGTCGCGCAGGCCGCCGGGGCTGCTTTTGATGTCCGGCTCAAGGTTATAACTGGTGCCGTGATAACGCTGATGACGTTCATTCTGTTCATCAATTTTGGCGCGGAAAAAGTTTGGCGAAGGCCAGAATCCGTCGCTGAAAATGTGCTTCTGCATGCTGAGAAACAGCGCGACATCGCCGCAAATCAGACGGGATTCGATCAGGTTGGTGGCTACCGTTAAATCGGCCAGCCCTTCCAGCAGACACTCTTCCAGCGTACGCACGCTGTGACCGACTTCCAGCTTGAGGTCCCACAGCAAGGTAATCAGTTCGCCAATCCGCAATGCCTGTTCATCGTTAAGGCGTTTCTGACTGAGCACCAGCACGTCGATATCAGATAAAGGATGCAGCTCACCACGTCCGTAACCGCCCACGGCAACCATCGCGGTTTCAGGAATATTGTCGAAGCCGTAGAACGTCCACAGACGTTGCAACAGCTGATCGATGTAATGCGTCCGGGCATCCACCAGCTCTTCCGCCCGTTGCCCCGCATTGAAGGCATCCGCCAGCCACGCCTGAAACTGTTCCATGTGCTGTTTCAGGCTCTGACGGTTTAAATCGTCATCCGGATAAACAGAAGGGGACGCGGGCTGTGGCGGAAAAGTGCGGGTGAGATCCTGCGGGGTTTGCAGTTGCAGGTTCTTTTCAGCAGAGAAGTTTTCAATCATGGGTGCGCAGCCCTACACGTGAGAGACCAATAAACGTGAAAGATAAAAAAACCGGCTTTCGCCGGTTTGATTCACAGATTTATACCCTCTCCGCAGAGCGGGTGACTGTTAGTCGTGCGTCAGAATAGCCGGGATGGTGTCATCCTTACGCAGCGTCATAATTTCACAACCGTTATCTGTCACCACAATAGTATGCTCGTACTGAGCCGACAAGCTGCGATCTTTAGTTTTTACTGTCCAGCCGTCTTTCATGGTGCGGATACGGTAATCGCCCGCGTTGACCATAGGTTCAACCGTGAACGCCATCCCCGCCTGCAACACCACGCCGCCGTCATCCGCATCGTAATGCAGAACCTGAGGTTCTTCGTGGAAACCTTCACCGATGCCATGACCGCAATATTCGCGTACCACCGAGAATTTCTCGGCTTCCACGAACTTCTGGATCTCTTTACCCAGCGTGCGCAGGCGGATACCCGGCTTGATCATGCGCAGCGCGATATACAGGCTTTCCTGGGTGATGCGGCACAGGCGTTCGCCAAGGATTGTGGGTTTACCCGCGATGAACATTTTTGAAGTGTCACCGTGGAAACCGTCTTTAATGACGGTCACGTCAATGTTGACGATATCGCCATCTTTAAGGATTTTATCTTCGCTCGGAATGCCGTGGCACACCACTTCGTTAACGGAGATACACACGGATTTCGGGAAACCGTGGTAATCCAGACAGGCAGAAACCGCCTGTTGTTTGTTCACGATATGATCGGCACAAATGCGATCCAGCTCGCCGGTGCTTACGCCCGGCTTGACGAAAGGCTCAATAATTTCCAGCACTTCCGCGGCCAGACGGCCCGCCACGCGCATTTTTTCGATATCTTCAGGGGTTTTGATTGAAATAGCCATGTGTTGTCCTGCAGGTTCTGTGCATCAGGTGTGCTTTATTTCTACACCGATGTCGTCAATAATTAGCTGTGGCTTATGGTATCAGCCCTGATATTTGCTGCCAAACTATCATTTCCCGGAGAGCAATCCGGTGAACAAAAGTTGCTGCCGGGCCGTTATTTATGGTATAAAGCGCGCCGGCAATCCGCTCTGAGTCTTACGACGCTGAGGGATTAAAGCCAAAATCACTCATTGTGTACTTATTAACGTAAGTAATAACACACACGTATCGACACATACGCCGGGGTGCCCTGGGAATTCGTTCTACAGGGTCGGTTGTATGGGATACGTGGAGGCATAACCCCAACTACTTAATAGAGGTTTTATCATGGCAACTGTTTCCATGCGCGACATGCTCAAGGCCGGTGTTCACTTCGGTCACCAAACCCGTTACTGGAACCCGAAAATGAAGCCATTCATCTTCGGCGCTCGTAACAAGGTTCACATCATCAACCTTGAGAAAACTGTTCCAATGTTCAACGAAGCTCTGGCTGAGTTGCAGAAGATCTCCTCCCGTAAAGGTAAGATCCTGTTCGTTGGTACTAAACGCGCAGCAAGCGAAGCGGTAAAAGAAGCTGCACACAACTGCGACCAGTTCTTCGTGAACCATCGCTGGTTGGGCGGCATGCTGACTAACTGGAAAACCGTTCGTCAGTCCATCAAACGTTTGAAAGATCTGGAAGTTCAGTCTCAGGACGGCACTTTCGAGAAGCTGACCAAGAAAGAGGCGCTGATGCGTACTCGCGAACTGGCTAAGCTGGAAAACAGCCTGGGTGGTATCAAGGATATGGGTGGTCTTCCTGATGCTCTGTTCGTTATCGACGCTGATCACGAACACATCGCAATCAAAGAAGCTAACAACCTGGGTATCCCGGTATTCTCCATTGTTGATACCAACTCCGATCCGGATGGCGTTGACTTTGTTATCCCTGGTAACGATGACGCAATCCGTGCAGTAAATCTGTACCTGAGCGCTGTTGCTGCCACTGTCCGTGAAGGCCGTTCGCAAGATCTGGCTGTTCAGGCAGAAGAAAGCTTCGTAGAAGCTGAATAATAAGGCAAGCTCAGCAGAGCCCTTATTAACCAGGTATTGAAATATGTTGGTTAGGGGGCCTTTATTGGCCCCCTTTGCTTATCTTAAATGCGAGAAATATCTCACCGCAAAATACTTTTTTGCCCTGAGATAATCGAGGAAAATACAATGGCTGATATTACCGCTGCCCTGGTAAAAGAACTGCGCGAACGTACTGGCGCGGGCATGATGGATTGTAAGAAAGCTCTGGTTGAAGCAAATGGCGACATCGAGCTGGCAATCGAAAACATGCGTAAATCTGGCGCGATCAAAGCTGCGAAAAAAGCAGGCAACGTTGCTGCTGACGGCGTGATCAAAACCAAAATCGAAGGCAACTTCGGCGTGATTCTGGAAGTTAACTGCCAGACTGACTTCGTGGCTAAAGATGGTGGTTTCCAGGCATTCGCTGACAAAGTGCTGGACGCTGCTGTTGCAGGCAAAGTGACTGATGTTGAAGTCCTGAAAGCTCAGTTCGAAGAAGAGCGTATTCAGCTGGTTGCTAAAATCGGTGAGAACATCAACATCCGTCGCGTTGCGATCCTGGAAGGCGATGTACTGGGTAGCTACCTGCACGGCGCACGTATCGGTGTTCTGATTGCTGCTACCGGCGCTGATGAAGAACTGGTTAAACAAGTTGCGATGCACGTTGCAGCAAGCAAACCAGAATTCGTTAAGCCTGAAGATGTGTCTGCTGACGTAGTCGAAAAAGAGTACCAGGTTCAGCTGGACATCGCGATGCAATCTGGCAAGCCAAAAGAAATCGCAGAGAAAATGGTTGAAGGCCGCATGAAGAAATTCACCGGCGAAGTTTCTCTGACTGGTCAGCCTTTCGTTATCGACCCAAGCAAATCTGTGGGCCAGGTTCTGAAAGAGCACAACGCTGACGTGACTAACTTCATCCGCTTTGAAGTGGGCGAAGGTATCGAGAAAGTTGAGACTGACTTTGCTGCTGAAGTTGCAGCAATGACCAACAAGTCTTAATCAGTACCTGATACACCCAAAATGGAACCGCTGCGAAAGGGCGGTTCCGTTTTATCCAGCCCCATATTCCTATTACATTGTACGTATCGTCATTCAGACCGCGCTATGATGTAAAGACCGACTATCCATTAAGACACATTGCTTCTAGGACAGACACCATGGCTACCAATGCGAAACCCGTTTATCAACGTATCCTGCTCAAACTCAGTGGCGAAGCCCTGCAGGGTAGTGAAGGTTTTGGTATCGACGCGAGTGTATTAGATCGTATGGCTCAGGAAGTGAAAGAGCTGGTCGAACTCGGCATTCAGGTAGGCGTTGTGATCGGCGGCGGTAACCTGTTCCGTGGCGCTGGCCTCGCACAGGCGGGCATGAATCGTGTTGTAGGCGACCATATGGGTATGCTGGCGACTGTCATGAACGGCCTGGCAATGCGCGATGCATTACACCGTGCGTATGTTAACGCACGCCTGATGTCTGCAATTCCTCTGAACGGTGTTTGTGATAATTACAGCTGGGCGGAAGCCATCAGCTTGCTGCGTCATAACCGTGTGGTGATTTTCTCCGCCGGTACCGGCAATCCTTTCTTTACCACTGACTCTGCAGCGTGCCTGCGTGGTATCGAAATCGAAGCTGATGTGGTATTAAAAGCCACCAAAGTTGACGGCGTTTATTCTGCTGATCCGGTGAAAAATCCGGAAGCGACGCTGTATGAAAGACTGACCTATCAGGAAGTGCTGGAACAGGAATTGAAAGTGATGGATCTGGCGGCCTTTACCTTGGCCCGCGATCACAATCTGCCAATTCGTGTTTTCAACATGAATAAGCCTGGCGCACTGCGTCGCGTGGTGATGGGTGAAAATGAAGGGACGCTGATTTCTAAAGCGGAGTGATCCTTCACAATTGAACATTGCGTTCAGCCAGCCTCTGCTGGCACGAGTATTCACGGACTATACTGATGTTATGGTCTGCCAGGTAACCCGCTTTCAAAGGTTAACAACGTGATTAACGAAATCAAAAAAGACGCTGAAATTCGTATGGAAAAATGCGTCGAATCATTCAAAACGCATATCAGCAAAATCCGCACCGGCCGTGCTTCACCAGGCATTCTGGATGGCATCATGGTGGAATACTACGGTTCAGCCACGCCTTTGCGTCAGCTGGCGCAGGTCACGGTAGAAGATTCCCGTACTCTGGCCATCTCCGTATTCGACCGTTCTATCAGCGCAGCCGTTGAAAAAGCGATCATGACTTCTGATTTGGGTCTGAACCCCTCTTCAGCCGGCGCAACGATCCGTGTTCCATTGCCAGCACTGACCGAAGAACGTCGTAAAGACCTGATCAAAGTCGTTCGTGGCGAAGCAGAGCAGGGTCGTGTCTCTGTGCGTAACGTCCGCCGCGATGCGAACGACAAAACCAAAGCACTGTTGAAAGATAAAGAAATCAGCGAAGACGAAGATCGTCGTTCTCAGGACGACATCCAGAAGCTGACTGACATCTTCATCAAGAAAATCGACGTTGCTCTGAGTGAGAAAGAAGCCGAGTTAATGGAGTTTTAATCCGGCCTGAATCTCTGCCAAAGCGCCGCAATTGCGGCGCTTTGTTTTTAAGGAGATTTAATTTTTTACCGGTTCGCACAATCTCATAGACAAGCCAGATAAGAGGTTTCAGACTGTGCACTTTCCGAATTTACGAGCGCTATCCCGGGCATTTTCATGAAACAAATGACTATTCTTGGTTCGACAGGGTCTGTCGGCACCAGCACGCTTTCCGTTGTCCGGTCTAATCCTGACGATTTCTCTGTTAAAGCACTGGTTGCAGGATGCAATGTTGACGTTATGGCGCAACAGTGTCTTGAGTTCCGCCCTGCGTATGCCTGCATGGCAGATGAATCCTCCGCCCGCCTGTTGCGGGCAATCCTGACCGAACAGGGAAGCCGCACTGAAGTTCTGTCCGGGCCCGACGCGGCGATGGAACTGTCTGCCCTTGATGATGTGGATCAGGTGATGTCAGCCATTGTTGGCGCTGCGGGATTGTTACCGACGCTGGCTGCGGTTCGTGCAGGCAAACAGGTACTGCTGGCGAACAAAGAATCGCTGGTGACCTGCGGCCGTATCTTTATGGATGCCGTTCGTCAAAGCCAGTCTCAGCTTCTGCCTATCGACAGCGAACATAATGCGATTTTCCAGAGTTTGCCTGAATCCGTTCAGAAACAGCTGGGATATGCTTCACTCAAAGAGCATGGGATTTCCCGTATCGTGTTAACCGGCTCCGGCGGGCCTTTCCGTGAATTACCGCTCGACAGGTTCAGCGACGTCACGCCTGATCAGGCCTGTGCACATCCGAACTGGTCGATGGGACGGAAAATCTCCGTCGATTCGGCGACCATGATGAATAAAGGGCTGGAGTACATTGAAGCGCGCTGGTTGTTCAACGCATCGGCAGCGGAAATGGAAGTCATTATCCATCCTCAGTCGGTGATCCATTCTATGGTGCGATATTGCGACGGAAGTGTGCTTGCTCAGCTGGGTTCCCCAGATATGCGCACGCCGATTGCGCATGCAATGGCTTACCCGCAAAGAGTGAAAACCGACGTCGACGCGCTGGACTTTTGTAACATGGGCGCAATGACCTTCAGTGCGCCAGATTATGCCCGCTATCCGTGCCTGCAACTGGCCATTGAAGCCAGCAATACCGGGCAGGCAGCCACGACGGCGCTCAATGCGGCTAACGAAATTTCAGTCGCGGCTTTCCTCAATGGCGAGATCCGCTTTACGCATATCGCGTCGGTTAACCGCCAGGTGATGGAAGAGTTAGTCAGCGCCGAACCCACTTCCGTTGAGGAAGTGCTGGAGATCGACACACAGGCGCGTGCCAGTGCAAGAGAAAAACTTCGTACATTTGCGTGATAACGCTGTTTTAGTACTTATGCAGCAGTTTGTTAGCATCACATTGAAATGGTATAGTCTGCGCCACACTGACAGTAGATTCGGCTTTTCACAGCCTGAACAGTACAGGTGGAATCGGTGAGCTGTCAGCGCAAGCCGTGCCTGCAAGGGAGACACGGCTTTTTTGCGCGTGTAGTCGCATCATGATAAACAGGCGCAGCGCAAGCTAACCGTCACGGCGTAAGCCAGAAAGAGTTAGGCACGCTGGAAAGCCGTTGTGTTCTGATAAAAGGAAATGAGTACGCGTTATGTCCCTCGAAAATCAACAGATGTCTGATATGTGTTGCTCTCAACCTCGCCATGTTGCCATTATCATGGACGGTAACGGACGCTGGGCAAAACGTCAGGGTAAAATGAGGGTATTCGGTCATAAAGCGGGAGTGAAATCAGTGCGCAAAGCGGTCAGTTTTGCTGCCAGTCATCATTTAGATGCTCTCACGCTTTATGCCTTTAGCAGTGAAAACTGGAATCGTCCGGCTCAGGAAGTCTCTGCATTGATGGAGCTGTTCGTCCGTGCACTGGACAGTGAAGTCAAAAGCTTGCACAAACATAATGTCAGGCTGCGGATCATTGGCGATGTCAGCCGTTTTAGTGCTCGTCTGCAGGAACGCATTCGTCGTTCAGAAACACTTACTCAAAATAACGACGGTCTTACGCTCAACATCGCTGCAAATTACGGTGGCCGGTGGGATATTATTCAAGGCGTTAAGACGCTGGCGGGTCAGGTCGAAGCCGGTACTCTGCGGGCAGAGCAAATTACAGAAGAATTGCTGAATTCAGCGGTCTGTATGAGCGAACTGGCACCCGTCGATTTGGTGATCAGAACCGGTGGGGAACATAGGATCAGTAACTTCCTGTTATGGCAAATTGCCTATGCAGAACTGTATTTTACCGATGTCCTCTGGCCTGATTTTGATGAAAATACCTTTGAAGGTGCGCTGACTGCTTTTGCACAACGTGAGCGCCGCTTCGGGGGGACTACACCTATCGGCGCTGATGCGTCCTAGGGAGAACATTTGCTGAAGTATCGCATTATCACAGCTCTGATTTTAATACCGATTGTTATTGCTGCACTCTTTTTACTGCCGCCGGTCGGCTTTGCCATCGTGACACTGGTTGTGTGCATGTTGGCGGCATGGGAGTGGGGACAACTTGCCGGACTCGCCACACGTAATCAGCGTATCTGGCTGGCGATTTTATGTGGTTTTCTGCTGGCGGCAATGATGCTGAGCATTCCCGCTTATCAGCAAAGTGTACATTTGTTGCAAGTCGGTGGCTCGTTATGGGCGGCACTTGCCTGGTGGTGCGTGGCGCTGGTGCTGGTCGTGGGTTATCCCGCTTCCGCCGCGTTCTGGCGTGAGTCCCGCGTATTGCGCGTTTTGTTCGGTGTGCTGACGATTGTGCCGTTTTTCTGGGGCATGCTCGCATTACGCCAATACGGTTATACCGAAAATCATCATACTGGCGCATGGTGGTTGTTATATGTGATGCTACTGGTCTGGGGTGCGGATTCCGGCGCTTACCTGTTTGGTAAACTGTTCGGCAAGCATAAACTGGCACCTAAAGTGTCTCCGGGGAAAACCTGGGAAGGTCTGATCGGGGGGCTTCTGACCTCGGCGCTGATCGCCTGGTTGTTTGGCCGTTACGCACCGCTGAGTGTGCAACCCGCCACCTTATTGATTTGTTCCGTTGTCGCGGCGCTGGCTTCAGTGCTGGGTGACCTGACGGAAAGTATGTTCAAACGCGAGGCAGGCATCAAAGACAGTGGTCATATGATCCCTGGCCACGGTGGGATCCTGGACCGTATCGACAGCCTGACGGCTGCGGTCCCTGTATTCGCCTGTCTGATGCTGTTAGTGTATTAATCCGTCGCAGACGGTGAAGTTTCTAAGGAATAGTTAGACATATGATGAACATACTCTGGAGCCTGGCCGCCTTTATCGTCGCATTGGGGGTGCTTATCACCGTGCACGAGTTCGGCCATTTCTGGGTTGCTCGTCGCTGTGGTGTGCGTGTTGAACGTTTTTCTGTCGGTTTCGGGCGTGCGCTGTGGCGTCGTACGGACCGGCAGGGGACGGAATATGTTCTGGCTATCATTCCTCTCGGGGGCTACGTGAAAATGCTCGACGAACGTGTCGAGGCCGTAGCACCTGAATTTCGTCACCAATCTTTCAATAACAAAAAAATCTGGCAACGTGCTGCTATCATCAGCGCCGGGCCAATTGCCAATTTCATTTTTGCCGTTTTTGCATACTGGCTGGTCTTCGTGATCGGCGTGCCAAGCGTGCGTCCTGTTATCGCAAATATCACTCAAAATTCAATCGCTGCTCAATCCAATATTTCACCAGGAATGGAACTAAAGTCTGTTGCTGGTATCGAAACGCCTGATTGGGATTCAGTTCGTATGGCGTTAGTTGGCGAAATTGGCGATGATCAAACGACCGTGGGAGTGGCGCAATTTGGCTCGACTCAGGTGACTGAGAAAACGCTCGATTTGCGTCAATGGCAGTTTGATCCTGAAAAGCAGGATCCGGTGGTCTCTCTGGGTATGATTCCCCGAGGGCCGCAGATAGAATCTGTTCTGCAGGAAGTGCAGCCAGATTCCGCCGCGCAAAAGGCGGGTTTGCAAGCCGGAGACAGGATCGTTAAAGTCGATGGTCAGATTCTGGAAAATTGGCAGTCGTTTGTCATACAGGTACGTGACAATCCGGGCAAACCAATTGCACTGGAAGTTGAGCGGGCGGGAAATCCTGTCCCGTTAACACTGACGCCGGACACGAAGTCCGCAGGCAAAGGCAAGATACAGGGTTTTGCTGGTGTGGTACCGAAGGTGATACCGCTGCCTGATGAATATAAAACAATCCGTCAGTATGGTCCGTTCGTGGCGTTTTATGAGGCCGGGGATAAAACCTGGCAACTGATGAAACTCACCGTGAGCATGCTGGGTAAGTTAATTACCGGGGATGTAAAGCTGAACAATCTGAGTGGCCCAATTTCCATCGCACAGGGCGCAGGAATGTCAGCTGAGTATGGTTTGGTGTCTTACCTCACGTTCCTGGCACTCATTAGTGTCAATCTGGGGATCATCAACCTCTTCCCGTTACCGGTATTAGATGGTGGACACCTGCTGTTTCTCTTAATAGAAAAGCTCAAGGGTGGGCCAGTTTCCGAGCGAGTTCAGGACTTCAGTTACCGCATTGGTTCAGTTTTGCTGGTGTTGTTGATGGGGCTTGCACTTTTCAATGATTTCTCCCGTCTTTAAGGCCGGAGATTAGGTTAGGAAGAACGCATAACAACGATGGCGATCAAAAAGTTGCTCATAGCGTCGCTGCTGTTTGGCAGCGCCACCGTATACGGTGCAGACGGTTTCGTAGTGAGAGATATTCATTTCGAAGGCCTGCAGCGAGTTGCCGTCGGTGCGGCGTTACTCAATATGCCGGTTCGCGTCGGTGATACGGTTACTGAAGATGATATCAGTAACACCATTCGTGCATTGTTTGCCACTGGCAACTTTGAGGACGTTCGCGTCCTGCGTGATGGTGATTCTCTGATTGTTCAGGTTAAAGAACGTCCAACTATTGCCAGCATTACTTTCTCCGGTAACAAATCGGTGAAAGATGACATGCTGAAACAAAACCTGGAAGCCTCTGGCGTCCGTGTTGGCGAAGCCCTTGACCGTACAACCATCGGCAGTATCGAAAAAGGTCTTGAAGACTTCTACTACAGCGTCGGTAAATACAGTGCGTCGGTAAAAGCGGTTGTGACCCCTTTACCACGTAACCGTGTTGACCTGAAGCTGGTCTTCACCGAGGGTGTTTCTGCAAAAATTCAGCAGATCAACATTGTTGGTAACCATGCCTTCACGACCGATGACCTGATTTCACGCTTCCAGCTGCGTGATGAAGTGCCATGGTGGAACGTGGTCGGTGACCGTAAATACCAGAAACAAAAACTGGCAGGTGACCTTGAAACCCTGCGCAGTTTCTATCTGGATCGCGGTTATGCCCGTTTCAATATTGATTCGACGCAGGTCAGCCTGACGCCGGACAAAAAAGGCATCTACATCACGCTGAACATCACAGAAGGTGATCAATACAAACTTTCTGGCGTTGAAGTGACCGGCAGCATGGCGGGTCACTCAGCAGAAGTACAAAGCCTGACTAAAATTGATAAAGGCGAGCTGTATAACGGCGCCAAAGTCACCAAAATGGAAAACGACATCAAGCAGATGTTGGGGCGTTATGGTTATGCCTATCCACGTGTGACGACACAGCCAGAAATTAACGATGCAGACAAAACCGTTAAACTGCATATCAACGTGGATGCGGGTAACCGTTTCTACGTGCGTCATATCCGCTTTGAAGGGAATGACACCAGTAAGGACAGCGTACTGCGCCGTGAAATGCGTCAGATGGAAGGTGCCTGGTTAGGCAACGATCTGGTCGATAAAGGTAAAGAACGTCTGAACCGTCTGGGTTACTTCGAAACGGTTGATGTTGATACGCAGCGCGTTCCGGGTTCACCGGATCAGGTTGATGTTGTCTACAAAGTGAAAGAACGTAACACCGGTAGCTTCAACTTTGGTGTGGGCTACGGTACTGAAAGTGGTGTCAGCTTCCAGGTGGGTGTCCAGCAGGACAACTGGCTGGGTACGGGTAACTCCGTCGGCATCAGCGGTACCAAGAACGATTACCAGACGTATGCCGAATTCACTATCACTGACCCGTACTTCACCGTTGATGGCGTAAGTTTGGGTGGTCGTATCTTCTATAACGACTTTAAAGCAGATGATGCGGACCTGTCTGACTATACCAACAGAAGTTACGGTATTGGCGGCAACCTTGGTTTCCCAATCAATGAGAACAACTCATTGCGTCTGGGTCTGGATTACGTACATAACGATCTGTCCAATATGGAACCTCAGATCGCCATGTTCCGTTATCTGAACTCTGTTGGCCTGAAACCTGCGGTGACCACCAGTGACAACGCGGATGCTGACTTCAGTGCGAATGACTTCTTCGCCAATATCGGCTGGGGTTATAACAACCTCGACCGTGGCTACTTCCCGACAGCCGGGACGAAAGCCAGCCTGAACGGTAAAGTGACTGTTCCGGGCTCTGATAACGAATATTACAAAATCACTTTTGATTCAACCAGTTATCTGCCACTGAATCAGGATCGTGATTGGGTGCTGATGGGCCGTGCGCGTGCAGGTTACGCTGATGGTCTCGGCGGCAAAGAAGTGCCGTTCTACGATAACTTCTATGCCGGTGGTTCAAGCAGTGTTCGTGGTTTCCAGTCGAACACCATTGGTCCAAAAGCGGCATATTACAAATGTACTACGGCTAATACCTCGTACAGCGGTTGTCCGATTGATAACTCGGACGATGCAGTCGGTGGTAACGCAATGGCTGTATTGAGTGCGGAACTGATCGTTCCTACTCCATTTGTTAGCGAGAAATACGCTAACTCCTTGCGTACTTCCCTGTTCGTGGACAGCGGTACCGTCTGGGATACCGGTTGGGAAAACACCCCGCAAACTATTGCGGCCGGCGTTCCTGATTACAGTAAACCAGGCAACATTCGTGTTTCTTCAGGTCTTGCGTTGCAGTGGATGTCTCCACTTGGGCCATTGGTCTTCTCTTACGCACAACCGATCAAGAAATACGAAGGCGACAAGGCAGAACAGTTCCAGTTTAACATTGGTAAAACCTGGTAACGTCCTGCCTGAACAGAGTTTGTTCAGCAGAATCGCAATGGCCTGATGCTGAAAGTGATACACGGGTTTCGGCCCGTGTATTGTTTTAGCATCCGGTGTTTTGTGTAATTTACTGTGCCAGATGGCACAACGGGTGATGGAAGGAGTTTATAGTGAAAAAGTGGTTATATGCCGCAGGCCTCGGTTTAGTTATGGCTTCTTCAGCCAGCGTTCAGGCTGCTGATAAAATTGCTATCGTTAACGTAGCAAGCATTTTCCAACAAATGCCTGCACGTGAAGCTGTAGCAAAACAGCTGGAAAACGAGTTCAAAAGCCGCGCGACAGATTTGCAATCTCAGGAACGTGATCTGCAAACCAAAATGCAACGTCTGCAACGTGATGGCTCAACCATGAAAGCCAGCGATCGTTCTAAACTCGAAAAAGACGTAATGGCTCAACGCGAAGCGTTCTCAGCTAAAGCGCAACAATTCGAGCAAGATAACCGTCGTCGTCAGGCTGAAGAACGTAACAAAATCCTGAGCCGTATTCAGGATGCTGTGAAATCTGTAGCCAGCAAAGAAGGTTATGATGTTGTTATCGATGCAAACGCCATCGCGTATGCTGACAATGACAAAGATATTACTGCTGATGTGCTGAAACAGGTTAAATAAACATGTCTTCAATTCGACTGGCTGATCTCGCACAGCAGTTGGATGCACAATTGCACGGTGATGGCGAAATTGCCATCACCGGCGTTGCTTCAATGCATTCCGCACACTCTGAGCAAATCACGTTTTTATCAAACAGCCGTTACCGTGAACAGTTGGCCTCCTGTACCGCAGGTGCCGTAGTGTTGACGGAAGCGGATCTGCCATTTTGCCCTACAGCGGCATTAGTGGTTAAAAACCCTTACCTGACCTATGCGCGTATGGCGCAATTGCTGGATACGACACCAGCACCTGCACAGGATATTGCTGCGAGTGCGGTGATCTCTGACAGTGCTTCTTTAGGTAAGAATGTCTCGGTTGGCGCAAATGCAGTCATCGAATCCGGCGTGGTGTTAGGTGACAATGTGGTCATCGGTGCCGGCTGCTTTATCGGTAAAGAAGCGAAAATTGGCGCAGGTACGCGTCTGTGGGCCAATGTTTCAATTTATCATCGTGTTGAAATCGGTGAGATGTGTCTGATTCAGTCCGGCACAGTGATCGGCGCTGATGGTTTTGGCTATGCCAACGATCGGGGTAACTGGATCAAGATCCCTCAGCTGGGCACCGTGATTATCGGTGATCGTGTTGAGATCGGAGCCTGTACCACCATCGACCGTGGTGCACTTGATGATACGATCATCAGTAACGGTGTCATCATTGATAACCAATGCCAGATTGCACACAACGTCGTGATTGGAGACAATACGGCGGTTGCGGGCGGTGTTATCATGGCCGGTAGTCTGAAAATCGGTCGTTACTGCCAGATTGGCGGAGCCAGTGTTATCAATGGTCACATGGAGATTTGTGACCAGGCCGTTGTGACAGGAATGGGAATGGTAATGAGACCAATCACTGAACCTGGGGTATACTCCTCCGGTATCCCGTTACAACCGAATAAAGTTTGGCGTAAGACGGCTGCATTGGTAATGAATATTGACGAGATGAATAAGCGCTTGAAAGCTGTCGAGCGTAAAATCGAAAAAGACTAATTACCACCTACGGTGCTGCTTTGTGTTCCCTTCGTTGAGTGAACCTGCGACATACGTTCCTATTTGCGGCCTGCCTGATGACCTTCTTTTGGGGTCTGGCAGGCCGTGTTATTGATGCCATCAGTTTTTTATAGACAGGAAGAGTATTTTGACTACTGACACTCATACTCTGCGTATTGAAGAGATACTGGATTTACTGCCACACCGTTACCCGTTCTTACTGGTTGACCGCGTGCTGGATTTTGAGAAAGGGAAATTTTTGCGCGCTGTGAAAAACGTTTCTTTTAACGAACCGTTCTTCCAGGGCCACTTCCCGGGCAAACCGATTTTCCCAGGTGTTTTGATTCTGGAAGCGATGGCGCAGGCCACCGGCATTCTGGCGTTCAAAAGCGTAGGAAAACTGGAGCCAGGTGAATTGTATTACTTTGCAGCAATTGACGATGCACGCTTTAAACGTCCGGTCTTGCCGGGTGACCAGATGGTTCTGGAAGTTGAATTCATTAAAGAGCGTCGTGGCGTTGCTCGTTTTAAAGGTGTCGCTAAAGTCGATGGTGAGATCGCTTGTGAGGCATCAATGATGTGCGCCCGTCGCCGGGAGTCCTAATACATGATAGACAAAACCGCCTTTATTCATCCAAGCGCTATTGTTGAAGACGGTGCCGTAATCGGTGCCGGAGTGCATATCGGTCCTTTCTGCTACGTGGGTTCCCAGGTAGAAATCGGAGAAGGTACCGAGCTTAAATCACACGTAGTTCTTAATGGCGTGACCAAAATTGGTCGCGATAACCGCATTTTCCAGTTCGTTTCCATCGGTGAAATTAACCAGGATCTGAAATATGCCGGTGAACCAACACGCGTTGAGGTCGGCGATCGCAACAATATTCGTGAGAGCGTCACCATTCATCGTGGTACCGTTCAGGGCGGTAGTCTGACAAAAGTGGGCAGCGATAACCTGTTGATGGTTAACGCGCATATCGCTCATGATTGTGTCATTGGGAATCGCTGTATTCTGGCGAATAACGCGACCCTTGGTGGCCACGTTGAAGTCGATGATTTCGCGATCATTGGCGGTATGACCGCAGTGCATCAGTTCTGCATTATCGGCGCGCATGTGATGGTTGGCGGGTGTTCTGGCGTGGCTCAGGACGTTCCTCCGTTTGTCATTGCGCAGGGTAACCACGCGACACCATTCGGTATCAATATCGAAGGGCTTAAACGTCGTGGTTTCGAAAAAGCCGATCTGCACGCTATCCGCAATGCTTATAAGTTGCTGTATCGCAGTGGTAAAACGCTGGAAGAAGCACAACCGGAAATCGCTGCTATCGCGGCTGAATTCCCGAAAGCTAAACCCTTCAGCGATTTCTTTGCCCGCTCAACACGCGGCATTATTCGCTGATCTGCGCTACGGAAAACAATGCAAAAGCCTGTTCTGACAATTGGTCTGGTAGCCGGTGAAACATCCGGCGATATTCTTGGCGCGGGTCTCATTCGTGCGCTGAAAAAGTATCATCCTGATGCCCGCTTTGTCGGAGTTGCAGGTCCGCTGATGCAAGCGGAAGGATGCGAAGCCTGGTACGAAATGGAAGAACTGGCGGTGATGGGCGTGGTGGAAGTGTTAGAACGGCTGCCACGCCTGTTGAAAATCCGCAAAGATCTGACCCGTCGTTTTAGCGAACTGCAGCCTGATGTGTTTGTGGGCATCGATGCCCCTGATTTCAACATTACGCTGGAAGGGCGCTTAAAGCAGCGCGGTATCCGCACGATTCATTATGTCAGCCCGTCTGTCTGGGCCTGGCGACAAAAACGTGTTTTCAAAATCGGGAAAGCCACGGATCTGGTTCTGGCATTTCTGCCTTTCGAAAAAGCGTTTTACGACAAATTCAATGTTCCCTGCCGTTTCATTGGCCACACGATGGCTGATGCAATGCCGTTGCATCCTGATAAACAGGCTGCGCGTCAGACTCTCAATATTCCTGATGATGTGCACTGTCTGGCGTTACTGCCGGGAAGCCGTCATGCTGAAGTTGAAATGCTCAGTGCGGATTTCCTCAAAACCGCATTGCTGCTGAGGCAGACCTATCCTGATTTGCACATTGTTGTGCCCCTGGTGAATGCCAAGCGCCGCGAGCAGTTTGAGCGTATTAAAGCGGAAATTGCCCCTGATTTACCGGCCCACTTGCTGGATGGCCAGGGTCGCGAAGCGATGATCGCCAGTGATGCCGCGCTGCTGGCTTCGGGCACGGCTGCGCTGGAGTGCATGCTGGCAAAATGTCCGATGGTTGTCGGTTACCGTATGAAGCCTGCCACTTACTGGCTGGCAGAGCGTCTGGTGAAAACACCCTATGTTTCTTTGCCGAATTTGCTGGCAAGACGGGAAATTGTGACCGAACTCCTGCAGACTGAATGCGTGCCGGACAAACTCTCTGCGGCATTGCTGCCTTTACTGGCCGGCGGTGAGAAAAGTCAGGCGCTGCGCGAGACTTTCCTTGAGTTGCATGAAAGCATCCGCCGCGATGCGGACGAACAGGCTGCTCAGGCCGTAATGGAGCTGGCAAACCGATGAGCGATATATTTATCTATCCGCAGGCCGTGTGTATCGCCGGTGTGGATGAAGTCGGGCGTGGCCCGTTAGTGGGCGCCGTGGTCACCGCTGCCGTCATCCTTGATCCCGCAAGACCGATCCTGGGGCTGGCGGATTCCAAGAAGCTGACGGAAAAGCGTCGTGAGGCGCTCTACATCGAAATTAAAGAGAAGGCGCTGGCCTGGAGCCTCGGGCGCGCTGAGCCGCACGAAATCGATGAACTGAATATTCTTCATGCCACCATGCTGGCGATGCAGAGAGCCGTTGCCGGTTTGGCTATCACGCCTGATATGGTGTTGATCGACGGTAACCGTTGTCCGAAGCTGCCAATGGCCTCACAGGCGGTGGTGAAAGGGGACAGCAAAGTGGCTGAAATCAGTGCGGCATCTATTCTGGCGAAGGTCACCCGCGATCGTGAAATGGTTGAACTGGATTTACAGTTCCCTGAATATGGATTTGCCAGGCACAAAGGTTATCCGACGCCGGTGCATCTCGAAAGCCTCGCCCGTCTCGGCGCAACCGCACATCATCGTCAGAGTTTTGCACCGGTGAAACGCGTACTCGGGCTGGCATAACGCCTCATGTGTTACTGCCCGCCCGGGTGAAAGAAATACACTTTTAATTCACTCATTTCTGGATCCTGGATATGGCCGAACCTCGTTTTATTCATCTGCGTGTACATAGCGACTATTCCATGGTGGATGGGCTCGCCAAAGTCGGCCCGCTGGTGAAATGCGCAGCGTCGCTCGGCATGCCTGCTCTGGCGATTACCGATTTTACCAACCTCTGTGGTCTGGTGAAATTTTACGGCGCGGCGCACGGTGCAGGCATTAAGCCGATCATTGGTGCTGACCTGAATGTGCAAAGTGAAATTCTCGGTGATGAGCTGGCTCAACTGACTGTTCTGGCGATGAACAATCAGGGTTATCAGAACCTGACGCTGTTGATTTCACGCGCCTATCAGCGTGGCTACGGCGCGGCCGGGCCGATTGTTGACCTCGACTGGCTGGCAGAACTCAATGAAGGGCTGATCCTGCTTTCCGGCGCAAGAATGGGCGATGTCGGTAAGTTTCTGACCCGTGGCAATGATTTACAGGTCAGCCAGTGTCTGGATTTCTACCAGCAGTATTTCCCCGATCGTTATTATCTTGAACTGATCCGTACCGGCCGTGCGGAAGAAGAAAACTATCTGCATGCCGCAGTCGCGCTGGCGACTGAACGCGGTCTGCCGGTGGTGGCAACCAATGACGTGCGCTTTATGGTGCCGACCGATTTTGACGCCCATGAGATCCGCGTTGCGATCCACGACGGCTTCACGCTGGATGATCCTAAACGTCCGCGCAATTACACCTCACAGCAATATATGCGCAGCGAAGATGAGATGTGTGAGCTGTTTGAGGATGTACCGGAAGCGCTGCAAAACAGCGTGGAAATCGCCAAACGCTGTAACGTCACTATCCGTCTCGGCGAGTATTTCCTGCCGCAATTCCCGACCGGTGACATGACCACCGAAGATTTTCTGGTGGAAAAATCAAAAATCGGCCTGGAAGAGCGTCTGGAATTTCTGTTCCCTGATCCGGAAGTTCGCGCACAACGACGGCCTGAGTATGACGAGCGTCTGGATATCGAACTGAAAGTGATCAACCAGATGGGTTTCCCCGGCTACTTCCTGATCGTCATGGAGTTCATCCAGTGGTCGAAAGATAACAGTGTACCGGTGGGGCCGGGGCGCGGATCCGGTGCGGGTTCTCTGGTGGCGTATGCCCTGAAAATTACCGATCTGGATCCGCTCGAATTTGACCTGCTGTTCGAACGTTTCCTTAACCCCGAACGTGTTTCCATGCCCGACTTTGACGTCGACTTTTGCATGGAAAAACGCGACCGGGTGATCGATCACGTTTCAGAAATGTATGGCCGTGAAGCCGTTTCGCAGATCATCACGTTTGGTACCATGGCAGCCAAAGCGGTTATCCGCGATGTGGGCCGCGTTCTGGGCCATCCGTATGGTTTCGTTGACCGTATTTCCAAACTGGTGCCGCCTGATCCGGGGATGACGCTGGAGAAAGCGTTTGCCGCTGAGCCGCAGTTGCCGGAAATCTATGAGGCTGACGAAGAAGTTAAGTCGCTGATTGACATGGCGCGTCAGCTGGAAGGCGTCACCCGTAACGCCGGTAAACACGCCGGGGGTGTGGTGATCGCACCGACAAAAATTACCGACTTCGCACCGCTGTATTGCGATGCTGAAGGCAACCATCCGGTTACCCAGTTCGATAAAAATGACGTGGAATACGCCGGGCTGGTCAAGTTCGACTTCCTCGGTCTGCGTACGCTGACCATCATCGACTGGGCGCTGGCGATGATTAACGCCCGTCGTGCAAAATCCGGCGAAGCCCCGCTGGATATCGCTGCCATTCCGCTGGATGACAAAAAAAGCTTCGACATGCTGCAACGCTCGGAAACCACGGCGGTGTTCCAGCTTGAATCCCGCGGCATGAAAGATTTGATCAAGCGTCTGAAGCCCGACAGCTTCGAAGATATGATCGCACTGGTGGCGCTGTTCCGTCCGGGGCCGTTGCAGTCAGGCATGGTAGATAACTTTATCGACCGTAAACACGGCCGCGAAGAGATTTCCTATCCGGATATTCAGTGGCAGCATGAATCCCTGAAACCTGTTCTGGAGCCGACCTACGGCATCATCCTGTATCAGGAACAGGTTATGCAGATCGCGCAGGTTCTGGCGGGTTATTCGCTGGGTGGCGCGGACATGTTGCGTCGTGCAATGGGTAAGAAAAACCCGGTAGAAATGGCCAAGCAGCGCGGCGGTTTTGAAGACGGTGCGAAATCACGCGGCATTGACGGCGAACTGGCGATTAAAATCTTCGATCTGGTAGAGAAATTTGCGGGTTACGGTTTTAACAAATCCCACTCAGCAGCCTATGCTTTAGTGTCGTATCAGACGCTGTGGCTGAAAGCGCACTATCCGGCGGAGTTCATGGCAGCGGTAATGACCGCCGATATGGATAACACCGAGAAAGTGGTCGGGCTGGTGGATGAATGCTGGCGTATGGGGCTGAAAATCCTGCCGCCTGATATCAACAGCGGCCTGTACCATTTCCACGTGAACGACGAAGGTGAAATCGTTTACGGCATCGGCGCGATCAAAGGCGTGGGTGAAGGCCCGATTGAAGCCATCATTGAAGCACGTAATGAAGGCGGCTATTTCAAAGAGCTGTTTGATCTCTGCGCACGCGCCGACGTCAAAAAGCTCAATAAACGCATTCTTGAAAAACTGATCATGTCCGGGGCATTTGACCGGCTGGGGCCGCATCGCGCCGCGCTGATGAGCTCGCTCAGTGATGCGCTGAAGGCGGCTGATCAGCATGCCAAAGCGGAAGCCATTGGTCAGGTGGATATGTTCGGTGTGCTGGCAGAGGCTCCTGAGCAGGTTGAAAAGTCCTACTCGAACGTGATGCCATGGCCGGAACAAACGGTTCTCGATGGTGAACGTGAAACGCTCGGGTTGTATCTCACCGGCCATCCGATCACCCAGTATCTGAAAGAAATTGAACGTTATGGCGGCGGCCAGCGTTTGAAAGATATGCATCCGACGGAACGGGGCAAAATGACCGTTGCGGTGGGGCTGGTTCTCGCCGCGCGTGTCATGGTCACCAAACGGGGTAACCGTATTGGGATCTGTACGCTTGACGATCGTTCCGGTCGTCTCGAAGTGATGTTGTTCACCGAAGCGTTGGAAAAATTCCAGCATTTATTGGAAAAAGACCGTATCCTTATCGCCACAGGACAGGTCAGCTTTGATGACTTCAGTGGCGGGCTTAAAATGATGGCCCGCGATGTAATGGACATCAGTGAAGCACGGGAAAAATATGCTCGCGGTCTTGCTATCTCGCTGACTGACAGGCAAATTGATGACCAGCTTTTGAACCGTCTCCGCCAATCGTTGGAACCACATCGTTCGGGGACGATACCAGTGCATCTGTATTACCAACGAGAAAACGCAAGAGCCCGGCTACGATTCGGGGCGTCATGGCGTGTTACGCCAACGGACAAACTATTGCTGGATTTGCGAGGCCTGGTCGGTACTGAGCAGGTGGAACTGGAATTTGACTAAAATAGGAATGCTATGAGTCTGAATTTTCTTGATTTTGAACAGCCGATTGCGGAACTGGAAGCGAAAATTGACTCGCTGACTGCAGTCAGCCGTCAAGACGAAAAATTAGATATTAATCTGGACGAAGAAGTTGCACGCTTGCGCGAGAAAAGCGTTGAACTGACCCGTAAGATTTTCTCTGATCTGGGTGCCTGGCAGATTGCCCAACTGGCACGCCATCCTCGTCGCCCTTATACGCTCGATTACATCAAACATATTTTTACTGATTTTGATGAACTGGCGGGCGATCGTGCCTTCGCAGACGATAAAGCTATCGTTGGCGGTATTGCCCGTTTGGGTGAACGTGCTGTGATGATCATTGGTCATCAGAAAGGCCGTGAAACGAAAGAGAAAATTCGTCGTAACTTCGGCATGCCTGCACCAGAAGGGTATCGTAAAGCGTTGCGTCTGATGGAAATGGCTGAGCGTTTTAAACTGCCAATCATCACCTTCATCGACACCCCGGGCGCTTATCCGGGTGTGGGCGCGGAAGAACGTGGTCAGTCTGAAGCGATCGCCCGTAACCTGCGTGAAATGTCCCGTCTGAACGTTCCGGTTATCTGCACCGTTATCGGTGAAGGTGGTTCCGGTGGCGCACTGGCGATCGGCGTGGGTGACAAAGTTAACATGCTGCAATACAGCACCTATTCGGTGATCTCGCCGGAAGGTTGTGCGTCAATTCTGTGGAAGAGTGCGGATAAAGCCCCTCTGGCTGCGGAAGCGATGGGCATCATTGCACCGCGTCTGAAAGAGCTGAAACTGATCGACTCCGTGATCCCGGAACCTCTGGGCGGCGCTCACCGTAACGTAGAGGCGATGGCCGCTTCCCTGCGTGCACAACTGGAAGCTGACCTCAGCGATCTGGATGTGCTGAGCACGGAAGAATTGCGTAACCGTCGTTATCAGCGTCTGATGACGTACGGCTACTGCTGATCCTGAATGTGATTTCCGAAAGGCCGCGCACTGCGTGGCCTTTTTTTATGGCCCGTTTTCTCTCTCCAATTTTCCTGCATTCTTAAATTTCCCTCTTTTCACCTTAAACTCAATGGCAAAGGGTACCCTGCAGGGACTAACCGTGTTTCTATAATTACCTGAGAGAATTAACAACAGAAGGATTTGTCAGATGAATATTATCGCTATCATGCGCCCGGAAGGGGCCTACTACAAAGATGAGCCAATCCGTGAACTGGATAGCGCACTGACGCTTCTCGGGTTTCAGATCATTTATCCGCGCGATCGGGCTGATCTGCTCAAACTCATTGAAAACAACGCCCGCATTTGCGGCGCTATTTTCGACTGGGATCAGCACAGCGAGGAGTTGTGCACAGCCATTAACGAGCTGAATGAGTATCTGCCGCTGTATGCTTTCATCAATACACATTCGACGCTGGACGTTGATGTGAATGAAATGCGCATGGTGCTGTATTTCTTTGAATATGCCCTGAGTGCGGCGGAGGATATTGCCAAACGCATCCGCCAGTACACCGATGAATACATCGACACCATCACGCCGCCGCTCACCAAAGCGTTGTTTACCTACGTGGAAGAAGGGAAATATACCTTCTGTACGCCGGGGCATATGGCCGGTACGGCATTTCTGAAAAGCCCGGTCGGGACGCTGTTCTATGATTTCTTTGGCGCGAAAACGCTGAAAGCCGATGTGTCGATTTCGGTGACAGAACTGGGTTCCTTACTGGATCACACCGGACCGCACCTCGAAGCGGAAGAGTATATCGCCCGCACATTTGGCTCCGAGCAAAGTTATATCGTCACCAACGGGACCTCGACAGCCAATAAAATTGTCGGAATGTATGCCGCACCGGCGGGCAGTACGGTATTGATTGACCGCAACTGCCATAAATCGCTGGCTCACCTGATGATGATGACCAATATCGTGCCGGTCTATTTGCGGCCGAACCGTAATGCCTATGGCATTCTCGGCGGAATTCCTAAGCGGGAATTCACCAGAGAAAGTATCGAGGCGAAAATCGCACAGACTGAGAATGCCACCTGGCCCGTCCATGCGGTGATCACCAATTCCACGTACGATGGCTTGCTGTACAACACGGATTACATCAAAAGTACGCTGGATGTGCCGTCGATTCATTTCGATTCCGCATGGGTGCCATACACCAATTTCCACCCGATTTATGACGGTAAAAGCGGGATGAGTGGCGAACGAATTCCGGGAAAAGTCATCTACGAAACGCAATCCACGCATAAGTTACTGGCGGCTTTCTCACAGGCTTCGATGATCCACATTAAAGGGGATTACGATGAAAGCACCTTTAATGAAGCTTATATGATGCACACCACCACATCGCCGAACTACGGCATTGTGGCTTCCGCAGAAACTGCCGCAGCAATGTTGCGGGGCAATCCCGGGCGTCGCCTGATCAACCGCTCAGTGGAACGTGCGCTGCATTTTCGTAAAGAGATCCAGCGGCTGCGTGAAGAAACCGAGGGCTGGTTCTTTGATATCTGGCAGCCCGAACATATTGATGAAGCCGAATGCTGGCCGCTGAATCCGGATCAAAACTGGCATGGTTTCGCGAATGCAGATACGGATCATATGTATCTGGATCCGATCAAGGTGACGATCCTGACACCCGGCATGGATGAAACAGGCAAACTGGAAGAAGAGGGGATCCCGGCCGCGTTAGTGGCGAAATTCCTCGATGAACGCGGCGTGGTGGTGGAAAAAACCGGGCCGTATAATCTGCTTTTCCTGTTCAGCATCGGCATTGATAAAACCAAATCCATGAGCCTGATGCGCGGGTTGACCGATTTCAAACGCAGTTACGATCTCAATCTGCGCATCAAAAATATGCTGCCGGACCTGTACGCAGAAGATCCTGATTTTTATCGCAATATGCGTATCCAGGATCTGGCACAAGGGATCCACAAACTGATCGTCCGTCATGACCTGCCGCGTTTAATGCTGGAAGCGTTCGATGTGCTGCCGGAAATGAAAATGACGCCATATGAAATGTTCCAGCATCAGGTCCGTGGTCATATTGATGAATGCGACATTGATGAACTGGTGGGCAAAGTATCAGCTAACATGATCCTGCCTTATCCTCCTGGCGTGCCGGTGGTGATGCCGGGTGAGATGATCACGGAGGAAAGCCGCGCGGTACTCGATTTTCTGATTATGCTTTGCTCGATCGGCGAACGTTACCCGGGATTTGATACGGATATTCATGGAACCCGTCTCACAGAAGACGGGCGCTATCTGGTGAAAGTCTTAAAACTTCCGGAAGCCAGCTAACAAACCGCCCTCTTCATGAGGGCTTTTTATTGACGAGTTCAGGCGCCCTGAGTAACGTGCACATCAGAAATCAACAGGACATGACAATGCTAAATCTCCGCCAGATCCATCACATCGCCATCATCGGTTCTGATTATCAGACCAGCAAACGTTTTTACTGTGACATTCTCGGGTTCACGTTGCTGGGCGAGTTCTACCGCGAAGAACGTGATTCCTGGAAAGCCGATCTGGCGCTGAACGGTCAGTACACCATTGAACTCTTTAGTTTTCCGCATCCCCCGGCCCGGCCAAGCCGTCCTGAAGCCTGCGGATTGCGCCATCTGGCGTTCAGTGTGGAAGATATCGGACAGTCGGTGTCCGCGCTGACGGACGCGGGAGTTATCTGTGAACCGGTAAGAACAGATCCTTATACCGGGAAAAAATTCACATTCTTCAACGATCCTGATGGATTACCCCTGGAACTGTACGAATCCTGATAATCCTATGAACTCAAAAACAGCCGCAACATTCCTTGCTGCACATCTGCGCACGAAGATCGGCAACGCGCGAAAGCTTTGCGTGGCGTTCAGTGGCGGCCTGGATTCCTCGGTTCTGCTGGCCGGGTTGGCCGGATTGCGCGACAGTACGCAGCCTGATATCGAATTGCGCGCGCTGCATATCCATCATGGATTAAGCCGTTTTGCGGATGACTGGGTCGTTCACTGCCAGACATTTTGTCAGCAACGCAATATCCCCTTCTCCGTAGTAAAAGTGCAGGTCAATGCGCAGGAAGGCGGGATTGAAGCGGCGGCGCGAACGGCACGTTATCTGGCATTTTCTGAAAATCTGACTGACGGCGAAGTATTACTGACTGCGCAGCATCTGAATGACCAATGCGAAACGTTCATGCTGGCGCTTAAGCGTGGCAGCGGGCCAGCCGGTCTCTCGGCGATGAGTGCCGACAGTTCCGCTCACGGCTATCGTTTATTGCGGCCGTTGCTTGATCTCAGCCGAGAACAGCTTGAGGCATACGCGGCGCAGCATCAGCTGAACTGGATTGAAGATGACAGTAACCGCGATGACCGTTTCGATCGTAATTTTTTGCGCCTGAAAATTCTGCCCGATCTCTATGAACGCTGGCCGCACTTTGCTCAGGCTACCACCCGCAGCGCCTTGCTTTGCGCAGAGCAGGAAGCATTGCTTGATGAGTTACTCAGTGAATCTCTGGAAACCCTCACCGATCGGCAGGGCAGCTTGTCCGTCGATGGCCTGAGTCAAGTTTCGGCAGTGAGACGCCCGGCGTTAATACGCCGCTGGCTGGCAACCTGTGGCGCAAAAATGCCCTCGCGTGAACAATTGCAGAGAATATGGGATGAAGTGGCACTCAGCCGCGAAGATGCGCAGGCGCAGTTAGTGCTGGGTAAACGGGTCGTCCGGCGTTTTCGTCAGCGTCTGTATTTATTGCCAGAATTTCAGTCCCTGAGGGAACTGGTTCTCCGCTGGGATCCGGCGGAAAAACTGATGCTGCCGGACGGGCTGGGTTTTCTTGCTGTCGATCCTGATCTCACCGCAGAGGTCAATGGCTGTGCGATTCGACAGCCACGCGCTGATGAAACGATCACTGTGCGGTTTCAGGCGCAGGGAATGATCGAAAAAGTCGGGAGGGATCGCGCGCGTCAGGCTAAAAAATTGTGGTCAGAGTTGGGGATACCCCCCTGGCAGCGGGCTCGTATCCCGTTGATTTATTACAATGAACAACTGATGGCCGCGCCGGGGTGGTTTATTACCCGCCAGGCTCTGGCCGATAATTATGAAGCGCAATGGCAGGTTATCTGGTCGGTTGCGCCATAAAAATGAAAGATTTATTTGGGCGAAGGGGATTCGTCCGCGGAGGCGTAATGCAGGTAATGGCAACACTCATGGCAGGAATCGCGGGACTTGTGCTCGCAAGTACACCGGCGCTGGCGGGCGGGAATATCGCTGACGGGCAGGGTAAGTCCGCCAGTTGCGCGGCATGTCACGGTGCAGCGGGAAAAGCCGTTAATTCGATTTACCCTAATCTGGCCGGGCAAAATGCAGATTATCTGGCACTTTCGCTCCATGCTTACAAGAAAGGTGACCGAAGTGGCGGGCAGGCTGGTGTGATGCAGGCTTTTAGTTCGTCATTGTCCGATCAGGATATCAGTGATTTATCGGCTTATTACGCCAGTCTGACGCCGCTGAAATAGGGCTGTCGCAGAAATGCAAACGGGCAATCCTGAGATTGCCCGTTAGGTAAACTGAGACGGTTGTCGCTATTCTGCGCTGACGACAACGGTGCCAATTTCCGGATGGCTAAAGCTTTCAATGTGATCCAGACGCAGATCCCGTTGTTCGCCGTTCGCCTCTACCACCAGATATTCCACTTTCTTACGCATTAACAGATCGTTCGCTTTAGCCTCAACGACTTCTCCACTACGTAGCTTCAGCGTCAAAACCAGGTGATGCTGGCAGGCGAGCTCGAGATTATCGTAGTCATCACAATTGATGGGTTGGTACTCATCATTCATCGACATAATCGCTCACCAATAAGTTAGCGGCGGCGTAGGCCGCCTGGTCCCTAACGGAAGACGGAAGTTCAGCATTTGCTGCGACTTCGTCCAATGCTTTCAATACACAGCCCAACGCATCGGGCACATATCCAAGATCGCCACTGGCGATTTCGGAATATTTACGGCGTACCAACTCACAGTATTGTTGCATAAGTTCTCCCTAAAAAGCGTATCCCTCTGAGGAAAGCGCAGAAAGATAAGCTCTCAGTATTTAACGACTATAGCACAGGAGAGTGTGAGTTATTAGCAGCCCTGTAAAGGTAAATCGTTTGCGTAAAGCCATTATTGAGGATAACCATCGGGGGAAAACTGGTCGCGGCAGGATGCTTTCAAGTACACTGTGCGTCTATTATCAAGGGGTTTACCATGGCGTTAAAAGCAACCATTTATAAAGCAGCGGTCAATATCGCTGATATGGATCGTAATTTCTTTCATGACGCCAGCCTGACTTTGGCACAGCATCCTTCAGAAACAGAACAACGCATGATGCTGCGTCTGCTGGCATGGATTTACCATGCCGACGAACGACTGACTTTTACCCGCGGACTGAGTGCCGAAGACGAGCCTGAAATCTGGCGTAAGAATGACCACAATGGCATCGAGTTATGGGTCGAACTGGGTTTACCTGATGAGAAGCGTCTGAAAAAGGCCTGTAACCAATCGCGTGAAGTCGTCCTTTACGCGTATGGTGAGCGTGCGGCGAAAGTCTGGTGGTCGCAAATCGAAGGGAAAGTCAGAGGTTTTGAGAACCTGCGCATCCGTTATTTAGAAGATGAGTTGTTGAATCAGCTGACTGCTTTTGGCAGCCGGACCATGAATCTACAGGCGACGTTGCAGGACGGAACTATCTGGCTTTCTGATGCTCAGAGTAATTTGGAAATTCATTTTTCTGAATGGAAAGAGTCTGTTGTAAAAGAAACCAGGTAATCAGCGTGCTAATCCTTTCTGAAAAACTGGAAATACCCGACAGCGAGATCGAATTAACGGCGATCCGTGCGCAGGGTAACGGCGGTCAGAACGTCAATAAAACCTCAACGGCTATCCATTTACGCTTTGATATTAAAGCGTCGAGTTTGCCAGAATATTATAAAGAGCGGTTACTGGCGTTTAATCATCATTCTGTGACCGCTGACGGCTGGGTGATTATCAAGGCTCAGGAATACCGGAGTCAGGAGATGAATCGTGAAGCGGCCCTTGCCCGCTTGAGCTCATTGATTTCGCAGGCGATGGTTATTGAAAAACCGCGCCGGGCAACAAAACCGACCCGGGGATCGAAAATTCGTCGGGTAGAAAGTAAGGTTCGCAAAGGTGCGACGAAAGCATTGCGGGGCAAGATACGTTAGCCCTAAATTCGTGCTGCAGGACATTTTTTATCGCAGCACCGGGATAAAAGCAGTAGGGGAGAAACTGTGAAAAAAATCATTATTAGTGCAGTGCTGGCGCTCGGGGCGCTGTCACTGTTTGGCTGTCATACCGCCGCGTTTAATCATGAAAAACCCTTGCAGGCGATGCAGCAAAGTTACAGCGGCATATTGCCTTGTGCCGATTGCAGTGGCCTGAAGACGTCACTTTTCCTTCAACAGGACGGAACCTATATCCTGCAGGAAATTTATCAGGGAAGTAAAGACGGCGATCAGGCGTTCGCCAGTTACGGAAGTTGGGCACGGACGGCTGATAAACTGGTACTGACAGGAAACGATGGTGAGAAACGCTACTTCCATCCGAAAGATGAAAATCTGGAAATGCTGGATCAAAGCGGGGAGCCAATCACCTCCACATTCAATTACACGTTGAAGCCGGTGCAGCAGAATTTGCCGAAGACGCCGATGGCATTGACCGGAATGATGCAATACAGCGCCGATGCGGCATCCTTTAAGGATTGCGCGACCGGCAATGTATTCCCGATGTCAGCCAATAAATCGCTGGAAGAAGGGTATCTTGCAGCGCGGAAAACCCCGAATCAGCTGGTCTTTCTTTCAATGGACGGACATTTCATGACAGAACCGTCAATGGAAGAAGGGCAGATGCAGAAGGCTGTAGTGGCAGATAAAAATGTCAGGTTTGATGCCACCAAATCCTGTCCGTAATGACGCTCACTGAACTACACAAAGAAAAATGCCCGCATTATGCGGGCATTTTTACAGGCAAATGATCGTCAGCTGATCTTAACGCGGGATCTGGCTCAGCAGATACTCAACGATATCACTTTGTTTGATCATCTGTTTTTCGCCAGTGCGACGGTTTTTGTATTCCAGCTCTTCAGCATCCAGATTACGATCACCAATCACCACGTGATGCGGCACACCGATCAGTTCCATATCCGCGAACATGACGCCAGGACGTTCTTTGCGATCGTCGAGGATCACATCAATACCGTGTGAGCGCAGTTCTTTGTACAACGCTTCTGCGGCATCTTTCACGCGGAAAGATTTATGCATGTTCATTGGCAGAATAGCGACCTGGAATGGTGCGATAGCATCCGGCCAGATAATGCCGCGATCGTCATGGTTCTGCTCAATCGCCGCAGCGACCACACGGGTCACGCCGATACCGTAACAACCCATGGTCATCACCTGGTTTTTGCCATCTTCGCCCTGAACGGTCGCGTTCATCGCTTCTGAGTATTTTGTCCCCAGCTGGAAGATATGACCGACTTCAATCCCGCGTTTGATCACCAGCGTACCCTGACCATCCGGGCTTGGATCGCCTGCGACCACGTTACGGATATCGGCGACTTCTGGCAGCGCAGTATCGCGATCCCAGTTAATACCGAAATAGTGTTTACCGTCGATGTTTGCGCCTGCGCTGAAATCGCTCATGGCGGCAACAGTGCGGTCGGCAACAATTGGCATTGGCAGATTTACCGGGCCGAGTGAACCCGGGCCAGCCGCAACGATTTCACGAATTTCTGCTTCTGTTGCAAAGGTCAGTGGTGACGCCACTTGCGGCAGTTTTTCGGCTTTGATTTCGTTCAGCTCATGATCACCGCGAACCAGCAGGGCGACCAGCTTATGGCCGCTTTCCTCTGTTGCGTGAACCATCAGGGTTTTCACGGTTTTCTCAACCGGAACCTGGAACTGTTCAGTCAGTTCAGCAATGGTTTTTGCGTCCGGCGTTTCAACAACACGCATCTCTTCGGTTGCAGCAGCACGTGGCGTACTTGGTGCCAGTGCTTCAGCAAACTCAATGTTGGCGGCAAACTCAGAAGAGTCAGAGAACACCACATCATCTTCGCCGCTTTGTGCCAGTACCTGGAACTCATGGGAGGCGCTGCCGCCGATAGAACCGGTATCCGCCAGCACGGCACGGAAATCCAGACCCATGCGGTTGAAAATCTGGCTGTAGGCCGCGTACATCGCGTCATAGGTTTCCTGCAAAGATTCCTGCGTCGTGTGGAACGAGTAGGCATCTTTCATCAGGAATTCACGGGAGCGCATCACACCAAAACGCGGGCGAACTTCGTCACGGAATTTGGTCTGGATCTGGAAGAAGTTCAGTGGCAGCTGTTTGTACGAGCTGACTTCATTACGGATCAGATCGGTAATCACTTCTTCGTGGGTTGGACCCAGAACGAAAGGACGCTCGCCGCGATCAACGAAACGTAATAATTCCGGACCATATTGTTCCCAACGTCCGCTCTCCTGCCATAAGTCGGCGGGCTGAACTACCGGCATCGACACTTCAATAGCGTTCGCGTTGTTCATTTCTTCGCGTACGATGTTTTCAACTTTTTTGAGAACACGTAAGCCGGTCGGCAGCCAGGTATACAGGCCCGAGGCCAGTTTACGGATCATCCCCGCGCGCAGCATCAGCTGGTGGCTGATAACTTCCGCGTCGGCTGGCGTCTCTTTCAGTGTAGAGAGCAGATATTGAGTAGTACGCATGATGTGTTGGTTCCGTTAGCACTGCAAATTGCAATCGGGCTGCCATAGGCAGCCAAAACGTGAAAAGTGGCTTAGTTTACCAGCGAGTTGCTGTTGCCAAAAGAGACGCAGAGGAAATTTAGTTTTTGTCGAGGGACAATACCTGATTCAGAGAACCCACAACCCGCCAGCGGACATTAAATTCCAGCAGGCGAACAGCGTAATCGCGTTCTGCGGATTCCCCTTTGCGGTAAGCAGGACGCGGATCCTGACCTAAAACCTGCGTGATGAAACGGCGCAGATGTGGGTAGCGCCGCGCTTGTTCCGCCAGCTGTTGTTCAGCCTGAGGTAAAAACTCGACCGGCATATCGGCATCCGGCGCGTGCTGGGCAAACCCGGCGCGCGCATCAGGATGGCTTTCCGCAAAAGGCAGATAGGGTTTGATATCGACAACCGGCGTGCCATCCACTAAATCCAGACTGCCAAGTTGCAGAACGACATTCTGTCCCTGACAGCGGATCCCTTTCAGTTCAACCAGAGACATGCCGAGCGGGTTAGGCCGAAAAGTGGACCGTGTGGCAAAAACACCGGTGCGCGCATTGCCACCAAGGCGTGGCGGGCGAACCGTCGGGCGCCATCCTCCCTCCATCGTCTGATGAAAAATGAACATCACCCATAAATGGCTGAACTCTTCCAGCCCGCGAACGGCTTCAGGCTGATTGTAAGGCGCATGCAGATGTAATTCACCGCCGCCATCCTCAATCAAACCAGGCTGACGCGGGACAGCAAACTTCTCTTTATAGGGCGAGTGAATTGTCCCTATTTGTTCAAAAGCAAAAGAGGTCATTTAAACGTGACGTTCAGGGCAGAACCCTGACAAATTGCCTGCTGGAAGCAGCCTGGCACACCGCTGATGATCTGGCACTGATGCAGCAACACGGCATTGGCTTTCATATAAGATGCGCGGGTCAGCATTCTCTTACGCGCCGTTGCCAGACTTGGCGGCGTATCGTTTTGAGCGCTCTGGCAGGACTCTCCGGAGACTTCACCCAGATCACGGAACGGCGTTCCGACTAAAGCTTCTGCATCTTTATACAGTTTTACAGGAGCAGGGCGCACTGGAGCCGGCTTTGGTTTGACTGGTTTTGGTTCTTCTTTAACAACAGGCGCAGGAGGTGTTGGCTGTGTGTGTTGAGTCAGGGAACAACCCGCCAGCAAAAGTGCCGACAAACAGAGAGGTAAAGCACGCATGGTATATCCTCTGCTTTTTAATATGTTTACAGGAAAGAATGTGGCGTTATTGAACCAAGGTATTGAGAAAATAACAAGGCGGGCAACTGCCCGCCTTGTTATTTATTTCTGAAAAAGGTCTTTGAGAAAGTAATATTTGCGAAATGAATCGCCCGGAGAAATCCTCAGCGGCTCATTTCACGTCATTACCAGCCTTTTACCGCGCCGCCGTTGAAGATTTTGTTCGCAGCAGCGTTCACTTCGTCAGACTGATACGCCTGAACGAATTTCTTCACGTTTTCTGCGTCTTTGTTATCTTCGCGTGCAACGATCAGGTTTACGTATGGAGAATCTTTATCTTCTACGAAGATACCGTCTTTTTCCGGCGTCAGGTTGATCTGGCTGGCGTAAGTGGTGTTGATAACTGCCAGTGCGATTTTCGCATCATCCAGTGAACGTGGCAGTTGCGGAGCTTCCAGCTCGACCAGTTTCAGATTTTTAGGGTTCTCAGTCACATCCAGAACGGTCGGCAGCAGGCCAACACCGTCTTTCAGTTTGATCAGACCTTGTTTTTGCAGCAACAGTAAAGAACGGCCGAGGTTAGTCGGATCGTTTGGCAATGCAACCTGATCGCCATCTTTCAGTTCATCAATTGATTTGATTTTCTTAGAGTAACCCGCGATAGGGTAGACGAAGGTGTTGCCGACCGGCACCAGCTTATAGCCACGATCTTTAATCTGCTGATCAAGGTAAGGTTTGTGCTGGAAAGCGTTAACATCAATATCGCCTTTGCTCAACGCTTCGTTAGGCAATACGTAATCGTTGAATGTCACCAGCTCAACATCAAGACCGTATTTTTCTTTCGCCACTTTCTGTGCAACTTCAGCAACCTGCTGTTCAGAACCGACAATCACACCCACTTTGATGTGGTTTGGATCTTGTTCTTTTGGCCCGCAGCCAACTAAAGCCAGCGATCCCAGAAGCGCGCCGACAACTGCAATGGATTTGAATTTGTTAGACATGTCCTTTCCTCAATAAGCGGATAAAAATCATTCACAGGGTAGCTATTACCGCTGTTGTTTCGTTATTTATGTGTGACTGCTTTTACGATGCGGTCGCCACAAAACTGAATTAAATACACCAAAACCACTAACAGGACTAATACCGTATTCATCACCGTGGCGTCATAACCGATATAACCGTATTGATAACCGATTTGCCCCAGACCACCGGCACCGACAGCACCACCCATAGCAGAATAGCCTACGAGAGTGATCAGTGTGATGGTGGCGGCATTGACCAGACCTGGCAGGGCTTCCGGTAACAGGATTTTACGGATGATCTGCATCGGCGTTGCGCCCATTGCGCGGGAAGCTTCCACCAGACCGCTTGGGATCTCCAACAGGGCGTTTTCAACCATACGGGCAATAAAGGGTGCCGCACCTACGGTCAGCGGGACAATTGCCGCCTGTAAACCGATAGAGGTACCTACAATCATGCGGGTGAACGGAATCATCCACACCAGCAGGATAATAAAAGGAATGGAACGGAAAATGTTCACCAACGCCGACATCACGCGGTAGACATTTTTATTCTCTGCAATCTGGCCCGGACGGGTGACATACAGCAGCACGCCAAAAGGCAGACCCAGCACAAAACCAAAGAAACCAGAGGTCAGCGTCATGATGACTGTTTCCCAGATACCCCGGCCCATTAACCACATCATTGCCTCAGACATAACCGAGCACCTCTACTTTCACCTGATTCTCATGCAGGAACTGAATCGCCGCCTGAGTGTTTTCTTCTGAACCGTGCATTTCCGTCAGCATAATCCCGAACTTCACACCGCCGGCATAATCCATCTGAGCACTGATAATATTGTTGTTAATGTCAAAGCGACGTACAGCTTCTGACAGCAGCGGAGCATCCACTGACTGACCGGTAAATTCCAGCCGCAGTAAAGGCACACGACCTTCTTCCGCGGTGGGGATCATGCGCACGGCGTAATCTTCCGGGATATCCAGATGTAAGGTCGACTGAATGAACTGCTGAGCCAGCGGCGTTTTAGGATGAGAGAACATTTCGCTCACTTTATCCTGCTCAATCAGTTTGCCATCGCTGATCACGGCAACCTGGTCGCAAATGCGTTTTACAACATCCATCTCATGAGTGATCAGCAGAATGGTCAGTCCCAGACGACGGTTGATATCTTTCAGCAGTTCCAGAATGGCGCGGGTGGTTGCCGGATCCAATGCACTGGTGGCTTCATCACACAGCAATACTTTAGGATTACTGGCCAGCGCACGGGCAATCGCCACACGTTGTTTTTGTCCGCCGGAAAGATTAGCCGGATAAGCGTCATGCTTATCTTCCAGACCGACCAGCTTAAGAAGTTCGGAGACGCGCGTCTTAATGTCTGCGGAAGAGAGATTATCGAGTTCCAGTGGCAATGCTACGTTGCCATACACGGTACGTGACGACAGCAGATTAAAATGCTGGAAAATCATGCCAATCTGGCGACGTGCACGGGTCAGCGCTTTCTCTGAGAAAGACATCAGATCCTGACCATCGACCAAGACCTGGCCTTCCGTCGGACGTTCCAGCAAATTGACGCAGCGGATTAACGTACTTTTCCCCGCGCCGGAAGAGCCGATAACGCCATAAATTTGCCCGGCAGGGACGTGAAGACTCACGTCAGAGAGCGCGACAATCTGGCGCGAACCCTGCTGGAAAACCTTGGTGATGTTTGAAAGTTTAATCATATTTTTTTTATTCTGTCTTTTTGCCGTGACGTGGTGAAATTAACTCTGCGGGGCTCTCCCCGTAGCATGTCGTGGATGCTAAGGCGTCTAGACGTCTAAGTCAACCAGGTTAGCATTCTCACGGACATTGAAAACATGCGATACTGGCGCCGTTAATCAGCCATCAGGAGCAAATTCGTGGCACAACCTGTTTCAGCAATCTTTCTCGACCGTGATGGCACTTTGAATGTCGATCACGGTTATGTACATGAAATCGATGATTTCAAGTTTATCGACGGTGTCATTGATGCCTGCCTTAAATTAAAGGAAATGGGCTTTTTACTGGTGCTGGTCACCAATCAGTCCGGTATCGCGCGGGGTAAATTTACTGAAGAGCAGTTTATGACGCTCACAGAGTGGATGGACTGGTCACTGGCCGACCGCGGTGTGGATCTGGATGGTATCTACTTCTGCCCGCATCATCCGGAAGGTGCCGTGAAAGCGTTTACTCAGGTCTGTGATTGCCGTAAGCCGCAACCGGGTATGTTTTTGACAGCCAAAGAAGAGCTGAACATTGATATGGCCTCTTCTTATATGGTGGGCGATAAGCTTGAAGATATGCAGGCCGCTGCCGCCGCAGGCGTAGGACATAAGATTTTAGTTCGTACCGGTAAGCCTGTGACCGCAGAAAGTGAAAGTGCAGCGGACATGGTACTGGAAAGCCTTGCTGCATTGCCTTCCTTTATAGCAAAAGGGCAGAAATAGCAGCCTTTGGATAAAAAAACGGCAAACGAAATAAAACTGTATTTATTCGCTTGCCATTAAAATCCAACTCCCTATAATGCCGCTCCATCGACAGGGAACAACGTGAACAACATCACGAAGTAACCGGGTCGGAAAGATTAAAAACAGTGATGACCGGATG
>NZ_SOAO01000010.1:0-188682 GCF_004364755.1 Rahnella sp. BIGb0236
AAAAAATCCGCGTCCATAGGATTGGGTCCCGGCGAAGGGGCATTCGTTGGAACAATTACTTGCCATCAATCAACAGCCTGTATGTTTAATTAGAGATCAAATGAAAAGTAAAAAATTTATCATTAATGTCACTATCATTTTTCTGCTTGCGTTAAGCATTAACGGGTGTGAAAAAAAATCCCAAAAACTAAGTGATGTCGAAAAAAAAGTAAACATTATCCAGCATCAATATAATTCCGAGGAGTTTGAATTAATTTATGACCAAGCTTCTGAAGGATTTAAAAAAGTAGCAACCAAAAAAGGGTTTGTTAAATTTATGAGGGAAAAGTTTAATTACCTGGGAAAGTTCACGAGCTCTAAGATTTTGTTTAGCAAAGAAAAGGATGGGGTGATTGTGAATGTAACATATATTTCCGTGTATGAAAAATACACACTAGCTGAAAATATTACATTTAAAGATGAAAAGAATGGCAACGGCCTCAGGTTGTTGCAATATACAGTCGACACTGGTGGGAAAATAGTTCCAGTAACTAAAACAGAAAACTCTATGAGGGTAGACATAAAAGCCAATTAATTATTCTTATCTATATTTTACAATGTTTGGTACTCACGCATCACAATGAAATATAGCAATAATATTTGGCGGCAGAGTTTGACCCGTGGGGCAATCAGGTGGACGGTAGCAACCCGCTGCGCATGTACCAGCCCACCCGCATGCAGGGTCAGCATTATGATGAGGTGTCAGGGCTGCACTACAACCGCCACCGCTATTACGACCCGACGCTGGGCAGGTATATCACGCAGGACCCGATTGGGGTGTTAGGGGGATGGAATCCATACGATTATGCTATGAACAATCCAATGTATTGGGTTAACCCGCTGGGATTAACCAGTTGGGGAAACTTCGCGAATTTAGGCACTCCTGGAATTAAACCTATTGATTCACAACCACCAATTAAACCAATGATGCGCTCTATTTCTGTAGATATTGGATATGCCCTAAGCGCATTTACTGGAGCAAGTGATTCTTATGGTGCTTCTTTGGGTGGGAGTTCCGCACCATCCATTGATTATGATATTTGTGGATATCATACGATTTGTAATGCTGAAGGAATTGGCCTGGCCGCTGGGGGTGCTATAACAGGAACAATGTCTGCAAGTGGGGTGTCATCAGGAGAAACTACGTCGGAAGGTTATACTGCTGGAGGTGGTTATTTAGGTAAGTTAACAGTAACAGCGACACAAGATAGTTCAGGAAATAATTCTGAGTCAATAGGTGTCGGCCCAGGCGTTGGCGCATTTGTTGGTAAAATCACATGTAATCAATCCTCACATTGCCTCATTGAATGGATATATAAATGAAAAATACTAGTCCGGTGCTAAAATACGTAATGTTAACCATCTTATGTTTAGTGCTATCTGGTTGCGATAGTAAAGGCAGTAGCATGGATGAAGTACAAGAAAAAATAGATATATTTCAAAATCAATATAACAACCATGATTTCAAAGAGATGTACAATCAAACATCTGATGGTTTTAAAAAAGCCATGTCAGAAGATAAGTTCAATCTAATTATGCAAGACAAAATTGAAAGTCTAGGGCTTTACAAAAAATCAAAGGTATTATATAGCCTGTCCAATGATGATGCTTATGTGAAAATTACGTATATATCAGAGTATGAAAAATATACTCTTGCCGAGGAATTTGGTTATCAAAATAAAGGCGATGGCAATGGTTTCAAAATGTTGAGTTTTTTAGTTGATATGGGTGGTTATATAAGTCCAGTAACCAAAACAAAGGACTCCCTGAGATTAGATGTTGGAGTAAACTCCAATTAAACTCACCTTTGATATAAGTGACTAACCAGGTTTACAGGGGACAATCAGGTGGACGGCAGCAACCCGCTGCGCATGTACCAGCCCATCCGCATGCAGGGGCAGCATTAGGATGAAGAATCAGGGCTACAACCGCCACCGCTATTACGACCCGACGCTGGGCAGGTATATCACGCAGGACCCGATTGGGTTGTTGGGGGATGGAATGTTTATGCTTATCCGTTGAATCCTGTTTCAAAAGTGGATCCGCTGGGATTAGAAAGCATAGATGGATTTGGCAGCGGGTTTGGAGATTATTGCCGAAGTATTGAGACAGCTGCATCTTACTTACCACAAGAAGATGCCGAACAAGTAATACATAATGCTGAGAAAATGCATAATGTATATAGCCCCCTTGGAGAGTATGTGCAGGGAATAGCGATTGGAGCACCAATTATTGGGATGGCAGGTATTGGAATGGGAGTAATTCCTCTTGCAGAAAAAGGGGCTGCATGTATCGAAAATACTGCGGAAACGGCAATAACTGAAGGTGAAAGAGACCCTAAAAATCTAATGCTAACGTGTGCGAAAGGTTTTATAAATAAAGGATCCACTAGCTTTCAAGGGAAAGTATCTGATTATTTAATCGATGCGCTATCCTCCTATAGTCAAAAACAATAATATAAATATGGATATGAAAATGAATAAAAAGATAATCATCATATTTTTTAGCCTAATAATATCATTAGGTGTGACATTATTACTTTTATCATGGGGAGGGTTTCAATCCTCCAATGACGTTAACTCTGAAAAATTGAGAGGGGATAATAAAATCACTCTCCAAAATGCAGCAGAAAAAGGGGATATGGTTGCACAATCTGAACTCGGTTTTTTATATGAAACGCAAAAAGATTACAAGCAGGCTGCATATTGGTATAACAAATCAGCACAGCAAGGATATGCACCGGCTCAGTATAATATAGGTGTGGCTTATCGATATGGAAGAGGAGTTACTCAGGATTTAAAGAAAGCAAGTGAATGGTATCAAAAGTCAGCCACGCAAGGTGTAGTAAAGGCACAAGTCAATCTTGGAATGTTGTACTTATTGGGGACGGGAGTCCCTGTGGATTATAATAATTCCCGACAGTGGTTTATGAAAGCATCAGAAAGTGGAGATACTATTGCCATATTCAATATAGGGCAATTTTATTTTTATGGTCTTGGTGTGCCAAAAGATTATTCTCAGGCAGAAATATGGCTAAAGAAAGCTTTGGCCTTAGGTTCCATGAGGGCAAAAAACTCACTTGCATTATTTTATGGACAAGGGCTTGGAGATATTCCATTGAATATAAACGAAGCAATGAAAATTTTGGAATCATCTGCCTGTCAGGGATATGTAGTTGCTCAGGAAAATTTAGGAGCTATATATATGGGAGAGAACTCCGGGTTTCCAAAGAACTATCTGCAGTCTTACGCCTGGTATGCAGTAGCGGCAGAAAACGGCTCAAAAAAGGCTAAACAGATGCAAGCTGTAGTTATAAAAAACCTCGCTGAAGACGAAATTAAAAAAGCTAAATCCATCGCAATGACATATATTAAAAAATATCCAGCACCAATAGATGAAAACGATACGAATAAATCCAATGATGAATGCAAATACCCATAAAAAGGGTTATTAACGTTTCACATTGCTGGCGTTGTTTAACCCGCTGGGCGGAACTGACTAAACAGTATGCACGGGCAATAAAGTAAAAGTCTATGTAAAAGGTTCATCTTCCGCATGACCCTTTTTACTCCAGCTTTTGGATCGGTCAGGTGACCTTAAACGATTGGACAGCCCTCAGGCTGTCCTTTTTTTTACTGTAAACATCCCCCGCTCTAATGCAGTTTATGCTCGCGCAGGAAGGATTCGCCGCCGAGCTGGCTCATCTGACGCAGGATCCATTGCTGCCGACGCAACACGTACGCCGAGGGGGCGTTCACTTTGAACAGATGCGGATTCGGCAACACTGCGGCCAGTAACGCGGCCTGAGACGCAGTCAGGCGGCTGGCTGGTTTATGAAAGAAATGCTGCGCAGCCTGCTCGACGCCAAACACGCCGTCACCAAATTCTACGATGTTCAGGTATACCGTCAGGATGCGACGTTTCGTCCAGACGGTTTCAATCCCCACGGTCAGCCCGGCTTCCAGCCCTTTTCTCACCCAACTGCGCCCGTCCCACAGGAACAGGTTTTTAGCCGTTTGCTGAGACAGCGTTGACGCTCCGCGCATTTTTCCGCCGTCTTTATCCAATACAGACTGAATGGCTGCAACGTCAAATCCCCAGTGCTCAGGGAATTTCTGATCTTCTGCCGCCATTACCGCCAGCGCCATCGGTGAGGAAATCTCACTCATCGGCACCCAGTCTGAATGAGCCACGTAGCCAAAATCGCCGGTCAGCCATGCTGAAACCTGGCGTTCCACCATCACCGCAGAGAAAGGCACGGGTAAAAAAGAAAAAAGAAGAATGCCTCCTACCCATAAGCAGAGTAACAGTATTAATGCGCGTTTGATCCATAACAGCGGCGTACGCAGCAGCCCTTTTCGGGTAATTTTATTCATTTGCCCCTTTCCACAACACATCTGACCATCTAATCATTCTCATGAAGAACCTGTAAAATCAGGCTAGCGAAATGCTTCGCAAGATTGCTAACAATCAGGCAATAATGATGAAACTTTTACTTACATTTGGGAAAGAAAATTCTGATTTGATCATTTCCATCAACGGGTTCCAACACTCAGCCTAAAATTATCATTTTTTTCAATAAGATGCTTTTTTCGCCAAAAAAGTAAAATCCTTGTGAACAAATCAACAAAAAATACATTAACCACGCTTATGCTTCGTTACTGCGGAAATGAATAAATTCTCGCCGGTTATTCCGCAATGAGCGACCTGACTAAGTCAAATCTGCTACCTGTAAACCGTAAAAAATCAGCAGGGTGTACGTCTTTTTGTCGGACAAAAAACACACCACCCTAAGTGAAATTTTTTCATTTGAAATAAAATTCACCTCTTTTTTGGCTCCGGTATTCTCCCGTCGTCAAAAAAAAGACTTATACGATGCATTACAGAGACTTGCCAGTGATTTTGGGTTTTATACAACCGGTTTCATAGCCGGATATGTCGCAAAATCAGCGGTAAAACAGCCTGTGATTGTTCACTTCCATAAGTAAAATTGCATGTGACCAATACAACATCAGCATGCTTCATTTGTATTCTGTCAAAAATCCTGCGATAAAGGCTTGATGTTTTGTATAGACAAAGACTAATCTACATCACAGTTTTTAATGAATGTTGTAACAGTTCTGCTTATATTTGTTATGTTGATTGCTACAGGATGTATTAGACTTTAAGACTGAATTCCAAGACCTGCGAAAACCGAACCCTAAAAACTATCGTGGGTTACCTCTTTCCCTGGTGTTGGCGCAGTATTCGCGCACCCCGGCCTCGGCTGGGGTTATTTTTTTTCAGCGTTTGCCGTCCAGTCGCGTAACACCTGAATGTCATTGCGCCATTCTGCCTTCAGCTCATCAATCCATTCCTGCACGTTATCCCACCAGGCTGGCAATGTCGGCGTCTGGATCTGCTGGGCCAGTTGCTGCAAATGTTTCAGGCCAACCGAACCCGCTGCCCCTTTGATTTTGTGACCTTCTTCGGCAATGCCTTTCTGATCGCGCGCCGTCATGTTGGAATCGAGAACGGCCAGATAGCCCGGCATCATTTTTTCAAACATATCTGCACTCTGATAAATCAGTTTCGCGCCAACCAGGTCGATGTACTGCTCAAGCATGGCGGTATCAAGCAACGATTCACTGTCTTTCATCACTACGGGCTCCAGTTCCGGTTCACGAACGTCTGGCTGATGATCCCAGAATTGTTGGATCATCGCGGTCAGCGCAGAAACAGACAGCGGCTTGCTCAGCACATCGTCCATTCCGGCATCGAGATACTCTTTTTTGTCTTTCAGCACGTTGGCAGTAAGGGCAATCAATGGCGGCAGATGCTGTCCGGCGTAATCGGTGCGCAGCTTACGGGCGATATCCAGCCCGGTCATGTCCGGCAACTGGATATCCAGCAGGACCAGATCGAATTCGTCGGGATCAAACATCTCCAGCGCATCATGGCCGTTCATTGCCACCTCCACGCTGTTACCCAACTTCTCCAGCACCGAACGCGCCACAATGACGTTCAGCTCGATATCTTCCACCAGCAGCACGTGCAGCGCCGGTAACGGCATATCATCGTCGTCATCAGTCAGTGCAGCCGGCGCATCCAGCGTTGGCGCCCGTACGGTAAGCGTAAAGCAGGAACCCTGACCCGGCACGCTGCTAACGGAAATATCGCCGCCCATCGCCTGCGCCAGACGTTTTGACACCGCCAGCCCGATGCCCGTACCGGTCGCCGGTTTGCCGCCGTTCTGATCTTTCACCTGATAATACATGGCAAAGATTTTGTCCTGCTCATCCTGCGGAATGCCGAGACCAGAGTCGCGCACCACAAACCGCAGCATATCGTTCGGCTCATAATGCACGCTCAGCACAATTTCCCCTTCGCGGGTGAATTTGACGGCGTTGCCGATCAGGTTCCATAAAATCTGCCGCAGGCGCGTGCCGTCTGTCGTAATGCTGCGTGGCAACGGCAGATCCGGCTCCATGATAAATTTCAGCCCTTTCGGCTGCGCCAGCAGGCCGGAGAGGTTTTCAAGGTCGGTCAGGAATTCGGTGAAATCGACAGGCTGGTTATCGAGCTGCACTTTACGGCGCTCAATTTTATCCATTTCAATAATGTCGTTGAAGATATTGCCGAGGGTGATGGCGCTGACGTGGATCGTTTTCAGATAGCTGTGCTGTTCTTTGTCCAGCTCGGTATCGAGCAGAATGCGGCTCAGGCCGACAATGCCGTTAAGCGGCGTACGCAGCTCGTGGCTGATCGTAGAAATAAACGTGGTCTTCTCACGGCTGGCGTTCTCTAACGCGTCCTGATAACGCTTACGCTCGGTAATATCGCGTCCGAAGCCCATCAGTCCGTGTCGTTTACCGATACGGTCGTAGAACGGCACTTTACGCAATTCGAAGCAGGCTTTACGCCCGTCGGGATAAACCAGCCATTGTTCGTAGGTCAGGGACACGTTGTGACGGAACACCTTCTCGTCGGTTTCCACCACTTTCTCGGCGATGTCCGGAGTGTAGACATCGTCCGGGGTCAGGCCGATCAGCTGCTTTTCGCTTTTGCCGGTCAGCAGTTCCATCGCCCGGTTACAACCGGAGAATTCTTTGTCTTCGTTTCGGTAATACACCAGGTCCGGTGAGGCATCGAGGAAAGAGCGTAATAATGCAGATTGCTGACTCAGTTCGATCTGCGCCTGCTCGCGGTGCTGCATTTCGAGTTTCAGCTTATCGACCACCGCCAGACGCGCTTCTTCCGCTTTCACTCGGTCGGCGATTTCCTGATTCAGCTGGGTAATGTTGTCTTTGAGTTGCTGATTCAGTTCGAGATCGCGGTGGCGCATTTCTTCCAGTTTATCGACCAGACGGGCTAAACGCTGGCGTGACTCTTCTAACTGCTCCACCACCACTGACAGGAAGTAAACCGCCCAGGGTGTGATCAGCAAACCAAAGAAGATAGAACGAACGACGTCGATACTTTCCACCTGCCCGCGCAGGAGCATGGTGACCGCCATCTGGACAATCATCGCCAGCACCACCAGCGCAGACGCCAGCAGCAGCGAGAATCTCACCAGCCCCAGCTTGACCATCAGATCGACATAATACTGCGCTAAAACCCGGATTTGCTTCATAACGGTTCCCTTAAAACGAAGTCATCTGAATCATACCGCAAAACCTCCCCGGCGTGATGGCGGGGTAGAGATTGCCCATGAAGTTTGTGAGATGCACCTTGCAGGGGCTTGTCATGGTGCAATGCAGGAAATAAGGGCAGAGTTATTGACTATTATCGGCGGGGATATTATTAATATCGGCCGGCTTTATCAGGCTGACCGCGTTGCCAACTGCCGTCCGGCTAACATTTTTTCCTTTTATCCTCCGAATACCTTCCCTCTCGGCGCATTTCGCGCAGGCATAACTATTCATTATTACTGCAAATAAAGTCATTCGTGCCTGTATGAATAATTCTTATTACAAACACCAGTCTGACACATTATTACGGTCAGGTTAAAAACAGTGACAAACCGCATGTGCACAGTGTTTTCCAGTATAAAATACTGGTAATTACGCCCCTGCCAGCACGGTGCGGAGATCTTACGCTTTCCCCATAGTGAGTCAGCTCACACTTTATGCGCATGACCCCATCGAAAATATGCCAATAAAAACGCCATAATTCATATATATTTCAAATAATTAAAGTCCTTTATATCACTTTTAATATAACTTAAATCGCCATTTGACCTGTCTGTGCTTTCTCGCTAAGTTGGGAGTCCGCTGGAAGCAATCTCGACGGGTGAGCAACTCGTCATATTTATGCAGTAATTGAAGACTCCCTCATTAAAACAAGTCAACCACCACTTGTGAGAACCATCACGAGAGGCCTTTGACGGAGATGCCCGGGCAATCAACGCACCGCAAGAGTGCGCGAAATTGCGGACAAACCTCCGTCTATAAGACCGCTCGCGGTTGGTGTGAGAGTCTCGCAGAGCCTGGGGAGGTTCACGTTATGTTGTACGATAAATCCCAAGAGAGGGACAACTGTGGTTTCGGCCTGATCGCCCATATAGAAGGCGAACCTAGCCATAAGGTCGTGCGTACTGCAATTCACGCACTGGCCCGCATGCAACACCGTGGCGCGATCCTTGCTGACGGCAAGACCGGCGACGGCTGTGGCCTTCATTTACAGAAACCTGACCGCTTCTTCCGCATGATTGCCGAAGAACGTGGCTGGCGTCTGGCGAAAAACTACGCCGTGGGCATGCTGTTCCTCAGCAAAGATGAAAAAGAAGCTGAGGCGAGCCGCCGCATTGTAGAAGAAGAATTGCAAAACGAGACGCTGTCCGTGGTGGGCTGGCGTGACGTTCCGACCAATCCGGACGTACTCGGTGAAATCGCGCTTTCCTCCCTGCCTCGTATCGAACAAATTTTTGTCAACGCGCCTGCCGGCTGGCGTCCGCGTGACATGGAGCGTCGCCTGTATATGGCGCGCCGCCGCATTGAGAAACGCATTCAGGATAAAGACTTCTATGTGTGCAGTTTCTCCAACGTGGTCACGATCTACAAAGGCCTGTGTATGCCTGCGGATCTGCCACGCTTCTATTTAGATCTGGCCGACCTGCGTCTGGAATCGGCCATCTGCCTGTTCCACCAGCGTTTCTCGACCAACACCGTGCCGCGCTGGCAACTGGCTCAGCCTTTCCGCTATCTGGCGCACAACGGTGAAATCAACACCATCACCGGTAACCGCCAGTGGGCGCGTGCCCGTGCGTATAAATTCAAAACGCCGCTGATCCCCGATTTGCAGGACGCGTCGCCTTTCGTCAACGAAACCGGTTCGGACTCCAGCTCGCTGGATAACATGCTGGAACTGTTTCTGGCGGGCGGGATGGATTTGCTGCGCGCCATGCGTTTGCTGGTGCCGCCAGCCTGGCAGCAAAACCCGGACATGGACGATGACCTGCGCGCGTTCTTCGACTTTAACTCCATGCACATGGAGCCGTGGGATGGCCCGGCCGGTATCGTGATGTCAGACGGTCGTTACGCCGCCTGTAACCTCGACCGTAACGGTCTGCGCCCTGCGCGTTATGTCATCACCAAAGATAAGCTGATCACCTGTGCCTCCGAAGTCGGGATCTGGGATTATCAGCCGGACGAAGTGGTCGAAAAAGGCCGCGTCGGACCGGGTGAACTGATGGTGATCGACACCCGCAGCGGCAAGATCCACCACTCCGCGGAAACCGACAACGACCTGAAAGGCCGCCATCCTTATAAGCAATGGATGGAGAAAAACGTTCAGCGTCTGGTGCCGTTCGAAGACCTGCCGGAAGACCAGGTCGGCAGCCGCGAGCTGGAAGACACCTTGCTGGAAACCTTCCAGAAACAGTTCGGCTACAGCAGCGAAGAACTCGATCAGATCATCCGCGTACTGGGTGAAAACGGTCAGGAAGCCGTCGGTTCCATGGGCGACGATACCCCATTTGCCGTGCTCTCCAGCCGTCCGCGTATCGTGTATGACTACTTCCGTCAGCAGTTTGCGCAGGTCACCAACCCGCCAATCGATCCGCTGCGTGAAGCCCACGTAATGTCTCTGGCGACCAGCATTGGCCGCGAGATGAACGTGTTCTGTGAAGCAGAAGGTCAGGCTCACCGTCTGAGCTTCAAATCGCCAATCCTGCTGTGGTCTGACTTTAAACAGCTCACCACGCTCGACAGCAAACACTATCGCGCTGAAACGCTGGATCTGACCTACGATCCGACCGAACAAAATATGGAGCAGTTCGTCCAGAAACTCTGTGACGAAGGCGAACAGAAAGTGCGGAACGGCGCGGTTCTGCTGGTGCTGTCTGACCGCAATATTGCCCCGAACCGTCTGCCGCTGCCTGCGCCAATGGCCGTCGGCGCACTGCAATTACGTCTGGTGGAAAAAAGCCTGCGCTGCGATGCCAACATCATTGTTGAAACCGCCAGCGCCCGTGACCCGCACCATTTCGCCGTGCTGATTGGTTTCGGTGCCACTGCGGTTTACCCGTATCTGGCCTACGAAACGCTGGCAAAACTGGTCGACTCTCAGGTTATCGAGAAGAAATACCGTGAAGTGATGCTGAACTACCGTAACGGCATCAATAAAGGCCTGTACAAGATCATGTCCAAAATGGGCATTTCAACCGTCGCCTCTTACCGTTGTTCCAAACTGTTTGAAGCGGTCGGTCTGGCGAAGGATCTGTGCAACACCTGCTTCAACGGCGTGGTCAGCCGCATCGGCGGTGCCGGTTACAGCGATTTCGAACAGGATTTGCTGAACCTGTCCAAACGCGCGTGGCTGAAACGCAAGACGCTGGATCAGGGCGGTCTGCTGAAATTTGTCCACGGCGGCGAATATCACTCCTATAACCCGGACGTGGTCACCACCCTGCAAGCGGCAGTGAACAGCGGTGATTACGACGATTATAAAAAGTACGCCCGACTGGTTAATGAGCGTCCGGTCGCCACACTGCGTGACCTGCTGAAAGTGACACCAAAAGGCCAGCCGATCCCTGTTGATCAGGTTGAACCGGCGGAAGGGCTGTATACCCGCTTCGATACCGCCGCGATGTCTATCGGTGCGTTAAGCCCGGAAGCGCATGAGTCGCTGGCCGAAGCGATGAACAGCATCGGCGGACGTTCGAACTCCGGCGAAGGCGGCGAAGATCCGGCGCGTTACGGCACCAATAAAGTCTCCCGTATCAAGCAGGTGGCTTCCGGTCGTTTCGGTGTCACACCGGCGTATCTGGTGAATGCCGACGTTATTCAGATCAAAGTGGCGCAGGGTGCAAAACCAGGCGAAGGCGGCCAGTTGCCGGGTGACAAAGTGACGCCGTATATCGCGAAACTGCGTTACTCCGTGCCGGGCGTGACCCTGATTTCTCCACCGCCGCACCACGATATTTATTCTATCGAGGATCTGGCGCAGCTGATTTTCGACCTGAAACAGGTCAACCCGAAAGCGATGATTTCGGTGAAACTGGTGTCTGAACCGGGCGTCGGCACGATCGCGGTCGGCGTGGCAAAAGCTTATGCAGATCTCATCACTATCGCTGGCTACGACGGCGGCACCGGCGCAAGCCCGCTGTCTTCGGTGAAATACGCCGGTTGTCCGTGGGAACTGGGACTGGTGGAAACCCAACAGGCACTGGTGGCCAACGGCCTGCGTCACAAGATCCGCTTGCAGGTGGATGGCGGCCTGAAAACTGGCCTCGACATCATCAAGGCGGCGATTCTGGGCGCAGAAAGCTTCGGCTTCGGTACCGGCCCGATGGTGGCGCTGGGTTGTAAATACCTGCGTATTTGCCACCTGAACAACTGCGCAACGGGCGTGGCAACTCAGGATGACAAACTGCGTCGCAACCATTATCACGGCCTGCCGGAACGCGTAGTGAATTACTTCAGGTTCATCACGCAGGAAACCCGTGAAATCATGGCCGAGCTGGGCGTCAGCCAGCTGGTGGATCTGATTGGTCGCACCGATCTGCTGACCGAGCTGGACGGTTTCACCGCCAAGCAAAACAATCTGGATCTTTCTGCGATGCTGGCAACCGCCACGCCGCATGAAGGCAAAGCGGTGTACTGCACCGAAAGCAACCCGGCGTTCGACAAGGGTCAGCTGAACAAAGACATTCTGGAACAGGCCGCGCCGCACATCGATTCTAAGCAGAGCAAAGCGTTCTACTTTGATATCCGCAACACGGACCGTTCCGTGGGTGCCATGTTGTCCGGTGCGATTGCCGAAAAACACGGTGATCAGGGTATGGCAGCGGATCCGGTACGGATTAACTTCAACGGCACCGCAGGCCAGAGCTTCGGCGTCTGGAACGCAGGTGGCGTTGATCTGATGCTGACCGGCGACGCGAACGACTACGTCGGCAAAGGCATGGCCGGTGGCCGTATTGCCATCCGTCCGCCAATCGGTTCAGCGTTCCGCAGCCACGAAGCCAGCATCATCGGCAACACCTGTCTGTATGGCGCAACCGGCGGCAAGTTGTTTGCGGCGGGCCGTGCGGGTGAACGTTTCGCGGTGCGTAACTCCGGTGCCATCACCGTTGTTGAAGGTATCGGCGATAACGGTTGTGAATACATGACCGGCGGCATTGTGTGTGTGCTGGGCCGTACCGGCGTCAACTTCGGCGCAGGCATGACCGGCGGCTTCGCTTACGTTCTTGATGAAGACGGTGAATTCCGCAAACGTGTTAACCCGGAACTGGTTGAAGTCCTGGAAGTGGCCGATCTGGCGATCCATGAAGAGCATCTGCGCGGTTTGATCATCGAACACGTACAGTTGACCGCATCGACCCGTGGTGAAGAGATTTTGGCGAACTGGCCGGAATGGGCGCCTAAATTTGCCCTGGTAAAACCGAAGTCCAGTGATGTCAAAGCATTGTTGGGTCACCGTAGTCGTTCCGCAGCTGAGCTGCGGGTACAAGCGCAGTAAGAGGTTAAGATGAGTCAAAACGTTTATCAATTTGTCGACTTACAGCGTGTTGATCCGCCGAAAAAAGCGCTGAAGATCCGTAAAATTGAGTTTGTGGAAATTTACGAGCCGTTCTCAGCAACTCAGGCTGCATCGCAGGCAGACCGCTGTCTGTCCTGTGGTAACCCTTACTGCGAATGGAAATGTCCGGTTCATAACTACATTCCGAACTGGCTGAAGCTGGCGAACGAAGGTCGCATCATGGAAGCCGCCGACCTCGCGCACCAGACCAACAGTCTGCCGGAAGTCTGCGGGCGCGTTTGCCCGCAGGATCGCCTGTGCGAAGGTTCCTGTACCCTGAACGATGAGTTCGGCGCAGTGACCATCGGTAACATCGAACGCTATATCAACGATAAAGCTATCGAAATGGGCTGGCGTCCGGATATGTCTCACGTGCAGCCAACCGGCAAACGTGTGGCGATCATCGGTGCCGGTCCGGCAGGTCTGGCGTGTGCCGATGTGCTGACCCGTAACGGTGTGAAAGCGGTGGTTTACGATCGCCATCCGGAAATCGGCGGCCTGCTGACTTTCGGTATCCCGGCCTTCAAGCTGGAAAAATCGGTGATGACCAAACGTCGCGAAATCTTCACGGAGATGGGTATCGAATTCCAGCTCAACACTGAAGTTGGCAAAGACATCACCATTGATGCGCTGCTGGCGGAATACGATTCTGTGTTCCTCGGCGTCGGCACTTATCAGTCCATGCGCGGTGGTCTGGCGAACGAAGATGCACCGGGCGTGTACGATGCCCTGCCGTTCCTGATCGCCAACACCAAGCAGCTGATGGGTTACGATGACAGTCAGGAAGAGCCTTACGTGACGATGGACAAGAAACGTGTCGTGGTGCTGGGCGGTGGTGATACCGCGATGGACTGCGTGCGTACGTCAATCCGTCAGGGCGCGACTCACGTGACCTGTGCGTACCGTCGTGATGAGGAAAACATGCCGGGCTCGCGTCGTGAAGTGAAGAATGCGCGCGAAGAAGGTGTGGATTTCAAATTCAACCTGCAACCGCTGAGCATCGAACTGAACGATTCAGGCCGCGTATGTGGCGTGCGTATGGCGCGTACTGAACTCGGCGCGCCGGATGCTCACGGGCGTCGTCGTGCCGAAATTGTGGCCGGTTCCGAACATGTGATGGAAGCCGATGCCGTGGTGATGGCGTTTGGTTTCCGCCCTCACAAAATGGAATGGCTGGCAGCCCATGACGTTGAGCTGGACACCCAGGGACGTATCGTTGCCCCTGAAGGCAGCGACAACGCCTTCCAGACCAGCAACCCGAAAATCTTCGCCGGTGGCGATGCGGTTCGCGGTTCCGATCTGGTGGTGACCGCAATTGCCGAAGGCCGTAAAGCGGCAGAAGGCATCATGAACTACCTCGAAGTCTGATCCGTCGCCTCATAAAAAAGGGTCCGCCAGCCATGGCAGACCCTTTTTTTTATGCTTCGCAACCGTCACAACATTCTGTTCTGCGCCAGCAACGCGGCACCCAGCAAGCCTGCGTCATGCTGATGTTTCGCCCTGAAAAGCGGCACGCGACAAATCTCCGGCTCTTCCTCAAGCCATGCTTTCACCCGCGCTAAATATCCGTCGGCCAGACCCACACTTCCGCCCAATACCACGCACTGACAATCGGTCGCGACTTTGATATCCGCAATCAACCGTGCCAGCACACGGGCTGAACGCTGGATCAATTCCTCCGCTTGCGGATGCCCCGCCGCCGCATGAGCAAAAATCTGTTTCGCCGTGCAACCGGCTAAATCACCGTTTGCGGCGCGGGCAATGCCGCGCCCGGAGGCCATCGCCTCAACGCACCCCGTCCGGCCACAACCGCAGCGCGGACCGTGCGGATCGGCCAGCGTATGGCCGAAATGCCCCGCCAGCCCTTCGGTGCCGGTCAGCAGTTTGCCACCGGTGACCATTCCGCCGCCTACACCGGTCGAGACGGTGAGAAACACCATGTCCGTCGTATCAGCTGAAAGTGCGTGATACTCCGCCCAGGCAGCCGCCTGAGCGTCATTGACCGCCATGCACGGCAGGTTCGTCAAACGGGACAGGACATCCACCAATGGAAAATGGCTAAGGCCTCCGAGATTATCCGGATTTAGTGCCGTCAGAACGCCCTGTTTAATTATGCCGGTTGAGGCCACCGCCACCCGTTGCGCCTGAGAGACCAGCGGCGCGACGAGTGTTGCCAGCGCCGCCTGCAAGGCTTGTGGCGTGCGGCTGGCGGGTGTCGGGATTTCACGGCGGCCGGTGAGATTTGAGGCGCTGTCTGCCAGCGCCGCCGCCAGTTTGGTGCCGCCGATATCGATGACCAGCGTCGTCATTTGGCGACCTTCACGATCTCATCCCGGAACCACTGACAAACATGCTCCAGACGGGTAATGGCCGAACCGACCGTGACCGCCCAGGCACCCTGCTGCATCGCCTGCGCCGCCAGGTGCGGCGAGTTATAGCGTCCTTCGGCAATGACCCGGCATCCTTCAGCACTGAGTACTTTCACTAAGGCAACATCAGGTTCTTCCGGCACCGGCCCGCTGATATAGCCTGATAACGTTGTGCCGATAATGTCCGCCCCCAGCCGCTGACAATCCAGCCCGTCCTGCAACGAGGAACAATCCGCCATGGCCAGCAAATGATGCTGGTGGATACGCGCCAGCAGTTCCGCCACCGGCACCGGCCGTTCCCGGTCCGTGCCATCGAAAGCAATAATACTGGCACCCGCCTGCGCCAGCGCGTCCACATCCTGCAGATACGGCGTGATACGCACCGGAGAATCCTTAAGGTCACGTTTAATAATGCCGATGACCGGCACCGACACCCGCGCATGCGTCGCCCTGAGATTCTCAATGCCTTCGATGCGCAGCGCCACGGCACCGGCCTGCTCCGCAGCCAGCGCCATGGCGGCCACAATCTCAGGCTTATCCAGCGGGCTGCCGGGTACCGGCTGGCAGGACACAATCAGTCCGCCCGCTTGTGCAATATTCGCATCCAGTTTTTCAAGCAATGACATAAACACTCCCTGCTACATTCAGTTTCTGATCAATCCATTTTTCGGATTTTCCGGCTTCGCTTTCTTCAATGCACCGCTGAAAGGTTTGCCATCAATCGTATCGTGCGTGCGCAAGGCGTCAGGATGTACCCAACGCTGAATACGGGACGGCATATCCAGACCGATCAGCAAGATCACCACGAACGTCAACCCGAAGGACAGGGATGCCAGCGCGGTACCGAGATCCAGACGCTGGGCAATCGCCACCCCGATGACCGGAGCCAGTGCCCCGCCCAGCGCGCCGACGTTGTAGGTAAAGCCCAGCCCTGCCGCACGTTGTTCGGTATCGAAATAACCGCCAATCAGTTTAGGCAGAATGCCGGAGATGCCCTGTCCCAACATTTGTTGCAGGAATAACAGTAATCCCAATACCCAGATATTTCCGCCGCCGATCGCAAAGACCGGAATAATCAGCAGTTGCGAGGCCAGTAAACTGCACACGTACGCTTTGCGCGTGCCCAGCCAGTCGCCGAGGAAACCGCCCACGCAGCAGCCGACCGCCGCACCAAATCCGCTGAAGAACAACACATGCGCCACCAGTGTCGGGGAATAGGCCAGTTCCGTTTTTAAGTACGTCGGTAATAACGCCTGAATAGGCCACGAGTAGAGGAAAGCAAAGAAGACAACGACCATCAGCGTGACGCCGGTCGGCCAGCGTTTACCGCTGCCCTGCACCATAAAACTGATGAATATCGCCGCACATACCAGCCCCAGAATGGCAATCACGGCGGCGCTGCCCACATCTCCGGCAAAACAGAAATAGAGCGCGGTGGCGGCCACGACGGTCATGCCAACGTTGATGACGCGATGTTTGCCGCGATAAAGAACATCCACCATGGTTTTGACCGGTTTCTTATGGGCAAATTTCGCCTGCCAGTCTTCTGCTTCCGGGATATTTTTACGCAGCCACAGGGCGAAAATAATCGGTAAGATGCCGATGAAAAACAGTGCGCGCCAGCCCCAGACCGGTACCACCACGCTGTAAACCTGAGCGGCAATCACGGCACCCACCGAGAAGCCGGAAATCAAAAATCCGCTGGCCTTGTTACGTAAATGCTTTGGCCAGCTTTCAATGACGTAAGTCGCACTCGAGCCGTACTCCCCCGCCATGCCTATGCCGATAATCAGACGGGCGAAGAACATCACCGTGAAACCGGGGGCAAAACCGCAGGCCAGCGTCCCCACGGAAAACAGCACGATACTGGTGATCATCGCCAGCTTTCTGCCATACCGGTCGCCCATGGCGCCGAGCAGCAAGCCGCCAAACCAGCGGGAGATAAACGCCGCAGAAATCAGACTCGCGGCCTGAACACCTGTCAGGTCGAACTCGCTTTTAATTTCTGTCAGTACTAAGGCGATCAGGACAAAATCAAAACCATCTAAAAGGTAGCCAATCCAGGCGGCCGAAAATGCTTTCCATTGCGGTTTAGTCAAATGGCGAAACCATGAGATCTGTCGGGCATTGTTACGCATAAATCACCCCCGGGGCGGATGAGTAGGGATCCGCCCTTGGTTAGGACTGATAGAGTATTGTTGATGCCGGGCAATCCGGCATCCGGATTCAGAACGCGCTGCGTTCTGTCTGTAATTGCGCGGCCAGTGCTTTAAGCTCAGGCAGGTATTGCTCATCCACCGGCGCAAAAGGTTTGCGGCAAAGCGGTACGGCGACGATATCCATGTAATGCAAAATCGTTTTCAGCCCGCGGAAGACACCCGTTTTGATCAGCAGATCGATGACCTTGTTGCACTCGCTTTGCAGATGCATCGCACGCTGAACGTCTCCTTCCTGCACGGCAGTTTTAATTGCCATGTATCGCCATCCCATGACGTTATAGGTACTGCCGATCCCGCCATCGGCGCCTGCCAGCAGGCCGGAGGCAAAGATTTCGTCGTACCCGTTGTAGAGCACCAGATCGGGATGCGCGCGGCGGATTTTTTCCATCTCATACAGGTCGCCGGACGTTTGTTTCAACGCGCCCACGCCGGGCAGTTTGATCAGGGTGTCGATCTGATCCAGCGTCAGTTTCACGCCGCTGAGTGCCGGAATGTTGTAAACCACCATCGGTAAGCCTTCGGCGGCATCCGTGACGGCACGGTAGTGATCGCAATGTTCATTAAAGCTGAAAGGGTAGTAGAACGGCGTCACCGCAGAGACGGCATCAAACCCGTAACGGTTTGCCGCCGCGGCGAGTGTCTGACTTTCACGGGTGCTGATTGCGCCGACATGCGCGATTAACGTCACCTTCCCTTTCGCTTCTTCCGCCACGATTTCCAGCACCTGTTCGCGCTCCTGCGGACTTTGAAGGAAGGCTTCGCCGGTAGAACCGCCGACGTACAGGCCATCAATCCCCTGTTCAATATTGAAACGCACCAGACGGCGCAGGCTGTCGGTATCCACTTGTTGTTGCTGATTGAAAGGAGTGAGCAATGCCGGCATCACGCCCCGCAGATTCTGTGTCATAAACGCCTCTTGGTTGTTGGGTTTTCAGGCAATTCGATATACCTTTATACCTGTTATACCAGACCAAAAAACAAACACAATACACCTGAAGGTTCAGGATGTGATCTGCACCATATGAAATAGTTATGGGTGATCAGAGACGATCAAAAAGAATGCGGGGAAGATCGCAGTTCAGGACGGGTTACAGCTTCGCACCACGATCAGGCTTTGCCGCGTAATACGCCGCGAACACGCTTTTCAGATGCGCTTTCAGCGCCGCATCGGCGGCATCCGGATCACGCGCCCGGATAGCGTTGAAGATTTCGATGTGCTGCTGATAACTGACGTTATTGTGGGCGTGCAACTCTTCCTGTGGCACGGAAGGACGCGCGGCAATCAGCCAGTCCAGCAGGGCCACATGCACGACCATGAAGATCGGGTTGGCCGGGATTTCTGCCAGTTCGCGGTGAAATTCGATGTCAGAGCGGATGAACAGATCGTTGTCGTCCAGTGACTGGCTGTTCATTTCCAGCGCTTTCCCAAGACGTTCAATCTGCTCGTCGGTGGCGAATTCGGCGGCGTAGCGCACCAGGCTGGATTCGAAAAACATCCGCAGTTGCTCGAAATGGGCAATCCCTTCAGGCCGCGCGAGAAAGTCTGTCGCCACACCGGACAACTCACTGATGATGGTTTCTGCCGACGGACGGGAGACGCGGGCGCGCTCCCCGTTACTGATCTGCACCAGCCCTTTACGTTTGAGCGCCGCCAGTGCTTCGCGTACGGAAGGGCGGCCAACGTTGAAAAATGTCATCAGCTCACGTTCTGACGGCAGTTGCTCCCCTTCGGCGAATTCGCGCCTGCGGATCATCTGCTCCAGCTCTTCTTCCACCATTTCTGAAAGCTTCTTGCGCGCCAGAGGACGGCGGCGCATTGCATGCCCGAAGGTGTCGTTGATGTCTGCCGGTTGTTCGTCGAATGTGCTCATAACTCAGGATCAGACCCTGTTTAATGAATGGGATACGAAGGAATTTTTGAATGATAACACAGCACATCTGCACTGGCGAAAGGAGAGGCAGGCGGAATGCGGGCATAAAAAACCCCGCGTAGTATTACGCAGGGTTTAGAGGCGAAGCCGGTCTGAGGCAGACTGTTATTTCACAACACGCAATGCCGGGCGACCACCGCGTGGCGGAGTCGGCGGCTCATCATCCGGATCTTCTTCAGCCACATCTGGCAAATCGCCATCAATGACTGACATGGTCGGCTCTGTCGGCTCATCCGCGCTCAGGTCGCCATCAAAGGCCCCTTCAGCTTCATAAGCAGGTTCAGGTTCAAACATGGTACCGGCACCGTTTTCACGGGCATAAATCGCCAGAACGGCAGCGATCGGTACAAATACGTTACGCGGCACGCCGCCAAAACGGGCGTTAAAGCGTACGTCATCGTTACCCAGTTCGAGATTGCCGACAGCACGCGGCGCAACGTTCAGAACGATTTGTCCGTCACGCGCAAACTCCATCGGCACCATCACGCCAGGCATCGTCACGTCAACCACCAGATGCGGGGTTAACTGGTTGTCGAGCAACCAGTCATAAAAAGCCCGCAACAGATAGGGGCGACGCGGAGACATGTCGGTCATCTCCATACCTTAACCTCGGGTATGCAAACGCATTTCGCGCTCTGCTTCGGTCAGGGAAGCCAGGAAGGCATCACGTTCGAAGACGCGGGTCATGTAGCCTTTCAGCTCTTTAGAACCGGCACCCGCCAGCTCAATGCCCAACTCCGGCAAACGCCACAGCAGCGGAGCCAGGTAGCAATCGACCAGGCTGAACTCTTCGCTTTTGAAGTAAGGCATGTAAGAGAAGATTGGCGCAATCGCCAGCAGCTCTTCACGCAGTTGTTTACGCGCAGCATCGGCTTCGGTCGCAGAACCTTGTTCGATTTGGCGCATCAACGAATACCAGTCATTTTCGATGCGGTGCATCATCAGACGGCTCTCACCACGGGCAACCGGATAAACCGGCATCAGCGGTGGATGCGGGAAACGCTCATCAAGATATTCCATGATGATACGGGATTCGAACAGGGTCAGCTCACGATCAACCAGCGTCGGTACAGTGCGGTAAGGGTTGAGGTCAATAAGATCCTGCGGCAGGTGATCCATCTCAACCTGCTCGATCTCGACACTGACACCTTTTTCCGCCAGTACGATACGTACCTGATGGCTAAAAATGTCGGTCGGGCCGGAAAACAGCGTCATTACCGAACGTTTGTTGGCAGCGACAGCCATGAAAACCTCCAAGTTTATCTAGAATATTACAGCGAGTTATCGCCAGCCTGCAGTTTTTGTCCCGTAGTTTCATAGACAACCATCGGCAAGGCGAACCCAGCCAGGAAGCGCGGCAACGTCAACTGCTCGGCGAACAGGCACAAAAGTGTGTGATAGTTTACCAGATTTTACGCAGGCTGTGGGCGACGGTGAGACGATTTCATGGGGAATTGTGTGTCAGGAGATCATTTCCCCTGCGATTACTGAAAAACAGGTATAAAAAAACCCGGTGAAACACCGGGTTTTTGACGCTGATTTCCGTGCCGAAGCACTGTGCTGCAAAGCAGCAGAAAATTAACGTTTGGAGAACTGAGGACGACGACGTGCTTTACGCAGACCGACTTTCTTACGTTCAACCTGACGAGCATCACGAGTAACGAAGCCAGCTTTACGCAGTTCGCCACGAAGATTTTCGTCATATTCCATCAGTGCACGGGTAATACCGTGACGGATAGCACCAGCTTGACCGGAGATACCACCACCTTTAACAGTGATGTACAGGTCGAATTTCTCAACCATGTCGACCAGTTCCAGTGGTTGACGAACTACCATGCGGGCAGTTTCACGACCAAAGTACTGTTCCAGGCTACGCTGGTTAATTACGATGTTACCACTACCCGGTTTGATGAAAACACGAGCGGCGGAGCTTTTGCGGCGACCAGTGCCGTAGTATTGATTTTCAGCCATTGCCTATAATCCCGAATTAAATGTCAAGAACTTGCGGTTGTTGCGCCGCATGAGTGTGCTCGTTACCCGCGTAAACTTTCATTTTACGGTACATTGCACGACCCAACGGGCCCTTTGGCAACATGCCTTTAACCGCGAGCTCGATCACGCGTTCAGGACGGCGAGCGATCATCTCTTCAAAGGTCGCTTGCTTGATACCACCGATGTGGCCGGTGTGATGGTAATAAATCTTGTCGTTACGCTTGTTGCCGGTTACAGCAACTTTTTCTGCGTTCAGAACGATGATGTAATCACCAGTATCAACGTGCGGAGTGTATTCCGCTTTATGTTTGCCACGCAGACGGCGAGCCAGTTCAGTGGCCAGGCGACCTAAGGTCTTGCCGGTAGCGTCAACTACGAACCAGTCACGTTGTACGGTTTCCGGTTTAGCTGTAAAAGTTTTCATTAAAAGCTTACCCAATTAAAGTTACACGTTGGCGAACACCCGAACGCTTACTTGTTTATAAAATAAGTATTTGAGGTTCACACGACCATCGTCCAGCAAACCTACCCCTTCGAATAGCCAATGCTGGCACTTATAAAGTTTCGGGAAAAAAACTTTGTAGTAACGTGGGGTCGCAAGATTATAGAGAAGTCTCCTGCAAAGATCGAACCCTTTTTCGACAAAAAGGAAGATTTCCCTCAACATCGTCTGAGGGTTCGACAGGCAGGCTTTACTGACTCTTTTTATACCACAAAACGAACAAAGAATAACCAACCCATCATCATGGCAGATGCGGGCGCTTGAGGTATTCTTCGCTCTGCATCTCCTGTAAACGCGACAGGCAACGCTGGTATTCGAATTTCAGCCGTTCGCCCTGATAGATGTCAAACATCGGCGCGGCAGCGGAAATCACCAGTTTGACATGGCGCTCATAGAATTCATCCACCAGCGCCAGAAAACGGCGTGCAGCATTCTCACTGTCTGCGCCCATCACCGGCACATTATGCAGCAACACGCTGTGATAGATTTTTGACAGCGCAATGTAGTCGAGCTGGCTGCGCGCCTCTTCGCATAAGGTATGGAATTCTACCGCCAGCACGCCATCCACGGCGGCAATCGCCTGCAATGGACGGTGGTTCACTTCCAGCAGCGGTTTGCCGCCTGCGTCCGCGCCGCTGTGATTGCCGGTCAGTTTCCCCAGCATGGCATGCATCGCATCCGCCGTTTCCGGACCGGCCGGCGTCAGCCATAAATTGGCTTGTGTCAGTGTACGCAGACGGTAATCAATCCCGGCATCCACATTCAGCACATCGCAATATTCTTTGATCAGATCAATCGCGGGCAGGAAACGCGCACGTTGCAGACCGTTACGGTACAGCAAGTCCGGTGGAATGTTTGAGGTGGCAATCAGCGTGATGCCACGGGCAAACAGCGCCTGCAATAATGTGGCCAGCAGCATCGCATCGGTAATATCCGAAACAAAAAACTCATCGAAACACAGCACGTCGGTTTCTGCCTTGAAGCGGTCAGCGATCACTTCCAGCGGATCTTCCTGCCCCTGAAGCTGCGTCAGCTCTTCATGGACGCGCAACATAAAGCGGTGGAAATGCAGACGAAGCTTACGTTCGCCGGGCAGGCTGTGGAAGAACAGATCCATCAGCCAGGTTTTGCCCCGCCCCACTCCGCCCCACATATATAAGCCCTGTACGGGCCGCGTCGTGGTTTTCGGCGGGCTTTTGGCAAATAAGCGTCCCAGCAAGCCACGGCTGGCGGCCGGTGGCGATGCGGCAGGCCGGGCGGACAGCGCCTGATAGATGGCATCAAGCTGAGCGACTGCCTGTTTCTGAACGGCATCCGCCTGGAACTCACCGGCATCAACAGCGTTCTGATACAGGAAAAGGGGTGATTGAGATTGCATCTTCGTTAACGTCCCTGAGAAAAAAATTTTATGTTTTTCACGTCGTTTAGCCGCTTTTTTGCTGTGGATTCGCCGCATTTCCCGGCTGTCTGTGTGTGAAAAAACCAACAGACCGCAGTGATTTTCCCGGCAGGATTCCACTCTGACAAGGTTAACGGTTATAGTGGAGCTATTGCATGACGCATGCGTGTGACAATTACGTTAAAACCATTGTGTAAAAAAGTTAAGTCATAAAAGTTACGTGAAAAAGCCCTGCGGGACAACGAAGTCAAAATAGGAGTCATTATGACCTGGGAGTATGCACTCATTGGATTAGTGGTCGGTATCGCGATTGGTGCGGTAGCGATGCGCTTTGGTAATCGTAAATTACGTGATCAACAAGTCATGAAAAACGAGCTGGAGAAAAGTAAAGCCGAACTCGACGAATACCGTCAGGAGCTGGTGGGCCATTTTGCCCGCAGCGCAGAGTTACTCGATAATATGGCGACCGATTACCGCCAGCTTTATCAACACATGGCGAAAAGCTCCAACAATTTGCTGCCTGATATGCCAGAGCAGGATAATCCGTTCAACTACCGTCTGACCGGTTCTGAAGCCGATAACGATCAGGTGCCGGTGCAGATGCCACGCGATTACTCTGACGGTGCGTCTGGTCTGCTGCGCGGCGAGCGTCCTGTCCGTAAATAACTGACGCGCCTGACCGGTATGACATCCTCATGCCGGTCAATATGCGGCACATGTTCCGTGCATGTGCCGTTCTCCGGATCCTTCCCGTGCTGTGAATCACCGTTCTATTGTCCATAACTGACGTCCATTACAGAAAGCGAGAGAGTTATCGTGATGAAGAAAAAGTCATTTTTGCTCAGTGTGTTAGCTGTTAGCCTTGGATTAACTTTCGCTTCTGCGCCTATGGCGAATGCTGCTTTGCCTACGGAAGTTCAGGGACAACCTTTACCCAGCCTGGCTCCGATGCTGGAAAAAGTCTTACCGGCGGTGGTGGGCGTACAGGTGTCCGGCACCCAGCCGCCAAGTGCGGATGTGCCACCGGAATACAAGTTCTTCTTCGGCCAGCAAGATCCGGAACCGAATCCCGGCCCGCAACCTTTTGAAGGTCTGGGTTCCGGTGTGATTATTGATGCCGCCAAAGGCTACGTGCTCACCAACAATCACGTGGTGAACAACGCGGATAAAATTAACGTCCAGCTCAATGACGGTCGTGAATATAAAGCCAAGCTGATCGGCAAAGACGATCAGTCTGATATCGCCGTGATCCAGCTGATTGATGCCAAAAACCTGACACAAATTGCGATGGCCGATTCCGATAACCTGCGCGTGGGGGATTTTGCGGTTGCCGTCGGTAATCCGTTCGGACTCGGTCAGACCGTGACGTCCGGCATTGTCTCAGCACTTGGTCGCAGCGGCCTGAATCTTGAAGGGCTGGAAAACTTTATTCAGACCGATGCGTCAATTAACCGCGGTAACTCCGGCGGCGCGTTGCTCGATCTGAAAGGTGAACTGATCGGTATCAATACCGCCATTATCTCTTCACAAGGTGGCAGTGTCGGTATCGGTTTCGCTATCCCGGTGAACATGGCGAAAAACCTCAGCCACCAGCTGATTGAGTTCGGTGAGGTGAAACGCGGCCTGCTGGGGATCAGAGGCAGTGAAATGACACCGGAACTGGCGCAGGCATTTAAGCTCGACAGCCAGCGTGGCGCGTTCGTCAATGAAGTGTTACCGGATTCCGCCGCCGCCAAAGCAGGTATCAAATCCGGCGACGTGCTGATTACCCTTCAGGGCAAAACGCTGAGCAGCTTTGCCGAATTACGCGCGAAAGTCGGCACGGCCGGTCCGGGCGTCACCATGCAGATTGGTCTGCTGCGCGACGGCAAACCGATGACCGTCAATGTCACGCTGGATAAAAGTCCGGCAGTGGAAGTCAGCATCGAGAAGCTGAATCCGGCGCTGCAGGGCGTGACGCTCAGCGATCCGGCGGATAAAAACGCCAAAGGCGTACATGTCGATGACGTGAAAAAAGGCTCACCGGCTGAGCAGATTGGCCTTGAGAAAGACGATGTCATCATCGGCGTTAACCGCGAGCCTCTCGAAAATCTGGCGGCTTTCCGCAAAATTCTGGAAAGCAAACCGGACCTGATTGCCCTGAGCATTCAGCGTAAAGGCCAAAATATCTATTTATTCATGCCGTAAAGCGTTGAAAATCGGACGCAGGTGCTGCTGCGTCCGATTAACTCATGCTATTCTTCCCTCACTTTTCATCTCGCACCCCATACACCCATGTTTGTTAAGCTATTGAGATCTGCTGTTATCGGCCTGATTGTTGCCGGCATTTTGCTGGCGGCGGTGCCTATGTTGCGTAAAAACATCACAGAACCGTTGTTTGACCGTAATTTTGTGCAGAACAGCGAAGAACCCGTCAGCTATAACTCAGGCGTCCGCCATGCCGCACCGGCGGTGGTGAACGTTTATAACCGCAACATGGGCAACAGTTCGCAAAACGAACTGGCCATCCGCACACTGGGTTCCGGTGTGATCATGAACGACAACGGTTACATCCTGACCAATAAACACGTGATCAATAATGCCGATCAGATCATCGTGGCATTGCAGGATGGACGCGTATTCGAAGCCCTGCTGGTCGGCTCAGACAGCCTGACAGACTTAGCCGTGCTGAAAATCAATGCCGGAAATTTGCCGGTGATCCCGATTAATCCACACCGCACGCCGCATGTCGGTGATGTCGTGATGGCGATTGGTAACCCGTATAACCTCGGTCAGACCGTCACGCAGGGCATTATCAGCGCGACAGGCCGTATCGGCCTCAGCCCGTCAGGTCGCCAGAACTTCCTGCAAACCGATGCCTCGATTAACCAGGGCAACTCCGGTGGTGCGCTGGTGAACTCATTGGGTGAGCTGATGGGGATTAATACCCTGTCCTTTGACCAGAGCAACGATGGTGCCACGCCGGAAGGCATTGGTTTCGCCATCCCGACCGCGCTGGCGACAAAAGTCATGGGCAAGCTGATTCGTGATGGCCGCGTGATCAGGGGTTATATCGGCATCGGCGGGCGCGAGGTATCGCCTCTGCACGGGCCAAACAGCGGGCTGGATCATATTCAGGGGATTGTGGTTAACGAAGTCACGCCAAACGGCCCGGCGGCCAATGCCGGTATGCAGGTCCGGGACGTGATTGTTAACGTCAACAATAAACCGGCGATTTCGGCAATCGAAACCATGGATCAGGTGGCAGAGGTACGGCCGGGCACGGTGATCCCGGTGGAGATTATGCGCAACGGCCAGAAGCTGACCTTGCAGGTGACCGTGCAGGAATACCCTTCGCACTGACCGCCGCAGATTCCAGAAACGAAAAAGCCGGAAAGGTTTCCCCTTCCGGCTTTTTTTATGGCATCAGGCTGAGTTTATCACTCGCCTTTGAAGCGCTCGATTTTCGCACCCAGCTGACGCAGTTTATCTTCGATACGCTCGTAACCACGATCGATGTGATAAATACGGTCAACCACGGTCACACCTTCCGCAATACACCCCGCCAGAACCAGACTCGCAGACGCACGTAAATCCGTCGCCATGACCTGAGCGCCAGACAGTTTTTCAACGCCGTGACAAATCAGGGTGCTGCCTTCGATTTCAGCATGTGCGCCCATACGGATCAGTTCAGGAATGTGCATGAAACGGTTTTCGAAGATGGTTTCGGTGATCACACCGGTCCCTTCCGCCACCAGGTTCAGCAAGCTGAACTGCGCCTGCATATCGGTCGGGAACCCCGGATGTGGTGCAGTGCGGAAGGTGACGGCTTTCGCGCGGTTACCGTGCATGTCGAGACTGATCCAGTCTTCGCCCACTTCGATATCCGCACCGGCTTCACGCAGTTTTGCCAGCACGGCATCCAGCGTATCAGGACGGGCTTCGCGACAGGTGATTTTGCCACCGGAGATCGCCGCCGCCACCAGGAAAGTCCCGGTTTCGATACGGTCCGGCACCACGCGGTAAACACCGCCGCCCAGACGCGCAACGCCTTCGATGGTGATTTTGTCGGTGCCTGCGCCGGTGATTTTCGCACCCAGCGTGTTCAGGAAATTCGCGGTATCGACAATTTCCGGCTCACGCGCGGCGTTTTCAATGATGGTGGTGCCTTCGGCCAGTGTCGCGGCACTCATGATGGTGACGGTCGCGCCAACGCTGACTTTATCCATCACGATGTGCGCGCCTTTCAGACGGCCATCGACAGACGCTTTCACATAGCCTTCTTCCAGCACGATGGTCGCGCCCAGTTGTTCCAGACCGGTAATGTGCAGGTCGACAGGACGCGCGCCAATGGCGCAACCGCCCGGCAGGGACACTTCACCACGGCCAAAACGCGCCACCAGCGGGCCAAGTGCCCAGATGGAAGCACGCATGGTTTTCACCAGATCATACGGTGCACAAAACTCGTTAACCGCGCTGGCGTCCACGAACACAGAACCGTTGCGTTCGATTTTGGTGCCCAGCTGGCTCAGGAGTTTGATGGTGGTATCGATATCTTTCAGGTGAGGAACGTTCTGGAGTTCAACCGGTTCTTCAGCAAGCAGTGCGGCAAACAAAATAGGAAGTGCTGCATTTTTTGCACCAGAGATAGTGACTTCACCGCTCAGGCGAGTCCCACCCTGTACACGAAATTTATCCATTATGACTGCTCTCTATTCATTAAAACGACAGGTCAGATACGAGGAAGCTGCCGGGACGCCGGCAGTCTTATAAACCGCTCAGTTTACGGTCACGCGCCCATTCTTCCGGGGTATAAGCCTTGATAGACAGGGCGTGGATTCGATTGTCGGCGATGTATTCCATCAGCGGGGCGTAAACGGTCTGCTGTTTTTTCACGCGGCTCATGCCATCAAACATCGCACCAACGACTATGGCCTGAAAATGACTGCCATCGCCAGTAATGTGGGCTTCGTCCAGTGCCAATGCATTCATCAGCACGTCTTTAATTTCACTTGTTTCCATAGGGATCTATTCTTCTGAGAATCATAACAGCCCGATATCTTATAGGGATCGGCGCAATTCTTAAACCACGAAAAAGCCCCTGACGAAGAGTTTCGCACAGGGGCTTTGGGGACATTCAGGCGGTGATCCGTCTCCCGCGGCCTAACTCACGGGAACTGCTGACATATTTACTCAACAGCGCAGGCCGTGGTGTCAGACGGAATGATGTCCTGAAGGTTATACAATGCAATCAGTGTACGCAGACGGTCGGTGATCCCCGCGATGGTCAGCGACGTTCCCTGCTGGCTGGCTTCTTCGCGCAAATGCACCAGCAGCGCCAGCCCGGAAGAATCCACCCGCGCCAGCCCGGACACATCCAGACAGGTCACGCCAGCCATCAGCGTTTTACGCACATCCCAGAATGCCACCAGCGTTTCGCGATCCAGTTCACCGTGCAACCTCAGTCGCGGCGGCTGCGATTCCCAGCGCAGGGCTTCACTCATTGTTGTTTATCCAGCGTGATCGGCTGAGCCGCCGCTTGTTTCAGACGGGCAGTCAGACCATCAATGCCTTTCTGACGCAGGATATCCGCCCATTCGTTCTGCTTGGTGGAAATCATGCTGACGCCTTCGGCAATCATGTCATACGCCTGCCACTCACCGGTGCGGCTGTTTTTACGCCACTGGAAATCCAGACGAACCGGCGGACGGCCATTCGGATCGGTAATGGTCACACGGATCGCAATGATGTCTTTACCGGCATAAGACTGCTCCGGTTGTACGGTATAGCTCTGGCCGTTGTACATCGCCAGCGCCTGACCGTAAGCCTGTTGCAGATAGTCAGAGAACGCGGCGAAATAGGCGTCGCGCTGTGCCGGCGTTGCCTGCTGGTAATAGCGACCTAACACCAGCGCACCGGCGTATTTGATTTGCACGTACGGCAGCAGTTCTTCGCGGACGATCTGACGCAGATAATTAGGATCCTGCTTAATCTTCGGCTGTTCGGTTTTGAGGCGGGTGAAGGTTTTGTTCGCCGCTTCATTCATCACGCTGTAAGGATTGGTTTTATCCACCGCGGCATTCGCCAGCGGAGCCATAACCACCAGCAGGGCAGCGATCATTAAACGTTTAAACATACTCATTTCCTCTTTTTTGGAGAATCCGTGATAGCAAATTCTTAATGGGCAGCCGGTTGGGGTGCCGTATTCGCGTCAGGCGCGGTATTCCCTTCCGGCGCAGCAGGCGCCGCAGTCGCATCCGGGTCAGCTTTGCCGTCGCCACTCTTGTAAAGGAACTGACCAATCAGGTCTTCAAGAACCAGCGCTGATTTGGTGTCCTGAATGACGCCACCCTCTTTAAGGATAGTCGTTCCCATGTCAGGGTCTTCAAATCCAATGTTCAGGGCCAGGAACTGTTCGCCCAATAAACCCGAGGTACGGATCGCCAGCGTACTGGTGCTCGGGATCTGGTTATACTTCTGGTCGATGTCCATTTCTACGCGTGGGGAATAGTTTTTATCCAGCGTGATGCTGCTGACGCGGCCGATCACTACGCCGCCGACTTTCACCGGAGAACCACTTTTCAGGCCGCCGATATTATCGAAGTCGGCAGAAATACGGTAAGTCGGATCAGAACCGATGGAACGGATATCCGCCACTTTCAGACACAGGAATAACACCGCGATCAATGCGATGATTAAAAACGCGCCTACCCAGATCTCACTCTTTTTCGTTTGCATGGTTTAATTTCCAAACATCAGTGCTGTCAGCACAAAATCCAATCCCAGCACCGCCAGTGACGAATGCACCACAGTACGTGTCGTTGCCCGGCTGATCCCTTCGGACGTCGGTATCGCATCATAGCCATTGAACAACGCAATCCAGGTCACAGTGATAGCGAAAACAAGGCTTTTTATCAGACAGTTAAGCAGGTCAGTCCGCCAGTCTACGGCAGTTTGCATCGCAGACCAGAAGAAACCGCTGTCGATCCCTTTCCAGTCCACGCCCACCAGCGAACCGCCCCAGATCCCGACGGCGACAAAAATCGCCGTCAGCAGAGGCATGGAAATCAGACCGGCCCAGAAACGCGGTGCCACAACGCGGCGCAGCGGATCGATTGCCATCATTTCCAGACTTGAGATTTGCTCGGTGGCTTTCATCAGCCCCAGTTCAGCGGTCAGCGCAGATCCCGCGCGACCGGCAAACAACAGTGCCGTGACCACCGGACCGAGTTCGCGCAGTAAAGAGAGCGCCACCATCATGCCCAGACTGGCTTCCGCACTGTAGGTGGTTAAAATCAGATAGCCCTGCAAGCCAAGCACCATGCCGATAAACAAACCGGACACCAGGATGATTAACAGGGAAAGCACGCCAACACTGTAGAGCTGCTTAACCAGCAGCGGCCATTGTTTGGCAAATTGCGGCTTACCGATCAATGCCCGGAAGAGCATCAGACCGGCGCGGCCAAAAGACGCACAGGTATTTATCCCGCGACGTCCGACTGAGGCGAGTGCCTTAGTTAACATAAGCAGATAACTCCATCATCCGAGCAACTCGGTTTTGTAATCACCGGCCGGGAATCGGAAAGGCACCGGTCCGTCGGCAATACCGTCGAGGAACTGGCGAACCCGCGGATCAGGATTGTTTTGCAATGCCTCCGGCGTTCCTTCTGCAATCACCCGCTGCGCCGCCACAATATAGGCGTAATCCGCGATGCTCAGCACTTCAGGCACATCATGAGACACCACAATACAAGTCACGCCCAGCGCATGGTTCAGTTCGTCGATAAGTTTGACCAGCACGCCCATGGTGATGGGATCCTGTCCGACGAAAGGTTCATCGAACATGATCAGCTCCGGATCCAGCGCGATAGCCCGCGCCAGCGCCACACGACGCGCCATCCCGCCTGATAATTCGGCAGGCATCAGATCACCGGCACCGCGCAGACCGACCGCTTCCAGCTTCATGGTCACGGTGCTGCGCAATAACGCTTCTGGCAATTTACTGTGCTCACGCAGCGGAAATGCCACATTTTCGAACACAGTCAGGTCGGTAAACAAGGCACCGGACTGAAACAGCATGCTCATTTTTTTGCGCGATTCGTACAGTTTGCGGCGCGACAGCGTCGGAATGTTATCGCCGTCAAACCAGATTTCGCCGCTGTCCGGCGCAAGTTGCCCGCCGATCAGGCGCAGCAAGGTGGTTTTGCCGATCCCCGAAGGCCCCATAATGGCGGTAACCTTGCCCCGTGGCACTGTCATGTTTATCTCTTCGAAAATGGGACGATCGCCGCGCACGAAACTCATGCCTTTGATCTCTACCAGATTCGATTCGCTTTGACTCATTCAGTTTATCCCTTCGGAATGCTTTCGCTAAGAATACGTCTGACCCGCACCGGGAGTCGTATAACTTTGGTATTTTTACAAAAACTTACCCCGGTTTCGTTACCAAACTTGCCATCGATTTACTTTTCCACCACAGACGGTCAAAATCGACGAATTACCATGTTAAATTAAAAGCCTTCATCGTCTAACATACAGGAACCTGCTGACGGCGTCGTTTTCAGAGAAAATGTTGCTTCAGCTCATGTTGACGAAGGAATCGCCTGCCTGCAAAGGCAACGAACCTCGCATTATACCCAATAAAGGATGTTTCATGCTTCTCGCTATCGTACTGATGATTGTCGGCTTGTTACTGTTAGTTTACGCCGCCGATCGTCTGGTGTACGGAGCCGCAGTGTTGGCACGCTCAATGGGCATTCCTCCGCTGGTGATTGGCATGACCGTCGTCGGCGTCGGGATCTCCCTGCCGGAGCTGGTGGTGTCCACCACGGCCGCCATCAACGATCAGATGGATTTGGCCGTCGGAAACGCAATTGGTTCGAATATCATTAATATTCTTCTGATTTTGGGCGGTGCCGCCCTGATTCATCCACTTTCCGTTCGTTCTGATATATTACGCCGCGAACTCCCTCTATTGTTACTGGTCACTGCGCTGTGCGGTTTTCTGCTCAGCGACGGCGAACTCAGCCGCATTGATGGTGTGTTGCTGCTGGCCAGTGCCGCCGTGTTTATGATGCTGGTGATAAAAATCGCCCGCGCCGCCGAGAAAGAAGGACTGGATACGCTGACCTACGAGCAGATGTCCGAACTTCCGCAGGACAGCAGCAACACCGTGGCGTTTCTGTGGCTGGCGCTGGGCTTTATCATCATGCCGCTGGCGTCCGGGATGATTGTCGACAACAGTACAGTGATTGCCCGCTATTTCGGCGTCAGTGAACTGGTGATTGGTCTGACAGTCATTGCTATCGGCACCAGCCTGCCGGAACTGGCGACATTTATCGCCGGGGCGATTAAAGGTGAGGATGATATCGCGCTGGGCAATATCATCGGTGCCAATATTTTTAACACCTGCCTGGTGCTGGGATTACCCGCGCTGGTGGCACCCGGTTCGTTCAACCCGGACGCATTCCATCGCGATTACTGGGTGATGCTGGCGGTCAGCGTGGTGCTTTCCGGCCTGTGTCTGATGCGTAAACACCGTATCGGTCATTTAGCCGGTGCATTGTTGCTGTGTGGATTTATCGCCTATATGGCGCTGCTGTTCCTGCAACCGGACAGCATTGCCTTCTGAACTCTGTCAGGAACTGACTATGGCTAACTTTACCTTCGCCGCCGACTTTGATTTCCAGGCCGTCGGTCGCGATGTGCTGAAAACAGAACGTGAAGGACTTGAGCAGTTAGATCAATACATTAACGGTGATTTCACCCGCGCCTGCGAAAAAATCTTTGCCTGCACAGGCAAAGTCGTGGTGATGGGGATGGGCAAATCCGGGCATATCGGCCGCAAAATGGCCGCCACCTTTGCCAGCACCGGCACACCGGCTTTCTTTGTCCATCCGGGAGAAGCCAGCCACGGCGATCTGGGCATGGTGTCGAAGCAGGATGTGGTGATTTTGATCTCCAACTCCGGCGAGGCCCATGAAATTCTGGGGCTGATCCCGGTCCTGAAGCGCCTGAACATCACGCTCATCTGCATGACGTCCAATCCGGAAAGCACGATGGGCAAAGCCGCTGATGTCCACCTTTGCGTGAAAGTGCCGAAAGAAGCCTGTCCGCTGGGTCTGGCACCGACCAGCAGCACGACGGCGGTACTGGTGATGGGCGATGCACTGGCGGTTGCGCTGCTGGAAGCCCGTGGCTTTACGCCGGAAGATTTCGCGCTGTCGCATCCGGGCGGAGCACTGGGTCGCAAGCTGTTGCTGCGTGTCAGCGATATTATGCACACCGGCGATGACATCCCGCATGTCACCCGCGACGCCTCCCTGCGGGATGCCCTTCTGGAAATCACCCGCAAAAACCTTGGTATGACGGTGATTTGCAATGATTTGATGAAAATCGAAGGCATCTTTACCGACGGGGATTTACGCCGCATCTTTGATATGGGCGTTAACATCAACACGGCGTCGATTGCCGATGTGATGACCACCGGCGGTATCCGCGTCCGCCCTTCTCTTCTGGCGGTGGATGCACTGAATTTAATGCAGGAAAAACACATTACCTGCGTCATGGTCGCTGATGGTGACCAGTTGCTGGGTGTGTTACATATGCACGATATGCTGCGCGCTGGCGTAGTTTAATTGAGGAATGCCCTGAATGAGTAATAGCGCAGCCCTGGTGGACACCTGCTACGGCCCGGTCAGCACAGACGTGCTTGAGCGGGCGAAAGCGGTCCGCCTGCTGATTTGCGATGTGGACGGCGTCATGTCTGATGGCCTGATCTATATGGGAAATCAGGGAGAAGAGCTGAAAAGTTTTAACGTTCGCGACGGTTACGGTATCCGCTGCCTGCTGACATCTGACATTGAGGTCGCGATTATTACAGGCCGCAATGCAAAATTGCTGGAAGATCGCGCCAAAACCCTCGGCATACGCCACTTGTATCAGGGGCAATCGGATAAGCTTTTGGCCTTCCGCGAACTGTTAGATACACTGTCTTTACAGGCCAGCGAAGTGGCTTACATCGGTGATGACCTGATTGACTGGCCGGTGATGGCCGAAGTGGGCCTTTCTGTCGCGGTTCAGGATGCGCATCCTATCCTGTTGCCGAAAGCAGATTATGTGACCCGAATTGCGGGTGGACGCGGCGCAGTGCGTGAATTGTGTGATTTGATTCTGCTGGCGCAGGGTAAGCTGGAGGACGCCAAAGGGCTGTCGATATGAGTAAAACAAGACTTTGGGTTATTCTGGCTCTGACGGCCATTGTTCTGATACTGATTGGCTGGTCGCTGTCTGACAACAGTGATGATGTCCCGCAGGCCGTCAACGATCAGGATCCGACCTATCAGAGCGCCCACACCGTCACGATGGTGTATGACCCGCTGGGTAGCCTGACGTATAAACTGGTGTCAGATCAGGTAAAATATTACACCGCTGATCAGGTGACATGGTTTACCAATCCGGTAGCCACCATGTATGACAAGAACAAAGTCGCCACCTGGGTATTGCGTTCTGATAAAGCGAAACTGACTCAGGATAAGATGCTCTATCTTTACGGGCATGTGCAGGCCGACAGCCTGACCCCTGAAACATCACAGCTGCAAAGAATCAAAACGGACAATGCACGGGTTAACCTGACGACACAGGACGTTGCCTCAGACGATGAAGTAACGCTTTATGGCACAGGTTTTACATCTAATGGCATGAAAATGCGTGGTAATCTGCGTGATAAAACAGCAGAGCTGATCGAAAAGGTAACGACCTCTTATGAAATTCAAAGCAAAAAATAAATTCCGTGATCTCCTGATCGTCAGCTCATTGTTAGCCGTCAGCATTCCGGCCTTTGCATTGAAAGATGACACGACGAAGCCGATCACCATTGATTCGCAAAATCAGGCGCTGGACGTGAACACCAATACCGCGACCTTCACCGGCAACGTGGTGGTGAATCAGGGTACGATCCAGGTGAAAGCCGATAGAGTTGTCGTGATCCGCCCGCAGGGTGTTTCCGGCAAAGAAGTGGTGGAAGGTTACGGCAACCCGGTGACGTTCTATCAGATGCAGGACAACGGTAAACCGGTTAAAGGCCACGCCCAGAAAGTCCGCTACGAAGTGGAAAACGATCTGGTGACCCTGACCGGCAATGCTTACCTTGAACAGCTGGACAGCAATGTCAAAGGCGACCGCATCACCTATCTGGTGCAAAAACAGCAAATGGAAGCTTTTAGTGATAAAGGTAACCGTGTGACGACCGTACTGGTTCCTTCGCAGCTGCAACAGAAAACGCCTGCAGCAGGCGGCCAGCCGACCAAAAAGAGTAACTGATATTTTATGGCAAAATTAATCGCAGAGAATCTGGCCAAGGCATACAAAGGCCGCAAGGTCGTTGAAGATGTCAGCCTGATGGTCAACTCAGGTGAAATCGTCGGATTATTAGGGCCAAACGGTGCCGGTAAAACCACCACCTTTTACATGGTGGTGGGTATCGTTCAGCGCGATGCGGGGCGTATTGTCGTCGATGAAGAAGACATCAGCCTGCTTCCGCTGCATACCCGCGCCCGTCGCGGTATCGGCTACCTTCCGCAGGAAGCGTCCATTTTCCGTCGTCTCAGCGTGTTTGATAACCTGATGGCGGTGTTGCAGATCCGTGATGATCTGAACAAAGAACAGCGTAACGATCGCGCCAATGAACTGATGGAAGAGTTCCATATTTCTCATTTGCGCGATAACCTCGGTCAGTCACTGTCCGGGGGTGAACGCCGTCGTGTAGAAATTGCCCGTGCGCTGGCAGCGAACCCGAAATTCATCCTGCTGGATGAACCGTTCGCCGGGGTTGACCCGATTTCAGTTATCGACATCAAAAAAATCATTGAGCATTTACGTGACAGCGGCCTCGGCGTACTGATCACTGACCATAACGTGCGTGAAACACTCGATGTGTGTGAACGCGCGTATATCGTCAGTCAGGGGAAATTGATCGCCCACGGCACGCCAGCCGACATTCTTGCTGATGAACAAGTTAAACGTGTTTATCTTGGTGAAGAATTCCGTCTGTGATCTGTGCCGCCGGAACCGTGCCTGTTTCAACTTAAACTGAAACAGGCCGTCTCTGACAGAAGTGTTGCCGTTCTCACTCATCAACGGAATTAAGCCAAGATATGAAGCAAGGTTTGCAACTCAGACTCAGCCAACAACTGGCAATGACTCCTCAGTTACAACAGGCCATCCGCCTGTTGCAATTGTCCACGCTCGAGCTCCAGCAGGAGATCCAACTCGCGCTGGAGAGCAACCCTCTGCTGGAACAAACCGACCTTCATGATGAAATCGATGCGGTGGAAACCACCGACAACGAAGGATTAGATACCCGCGAAGCCCTCGAGCAAAAAGACATGCCCGAAGAGCTGCCGCTGGATGCGACCTGGGATGAGATTTACACCGCAGGCACGCCGTCCGGTACCGGCAATGATTACAGCGATGACGAATTGCCGATTTACCAGGGCGAAACCACCCAGACCCTGCAGGATTACCTGATGTGGCAGGTGGAACTGACGCCGTTTTCCGATACCGATGCCGCGATTGCCACCTCCATCGTCGATGCGGTGGATGACACCGGTTACCTCACCGTTTCCCTTGAAGATATTCTTGAAAGCGTGGGTGACGAAAACATCACCATGGACGAAGTTGAAGCCGTGCTTAAGCGCGTTCAACGCTTTGACCCGGTGGGCGTGGCGGCGCGTGATCTGCGCGACTGTCTGCTGATCCAGCTTTCTCAATATGTTACTGACACCCCGTTTATCACCGAAGCCCGTCTGATCATCAGCGAACATCTCGATTTGCTGGCGAACCATGATTTCCGTGCACTTATGCGATCAACCCGGTTAAAAGAAGATACACTGAAAGGAGCGATGCTCCTGATCCAGTCTCTTGATCCGCGTCCGGGCCAGTCGATCAATACCGGTGAATCCGAATACGTGATCCCGGATGTGCTGGTGCGTAAAGTGTCAGGTGTCTGGACGGTCGAACTGAATTCCGACAGCATTCCGCGACTGAAGATAAATCAGCAGTACGCCGCGATGGGCAATTCCGCACGCAGCGACAGCGACGGCCAGTTTATCCGCAGCAATCTGCAGGAAGCCAAGTGGTTAATCAAAAGTCTGGAAAGCCGTAACGACACGCTGTTAAAAGTGACGCGCTGCATCGTTGAGCAGCAGCAGGCGTTCTTTGAACTGGGTGAAGAATTTATGAAACCTATGGTGCTGGCCGATATCGCCAGTGCCGTAGAAATGCACGAATCGACAATTTCACGTGTGACGACGCAGAAGTTCCTGCACAGCCCGCGTGGCATTTTCGAACTGAAGTATTTCTTCTCCAGCCATGTCAGTACAGACAGCGGCGGCGAGGCATCGTCAACCGCCATCCGGGCGCTGGTGAAGAAATTAATCGCAGCGGAGAATCCTGTAAAACCGCTCAGTGACAGTAAGTTAGCGACCCTGCTTTCCGATCAGGGGATCATGGTCGCACGACGGACCGTCGCCAAATACCGAGAGTCTTTGTCCATCCCGCCCTCAAACCAACGTAAACAGTTAGTTTGACCTCAACAGAGAAGGAAGACATTATGCAGCTCAACATTACCGGACATCACATTGAGATCACGGATCCCCTGAGAGAATTCATCACGTCGAAGCTGGCCAAGCTCGAGCAGTATTTCGACAGGATTAATCAGGTGTATGTGGTGTTGAGCGTGGAAAAGGTGCAAAAAGTTGCGGAAGCGACTTTGCATGTGAATGGAGGCGAATTACATGCCACCTCGGAACATCAGGATATGTACGCAGCGATTGACGGACTGGTTGATAAACTGGCCCGCCAGCTGAATAAACATAAAGACAAACTGAAACAGCACTGACATTCATGTAGCCAACCCTGTGCTACAAACCTTCGGGCATCGGCTTGTGACCTTCGGGAAACGAGCCGATATAGCTTTAAGGGTGAAACAGCGCAAAAGTGAAAGATGACATGATTAACGATACTGCAATGCAATTAACGTCGGTGCTCAATGCCGAATGCACCAAAAGTGGCGTTCATTGCGCCAGCAAGAAACGCGCACTGGAAATCATCAGCGAACTGGCCGCTAAGCAATTAAATTTATCGCCACAGGTGATTTTCGACGCCATTTTGACCCGTGAACGTATGGGCAGCACCGGGATCGGTGCCGGGATCGCCATCCCGCACGGAAAGCTGGAAGAAGATACTTTACGTGCCGTCGGGGTGTTCATTCAGCTGGAACAGCCGATCGCTTTTGACGCCATCGATAATCAGCCGGTAGATTTACTTTTTGCCTTGCTGGTTCCGGCAGATCAATGTAAAACCCACTTACACACCTTATCGTTAGTTGCTAAGAAATTGGCTGATAAAACAGTGTGTCGCCGTCTGCGCGGAGCGCAAAGCGACGAAGAACTGTTCCAGATAATGACTGAAAACGAATAGCGTCTGATCCCGGTTTTCGTGCCGGGAAAATGAATGCTGAACACTGAATGCCAGGGGAGTGACACCATGGTGCTGATGATTGTCAGCGGCCGTTCCGGTTCCGGGAAGTCGGTTGCCCTGAGGGCACTCGAAGACATGGGTTTTTACTGTGTGGACAACCTGCCGGTGGTGTTACTGCCGCAGCTCGCCCAGACCCTTGTTGAACGCAATACGTCTGCGGCCGTCAGCATTGACGTCCGTAACATGCCAGAAACACCGGAAGTTTATGAGCATGCGATGTCACAACTGCCGGAGAGCTTCTCACCGCAGCTGTTGTTCCTTGATGCTGACCGCAATACCCTGATCCGCCGCTACAGCGACACGCGTCGTCTGCACCCGCTTTCCAGCAAAAATTTATCCCTCGAAAGTGCCATTGATGAAGAAGCCGATCTGCTCGAACCGCTGCGTTCGTCGGCGGATCTGATCATCGACACCTCCGAAATGTCCGTGCATGAGCTGGCAGAAATGCTGCGTACCCGCCTGCTGGGGAAACGCGAGCGCGAACTGACGATGGTGTTCGAGTCCTTCGGTTTCAAACACGGCATTCCGATTGATGCGGATTACGTCTTCGACGTGCGTTTCCTGCCGAACCCGCACTGGGATCCGAAACTGCGTCCGATGACCGGCCTTGATAAGCCGGTGGCGGCGTTCCTTGACCGTCATACCGAAGTACACAACTTTATCTACCAGACCCGAAGCTATCTCGAACAATGGCTGCCGATGCTGGAAACCAACAACCGCAGCTATCTGACCGTCGCCATTGGCTGTACCGGCGGTAAACACCGTTCGGTGTATATCGCAGAACAACTGGCCGACTATTTCCGTTCCCGTGGGAAGAATGTTCAGTCCCGCCATCGCACGCTGGAAAAACGCAAATGACGGTGAAACAAACGGTAGAAATCAAAAACCGGTTAGGCATGCATGCCCGTCCGGCGATGAAGTTGTTTGAACTGGTGCAGAGCTTTGAATCAGAAGTGATGCTGCGCAACGGCACAGGCATTGAAGCAGAAGCCAGCAGCGTGATTGCGCTGCTGATGCTCGATTCGCCGAAAGGTCAGCAGATTGAAATCGAGGCCACCGGCCCCGACGAAGAACAGGCACTGACGGCAGTGGTAAATCTGATCAATTCAGGATTTGACGAAGACTAATACGCCTCACTCCCGATGAGCTGACATCAGTCAGTGATTCGGGTGAACGCACGCCTCTAACGCCGCTGCGGCGTCAGGGACGCAGGCTAAATACGGCTTAAACAGTCGATAGCAATGGCCTTAAAGCTTTCAAAGTTCTCACTGCTCAGCAAACGGCTCATTGAGCGTTCCCGCACAAACGTCACGAACAAATCGTAAATCGCCATCGCCTCTTCATAATCGGCCTTGCTGATCGCCAGCAGGAAAATCACGTGCGCGGTTTCCCCTTCTCCCCACGCAATGCCCTGCGGCGAAAGCAAGGTGATCACCACGGTTTTCTTCGCCAGCAGTCCCAGCGAGTGCGGCAGCGCAATCCCTTCGCCGAGCATGGTGGAGACAATCTCTTCACGCTCGACCACTGACGGGTAAAACGCCTGATCGACGTAGCCTTCTTCTTCCAGCTGTGAGCACACATGGCGGAACAACTCTGCCTGCGTCATCGGCTGGTTGACGATCATAAAGTGTTTTTCGTCGAAGAATTTTTCCAGCATATAAGGCCGCGTGCGGTCGACCAGCACCAGCTTGCCGAGCTGTTCCATCTGGTATTCCGTCGGGAAAGGCGACAACACCACTACCGGCTTGTTCTTCTCGCTGATGCGGGCGTTAGAAATAATAAAATCTTCGTCGATATGTTCCAGTTGCTCGTAATCGCGCAGCGTCACAATCTGCTTCATCACCAGTTGCGGATACTTACGGTTAATCTGCGCCTGGATCATGCGGATGGTCGAATTACCGGTATCGCACACCAGCATCACCTGCGGATGCCGCTGATAGCCGATGTTGTAATGCCGCTCCAGTCCGACGCCGATATGCAGCACCAGAAAACCGATCTCGTTTTCGCTCAGGGTGTAGGGCGTGTATTTCCCCCAGCTCGACACCGCCGCCAGCGTGACGTCATACGCCATCGGGTAATGCTGTTTGATGTTGTTCAGCAGCGGATTGGGGATATTAATCTGGTATTTCACCCGCGTAATCATGGTCTTGATATGGGTCAGCAGGTCGGCGCGCAGCTGCTTATCGCCCTGCAAATCATAGTTATAGTGCGAATTGATATACGAGAGAATGTAATCGACCAGCGACTCGTCATCGTCGGCGTTAATGTCCGTCGGCAAAATCTGCTGCACCCGGCGGGCCGCGATATTGACCCGCAGATAGGCTTCTTCGGAGGCCGGGATTTCCTTACCCACCAGATTTTTCAGTTCCGCCGCCAGACGCACGGACACCTGCTTCACCGCCGGATCGCCGTCTTCGGCATCGAAATCCGTCAGCGGATAACCGCCGGTAATACGCTTGATCGCCACCGCGCAATACAGAATTAAATACTGCTCGCCTTCATCGGTCAGCTGAATGGCAGACTGCGCCAGCAACTGATGCATAAAGCGCGTCAGCGGCACCAGCGCCTGCGGTTCAAGACTTTCCGCTTTCAGCAGCGGATTGGCCTGCTCCTCGGCATCAAGCTGGAACAAGAGATCGGTCAGACAGGCGCGGATCGCCAGCTCCGCGCCAAACAGCTTCATGCCATAGCGCGGTTTGGTTTCGATATTCAGGTGATAACGCGCCAGATGCTCGCGTACGTCGGCCATATCATTTTGCAGGGTTCCCCGGCTGACAAACCATTCATCGGCCAGATCTTCCAGCTTCAAAGAAAAGGCCGAGGTCAGAAAGCGGATCAGCAACGTCTTTACCCGCTCAGCCGCCGTGCGCGGCGTCGGGTTCGGTTTACGCTGCACCGGCTGCTGTAACGAGGAGAACAAGGTGTGATCGTCAATCCGCAGCTGATAACCGCTGCCACGGCTGTGTACGAACGTCGCGCCATAGTCTGCGATGATTTCATTCAGCGCCGTGATGTCTGCACGCACCGTCCGCGTCGAGACGGACAGACGTTTCGCCAGTTCATCCTGAGGCAACGTTTCGGTTTGCAGCGCATCAAACAATTGCGCCAGCCGTTGATTGGGAAATCTCACCATTGTTTTTCCATATTATTCCGGCGACGGCGCGATCACCATTTGCGACGGACTGCCGACCGCAACATAGCCATCGACGAACGTCAGTTTGCCGTTTTCAGCAGATACCTTGAATCGGGTGATGTTATCGCTTCGTTGATTCATTGCGTAAATATATTTGCCATCCGGTGACAATGTCAGCGTGCGCGGGTAGTCGCCGCGCGTCCAGACGTCATCGTGCCAGGTCATTGCGCCTTCGCCGGTCACGTTGATCTGCGCGATGCTGTTATGCAGACGGTTCGCCACGTACAGATGTTTGCCGTCCCTGCTCAGCACAATGCCTGCGGCAAAGTTAGTGCCTTTGAAACCGGCCGGCAGCGATGAAAGGCTGTGCAGTTGCGTCAGCGTGCCTTTTGCCGCATCAAGGCGATAACTGGTCAGCGTCGAGGCTTCCTCGTTGATCAGGAAAACCACTTTGCCGTTCGGATGAAACACAAAATGGCGCGGCCCTGCACCTTCTGAAGACGCGTTGATAAACGGCGGATCGTTGGCTTCCAGCACGCCGGTTTCGCTGTTGAGTTTCCACTGATAAATCCTGTCCAGACCGAGATCCGTGGAGAACACGAATTTACCGGAAGGATCGGTGGCGATCATGTGAGCGTGCGGCCCGTTATGGTCGCTGATGGCAAAGCTGCCTTCTGCCGCCGCCGCCGGTTTACCTGCGCCCGCCGGACCGGAATCCTGCTGGCTGTGGCTGGCCTCACTCAGTTTTCCGCTGGCATCCACCGGGAAAACCGCCACCACGCCGCTGATATAATTCGCCACCAGCAGATGGTCGCCTTTTGGCGTCAGCGACAAATACACCGGCCCTGCGCCCTGCGAATCCACCTGATTGATCAGCGTCAGGCTGCCGTCTTCCGGCGCAATACGGTAAGCGGCCACGGCACCGTGTTTGCCGCCGTTGTAATCATCAGTTTCACTGCCGATGAACAGCGTTTTGCCGTCGTGGCTGAGCACCATCTGCGCCTGATTGGGCAACTGGCTGGAGAGGGTTTTATCGCTCAGTGCGCCGGTTTTCGGATCGAATTTAAAGCGGTAGACACCTTCCCCGTTCGGGTTGTAGGTGCCGACGTAAGCAAACTGCGGAGTCGTGGAGGTCATTGTTTTTTCTGCTGCATAAAGCGGCGCGGCGGTCACGGCCAGCATCGCGGAGGTTAAACCTGAAATCAGAAACCAGTTTCTCATACATTTCCTCAAAATTTGGGGGCTGTCAGACAAACAAGATAACTCTGCATCCGCCCGAAGGTTGAGGGATGCAGAGTGTTTAACCGCGCAGACGGCTTACCGCGCAGGAAAGGTCAGAACCTTCAGCCCACCAGCTTTTTAACGCTGGCCAGCAGCGTTCTCACATCGTCAGGACGGGTGTTGCCCGACGCGCTGTCGATGATCGAACTGTAGATATGCGGGATGATTTTGGTGACACCTGCCGCCAGCGCGATTTCCATAATCGGCTCAAAGTTTTCCAGATCGATTCCGCCGGTCGGCTCCAGCCAGAAATCCTGCTCCGCACAGGCACGCGCCACGGCGGCGAATTCGTCACGGGTTTTCAGGCCGCCCATCGGGAAATATTTCACCGAGCTGCCGCCCATGTCTTTCAGCAGCGCAATCGCCGTTTCCACCGGCACAATCGCATCGCTGGCCGCAGAACTCAGCGGCCCGGTATTGATCTTCACAAAGCCCACTTTGCCGGTCGGAGAAATCAGACCGTTGACCACGCTGTCGTTTTGCCCGAGCAGCGCACGGCTGGTGCCGACGCCGGTAAACACCTGATTGACGTGCTGCGGCTGAACCTGTGCAGAAATCTGGCTGACCATCAGCGACTGCCGCGGATCGCCCGCGCCTAAGCCGACGGACAAGGCGTTTTCAATCAGCGCCGCGTATTCCTTCATGTCCGCGACCGCGCTCGTCACATCGGCGTAATTTTTCGACAGCACGCCGACCAGCACGTGGCCTTCTGCGGCGGCGTAAATGTCACGGGCATTGTCTTTAGAACCGGCCAGCACGTTCAGGCACACGCGGTCACGGTAGAAATTCGGGGTCAGCTTCATGCTTTGTCTCCGCTGAAAAGGTGTTTAAAACGTTGTGCGACGATGGCGAGCTGCGGCGGGGTCACGCTGCGCACATCGACTTCAATCTTGCCTTCGTTGGCGCGGTAGCCACGGAAATAAATCGCGATATCGCCGTTCTTCATGGCATCCACAATGTCTTTGGTTTTCAAGCCGAGCACCGCTTCATCGAAAGTAATTTCCGTGCGGGCGATATCACGTCCGGCACTGTCCCAGACCACACGACCGGTCACGCCGTTGATCTCATTCAGGCTGGCGATGAATGGCGTCATCTTGTCGACCATTTCCTGTCCGGTGGTTTTCGGCAGCGTGATGTAGCTTTCAATCGCCTGCGTCAGGCCGAGAATGCCTTCCTTGCCGACTTTCATCGCACGGCCAATGCCGCCGGATTGCAGTTTTACCCATTCAACGTACTGTTTCTTGCCGAGCACCAGACCGCTGGTCGGCCCTTCGATGGCTTTTGCGCCGCTGTAAATCACCAGATCCGCACCCATCTCGTAATAGCAGGTCAGATCTTCTTCTGCGGCGGCATCAACAATCAGCGGCAGGTTATGCGCACGCGCCACTTCTGCGGCTTCGGCCACCGACAAAATGCTTTTCTGCACGCTGTGATGCGATTTGATGTACAGAATGGCGGCCGTACGCGGCGTGATGCAGGCGGCGAGTTGCGCGGCAGAACATTCGTTGGCGTAACCGGCTTCCACCACTTTGCCGCCGCCCATCGTGACCATGGTGGCGACCGGCGCGCCGAAGTTCACGTTATGGCCTTTTGGCAGCACGATATCGTGCGGGATCTCCAGCGGCGCAGCGTGCAGGTTTTCCAGCAGCCAGGCGTCATCTTTGACGATCACCGCCGCAACGGACTGCGCGATCCCGGCAGAGGCGCAGGACACCACCACGGCATTTTCGACGTTAAGCAGTTTCGCGATATAAGCGCCGGTTTTGTTCACCAGATCTTTCATCTCGAAGTAATGATTCAGGCCGGTATTCACCACTGCCGCCACTTCTTCACGCGGCGTGGACACACCCAGCGCCGTCATGCGACCTGAGGCGTTAATAACCTGTTTTAAATCATATTTTTCATACAAAGAGTGTTCAGAAGACATGAGCAGATTTCCCTTCTTCGGTTAACAGGGTGACGCCCGCGACCACAGCGGCCAGAGGCACCAGCAAACTTTCGCCCTTCACGGACTGTCCTTCGGAATCGACAAACACCTGCGGCGTCTGACGGCGTTCAAACAGGGTCAGGTCGGCGTCAGCACCGACTTCCAGACGGCCTTTGGCAGGCAGGCGCAGCGCGTCGGCGGCGTGCGAGGTGACGCAGTCAATCACCTGCGGCAGGGTCATGCCGACGCTGAAGAATTTCGACATCACGGTCGCCAGGCTGTGCACCGGCCCGTTCATGCGGTTGCGGCAATAAATATCGGAGCTGATGGTGTGCGGCAAAATGCCCTGCTTAATCGCCCGTTCCGCCACGTCGAAGCTAAAACTCGCGGTGCCGTGACCGACATCCAGTAATACGCCGCGGCTCAGCGCACGTTTGATGGCATCGCGCAGCACGCCTTCCGGCGAAAGAATGCGGTTCGGTTTACCGTTATAGCAGTGAGTAATAATGTCGCCGGAGGTCAGTAAATCCGCGATTTCATCGAGGTTCGGCGGATTATTGCCGATATGCACCATCAGCGGCAGGTCGTTGTTTTCGTGCTGAATTTCTTTGGCGCGCACCAGCGGTTTGATGCCGTTCTGGCCGACCACGCTGCTGCTCATCCGCGCCTTGATACCGATGATAAAACCGGGATTTCGCGCGATGGCGTCACGCACGCCGACCTTGTCGATCTGCGTCATGTCCGCCAGTTCGTTCTGCGTGACAATGCCGGTACGCGCGATATTCAGAAACGCGTAAACGTTGGTTTTCGCCGCACGGGTGCGCTGATAAAAATCGTCGACATCATTGGCACCGGTGCTGCCGGCATCTGCCACGGTGGTGACACCGCAGGCGATGCCAATCAGGTCAGCATCGTCATGATAAATCGGCGATTTGGGATAACAGTGAACATGGGAGTCGATCCAACCTGCGCTGGCGTAAACCTTGCCCTGAAGATCGAGGGTCTGGCGGGCGGTGGCATCGGAAGCCAGCGTGCCAATGGTGGCGAATTTGCCGTCGCGAATTGCAATATCAGTCAGGCTGCCGTCTGCGCGTAATGCCTGGCGGATGATTAAGTCATACATACGACGTTCTCCATAATCTCGGGCGTCAGGAGTGTTCCTGACGCCCGTTTACTGCTTATGTACTGCTTCTTACAGTGAAACCGGGAAGATGGCGCCCAGCACCATCGCACCGAGAATGGCACCACCGGTAATCGGCTTCTGCCACAGATAGAAACCCAGTGCGCCAATCAGCGAGCCAAGACCGATAGGAATCGATGCGGCCATTGCGGAGAGGATAATCAACGGCCCGAGGAAGCGGCCGGAGGCATTACCCGCGCCCATCATCACGTCAGCGCCGTAGGTGGAGTTGCTCTGATTGATGGTGAATTTACGCGCCAGAATGATGATGTAACCGACGGCTAACCCGAGGATCAGGCCGGTCACCAGCGAGGCGGCAAAGTTCGCCACCGGGAAGATAATCCCGGCGCCCAGCAGCATTGCAGGAACGCCCAGGCCGATACCGGTCTGGATCGCGCCGCCGATATCGAGAATACCGACCAGCGAACCTTCGATGATGCGGGCAAACAGGAAGCTGGCACCAAAGGCCGCCACTGCGCCGTACACGCCGGTATCCATGCCGGAACGCAGCATCGACACAAAGGCCACTTCGTTAAATGCACCGATGCCGTACAGGTAATACATGTGTGTCCCGGCGAAAACGCCGGAAGACAGCAGTCCGACAAAAATCGGGAACGACCACTCGGCGTACCAGAAACCACGTTTGGCTTGTTCTTCCATTGTCATGTTCCCCTTACTTACCGCTGAGTGAGTTGTGAATGCCGTTCAGCCATGTCGGGACGTCCAGCATGAAGGATTGCAACAGCTTGACGTCGAAACCACGGAAGAAACCGCTGAGAACGAACAGCGCGATAATCGCCGCCATCATCACTTTGGTGACGTGGTTCCAGCCGCTCTCTTCGACGCCTTTACCGATCAGGATACCCAGCACCAGACCCGGCACGGCGTTCCCCATGATCATCTGCGCCAGACCGCCAAAAATGGTGGCCCAGAAACCGGAACGACGTCCTGCATCGATCGCCGCCAGCCAGAAAATCACCGGCATGACGGTGTTCACCAGCAGGTTCGCCGCAGGCACCAGCACTTTAATGGCCGTGACCTGCAACGCCGCAGGCACGGCAGACGCGGTGGTGTTGAGGAAGGCCACCACAATCATGCCGATGATGCCGCCCGCAATCGCCATCTTGCGCGGGTCGTGCAGGGTTTCAGTGACATTGCGGTTTTTGAACATCAGGGCAGCGGTGGCCCAGTGAGGAATGATGCGGTGGTCAACGTCCTGAGTGAAAGAACCTGCCGCCACGGAAGATGCCCAGGCGTTAAAGAAGAAGCCCAGACCGAATGAGAAATGCGAAGCCGGATCGCCTTCACAGGAGTTTAATTCCCCAAGCGTACGAAAAGCCCCCATTCCTTGCACGGTTGGCGCATGGAACATACGTGCGGCACCCGCACCTACGCCCACCCCAACCAGTCCGCCGATAATAAGCGACTTAAATAAAATAATTAAAAACATCAGTATATCCTTGTCATTTATAGCTAACGTTTTTATTTCGTGACAAAAACTACCTGTTCCGTATTAATAACAGTCAGGTTGACGGTAATGTCTAACGCCACGTAATAACTCTTTCTTTCCCTGGCCAGAAAAAAGAACAGAAACTTTTCTCTTTTAACCGACTCCTCTGCCTTTATTACCTTGACGTCCTGCGGTTCAATGCGCAGCAAGACATTATTAGCAGACGATTGGAGAACCGTTCTCTGAACCTGACTCAGTGCGGAAGAAAAGGCGGCAGCCTTATTTTCGCCCTTTCCTTCAACCCGGACTGTCGTGGTTAATTGTTGCTTCATTACGCCTGACCATACTTCTTGTTATAAGCTTCAACCAGACGCTGACCCAGTTCTTCTTTATCCATAAATCCGAACCCTAATACTAAACAGCCTTCGTTAATCGCCGTGACACCTTCATCAACTGAACGCATCCCGTACTTCGCTTTATATCCGTATTTGTTTTGTGCGGTAATCGCACCTGCACCGCCACTGCCGCAGAAAGAAATACCAAAGGTCGCGCCTTCTGCTTTCATCACGTCGCCGAGTTTCATGTCTGCCGCCATACCGGGGACAACAATGGCTTTTCCGCCAGCCGCTTCCACGCCTGCTGCCACTTTCTGGCCTTTACCTAAACGGTCGCCGATCACAACTAATACTTGTCCCATGATTCACATCTCCACATTAATTAATGTATTAAAATTTCAATAAAAATTATTTCGGCTCGTTGTCTCTGGCCACTTCAAAATGTACCGAGAGCAAATACGCTTCCTCAATCGGTAAATTCCCGAACCAGCTCACCACGTCCTCTGCCATATGCATGGAGTCGGCAGAGATTTCATCAAATAACTCTTTTTCGACTTCAGGCAACGGCTCACCGGTAATCGAGCGTAATACCATGGCTTTAACGTGTGACGTTAACATCTGCAACTGAACATCGGTGGTGTAGATATTCTTCGCACTTTGCATTGTCTGAATATCTTTTAATACTTGCTCTGTTATCGCCGCAGCATCTTTCAATTCAATCCGCCCGGTCCCATTCACAGATGCGCTTGCGTTATTCACTCGCGGTTACCTCTCTCCTTGCCCGGCCCACTATTTTCAGCCGTGTATTTCGTCTGTCTTTACCCTAACCCCGGTAAGATTTCCTGTGTAGAGGGTCTTTTTCCAGTTCGAAGTGGAAATACGATGCGCTGAGCAGATCCAATTCGCAAAACGAAAAGTTAAGTCGCCATATCACTGAATATTGCAGGGTGTAGCAGCGTATTACACTGGTAATCGGATTTTTCGCAATGCGGATTAATTCCCTCACAACGCTTTCATTTCCGCTTAAGAGTGCCTAGTATCAAAGAACACATGCAAATTACCGACACCCCTGCGCTTACCCGCAGGGGTGTTATTTTTTGCCGACCGGCACCCCACTCGCATGAAGCGGGTGATGCAAAAGGAACCATGGAGAATGTTATGAGTAAACCGACACTGATCATCAATGAACTTGACGCAGAACGCCTGGACACACTGCTGGCGCAACCGGCGTTTGCCAGCAGCCCGGTCGCCGACGCACTGAATGACGAGTTAGATCGCGCCGAGATTTTGCCGCCCGAGGAAATCCCTGCCGACGTAGTGACGATGAACAGCAAGGTTCGCTTTACTGAAGGTAAAGACGGCGAAGAACACATCCGCACGCTGGTCTATCCGGCGGCGCTGAAAGACAGCAACGAGCAACTGTCGGTGATGGCCCCGCTGGGCGCTGCCCTGCTGGGGCTGCGCGTGGGCGCAAGTATCACGTGGGAAATGCCCAATGGCGAGGAAAGCCACATCACCGTGCTGGAGTTGTTGTTTCAGCCGGAGGCGGCGGGGGAGTTGAGACGTTAAGGCAGTTAACTCCTTGTTCTGCGAAGGTTGAAGGCAACGCGCTGAACGGCTCCCTCCCCTGCGAAGGGGAGGGTTGGGGTGGGGTATTAATGACGAATCAATAAGTTGAAGTTTGCACTGACATTGGTTTTGCCTTTAAAACCCCCTCCCCGCCTCCCCCTTCGCAGGGGGAGGAGCAGGACAGCGATCAATTCCGGCTATTTCTCACCATGAAATAATGTGGGGTTTACTCCCTACCCTTCGCAGGGGAGGAGCAAGACACCCGCCATCTGCTTACTTAAACTTCTTGTGGTTCTCATTCCTTGTCGCCTTGAACCCTTCAGCTTCTTTCTTCGCTTCATCCACTTTACCCGCTTTCGCTAAAGCAGAAGCTTTATCAATCTGGCCGATCAGCGTATCCAGCCCTTTGTGGTAATCCTGCATTTCCGGGCTGTCAGGGGCTTTGCCTTCCAGTTTCGGTGGCGTGGCTTTTTTCGCGTCTTCCGCTGCGGCTTTCATGTTCGCCAGACCGGTGGTCAGTTCGGCCTGATCGTTGGTTTTCAGCACCTTGCTGTAATTATCAGAAATGGTGTCCATGTCCGTTTCTAAATCTGCTGCCAGTACCACCGTGCTGCTTCCCAGCATTGCGACTACCGCTAACGCCATCAGTTGTTTACGCATGATCTTTCTCTCTATTGTTATTTATTTGTTAGATAAAACGACATTGCTTGTAAGGCTTTATAAAAATAGGCTGAGAGAGAGGAAAACGGGATGAATTTTTTGTAAAGAAGGGTGGCAGGTGAGAAGCAGCGATCAGGCGACCGCTGCTTCGCAGGAGAATTACTCGCCGGCGATTTTCATAGCCGGTAACAGCACGGAACCGCACTGGATATTACTGCGGGTTTCGATATCGCTGCCGATGGCGACCATGTTGCGCCACATGTCTTTCAGGTTTCCGGCGATGGTGATTTCACTGACCGGATACTGGATTTCGCCATTCTCGACCCAGAAACCGGCCGCGCCGCGTGAGTAGTCACCGGTGACGCCGCTGACGCCCTGACCCATCAGTTCCGTCACGACCAGACCTTTATCGAGCTTACGCAGCATACCGGCGAAATCATCACCCTGACCGGCGATGCGCCAGTTATGGATGCCGCCCGCGTGACCGGTGGTTTGCAGACCGAGTTTACGTGCGGAATAACAGGTCATCAGCCAGCTTTGCAGGATGCCGTCTTTCACGATGTCGCGACGCTCAGTGCGCACACCTTCGCTGTCGAACGGCGTGGATGCCAGCCCCTGTAACAGATGCGGATGCTCTTCGATGGTCAGCCACTCCGGCAGGATCTGCTTGCCGAGGCTGTCGAGCAGGAAGGACGATTTACGGTAGATGCTGCCGCCGCTGATCGCCCCGACCAGATGTCCGAACAGGCCGGTCGCCACTTCGGAAGCGAACAACACCGGTGCCTGCATGGTCGGTAATTTACGCGGAGCCAGACGCGATAAGGTGCGGCGTGCACATTCTGCGCCGACCCATTCCGGATCTTTCAGGTCGCTGATTTTACGCGCGATGGAATAAGCGTAGTCGCGTTCCATGTCGCCCTGGTGTTCCGCGATAACCGAGGCGGAAATCGAATGGCGCGTCGAGCAATAGCTCTGCAACATGCCGTGGCTGTTGCCGAACACGCGGATGCCATAATGGCTGTTGAAACTGCCGCCTTCGGTGTTGGTGATGCGCTTATCGGCTTTCAGCGCCGCCTGTTCAGCACGGGCGGCCAGTTCGATACTGCGATCGGCATCGAGTTCTTCCGGGTGGAAGAGGTCCAGATCCGGCGCGTCGAACGCCAGCATCTCTTTGTCAGCCACGCCCGCGAACGGATCCGGCGAGGTGTAACGGGCGATATCCAGCGCCGCCTGCACGGTGCGGGAAATGGCGTCCGGGCTTAAATCGGTAGAAGAGGCGCTGCCCTTACGGTTCTGATAATAAACGGTAATGCCCAGCGCGCCGTCGCTGTTGAATTCAACGTTTTCCACTTCGCCAAAACGGGTACTGACGCCGATACCGGTGGTTTTGCTGACCGCCACTTCGGCAGCATCTGAACCGGCTTTCGCCAGTTCCAGCGCCTGAGATACGGCCTGTTCCAGGGTTTTACGCTGTTGCGCTACTTGATTCACTACGTTCATCGGCATGCCATCGCTTATGAGATTAAAGGGTTTGTTCTACACTGATATACAGAAACGCTTACCTTTGAGTCTAACAGAGACTCGCCACAATTTCGCATTCACTCCGGCGTTGTTATGCCCAAAGTTGCAACAGAACATGGATGTATGCGGCATAACCCTGCATAATGCCGCCGAAGCAATAAAGCACAATCAAACTGACAGGATTACCTCGTTAAGAGGAAGCGCCCATGACAAAGAAAATTGACGACTGGCACGACGACGTTCCCGACACCAACGAGAACGACGATGATGATGAAATCATCTGGGTCAGTAAAAGTGAAATCAAACGTGACGCCGAGGCGCTGAAAGATCTCGGTGCAGAAATGGTTGAGCTGGGTAAAAACTCGCTGGACAAACTGCCGCTGGACGACGATCTGCGCGCGGCGATCGACTTGGCGCAGAAGATCAAGAAAGAAGGCCGCCGCCGTCAGCTTCAGCTGATCGGCAAAATGCTGCGTTCCCGCGATGTAGAGCCAATCCAGACTGCGCTGGATAAGCTGAAAAACCGCCACAACCAGCAGGTGTCGCTGTTCCATAAACTGGAAATGCTGCGTGACCGTCTGGTGGAAGAAGGTGACGATGCGATCCCGCCGGTGCTGGAACTGTATCCGGAAGCCGACCGCCAGCAGCTGCGTGCGCTGATCCGCAACGCACAGAAAGAGAAAGCTGCCAACAAGCCGCCAAAATCTTACCGCCAGATCTTCCAGTATCTGCGCGAACTGGCTGAAGGTCAGGACTAAAAAACAAAAACCCGCTTTGATGGCGGGTTTTTTCTTTTCAGCCTTTGGCCTTCGCCGCCGGTTTCTCCGGCAGGTTCAGACGCAGCGCGCCTTCCAGTTCTTCTTCCGCTTCTTCAAACAGCAAAATTAATGCGCCGAAACGTCGTTTACGGTTGGCATTCAGGTTCATGAAATCTATCTCAACCGGCAGTGAAATCCCGCCCGTTACCTCGTCCCAGAGTGCGTCCAGATTCGCGCCGAAGCTGTCGGTCAGCGCAAACTGACGGGCAAACTCGCGGTAGAATGCGGGTAAATCCGGGATGTGATTAAAATCGAAGCTCACTTTATTCATCGACGTTACTCCACCCGAACGAAATGCTGATAATGATCTTTACTGACGTAAATCAGCCCGTCGCTGGCAAACAGCACGCGGTCAGCGCCGCGGCGTCCGCAGCGATAGTTGATATCCGCTTCACGCCAGACCCGTTTTGAGGCCGAAGGCAGCCGCCCTTCCCGGTTAGAGAAACGGTCGCCGCCGATGGCTTTGCCCGGCAAGACATCACACAGATTCCCGGCGCGTGCATCCCATCCGGCCTCCCGCGCCTTTTTCTTGGTGATGTAGTTTTCCGGCAATTGGTGATTCTGGCGCAAATAGCTGATCACCGTTTTCTCTTCCGTCCCCGTCACGATAGTGCCCGGGTTATGTGTCGTTTTCGCGACAATCTGTCCTGCGATGCCACACAGTCCCGCGATCACGGCGACCGCCATCATCAGTTTGCGCGGCCGTAGCCCGTTAAATACCGTCATTGGCGTCCTTTGTGTTTAGCCCGCATAAATCTGTTCCTGTTTATTGTTTCTTAAAACGCCGTATCTGGAAAGCTGACTTAAAGATTTCCTAAATGCAGCGTTTTCACCTGCAAATACTCTTCCAGCCCCAGCACCGAGCCTTCGCGTCCCAGGCCGGATTCTTTCACCCCGCCGAACGGCGCGGCTTCATTGGAAATCGCACATTCGTTAACGCCGATCATGCCGCTTTCGATGGCGTCCGCGACGCGGAAAATGCGTTTCAGGTTCTGGCTGTAGAAATACGCCGCCAGCCCGAAAGGCGTGTCATTGGCGCGTTTAATCACCTCTTCTTCCGTGCTGAAACGGAAACAGGCTGCCAGCGGGCCGAAGGTTTCTTCGTGCGCCACTTTCATGTCATCCGTCGCATCGATAATGACCGTCGGCTGGAAGAAGTTACCGCCGAGTTTATGACGCTGGCCGCCTTCCATCAGCCGTCCGCCTTTCTCCAGCGCGTCTTTGACGTGTTCTTCGACTTTCTCCAGCCCCTGAATATTGATCAGCGGCCCGACAATCACGCCCTCGTCCATGCCGTTGCCGACTTTAAGCTTGCGCACCTCTTCCACCAGACGCGAGGTGAATGCCTCGTACACGCCGTCCTGCACGTAAATCCGGTTTATGCACACGCAAACCTGTCCGCTGTTGCGGAATTTACAGGTAATGGCGCCCTGCACCGCCGCCTCAATATCGGCATCGTCAAACACGATGTACGGCGCGTTGCCGCCCAGTTCCATCGACACTTTTTTCATGGTGTCGGCGCTGTTACGCACCAGCGTTTTACCGATGGCGGTCGAGCCGGTAAAGGAGACTTTGCGCACCGCGTCGCTCGCCATGATCACGTCGCTGATCGCCGCCGTATCCCCGGCCACGCCGTTGATCACGCCGTCCGGTACACCGGCGTCCTGCGCCAGTTGCAACAAGGCAAAGGCCGACAACGGCGTGTTGCTGGCCGGTTTGATCAGGCCGGTACAGCCTGCCGCCAGCGCCGGACCCAGTTTGCGGGTCAGCATCGCCAGCGGGAAATTCCACGGCGTGATTGCCGCGACAACACCGACCGGTTCGCGGGTCGCCAGAATGCGCGAGCCGGCTTTGGCCGGAGGGATGATTTCGCCGTTGGCGCGTTTGGCTTCTTCGCTGAACCATTGCAGATAGCTGGCGGCGTAATCGACTTCGCCCAGCGCCTCTTTCAGCGGCTTGCCCTGTTCGGCCACCATCAGCTCGCCGAGGAATTGTTTGTTTTCCAGCATCAGCTCATACCAGCGATGCAGAATTTCAGAACGGGCTTTTGCCGTGGTTTTGCGCCATTCAGGGAACGCGTCGCTGGCCGCCTTCACCGCAGCTTCCGTCTCTGCTTTACCGGCTTTTGCCACTTTAGCCACCACCTCGCCGGTGGCCGGATTCAGCACATCAAACGTTTCTCTGGCCTCATGCCATTTACCCCCGGCAAAGTAGCCGGTCTTGAATAAAGGATGCGCGGACAGTTTTTCTAATTGGGCAGACATAGGGGATCCTCCTGATTTATGCCGTTCAACACGGGATATGGCAGTAAGTATAGACTCTAAAAAGGAAGGCGAAGGCACAGGACATTTAGCGTTCTGTGCTTGTAATATTCAGTTACACCAGGCTTTTCTGCTGAGATTAGCCAAAACCTCCGCATAACCATGAGGCGTCAGCTGCACCCCGCAGGTGCATGGCGTGACCTTCCCGGTGTCTTTTTGCGCCATCAGATAGCATGCAAACCATAAGCAGAGTGTGATTTCCGCCGTCAGGGAAAGAATGTGATGCAAATCACATGACTGGCATGGTTCCTGCTCAATACCTTCCGACCGCGCAATTCCTGCGCCGGTGCAAATTCCCTTTTTGGCAGTGAAGGTTTCTGCCGTCTTCCCAACTCTTCAACCCTAAAGAGGATCCTATGACTCAGGGGACGTTGAAAAAGAAATTAGGACTGGTGGATCTGACATTACTTGGTGTCGGCTCCATGATCGGTTCCGGATGGCTTTATGCGGCACTCACCAGTTCCGGCTATGCGGGCGGATTAACCGGCTGGGCGTGGCTGCTCGGCGCAGTGATGGTGCTGCTGATTGGGCTGGTGTTCGCCGAGCTTGCCGCCGCCATTCCGCGTGCCGGGGGTTTTGTCCGCTATCCGAATTACACGCACGGTAATGTGGTGGGTTTTGTTATCGGCGTGAGTTCGCTGCTGGCGTACACCAGTACTGCTGGCGTGGAAGTGGAAGCCGTGCGTCAGTATGCGATGTACTGGTGGCCCGCGCTGGGCCAGACCGACGGCAGCCCGACCGGCCTCGGCTTTGTGATGCAAATCGTTCTGCTGGTGGGTTTCTTCCTGCTGAACTACTGGAGCGTCAGTTTCTTCGGGCGCATCAATACCATTATTACGACTTTCAAATTCATCGTCCCGCTGATGGTAATTGTGACGCTGTTCGGCTATTTCCACGGCGGTAACCTGAGCGTACCGGGCACCGCACCGGGCGGCGTGCACGGTATCTTCTCGTCGCTGACCGGCGCTGGCATTGTGTTTGCGTATCTCGGTTTCCGTCAGGCGGTGGATTTCGCCAGCGAGGCGAAAAACCCGCAGCGCAATATCCCGATCGCCATCATGCTGGCCATTGGCATCAGCTTCGTGATCTACATTCTGTTGCAGTTCGCCTTTATGGGCGCAGTGCCCGCCGACATCCTCAGCGCACATGGCTGGGTCGGGCTGAAAACGATCTTCCAGTCGCCGTATGCCGATCTGGCGCGCAGTCTGGGCATTACGTGGCTGATTAACCTGATCCTGATCGACGCCGTCATTTCTCCGGCAGGGACCGGGAATATCTATCTCGCCGGGGCTTCCCGCGTGCTGTTTGCCTGGGCGAAGAACGGCCATCTGTTCTCGATTTTCGCCAAAGTCGATCCGAAATCCGGCGTACCGCGCGGCGCACTCTGGCTGTCGCTGATTCTGGCCATTGCCTGGACGCTGCCGTCTGAATTTCAGGTCTGGGGCGGGCTGATCGGTGCAGTGACGTCCGCGACCGTGTTCACCTATATGCCCGGTCCGGTCAACGCCGGTGTTATGCGCTCACGGTTACCAAATCTGCCACGTCCGTTCCGGTTGCCGGTGTTTGGCCTGCTCAGCCCGCTGGCGTTTGTCGCCAGTACCCTGCTGATTTACTGGAGCGGCTGGTCGGTGAACGAATTGCTGATCCCGATCCTGGTCATTGCGTGGGTGGCGTACGTTTTGTTCGGCAAGAAAGATCAGCATTTCAAACGTGATGTGCAGAGCGCGTGGTGGTTGCTGGCTTATTACATCGCGATTTTCATTCTCTCTTACTTCGGCACCTACGGCGGAACGGGTGCGATTTCCAGCCCGCTGGACATGGTGCTGGTCGTGGTCGTGACGCTGGTTTGCTATTATTGGGGCGTGGCTTCCGGGCATGAAAAACTGGAAATCCCGCAGGATGACGAGGAAGACGACACACCGGTCAGCCCGCGCCGCGAGACCCGTGTCGCATAGTTGATGTAATGAAATTGTCGTACGTTCACATTGCGTTTCTTTGTCAGTAGACTGCGGGTTTTACTCCGCCATTCTCTGACAAAGGAACACGCAATGTCGACGCGCGAAAAGATGAATAAGGGTGAGCTGTATACGGACATGGGCGAAGGATTGCCGGAGGAACGCTGTGCCGGAAAAGAGCGGGTGTATGATTTCAATCTCACGCGCCCTTCTGAAGAGGCAAAGCGCCTGCAATTGCTCAAAAGTATTATGGGCAGTCTGGGGGAGTCCTGCTGGATAGAGCCGCCGCTGCGTGTCGCCTACGGCACGCATATTCATATCGGCAACCACTTTTACGCCAACTTCAATCTCACGGTGGTGGATGACGCCACCGTGACCATTGGCGATAACGTGATGTTCGCACCGAACGTCACCCTCGCCACTGCCGGACATCCCATCGATCCTGACATCCGCATCACCGGTCAGCAATTCTCGCTGCCTATCGTCATTGAAGATAATGTCTGGCTGGGCACCGGCGTGATAGTCAATCCGGGGGTGACGATTGGGCGTAACAGCGTGATTGGAGCTGGCAGTGTGGTGACCAAATCCATTCCCCCGGATGTGGTCGCGGCAGGTGTACCCTGCCGCGTATTACGTCCGATCACCGCCAGCGACCGTGAGGCTTTCCTGAAATAGCCGCCGGTCAGGCAAGGAACGCATGCTGATAACGGTGCAGCATCTCGGTCAGACGCCTCACCGGCTCAGTGACTTTCAGCGGTGCGTCGTACTCCACCAGTTTTTCCTGATATTCGCCCAGCTCTTTCAGTAAACGCTGATAGTAATAGGTGCGTTTGCCTTCGCCTGAGGACGACACCACATGATCGGCGGTGTTACGGATTTTTTTGTGGAACGCTGACAGCTCGTCATTCACCGGCACTTCGGCCAGCTTCATACGCTGATGGGCGATAATCAGCATCAGCGCCAGACGGTATTTGCCGATGTCATTCGGGAACATCACCAGCAACTGGTTCAGCTGATGGTACAGCGCCGGAAGATGGTTTTCCCGACGACGGTACGCTTTGGTGGTCAGCGCCGACACCGCACTGCTCATGAAGCGGTTAAGCAGCGTACGACCGGTTTTCTCGCGGGATTTATCGCGAATAATCAGCAACACCGCCATGGCGATTACCGTACCAATCGCCTGCCCCAGCGCGTTGTCGAGAAACGACGTCACGTTAAACACCATCGGGTTGCTGAGCACCAGAATGTTGATGGTGCCCGCCAGCAGGCCAAGCATGCCGAGGCGGCGCTTGGTGACTTCGATACCGATAAAGAAGGTGAAAATCCCCAGCATCAGACACAGCAAAAACAGGCTTTGCTGCGTCGCGGGCATGATCAGCATAAACATCATCGAGCCGACCGGGATCGCCAGCAACATGCCGACGATAAAGTCCATCGCCATGCCTTTCGGGTTCGGCGTACGCATCGCCAGCGAGGTCACGACGGCGATGATAATCACGCAGCCGCTGGCCGACGTCCAGCCGGTCCACAACCACATCAGGCAGCCGATGGCGGTCGCCGTAAAGGTCCGCAGGCCGTTGACCAGCGCATGATGGCGTTCCGCAGAAACTGGACGCACCACCACTTCACCGTCGAGCACACCGCTTTCAACATTGTTAATGCTGCTGTTGGTATGGATGCCTTTCATCAGCAACAGCGCACGGGTACCGGCGCCGGTCCACGCGCTGAGGGTCATCAGCACGTTGTCGCTGTGCGTGCCGGTGATGATCTGACGCAACTGTTTCAGCCTGCGATGCACATCCGCCACGTTTTCAGCCGGTTCCGCAAACATCGCTTTCAGCTCAGGAGACAGCCGTTCCGGCGTGTTTTGCATGATCAGGTAGGTTTCGCACGCCTGAGTAATCATGCTCAGCGACGTGCTGTGCAGCGCTTTCAGACGACGGTTGACCCGCTGCCAGCGCGAGGATTCCATCATCAGGCTGCCACGCATGCCGTTCAACGCCGTGGTGCTTTTCACCAGATTATTCCACGACTTATCAATTTCTTCGCGGGTGCCGATATTCACGCAAATCCGCATCAGCGCAAACTGATCCAACATCAGCTGACTGACGGCGCGGTCGATATCTTTTTTGATGGAACGGGGAGAAAACAACAGGTCGGCGACAATGGCGCAGCAAATCCCGATGACGATTTCACTGCAACGTTCCACCGCAAACTGCGGTGTCTGTAGCGGCGCACTGGCGGAGGTCACCACAATAATCAGCGCGGTATAACCGGCCAGCCCCAGTGCATAGGAGTTCTCAACGCGCACCAGTGAAGACCACCAGGTGCAGACACCGGCCCAGATACAGCACAACAGCAACATCACTACCGGCGCGCGGGCGGTGGCGATAACAATCACCAGCGCCGCGATACAGCCGATAAAAGTGCCGATCACGCGCAGGAAACCACGGTGACGAATAGCCCCGGCAAAGGGTTCGCCACCCGCCACCAGCGCAGGGCCGGAGGTGACAATGGCGGCAGTCATGGCTGACCAGCGCGGGGTTTCGAGTTGCAAATAGAACCCGAGAACCAGCGCGCCGAGGATGGCGAATGTCAGCTTGCAGGCAAAACGGACGCGCGGGATAAGTACGCTATTCATTTTCCGGCCTTAACCAAACTCTCTCAGGCGATGCAGGAGGCGAAGGAACGGAGATCCTTCATCTTGTTTACGGTCATGCTGACCCGTGATAACCACGGTGGCCGTGGTGCCTGCCGGATACGGATGTTGCTGATCTTCATCGTCGAGCACGATTTTCACCGGCACACGCTGCGCCAGACGCACCCATTCCAGGTTACTGTCGATGGTCGCCAGACCGTTGGTCGCCGCAGAGGAAGAGCTGTTGGTCACTGCGGCCGCCACACTGTCGACCGTACCGTGCATGATGCGGTTGCTGCCCAGCGGCGTGATTTCCGCACGGTCACCTTTTTTCAGCCCCGGCAATTTGGTTTCTTCCAGATAAGCCAGAATGTAGAAAGAATTTTTCTTCACCAGCGCCACGGCGGTAGAGCCACGGTTGATGTAGTTGCCCGGATGCACGGTCAGGTTCGTCACCCAGCCATCGGCAGGCGCAACCACCACGGTACGTTCCAGATCCAGCACCGCCAGATCCCGCGCAGCCTGCGCTTTCGCCAGCTGATGTTGGGCGGTTTGCAGCACGTTATTGGCCTGGTCGATCTCTTCCTGTGACATGGCCTGCACGCCCAGTTTCACACGACGTCCGGCTTCGCGTTTTTTCTCGGCTGCCAGCGCCTGGTAATAGGCGACGTCAGCACTCGCTTCGTCCAGCGCCTGCTGGTAGCGCGGCTGGTCGATTTTGAACAACACCTGGCCTTTCTTCACCAGTTGGTTATCAATCACCGGCACATCGGTGATAAGACCGGTGACGTCGGGCGCGATAGACACGACATCTGCGGTAAATTTGGCATCACGGGTCCACGGAGATTCGGTATAGAACGCCCAGGCTTTGAAGATTGCGATGACAGCCAGCACGACAAGAATCAACGTTATTGCATAACGTATTATTTTTATGGAGAAATTTTTCACAACGCCCTCAGACGAACATGCAGGAGATCAGGTAAAAAAGACAGCAGTACAACGCTGTGTTGAACAACGCCGGGTGCCAGACAAAGTCGTAGATCCCGGTAGGTTGCAATACGCGCCGCAGCAGGAAAAACACCACCAGCGCCAGCAGTATTTCAAAAAACACCGGAGGAAACGACAATCCGAAAATCACCATTACCGGAAGCAAACTCATCAAAAATTCCTTACATTATTACGACGGACAAACCAGTATCGTCCCGCGCACGCATTATTCATTATTTTAGGCAACGGCACGCGACCCCGTTGAAAAATAAATTCAGCGGAAGTGAACGGTAAAACCATGGGGTTGCCAGGGAAGTGTGCGAAGGTAAGCAGTCAGTCAGGAATACTGAAACCTGAGGTTTATCACCCGGAAGGGTATATTAGCGTGCTTATTATCAAGTAATCAACGTTCTGTGATCTAAATCACTTTTAAGCCAGAGTTAACAATGGACCGATTAAAACGCATGTCGATCTTTGCTCAGGTGGTGGAAAGCGGCTCCTTCACCGCGGCCGCACGACGTCTCGACATGAGCGTTTCCGCCATCAGCCAGACTGTCTCAAAACTGGAAAATGATTTACAAATCAAATTATTAAACCGCAGCACCCGCAGTATCGGCCTGACCGAAGCCGGTAAGCTGTACTATCAGGGCTGCCGGAAAATGCTGCATGACGTGCGTGAAGTGCATGAACAATTGTATGCCTTCAACAACACCCCGACCGGTACATTACGCATCGGCAGCTCCTCCACAATGGCACAAAATGTTCTTGCTGCGATGACGGCGGAAATGCTCTCCGAATACCCCGGACTGACCGTCAATCTGGTCACCGGCATTCCGGCACCGGATTTGATCGCCGACGGGCTGGACGTGGTGATCCGCGTCGGTGCGTTGCAGGATTCCAGCCTGTTCTGCACCCGCTTAGGATCGATGCCGATGGTGGTGTGCGCGGCGCGCAGTTATCTGGCGCAACACGGTACCCCGGAAAAACCCGCCGATATGGTGAATTTCTCTTGGCTGGAATACAGCGTCCGCCCTGACAGCGAATTTGAGCTGATCGCCCCCGAAGGTATTTCGACACGCATTACGCCGCAGGGCCGTTTCGTCACCAACGATTCGCAGACCATGATCCGCTGGCTGAAAGCCGGGGTCGGTATCGCCTATGTGCCGCTGATGTGGGTGATTGAGGAGATCAATGCCGGTGAGGTGGAAATCCTGTTCAGGAGCTATCAGTCGGATCCCCGTCCGGTCTACGCGTTGTATACCGAAAAGGACAAGCTGCCGCTGAAAGTGCAGGTGTGCATTGATTATCTGACGGATTATTTCAAACGGGTAAGCAAGGTGTATCAGGGCTATAGGCAGGGCAAAAAAGTCACGCAATGGAATTAACCCTCCCCTTATCAAAGAGGAGGGAAAACACCGAAATCATCTTCTGTTACGCAGTACCGCCGACGGTCAGATTATCCAGTTTCAGGGTTGGCTGACCGACCCCGACCGGCAGGCTCTGGCCTTCTTTACCGCACACGCCGACGCCTTTATCGAGCGCCAGATCGTTACCGACCATGGAAATCTGCTGCATCGCTTCAATACCGGAGCCGATCAGCGTCGCGCCTTTCACCGGTTTAGTGATACGGCCTTTTTCGATCAGGTACGCTTCAGAGGTGGAGAACACGAATTTACCGGACGTGATATCCACCTGGCCGCCGCCGAAGTTTGGCGCATACAGGCCATACTCCACGCTGCTGATGATCTCTTCAGGCGTGGATTTGCCGCCGAGCATATAGGTGTTGGTCATACGCGGCATCGGCAGATGGGCATAGGATTCACGGCGGCCGTTGCCGGTCGGCGCAACACCCATCAGGCGCGCATTCAGTTTGTCCTGCATATAGCCTTTCAGCACGCCATTTTCGATCAGCATGTTGTACTGACCCGGCACACCTTCATCATCAATCGCCAGCGAACCGCGCAGATTCGGGATCGTACCGTCATCCACCACGGTGCAGAGTTCAGACGCCACCAGCTTGCCCATCTGACCGCTGAAGACCGAGGTGCCGCGACGGTTGAAGTCGCCTTCCAGACCGTGTCCGACCGCTTCGTGCAACAGCACGCCCGGCCAGCCCGCGCCCAGAACCACCGGCATGCCGCCCGCAGGCGCCGCCACTGCGGTCAGATTCAGTAATGCCATCCGCACCGCATCACGGGCAAAGGCTTCAGCACGGACTTCGCCGTTAACCGTTTCGAGGAAATAGTCATAACCGACACGACCGCCGCCGCCGCTTGAGCCACGCTCACGACGACCATCCTGCTCGACCAGCACGCTGACAGACAGACGCACCAGCGGACGGATATCCGCCGCCAGCGTCCCGTCGGTCGCCGCCACCAGCACGGTTTCATACACGCCGGTAATGCTGGCGCTGACTTCCTGCACGCGTTTATCTGCCGCACGGGCAATTTTGTCGACGCGGTGCAACAATTCGATTTTCGCTTCGCGGGGCAGGCTTTGCAGCGGATCCAGCGGAGAATAAAGAGATTTATAGGCAATTTCGCCCAGCGTATGCGCTTTGCCATTGCCCTGTTCACGGACAATGCTGCGGGCGGCTGTCGCGCTCTGGTTCAGGGCATTCAGGGTGATCTGGTCGGCGTAAGCAAAACCGGTCTTTTCGCCGCTTATCGCACGGACGCCCACGCCCTGATCGATATTGTAAGAACCATCTTTGATGATGCTGTCTTCGATCACCCAGGCTTCATGGAAACTGGACTGGAAAAAGAGATCGGCATAATCAAGACGACGTTCAGACAACTGGCCCAACACCGAAAACAGATCCTGATGACTCAGATTATTGGCAGTTAGTAACTGCTCACTGACTAAGGCCAGACTCATAGATGTTCACTCTCTTTTTAGACGACAATCCGGCGGGCTGACCGTGATAAAAACGGTCCGCCTGCCAGACAATCCATTGTGACAAGGTTATTTACAGCCTAACACAGCCCGCACGAGGTTTCCTGCCACCTTCGCAGCTGAGATTACTGTGCCACGGCGGCTTTCGGATGCTCCACGGGTTTGCGCAGAATTTCGTTGATGTGCGGATCCGCAATGGTGCCGCTGATCTGATAACGGATCAGCGAGATTTTATTCCACAGCGGCGCCAGCACTTTACTGGCGGCAAAGACGGCGACGCCGACCACCGGGTTAATGACGAAGGCGGTCGCCACGCCAACCGTGGCGGAAATTTCCGGTGCAATCACCGCTTCCAGATCCAGCTGCTGATTCACGAAGTTGACCTTGCCGGTGATGGCAATATCCGCTTCCAGACCATCTATCAGCAGGTCGTCCGTGTGCATCACACCGTCTTTAATCCAGGCGGTCGATTTGATCGAGTCAAAGTAGAAGCCCTGACCAAAGGTATCGCTGAAATCGAGGCGCAATTTACGCAGTAAGGCATCGAAGCTGACCAGACGCAGTAATTGTCCGGCGCGGCCGGTGCCGACATCTGCGATTTCGCCTTTGCCCAGCGTATTTTTCAGCGTGCCGTTCAGCGTGCTGATATCCGGTTTCCACGGCAGGGATTTCCAGTGCAGGTCAAAGTTGACGTCAAACGGCGCGCCTTTCAGTGGCGTGGTCACGCCAAAGAATGACATGGCCTGCTCAATATCTTTACCGGCAACTTTGCCTTTCAGGCCGGTATTCTCGCCCTGTCCGTTCTGCGTCCAGTCACCCTGCACATCAAGGCGCGCCACGCCGGTATCAATCAGACCGTTACGCAACATCAGCTTATCGCCCTGCGGCGTCAGGTCAGCGTTCACTTTGCGGAAGTTCTGTCCGAGGAACCAGCAGGCTTCACAACGTAGCTGCAATGCAGGCCAGCCCGAGAACGAAATCTTATCGCCTGCCAGCGGATTGCCCGCCGGCTGGTCGCTGCTGGCGACATCCGCCACGGTCCATTGCGGATTGAAATAGACATATTTCAGATTCGCCAGCCACGGGCCGTTGTCATTCATGTTCAGCTTGCCGTCGATTTCCTTCCCTTTGGCCGTCACTTCCATGCCCTGATGCCCCTGAACCGAGGTGAGGGTCAGGTCGTTCCAGACCTGTCCGGCCAGCGTCAGTGCCGGTGTGGTCAGGATAATCTGGTGCGGGAAGCTGAAACCGGCCACTTTGCTTTTGGTATCCTGTGTCGCTTTTTCCGGCGACAGCAGGCCCAGCCAGTTCTCGCCATCCAGCGCAGGCAGATGCAGCGTCAGGCTGCTGTCTTCCGGCAACGGCGGCGTTTTTTTGCTGTTTGCCTGCCATGACGCGCGGTCCAGTTTCAGCTGTTTACCCAGCAGCCAGCGGCTGTTGAAATGGTCCTTGCCCGCCAGCACGCCTTGCAGGGTAAAGCTGTGAAGGTCGCCTTTGACATTCACCACCAGCGGCATTGCCTGCCCGGCTTTCTTACTCAGCGGATCAGGTAAGTGACTGCTTACATCTTTCAGATCGGCGTTCACATCGACGGTGTATGTCGGCGTGCCTTTGTGCGGCAGGGTAATATTGACGTCGCCTTTCCACGGCGTACCGCCGGAAATCTTGCTGGCTGCCGCCGCAGGCAGACCCGGAATTTTGGACAATTGCCAGTTGGCATCCAGCCCGACCTGAACCCTGAAATCATCCGGCAGTTCCTGCGTACTGAACATCACGTTAACCGGTTGCCCGAACCAGTTGCCGGTGAGCCGGTTACTTTGCAGGTTGCCATTGTCATAACTGAACTGGCCGCTGAGATTGTTGATTTTGCTGTTCAGCGGTTTGATAAACAGGCTGTTGTCATTGAGCGTGACGCCCCCGGAGGCGCGCACCAGCTCGCCATCCAGCGGGATATCCAGATGTAAGCGACCATTCACATCGCCGCCGATTTGCAGTTCCTGTAAAGCCGAACCCAGCGAGTCGTGCAGCGGCGTATTCATGAAGTAATCGCCGATATCTTTACCTGAGCCGTGCAGATCGGCATCGATAAACAGTTTTTCTTTCAGGTAGTCAGGGATATTGGCGACCACGTTATTGCCATCAACGTTGCCCAGTTTGGTATGCGCGGCTTTCATAAACAGGCCGTCGTTAAGGAAATCGAGATCGATATCCAGATCGGTCAGCGCAGGCCATTTTGGCTGGTACTGGAAGGTCGAATGGCGCAGCGGCACCCAGACTTCAAACTGCCCTTCATTCTTTTTGAACGGGAAATGATGCGGATTGCCGTTAAAGGTCAGCGTGGCATTATCCACCTGACCGCCCTGAATGGCGCCGCTCAGATAATCCACCAGATGTTTGCCCATCAGCGGTTCAGGGAAATAGCGCCACGCCTGCCCCGCATCATACAGGCGGATACCGGCCAGAATATTCAGCCAGGGTTCGCCTTTGACTGGCTGGTTGTAGCGGAAATCCCCTTTGGCCCACAGCGCATTGGCCTGTACATCCACGTCTTTGCCCGACAGCATCCAGCCATCCTTGCCGTTCGTCCAGTTAAAGGTCCCGGTCGCGGCGCTGACATCCAGCGGTGCGCGGAACATTTCGCCGTACGGCAGCAGGCTGTCCTGCAATTTCACGGTCATCTGACCGCCTGCCACACTGCCTTTCAGGCCACCGCTGAAATGGTTGATGCCCGGCAGCAGTTTCCAGCGCTGCCAGCTGACATCGTGCCAGTTCACATCAAAGCGGGTCTGATCCAATTGTTTGAGCGGAATATCCAGCGCGAGGCGATTGACGTTACCGGCGGGTTTTAAATCCTGCCAGCGTTCCAGCAGCGCCGGTGTCAGGAAGGAAAACGTCGGGATCACCGGCCCTAAACGTTCCAGCTGCAAATTCGTGCCGCGGATGCGTAACTCTTCACCCTGCGTCGGCCCGAGAAAATCTGTATTTTCCGGCAGATAGAGCGCCTCAAGGCGACCTTTCGGCCAGGCCACGCCATCGGTTTTCAGGTTCAGCTGCTGCGTACCGACCTGCCAGCCATTGCCCTGACGATTACCGTGCAGCGTCAGATTATCCACATCCAGCCGGTGTTCATCCGTGCCGGTTTTCCAGATGGCGGAACCCTTTTTCAGCAAGGCGTCTCCGGCAAAAATCTCGCCGTTGCGCACGGTCAGCCACGCCGCCAGGCTGAAGTTGGCATTCTCCAGACCGGTATTGCTGCGCAGCCAGCGGCTGAACCACGGCTTCATATCAATGTCGTCCGCCTGCAGGTAAATTTTACCGTTATTGAGCAGACCGTTGGTGTCATTGAGATCCATACGCAATTGCACAACACCGTGCTGCCCGTTGAAACTCGACAGGCTAAGCTGCCCTTCGGCACGGTGACGGTTGTGACTGTTCAGCCAGGTGAGCTGCGGAATATCAAATTCTGCACGCGGGCCGGAAGGCGTCGGGAAAGAAATGCGGCTGTTGCGCAGATCGAAATGGTCGACCTGCCGCAGGAAAATATCGCTGACACGCCCCGGCTTGATGCCGCTGCCTTTATTGGCATCGCCACCCAGCGGGGTGTTGAGATCGAGTTGCAGATTGTAGAAGGTGAGATCGCGGAACTGCCAGCGCAGGTGCAGCAGCGATTGCCAGACGTCCAGCGCCATGGTGATGCGCTGAACCTGCCATTTGGCGTCCGGTAAGGTCACCTGCAGGCCACGGATCTCCATAACCGGGCCAAAGGTTTTCCAGCTCGCGCTGACTTGCGACAATTCGATCGGTACGCCGGTGACCGCCTCGACTTTCCCGACCAGCTGATCCTGAAAGCGGGTCAGCTGAGGCAATGCCAGACGCAGGCCACTGATCACCAAAGCCACTATCACGACAAGGGTTGCGCTGGTGGTTAATAAGATACCGGGCAGTCGCCTCAAACCTCTCTCCTTGTTTTCCATTCCATGCCGGTTTTCACCCGCACAGACGGCAATGGAAACCTTTAACTTCCTGATGCTTCAGGCGAATAGCCATCTGATCACATCATGACGACGTCGAACTGTTCCTGACTGTAGAGCGGCTCAATCTGCACTTTGACCTGCTTACCGACGAAGATTTCCACTTCGGCCAGTGCATGGGATTCCTCTCCCTTGAGCGCCTCACCGACGGCCGCAGACGCATAGACCAGGAAACGGTCGGAATCATACGCATGATGCACGCGCACGATTTCACGCAGAATTTCATAGCAGACGGTTTCCACGGTTTTCACCGTGCCGCGCGCATGACAGGTCGGGCAATCGCTGCACAACACATGTTCGACGCTTTCACGGGTGCGTTTACGGGTCATTTCCACCAGACCGAGCGCCGAGAAACCATGAATGCCGGTTTTCACGCGGTCTTTCGACAGCGCCTGCTCAAGGCTGTGCAACACGCGACGGCGGTGATCTTCATTCGACATATCAATGAAGTCGATGATGATGATGCCGCCGAGATTGCGCAGTCGCAGCTGACGGGCAATGGCCTGCGTCGCTTCAGTGTTGGTGTTAAAAATGGTGTCTTCCAGATTGCGATGGCCGACAAACGCACCGGTGTTGATATCCACGGTGGTCATGGCTTCGGTCTGGTCGATAATCAGATAACCGCCGGACTTGAGTTCCACCTTGCGCTCAAGCGCGCGCTGGATCTCGTTCTCCACATCGAACAAATCGAAAATGGGCTGCTTGCCGCTGTAATGCTCCAGCTTACTGGTCATTTCAGGCATGTATTCGCTGGTGAACTCCACCAGCAATTCATAGGTCAGGCGGGAGTCCACGCGGATACGATCCAGTGCTTCACCGGCAAAATCACGCAGCACACGGTGCGCCAGCGCCAGTTCGCCATACAGCTTGCACTTGGTTTTGTTGCGACGTTTGCGCTCCATCACCTTGGTCCACAAGCGTTTCAGGTAGGCCGCATCCTGCTTAAGTTCTTCTTCGCCCACGCCTTCGGCCGCCGTGCGGATAATATAGCCGCCGTGCTCATCACAATATTCCGAGACGATACGTTTAAGGCGGTCGCGCTCCGCTTCGCTTTCTATACGCTGCGACACACCCACGTGTGACGCGCCGGGCATAAACACCAGATAGCGGGAAGGCAGCGTAATGTCAGTGGTCAGGCGTGCGCCTTTGGTGCCGAGCGGATCTTTCACCACCTGCACCATCAGATCCTGTCCCTGATGCACCAGCTCAGCAATATCACGCACATGGAAATTTTTCTGCTCATCACGCGCCACGCATTCGGTGTGCGGCATGATGTCGGACGCGTGCAAAAACGCCGCTTTTTCAAGGCCGATATCGACAAAAGCGGCCTGCATACCAGGCAAAACCCGGCTGATACGTCCTTTATAAATGTTGCCGGCAATCCCGCGCTTGGTCTCACGCTCAATATGGATTTCCTGCAGAATGCCACCGTCAATGTAGGCCACGCGGGTTTCAGACGGGGTGACATTGACCAGTAATTCAGCTGTCATGTTTTCTCCTAAGCTCGCGTAAGGCAGAAAATTCATTTAGCAGTTCCTGGGTTTCCACCAGAGGAAGACCCACCACTGCATAGTAACTGCCGCGAATTTCACGGACGAAACAACCGCCCTTTCCCTGAATACCATAAGCGCCCGCTTTATCCATGGGCTCACCGCTCAGAATATAATGTGCAATGTCATCCGGGGATAGTGAACGGAAGGTGACATCGGTCACAACCAACGTATTGAGGCAATCCCGCCTGTCGGCAAACGCAATGGCGGTCATCACCTGATGCTGTCTGCCGGACAATGATTTAAGCATAACAGCGGCTTGCGCTTCGTCACGCGGCTTTTCCAACACTTTACCGTCGAGGACCACAATCGTATCGGCGCCGAGCACCGGCAGATCCTCTGTTGCTACCGCCACACCGGCCTGCGCTTTCTCTTTCGCCAGCCGTAATACGTAAGCTTGCGGCGCTTCATCAGGCTGGCGTTCTTCGGCAACGTCGGTGACCAGACGTTCAAAAGGTTGCTCCAGCAGGGCCAGTAATTCACGGCGGCGCGGCGAACCGGAAGCCAGATAAAGTGCGGTCATAACATCCTCATTGCACAGCAAACTGACGGCGAATTTTACGCATCAGCAGGAACAGCCACGGCCAGAGAACGCCATCAACCACACTGCTCCAGAAAACTTCCGGGCGGAACGATACGTTGACCACCAGAAATTCACCCCAGAACACCATGACGTCCACCGCCAGCGAAAGCACCATGACAATCAGTGCTTGTTGCCACAGCGCCAGATTACGGAATAACTGGAATTTGAACGCGACCAGATAGGCCGTGATGGCAAACGCCAATGCCCGGATGCCCAGAGTCGATCCCAGGATCAGATCCATAATGAAACCGACAATAAAACCGGTACCCACGTTGACGCGATGCGGTAACGCCATCACCCAGTAAATCAGGATCAGCATCAGCCATGACGGCCTGAACATATAGAGCTGTTCAGGCCACGGCATCACCTGCAGCAGCATGGCTATTAAGAAGGATAGCCAAATAATCCAACGTCCGTGGCTCCGGTAACTGTTCATTGCGTCGCTCCCTGTACTGCCGGAGCGCTGACTGGCGCCGTCACGGTGCCGGTTGCCGGAGGAGGAACCGGCGCAGGCGGCCCCATATCGCCCGGAGGCGGCAATACCTGCGGCATCATCTGCATCAGGCGTTCGTTCGCCACGCGATGGACTTCATCCGGCGGCAGCGGATGCTCGCCGTTACGGTCAGAACCCCACAGCAACAACAGATAACGCAGACGTTGCAGACCGGCGGTCGGACGCGCCTGAATCACGGTGTAAGCACGCTGGTTATCGACTTTCACCGAAGACACCACGCCCACCGGATAACCTTCCGGGAAACGTCCGCCCAGACCTGAGGTCACCAGCACATCGCCGACACGAATATCGGTATTGCTTGGCAGATGCTCGAGTTGCAGGTCATCAGCACAACCGCTGCCGGCCGCGATAACACGGATGTCGTTACGCAGCACCTGAATCGGCAGCGCATGTGACGCATCACAAATCAGCAAAACACGGCTGGTCAGCGCGGCCACAGCCACCACCTGACCGACAACGCCTTTGTCGCTGATCACCGGTTGCCCGATATACACGCCGTTATTGCTGCCTTTGTCGATCACCACCTGATCGCTGTACGGGTCATTGCTGGTCGACAGAACCTGCGTCACCATTTTGTGCTCATCCTGACGCAGCGGTGATCCCAGCAGTTCACGCAAACGGGCATTTTCCTGTTTGTACTGGCCGAGCAGCATCAGGTCGCTGTTTTTCAGCAACAATTCCTGGCGCAGGGCACGGTTTTCCAGTTCCAGCTGACCGCGTGTGGCAAAGGTCGAGGAGACCTGATCTAAGAATTCACGCGGGGCATTCGACAAAAAATAGAAGGGACTGACGGCAGTATCCATATAGGTGCGAATTTTAACAAACGTACCTATTTTACTGTCGGCAACAATCAGGACAATGGCCGTGAGAATAGCCAAAAAAAGTCGCAGCTGCAGGGAAGGTCCCCTGCTAAAAATTGGCTTCATAAAATATGCGAGTTCCTCGGCAACAGAAGGTTTCAGCCAGTCGAAGTAAAGACTTCACCTGACAGAAAAGGCGGCAATCTCATGGGATAGCCAAAGCACCGGCAAAGCATCATCGCTCAGCCAGTGTTTGCGCGGATCCACATTGAACACTGCACACTTCACGTTGCAGGTTTTACCTGACGGACAACCACCTTCCCGGACAGACTGATGTCGTTTACAGCAATAAGGCTTGCTTCAAACAAGCCTTATTCAAAACCACACGTCTTCGCTGGGATTACTCTTCGCTGAATAAGTCGCCGCCGTGCATGTCGATCATTTCTAATGCTTTACCGCCGCCGCGTGCAACGCAGGTCAGCGGATCTTCTGCGACAACCACCGGAATACCGGTTTCTTCCATCAGCAGACGATCGAGGTTACGCAGCAATGCGCCACCGCCGGTCAGCACCATACCGCGCTCGGAGATGTCGGAAGCCAGCTCTGGCGGACACTGTTCCAGTGCGACCATGACCGCGCTGACAATACCGGTCAGCGGCTCTTGCAGGGCTTCCAGAATTTCGTTGGAATTCAGCGTGAAACCACGCGGAACGCCTTCAGCCAGGTTACGGCCACGCACTTCAATTTCGTGCACTTCATCGCCCGGATACGCAGAACCGATGCTGTGCTTGATACGCTCAGCAGTCGCTTCACCAATCAGTGAACCGTAGTTACGACGAACGTAGTTAATGATCGCTTCGTCGAAACGGTCACCACCAATACGTACAGAAGAGGAGTACACCACGCCGTTCAGGGAAATCACGGCCACTTCTGTGGTACCACCACCGATATCCACCACCATTGAACCGGTTGCTTCGGAGACGGGCAGACCTGCACCGATCGCCGCAGCCATCGGTTCTTCAATCAAGAACACTTCACGCGCGCCTGCACCTTGTGCAGATTCACGGATCGCGCGGCGTTCAACCTGCGTTGCGCCGACCGGCACACACACCAGCACGCGCGGACTTGGGCGCATGAAGCTGTTGCTGTGAACTTGCTTAATGAAGTGTTGCAGCATTTTTTCAGTCACGAAGAAGTCAGCGATAACGCCGTCTTTCATTGGACGAATGGCTGCGATATTGCCAGGAGTACGACCCAGCATCTGTTTCGCGTCGTGACCAACAGCAGCAACGCTTTTAGGTGAACCAGCACGATCCTGACGAATAGCCACAACTGATGGCTCATTCAGCACGATGCCTTGTCCTTTTACATAGATGAGGGTATTGGCGGTACCCAGGTCGATGGACAAGTCGTTGGAAAACATGCCACGAAATTTCTTAAACATAACGAAGGGATAATCCTGCTAGCTGGGGGCGGAAAATAAAATCCGCCTACTTTACCAACCACGCGAAGCAGCGACAAGGCGCAAAAACGTCCTGCTTCCGTGAAAATTGTCCGCGATGTCGCCATTCACTTGCTGTGTCTTTTTGAGGCTGATGGCACTGTGAGAAAATCTGTCTCGCAGGCTCGGTTTACCTCGGGCAGGCACCCAGGCGAAGTAGCAACACCGCACATAAATTCTTACACTTTTACCGACATTTTCCGTCTATCTGCGGTCAGAGCACAAGCACCGGTTACCAGACAAGGGCGTAGGTCAAAAGCTGGCTCATTCTACGTTAAATAATGCATTAACGGTCACTTAAACATCGCGGTTGTGTGAATATTTTTTACCGACCGGTTCAACAGGCTCCGGACCGGCAAAGAAATCGCCCTGACCGCCGTGGATCCCGCTTTTCAGCAGGACGGCCCACTCCTCTTTTGTCCGCACGCCGGAGGCAAATACCAGCGCCTGAGTCCCTTCGCATGCACTGAGCAGGCTTTGGACAAAAAGTTGATTCTCTACCCTTTTATCAATATCGCGCACTAAGCCGGGGTGAAGTTTGACTCTCTCCACCGGGAAAGTTTTCAGATAAGAGGTGCTGACCACCGTCAGTCCGGCCTGTGAAACCGCCAGACGACAGCCTAAACCCTGCAGCAATCTGATCGCAGGACGCAGCCGGTCGGTATGTTGACAGAGATCCGCCTCTGCAAGTTCAATCAATATTCGATTTCGTTGAGTTCTTTCGCATTGCAGCAAGGTATCGCGTAACCAGCGTACAAATGAGCGCTGCAATAATGAATCAACCGTCAGGTGAAATGCCAACGTTTCGTCCGGCCAGCGGTTAAGTAACGGAATAATCTGACTTAACATCACCCGGTCGAAACTTTGCGATAAGCCGAACTGCACCACCAGCGGAATAAACTCTGCGGCCAGCAGCTCCTGCTCACCGTCGAAGACGCGTCGCTGGATCTCACGGTGATCTTGTTTGTGATCGCGGGTGAAGGCCGGTTTCTGATAAAGGCGCGGGCCGCCGCGCGCCAGCGTATTTTCCAGCAAGGTCCGCCAGCGCACACTGCCGCGGCCTTTTTCCGGCACATTTTTGTCGTAGATAAACCAGCTGTTGCTGCCCTGGAAAGCCGCATGCCGCGTGGCCTGTTCCGCCATGTCCATCACCTGATCCGGCGTCTGGCCAAAACGATAAGCACTGATCCCGATGTACATCAGAGCTTCACGGTCGATCAGCGAAGACGTGGGCAAAACACCAAGCGCATTGACCAGCTGACCGGCCATCACTTCCGCTTCTTTTAATGTGCGGTGGGGTAACAGCACGGCAAAATCACTGTGGAAATAGCGCGCCAGCAAGGCATCAACATGACGCATCACAAAGGTGGATAACAGATTGACCATCGCCGAACGCAGTTCCTCGACGATCGTCTGACCGTGCGTTTCGCGCATGGTGTCGAAATCAGGCAGGCGTAATAACATCAGCACGCCGTGCGCGCCCTTTTCTTCCAGTTGCGTCGCCAGCTGATTATCAAAGAACAGGCGGTTGCTCAGTCCGGTTTGGGCATCCTGCTGGGCGTACGCGCGGATCAGGGTATCCACCCGGCTGCGCTGTTCGCGCGCTTCATTCAGATCCCCCAGCAGACGGTCGATCGCGCTGCTGGCAGAATGCGGCCATTCGCCCACATCGCCGGTTAAACCTTCACGTTCACCGCGCAAAATCCGCACTGCACGGTCTTCCAGTTTTTCCACGCCGTCCGTTTCTTTTCTCAGCCAACGGAAACTGAGCAGCAGCATGGCGAGCATGGCCAGAATGGCGAGACCAATCGTGAAGGTGGAACGCAGGGAGCGGATATAGCTGCTGACCGGATCGACATAGGAAATGTGCAGCGTCATGGCGTGGTTTTGCATCAGCGGGATAATGGCGGTGTTATATTCCGGCATCACGCTGTCCCACGAACGGTATAAATCCGGCCGCTCGTGGTATTCATAAATGGTGGCGTTATCGAGTTTGACGTCGATATCCGTGATGTCGAGCATGCGCATCGCCTGCGGCATCCAGCGCCGGGCTTCGGCAGGCGTATGTGTCAGCAACGCCTGATCATAGGTCGTGGCAAGAGCCTGAAGATGTTGTTCAGTGTCTTGTTTGTTCAGGTAGATAAAGCTGAAAGTGACGCCGAGCAACATCAGTAACATTGCCAGCGCGACTAACATCGTCATCAGTGCCGAGAGTCTGGTAGTAAATCGCATCCCTGTGCCTTACTCGCTACGGTGGGGTGGAAACAAACCCGTTCTCTGGGCCTGTTACGAAAATGCGCCGCTACTATAAAACAGAAAAACACGCTGAAAGGAGAAATTTACCAAAGAGACCTTTGCTTACATTCATAGCATAGCAATCCAACAGCGCATCAATTCAGAATTCTTATATAAACGATAAACGTGGTGGCCTTTCTCTGCCACAAAACGCGGTATTTTAAGACTACGTCTCGCAAAGCGGTCAGTTTCACGCCATGCTCTGTCTATAACCATAATAATGAACCATAAAATGAGAATGCCGGAGAATGCTATGTTCAAACCCCGCAAACTGACCGAAGCCGATGTCACTCCCGAAAGTCTTTTCCATGACCGGCGCAAAGTATTGCAGGCGCTGGGGATCAGCGCCGCCGCACTCGCCCTGCCGCAAAACGCGCAGGCGGACCTGCTTTCCTGGTTTAAAGGCCACGACCGCGCCCCTGCGCCCGCCGGTAAACCCCTGGATTTCACCAAACCCGCCGCTTATCAAAATGATCTGCCGCTGACGCCGGAAGACAAAGTCTCCGGCTATAACAATTTCTATGAATTCGGGCTGGATAAAGCCGATCCCGCTGCGAACGCCGGGCAACTGGTGACGTCTCCGTGGAAGTTAAAAATAGAAGGCGAAGTCGCTAAACCGATGACGCTGGATATGGACGACATCATGAAGCGTTTCCCGCTCGAACAGCGGATCTACCGCATGCGATGCGTTGAAGCCTGGTCAATGGTGGTGCCGTGGGTCGGATTCCAGCTCAGTGAAATCCTGAAACTGGCCGAACCGACCAGTAATGCGCGATACGTGGCGTTTACCACCTTATATGACCCTGAACATATGCCGGGGCAAAAAGACCGGTTTATCGGCGGCGGGCTGGATTATCCCTATGTCGAAGGGCTGCGTATAGATGAAGCGATGAACCCGCTGGCGATGCTGACGGTCGGTGTTTATGGCAAAGCACTGCCGCCGCAAAACGGCGCGCCCATTCGCCTGACGATCCCGTGGAAATACGGTTTCAAGGGAATCAAGTCGATCGTGAACATTAAATTCACCCATGATGAGCCGCCGACCACCTGGAACCAGATTGCCGCCAACGAATACGGATTTTACGCCAATGTGAATCCGCACGTCGATCACCCGCGCTGGTCACAGGCCACGGAACGCTTTATTGGTTCCGGCGGTTTGCTGGATGTGCAACGCCAGCCGACACTGCTGTTCAACGGCTACGCGGAACAGGTGGCCTCGCTGTATCACGGTATGGATTTACGTAAGTTCTATTAAGGAAGAGGCCGCTCAGCTATGCGTCGTTTAAGCCCTGCCAACATTACCTGGCTGAAGGTGATCATTTACCTTGCCGCCATTCTGCCCTTCATATGGCTGATACTTTCCGTCGATCAGGGCTGGTTCAGCGCCGATCCGGCAAAAGATATTCAGCATTTTACCGGCCGGATGACGCTGAAATTCCTGCTGGTCACGCTGCTGGTGACGCCGGTTGCGCGCTATGGCAAACAACCGCTGCTGATCCGCACCCGCCGTCTGCTGGGTTTATGGTGTTTTGCGTGGGGAACGCTGCATCTTCTCAGCTATTCGTTCCTCGAACTGGGTATCAGCAACCTTCGCCTGCTGGGCAGTGAACTGATTTCCCGCCCGTATCTGACGCTCGGCATTATTTGCTGGATCCTGCTGCTGGCGCTGGCCTGCTCCTCGACATTGTGGGCGCAGCGGAAAATGGGCGCTGGCTGGCAAAAGTTACATAATCTCATCTATCTGATCGCCATACTGGCACCGATCCACTACCTTTGGTCGGTCAAAGTGTTGTCACCGCAACCGATCATCTACGCAACACTTGCCGTGATCCTGCTGGCCTTTCGCTATAAAAAATTCCGCCAGTGGCTGCGATAAACCGGGGGAAACAGGCGGGCGTTGCCTCTCAGAATAGTGCCAATTGCGCGCGCATTCACCGGCCGAGGGTTGATTATCTTCGCTGATAAGACCAGTATTTAGCTGCGAATTGCCACGATATCATTATAATGCCCGACCTCATGCCGAAGAGACGGGTCGATTTGCCGCGAAATAGGTGACAAATCGGTGACATCAGGGTATTTTCTACAATCTTTGTCTAATTGCCGGAGATAGGCTCACAATGGCGCATAAGTTTGACATTTTGCTACTGAACGGTCCTAACCTGAATTTGTTAGGGACCCGTGAGCCTGAAACGTACGGACACACCACGCTCAACGATATTGTTAAAGGTTTGGAAGTTCAGGCTGCCGCTGCCGGTGTGGCACTGAGCCATCTGCAATCCAACGCAGAACATGTCCTGATTGAACGTATTCATCAGGCACGCGGAAACGTCGATTTTATTCTGATCAATCCCGCGGCCTTTACCCATACCAGCGTGGCGCTGCGCGATGCATTACTGGGGGTATCGATTCCGTTTATCGAGATCCATCTGTCGAATGTACATGCCCGCGAAGCGTTCCGGCACCATTCTTATCTTTCCGACATCGCAGTGGGCGTTATTTGCGGACTTGGCGCAGATGGCTACCACTTTGCATTACAGGCAGCGGTTAACCGCTTGTCAAAAACCCACTAATTTCTACGCAAAAAGAGTACGGAATCACACCCATGGATATTCGTAAAATCAAAAAACTGATCGAACTGGTTGAAGAATCAGGTATTTCTGAACTGGAAATTTCTGAAGGTGAAGAGTCAGTTCGTATCAGCCGTGCTGCACCTGCGCAGGCTTATCCTATGATGCAACAGGCTTACGCTATGCCTGTCCAACAGCCAGGTCTGGCTGCTGCGGTTGCGCCAGCGGCTGCACCCGCAGAAGCTGCACCGGCTGCCATCAGCGGTCATATCGTCCGTTCACCGATGGTAGGGACCTTCTACCGTACGCCAAGCCCGGACGCAAAAGCCTTCATCGAAGTGGGTCAGAAAGTGAACGCCGGCGATACCCTGTGTATCGTTGAAGCGATGAAAATGATGAACCAAATCGAAGCAGACAAATCCGGTGTTGTTAAAGCAATTCTGGTAGAAAGCGGCCAACCGGTTGAATTCGACGAGCCGCTGGTCGTCATCGAATAACGAGGCGTACCATGGTAGATAAAATTGTTATCGCGAACCGCGGCGAGATTGCCCTGCGTATTTTGCGTGCCTGTAAAGAAATGGGCATCAAAACCGTTGCTGTGCACTCCACCGCTGACCGTGACCTGAAACACGTGCTGCTGGCAGACGAAACCGTCTGTATCGGCCCTGCACCTTCAGTAAAAAGCTATCTGAACATCCCTGCCATTATCGCTGCGGCGGAAATCACTGGCGCGGTGGCTATCCACCCGGGCTACGGTTTCCTGTCCGAGAATGCGGATTTTGCAGAGCAGGTTGAGCGTTCTGGTTTTATCTTCATCGGCCCGAAAGCGGAAACTATCCGTCTGATGGGCGATAAAGTTTCTGCGATCCACGCGATGAAAGCGGCTGGCGTACCTTGTGTACCTGGCTCTGACGGCCCGCTGGGCGACGACATGGATCAAAACCGTGGCTTCGCAAAACGCATCGGCTATCCGGTCATCATCAAAGCCTCTGGCGGCGGCGGTGGTCGTGGTATGCGTGTGGTGCGCAGCGACAAAGATCTCGAGCAGTCCATCAACATGACCCGTGCTGAAGCCAAAGCGGCCTTCAACAACGACATGGTTTATATGGAAAAATACCTGGAAAACCCACGTCACGTGGAAATTCAGGTACTGGCCGATGGTCAGGGCAACGCGGTTTATCTGGCAGAACGTGACTGCTCCATGCAGCGCCGTCACCAGAAAGTCGTGGAAGAAGCGCCGGCACCGGGCATTACGGAAGAACTTCGTCGTTTCATCGGCGAACGTTGCGCCAAAGCCTGTGTGGATATCGGCTACCGTGGTGCAGGGACGTTCGAGTTCCTGTATGAAAACGGGGAGTTCTTCTTCATCGAAATGAACACCCGTATCCAGGTTGAGCATCCGGTTACCGAGATGATCACCGGTGTGGATTTGATCAAAGAACAGCTGCGCATTGCGTCCGGCCAGCCTCTGTCGATCAAACAAAGCGAAGTGAAAGTCAAAGGCCATGCGGTGGAATGCCGTATTAACGCGGAAGACCCAAACACCTTCCTGCCAAGCCCGGGCAAAATCACCCGCTTCCACGCACCTGGCGGCTTCGGTGTTCGTTGGGAATCGCACATTTACGCAGGCTACACGGTGCCTCCGTACTACGATTCCATGATCGGTAAACTGATCACTTACGGTGAAACCCGTGAAGTGGCCATCGCCCGCATGAAAAATGCGCTGGCAGAACTGATCATCGACGGCATCAAAACCAACATTGACCTGCAAATGCGCATTATGAACGACGAGAACTTCGAGCACGGTGGCACTAACATCCACTATCTCGAGAAAAAACTCGGTTTGCAGGAAAAATAAAAAGACCGTACCGTTGCGTACTCTCTTATCAAGGCCGGATATTCCGGCCTTTTTTACGTTCAGAGGGGAGACAAGTAAATGGCGTTGGATACACGTTTCTTACAGGCTAACCGCGAGGCCCGCTGGGCATTTGGGCTGACGATCGCCTATCTGCTGGCCTGGGGCTGTGCGGCTTATATTCCTGACGATAAACAGGGCATCACCGGCCTGCCGCACTGGTTTGAAATGGCCTGCCTGCTGGTTCCGCTGATATTCGTTCTTTTAAGCTGGCTGATGGTTCGCGTGATTTACCGCGAAATTCCGCTGGAGGACAGTGATGCAGACTGAAGTCTTATTACCGTTGATCGCCTATCTGCTGCTGGTGTTCGGGCTGTCGGTTTATGCCTATACCCGCCGCGAACAGGGCAACTTCCTGACCGAATATTTCCTCGGTAACCGGTCGATGGGCGGTTTCGTGCTGGCCATGACCCTGACCGCTACCTATATCAGCGCCAGCTCGTTTATTGGCGGCCCCGGCGCAGCGTACAAATTTGGGCTGGGCTGGGTATTACTGGCGATGATCCAGCTGCCTGCCGTCTGGCTGTCGCTGGGCGTACTGGGTAAAAAATTCGCCATTCTGGCGCGCCGCTACAACGCGGTCACGTTGAATGACATGCTGTTTGCCCGCTATCAGAGCCGTCTGCTGGTCTGGCTGGCCAGCCTGAGCCTGCTGGTGGCGTTTCTGGGGGCGATGACCGTGCAGTTCATCGGTGGCGCACGCCTGCTGGAAACCGCCGCGGGGATTCCTTACGACACCGGTCTGCTGATTTTCGGTGTCAGCATTGCGCTGTATACCGCGTTTGGCGGCTTCCGTGCCAGCGTGCTGAACGACGCCATGCAGGGGCTGGTGATGCTTCTGGGCACCATTTTGCTGCTGGTCGCGGTGATCCACGCCGCCGGTGGCCTGCACAGCGCAGTGGATAAACTCCAGCAAATCGACCCTAAACTGGTGTCCGTGCATGGCGGAGGTGACGTCCTTTCACTGCCGTTTATGGCGTCTTTCTGGGTATTGGTTTGCTTTGGCGTGATTGGCCTGCCGCATACCGCCGTGCGCTGTATCTCCTACAAAGACAGCAAGGCCGTGCACCGGGGCATTGTGCTCGGCACGCTGGTGGTCGCGGTGCTGATGTTCGGTATGCATCTGGCGGGGGCACTCGGGCGCGCGGTTTTGCCTGATCTGAAAATTCCCGATCAGGTGATCCCGACGCTGATGATCACCGTGCTGCCGCCTTACGCCGCCGGTATCTTCCTTGCCGCGCCGATGGCCGCCATTATGTCGACCATCAATGCACAGCTTTTGCAGTCATCTGCGACTATCGTTAAAGACTTATACCTCGGCGTGAAACCGGAACAGCTGACCAACGAGCGCAAGTTAAAACGCTTCTCAAGCTGGGCAACCTTTGTGCTGGGTTTACTGGTGCTGCTGGCCGCATGGCGTCCGCCGGAAATGATTATCTGGCTTAACCTGCTGGCGTTCGGCGGGCTGGAAGCGGTGTTCCTGTGGCCGCTGGTGCTCGGTTTGTACTGGGAACGGGCCAATGCCACGGGCGCGCTCAGCTCAATGATTGTTGGCGCGGTTTGTTATACCCTGCTCGCCAGTATCGACCTGCATATTGCCGGTCTGCACCCGATTGTGCCGTCGCTGTTGCTGAGTCTGCTGGCGTTTTATGTCGGCAATACCTTTGGCAAACCGCCACGCGAAACCGCATTCAAGCCGTCCTGACCGGGCGGCACTGATTTTACAGATTGTTAAGAAGAGAATGGCTATGCCTTGGATCCAACTGAAAATTAATACCACCGGTAACGACGCGGAAACGCTGAGCGACGCGCTTATCGAAAGTGGCGCCGTGTCCGTGACTTTCCAGGACACACACGATAATCCGGTCTTCGAACCCCTGCCGGGCGAAACCCTGCTGTGGGGCGATACCGATGCTATCGGCCTTTACGATGCAGAAACCGACATGGCCGAAGTGGTCGCCATGCTGGAAAACGAACCGCTGCTGGGTAAAGGGTTTGTGCACAAAATTGAGCAACTCGAAGACAAAGACTGGGAACGCGAATGGATGGATAATTTCCACCCGATGCGTTTTGGCGAACGTCTGTGGATTTGCCCGAGCTGGCGCGATGTGCCGGATCCGGATGCGGTGAACGTGATGCTGGATCCGGGTCTGGCGTTTGGTACCGGCACCCATCCGACCACCGCGATGTGCCTGCAATGGCTCGACAGTCTGGATCTGACCGATAAAACGGTGATCGACTTCGGTTGCGGCTCCGGCATTCTGGCGATCGCGGCCCTGAAGCTCGGCGCAAAACACGTGGTCGGGATCGACATCGATCCGCAGGCGATTCAGGCCAGCCGTGATAACGCAGAGCGTAATGGCGTTTCAGAGCGTCTGTCGCTGTATCTGCCGAAAGATCAGCCTGAGAACCTGTCAGCCGACGTGGTCGTCGCTAACATTCTGGCCGGTCCTCTGCGTGAGCTGGCACCGCTTATCAGCGTATTGCCGGTCGCGGGCGGCCATCTGGGGCTTTCCGGCGTACTGGCCAGCCAGGCGCAAAGCGTGGCGGATGCCTACAACGATAAATTTGAACTGGATGCGGTGGCCGAGAAAGAAGAATGGTGCCGCATTACCGGGGTTAAAAAAGCCTGATTTATCGTCTCCCGCTTTTTCTGCTTGTGCAGAAAGAGCGGGTTTTCCCCTAAAGTCCAATTCCGGCCTTTTCTCATATTTCTCCTGCCGCACAAAACCCTTACACTTCGCGAGGTTTTATTACTCATTAAATGAAAGGGATATCTCGTGAAAGGAACAATTCTCTCTGCCGCGCTGGCCGCCCTGACGCTGTCAGTGACCGCCCTGCCCGTCTTCGCAAATGAAGCGCCACACTGGTCCTATGATGGCGAGGCCGCCCCGCAAAACTGGTCGAAACTCAGCCCCGACTTCCATCTGTGTGAGCAAGGCAAAGCGCAGTCACCTATCGATATCAAAGATGCACTGGAAGTGCACCCTCGCCCGCTGAACCTCAGCTATCAGCTGCCGCCGGTCAGCGTCATCAATAACGGCCACAGCGTGCAGGTGAACGTCCGGGAGGGAGATTTCGTCACCCTCGACGGCGAAAAATTCGTCCTTCAGCAATTCCACTTCCATTCCCCGAGCGAAAATACCCTCAACGGGAAATCCTTCCCGATGGAAGCGCACTTTGTTCATATGAATGCGGACGGTGAAATTGCGGTGATTGCCGTGATGTTTGAAACCGGCAAGGCCAATGCTGAACTGGAAAAAATCTGGCAGCAGATGCCGGAAAAGGCGGGCGAGCCTGTCGCGCTGAAACAAAAAGTCAGTCTTGATGGCCTGCTGCCAAAAGATCTGACCCATTACCGGTTCAGCGGTTCGCTGACCACCCCTCCCTGCACGGAAGGCGTTCGCTGGCTGGTCGTTAAACAGCCTCAGACGCTGTCTGAAGCGCAACTGGAGAAATTCCGGCATGCGATGCATCATGCAAATAACCGCCCTGTACAGGGTCTGCACGGTCGCGTGGTTGTCGCCGAATAATCTGCTCTGAGTGAAGAGGCGCAGATACCCTTTCTGCGCTTCTTTCTGCCGCTTGTTAAGCTTTCTGAAAATGAGTCACTTTTTGAACAAAAAGAGATCCGCATCACGGATTTTTGTGGTTGTTGCTGCTTAAAACGACAAATCTACCCTTAGAATCAACTGATATAACAGGATGATTCAGAGAGATATTAGGAATTTGCTGAAGCGCACAATTTGACCGCCATCACATAACTCAATGTAAAACCTCGATAAAAAAACAAATCCCGCTGTATTTCACCCCTGGCAAGGGTTTTTCTTCATGAATTGCTCAAAGTTTGGCCTTTCATATCGTGGCGAAAATGCGTAATATACGCGCCCTTGCGGACATCAGTATGGTCATTCCTAGTTCATGCGCATCGGACACCACCAGCTTACAAATTGCCTGATTGCGGCCCCGATGGCCGGTATCACAGACCGACCATTTCGTGCCTTATGTCATGCGATGGGGGCTGGAATGGCAGTATCTGAAATGCTCTCCTCCAATCCGGAGGTGTGGCGGACGGATAAGTCACGTTTGCGCATGGTACATAACGATGAACCGGGGATCCGCGCCGTGCAAATTGCCGGTTGTGACCCCGACGATATGGCGGCTGCTGCACGAATTAACGTGGAAAGCGGTGCGCAAATCATTGATATCAATATGGGCTGCCCGGCCAAGAAAGTGAACCGCAAACTGGCAGGTTCTGCATTATTGCAGTATCCGGATTTGGTGAAACAAATCCTGACTACCGTTGTGAATGCGGTAGATGTGCCAGTCACGTTGAAAATTCGTACTGGATGGGCACCGGAACACCGTAACTGTGTACAAATTGCCCAATTGGCTGAAGACTGTGGAATTCAGGCCCTGACGATTCATGGCCGAACCCGTGCCTGCCTCTTCAATGGAGAAGCAGAGTACGACAGTATTCGGACAGTTAAGCAGAGTGTTTCCATTCCGATTATCGCGAATGGCGACATAACTGACCCGCATAAAGCCAGGGCGGTGCTCGACTACACCGGAGCTGATGCTCTGATGATAGGACGTGCCGCTCAGGGGAGACCCTGGATCTTCCGGGAAATCCAGCATTATCTGGACACAGGGGAGCTGTTACCTCCACCTCCTATGGGTGAGGTTCAGCGCTTGTTACTAGGGCACGTACGGGAATTGCACGACTTTTACGGTCAAGGCAAGGGATTCCGTATCGCCCGTAAGCACGTTTCCTGGTATCTCCAGGAGCATGCCCCAAATGACCAGTTTCGGCGCTCCTTCAACGCCATAGAGGATGCCAGCGAACAGCTGGAGGCGTTGGAAGCATATTTCGAAAATCTTGCGTAACAAAAAAGAGCTGACAGAACTATGTTCGAACAACGCGTGAATTCTGACGTACTGACCGTTTCTACCGTTAATTCTCAGGATCAGGTAACCCAAAAACCCCTGCGTGACTCGGTAAAACAAGCACTTAAGGGCTATTTTGCTCAATTGAATGGTCAGGACGTGAATGACCTGTATGAGTTGGTATTGGCTGAAGTTGAACAGCCACTGTTAGACATGGTGATGCAGTACACCCGTGGCAACCAGACTCGTGCGGCCCTGATGATGGGTATCAACCGCGGTACGCTGCGTAAGAAATTGAAAAAATACGGCATGAACTGATACTAATCAGTCGATGTCTTAAAAAGGCGCTTTTCCGCAAGGGGAGCGCCTTTTTGTTTTCTGCTTTACCCGCAAACCTTTAGCCGAAAATTTGCGCAAAACCTAACGCAGATCAACCCAAATGAGAATAATTATCCGCCGCATTCAGTGATTAAGAATTACCTTATAGAGACAATAATACGTCTCCTGGAGTCACACTGATGAAGCAACTTTATCTCCGTTTTACCGCGGCGCTGAACAAACCGGATCTGGCCATTTTGCTGCTGCGGCTCACCTACGGCCTGCTGATTTTTCATGGCTGGCATAAACTGCATGACGGGCTGGGCGGTATTCAGGGCATGCTGGCAGGTTATGGCATTCCGGCGTTTGTCGCTTATGGCGTGATTATCGGCGAAGTCATCGCCCCGGTTATGATGATGCTGGGCATTTTCACCCGTCTCGCGGCACTTTCGGCGGCCGCGACCATGATCGTCGCCTGGCTGATGGTGGGTATTCATCATACCTTCGCGCTGTCTCCGGTCGGGGCGTGGGCGATTGAAGATATCATCTACTACTTTATGGCAGCCGTCGTGATTGCGCTGTATGGCAGTGGCCGCTATTCCGTGATGAGCAACCCGCTCTACCGCTGATATGCCTGTTCAGCATGCTTTGCGAAAGGAGCATGCTGAAATATCATACTGGGGAGGTTTCGGGTTCCAAAAGCTAATCCCTTCTTTCCGTAACCTTTTCGTTTTTTTGTGCAAACCCACACGTAAATAAACAGTAAATAGTGCGTTTATCGGACAATTACCCTCTGCGGTTCGATCACGCTGCATGTTATACTTGTGACAAGAGTCGTATTCGCCTCGCTCAACGCCTACGGACAGCCCTTCAGCTTCGCGATCCCGCCTTTTAATTGTGTCTCGATAAGGTAAAAGTGAGTCAATTTGTGTGTTACCGAAAACGTTTACACACCCCTGTTGTCCCACTCTTTGACAGACAATCCGTATCGCGACTGAGCCAACTCCTGACGCGTTACCCCGGTTTTTTTTAAATGCAGATGATTAGGCTTTTATGACCTCTCCTCGTTTTCGCGCATCATTTTTACATCCACGTTACTGGCTGACCTGGTTTGGCCTTGGCGTCTTGTTCCTGCTGGTTCAGCTTCCTTATCCGGTGTTATACCGTCTGGGGAACTGGCTCGGCCGCACGTCGATGCGTTTTCTGAAACGCCGCGTGTCTATTACACGTCGCAACCTGCAACTGTGCTTCCCGGATCTGAGCGCCGATCAGGTTGAAGCCCGTATTATCAGCAACTTTGAATCCCTCGGTATGGGTCTGCTGGAAACCGGCATGGCCTGGTTCTGGTCGGACGCCCGGGTAAAACGCTGGTTTGATGTCAGCGGCCTGCACAACCTGAAAAAGGCGCAGGAAAACAACAAAGGCGTGCTGGTGATTGGCGTGCACTTTATGTCTCTCGAACTGGGAGGCCGCGCGATGGGTCTGTGCCAGCCGATGATGGCGATGTACCGTCCGCACAACAATAAAGCGATGGAATTCGTGCAGACCTGGGGCCGTATGCGTTCCAACAAAGCGATGCTGGATCGCAAAGATTTACGCGGCATGGTTCACGCGCTGAAAAAGGGCGAAGCCGTCTGGTTTGCACCGGATCAGGATTACGGCCCGCGCGGCAGCGTATTTGCGCCACTGTTTGCCGTTGATCAGGCCGCCACCACCAGCGGCACGTTCATGCTGGCCCGTCTGGCAAAACCGGCGCTGGTGACCGTGGTGCTGGTGCGTAAAGCCTGCGGTAAAGGTTACGAGCTGGTCATTCAGCCGCAATTGCAGGATTACCCTATCGATGACGAAATGGCCGCAGCGGCCTACATGAACCGCGTGATCGAAAAAGAGATCATGCGCGCGCCGGATCAGTACCTCTGGCTGCACCGCCGCTTTAAAACCCGCCCGGCGGGTGCGCCTTCGCTTTATCGATAAGCGCCCGATGTGATAAAACACCCAGCCCGATGCCACCGCGTCGGGCTTTTTCTTTTCATAACCTCCACTAAGAGACCGGTAATCCTCATGGCTAAAAAAACCGATGCGACCCCTTCCATCTTTGATCATCTGAAAGAAGATGACGGCTTTGACCTTTGGGGCCGTTCCGGCCTCAGCACGGCACTCAATAAAGCCAAACCCAAAGCGCCGGACAACGACCAGATTGCTGCCGCCCGCAAACTGATCCAGGGCAGTAAAGACCAGACCAAATAAGTCGCCCCGCTGCACTGATAACGTCCCTGCTTCCGATCCCGTCATACCGATATCTCTCTCAGACCCGCCGGTCTGAGAGATTTACTCATCGTTTCGCCTCAATTTTTTTCCAAATATGACCGTACATTTCACTTCGCTGCAAACTGCGCGATCTGCACTCCAATATTGAAATATTCCGCACTCTTTTAAAGCAGCCACATTGACCGCGCACTGAAACGGGGCAATAAATTTTATAAGCCCCGTCAATGTTACTGTGCAATTCCTCTACGTGACTTGATTGACGGGGCGTTTTCGATGTTGGCACTCCCTTTGCAAAGACAGGTGCAGAGGGCGTTGCCCCATAAACAGACAGGGTGCTCCGGCACTCATACAATAATAATTTTCAGTTTTGTCTCACAGGACGCTTTATGAAAAAAATATTGCTCTCAACGCTGATTGCCGCAGCAAGCTTCGTGACACTGGCTGGTCAGGCTCATGCAGGTACCACTCTGGATGCAGTTAAAAAGAAAGGATTTGTTCAATGCGGTATCAGCGACGGCCTGCCGGGCTTCTCTTACGCTGACTCCAAAGGCAAATTCACCGGTATCGACGTTGACGTCTGCCGCGCGGTGGCAGCAGCCGTGTTTGGTGATTCTGAAAAAGTGAAATACACCCCGCTGACGGCGAAAGAGCGTTTCACCGCGCTGCAGTCTGGCGAAGTGGATATCCTGTCCCGTAACACCACCTGGACCTCTTCCCGCGACGCAGGCATGGGGATGATTTTCGCCGGCGTAAACTACTACGACGGTATCGGCTTCCTGACTCACCAGAAAGCGGGCCTGAAAAGCGCCAAAGAACTTGATGGCGCCACCGTCTGTCTGCAGGCCGGTACGGATACCGAGCTGAACGTCGCTGACTACTTCAAAGCCAACAAAATGACTTACACCCCGGTGACCTTCGACCGTTCAGACGAAAGTGCCAAAGCTCTGGACTCAGGCCGTTGCGATACGCTGGCGTCTGACCAGTCTCAGCTGTATGCCCTGCGTATCAAACTGGGCAAACCAAACGAATTCATCGTACTGCCAGAAGTGATCTCTAAAGAGCCTCTGGGTCCGGTGGTTCGCCGTGGTGATGAAGACTGGCTGGCGATCGTCCGCTGGTCACTGTTCGCCATGCTGAACGCCGAAGAAATGGGCGTGACCTCTGCCAACGTCGATCAGCTGGCCGCCAGCCCGACCACACCGGATATGAGCAACCTGCTGGGCAAAACCGGTACTTACGGTGCTGACCTGAAAGTGCCTAACGACTGGGTGGTTAAAATCGTGAAACAAGTCGGCAACTACGGCGAAAGCTTCGAACGTAACGTCGGTCAGGGCAGCGAGCTGAAAATCAAACGGGGTCAGAACGCATTGTGGAATAAAGGCGGGATCCAGTACGCACCACCCGTCCGTTGATCCAGTTTTTTAAAATAAGATTTGTTTAAGAAATTGCATACAAAATCCCCAAAGTAATTGGCGTTGCAGCAAGGCGACAAACGAGTGAATCCCGATGAGCTTACTCAGGTAAGTGATTCGGGTGAGCACGTGCAGCCAACGCAGCTGCGGCGTCAAGTACGACGGGGATTTCGAGGTCATTACTATGTCGCAACGCCCAACCGTAAAGGCTTCGTTCTCGCTGACCAACCCAGCGGTACGCGCCTGGATTTACCAAATTGTCGCGGTGGTGTTGCTGGTAGCCTGTCTGGGTTACCTGCTCCACAACACCATTACCAATCTGACTACACGAGGGATCACCTCGGGATTTGCGTTTCTTGAGAAAGGTGCCGGTTTCGGCATTGTTCAGCATCTTATCGACTACCAGGAAGGTGACACTTACGCCCGCGTATTTGTTATCGGTTTGCTGAATACACTGCTGGTTTCCGCGCTGTGTATCGTTTTTGCCTCCATTCTCGGGTTCATTATCGGCTTAGGACGTCTCTCCGATAACTGGCTGATCCGTAAAGTCTCGACGGTGTATATCGAGACGTTCCGTAATATTCCTCCGCTGCTGCAAATCTTTTTCTGGTACTTCGCCGTACTGCGCAACCTGCCGGGACCGCGCCAGAGCCTGAATGCGTTTGATCTGGCGTTCGTCAGTAACCGTGGTCTGTATCTGCCGTCGCCGGAACTGTCACCGGGCAGTCTGGCGGGATTTATCGCCGTTCTGCTGGCGATTTTTGGCATCATCGCACTGCAACGCTACAACCATTTCCGCCAGATCCACACCGGACGCGTCTGGCATATCTGGCCGTGGGCGATTGCCATGCTGGTGGTCTTTCCGGCCATAGCGCATCTGTTCTTCGGGCCTGCGCTGCACTGGGATGTACCGGCATTGCGCGGATTTAACTTCCGTGGCGGCATGGTGCTGATCCCGGAACTGGCGGCGTTAACGCTGGCGTTATCGGTCTATACCTCGACGTTTATCGCCGAAGTGATCCGCTCCGGTATTCAGTCTGTTTCGCACGGTCAGCATGAAGCCGCCCGTTCGTTAGGCTTGCCGAATCCGGTCACGCTGCGTCAGGTGATTTTGCCGCAGGCGATGCGGGTGATCATTCCGCCGCTGACCAGTCAGTATCTCAATATCGTTAAAAACTCCTCTCTGGCTGCCGCAATTGGTTATCCGGATATGGTTTCGCTGTTCGCCGGTACGGTGCTGAATCAGACCGGTCAGGCGATTGAAACCATTGCCATCACCATGTCGGTTTACCTGATCATCAGCCTGGGCATTTCGTTCCTGATGAACATTTACAACCGGCGTATTGCGCTGGTCGAGCGTTAAGGGAACCCCATGACAATGACAACACTTCCTCCGGGAGTCAGAGCCGTGAAGCCCGGCACGCCAATGGGTACCGCCGTGCTGTGGGCGCGTAAAAATCTGTTCTCGAGCTGGTTTAACAGCCTGCTGACGCTGTTCTGTGTATGGCTGATGTGGCTGATTATTCCTCCGCTGCTGAACTGGGTGATTTTTCAGGCTAACTGGGTAGGCACCGCGCGCACTGACTGCACCAAAGCCGGGGCCTGCTGGGTGTTTATCCACGCACGTTTCGGCCAGTTCATGTACGGGCTGTATCCGTTCGATCAACGCTGGCGCATCAACGTCACGCTGATTGTTGGCCTGCTGACTCTTGCGCCGATCTTCTTTAAAGCCACGCCACACCGCGGGCGATATATTGCCTGCTGGATGGTGCTCTTCCCGATTTTCACCTGGTTCATGTTGTACGGTGGATTCTTCGGTCTGAGCCGTGTCGAAACCCGCCAGTGGGGCGGCCTGACGCTGACGCTGATTATCGCTGCGGTCGGCATCGCAGGCGCATTACCGCTGGGCATTATGCTGGCGCTGGCACGTCGTTCACGTCTGCCTGTCGTGCGCATTCTCTCGGTGATTTTCATCGAATTCTGGCGCGGCGTGCCGTTAATCACCGTGCTGTTCATGTCGTCGGTGATGCTGCCGCTGTTTATGACCGAAGGGACAAGTATCGACAAACTGGTGCGTGCGCTGGTGGGGGTGGTGCTGTTCCAGTCGGCGTATGTCGCGGAAGTGGTGCGCGGCGGATTACAGGCGCTGCCGAAGGGCCAGACCGAAGCTGCTGAATCACTGGCACTCGGTTACTGGAAAACGCAGGGATTAGTCATTCTGCCGCAGGCGCTGAAAATGGTGATACCGGGTCTGGTGAACACCATCATCGCGCTGTTCAAGGACACCAGTCTGGTGATCATCATCGGCCTGTTCGACCTGTTCAGCAGCGTCCAGCAAGCCACCGTCGATCCTGAATGGCTCGGTATGTCGACCGAAGGCTACGTCTTCGCCGCCGCCGTCTACTGGATTTTCTGTTTTAGCATGTCGCGTTATAGCCAGCATTTGGAAAGACGCTTTCACACCGGACGTTCCGCACACTGAGGTAAACCATGAGCGACCATCAAGTCACAGAAAACCAAAATATGATGATCACGCTGGAAAACGTGAATAAGTGGTACGGACAATTCCACGTATTGAAAGACATCAATCTGAGCGTGAAACCGCGCGAGCGCATCGTGCTGTGCGGCCCTTCCGGCTCAGGGAAATCAACGACCATTCGTTGCATCAACCATCTTGAAGAGCACCAGCAAGGGCGCATCGTGGTGGACGGTACCGAACTGAACGACGATCTGCGTAACATCGAACGCGTGCGTACTGAAGTCGGTATGGTGTTCCAGCACTTCAATCTGTTCCCGCATCTGACCGTGTTGCAGAACTGCACCCTGGCCCCGTGCTGGGTGCGCAAGATGCCGAAGAAAGAGGCAGAAGAACTGGCGATGCATTATCTGAAACGCGTCCGTATCGCCGAACATGCGCATAAATTCCCCGGACAGCTTTCCGGCGGTCAGCAACAGCGTGTGGCGATCGCCCGCTCGCTGTGTATGAAGCCGAAAATCATGCTGTTCGACGAACCGACTTCTGCGTTGGATCCGGAAATGGTGAAAGAGGTGCTGGACACCATGATCACGCTGGCGGAAGAAGGCATGACCATGTTGTGTGTAACGCATGAAATGGGCTTTGCGAGAACCGTCGCCGACCGGGTGATCTTTATGGATCGCGGGGAAATCGTCGAGCAGGCGCCGCCGCTGGAATTCTTTGCCAATCCGAAATCCGCCAGGACGCGGGAGTTCTTGTCACAGGTGATTCATTGAGCTTGCTCCTCCCCTTCACAAAAGGGGAACCATTAAAGGTTTGGCTTTTGCTCCTCCCCCTGCGAAGGGGGAGGCTGGGAGGGGTTTTTAAATACAAAACAATAAGTTAAAGCATACTTTGAATGTAGTTTTTGACCTTAACACCCCACCCCAGCCCTCCCCTTCGCAGGGGAGGGAGCTAATCGTGTTTCGCACTCCGCTGCAATAAAACCCGAACTGATTTTCGTCTTACTCATCCCCTTCGCAGGGGAGGGAGCCTTAATCATCACCACATCACTACCCCGATCATCGGCGCAATCACCACGGTGACCACACCCGCCAGCATCATCACCAGACTCGACACCACGCCTTCTTCGGCACCCAGTTCGTAGGCACGTGCGGTGCCCGCACCGTGGGACGCGGCACCGAATCCGGCACCTTTCGCCAGGCCGCTTTTCACCGCCAGACGCAGAAACAGCATATCGCCGACCGCCATGCCGAACACGCCAGTGATCACCACAAACAGCGCCACCAGATCCGGCTGGCCGCCCATTTGCTTCGCCGCCGCCAGTGCAAACGGCGTGGTGATGGAACGCACCGCCAGACTGCGCTGGATTTCTTCCGGCAAGGTCAGCAGCCGCGCCAGCCAGACGGAACTGCTGACGGCAACGACAATGGCCGTCAGCACGCCTGCACTCAGCGACATCCAGTGACGACGGATCACCGCCATATTCTCGTAAACCGGCACCGCAAACGCGATGGTCGACGGCCCGAGCAGCCACAACAGCCAGTGCGTTTCCCCGATGTAATCCTGATACGAGGTGTGCGTCACCACCAGCAAAATCACCAGCACGATGGGGGTGAATACCAGCGGCATCAGCAGCAGTGTGCGTTTCTGGCGGTAGAGTTTTTTGTTGGCGTAATACAGCCCGAGCGTGATCACAAAACACAACACGCTGATAAGCAAATCAGTCACGGCTCGCCTTCCTCGCCGCCAGACGCTGTTCCAGACGGTACACCTTATCGACCACCACCGCCGTCGCGCCGAGGGTCAGCAAGGTGCTGACACCGATCACCAGAAAGATTTTCCAGCCCTCAATCATCAGCAACTGGGCGTAATTCACCACCGCCACGACCGCCGGAACGAAGAACAACAGCATTTCCGCCAGCAGCCAGCGGGAACCGGCTTTCACCCATTTCACCGGCAAAATGCGGAACATGATCAGCAACAAAAGCATCAGCATGCCGACAATGTTGGCAGGTAAAGGCAGATGCAATGTGGTGACCAGACGATCGGCAATCACGAATAACACCGCGTACAGCACCACCTGAACGGGGATCTGACAGCGGGTCAGCAGGGACGGCGCTTTAGTGCGCAACGCCAACAACATGGGGACAACCTCGAAAGAGGAAAAAGAGTGAAAATGAAGTATACGCTGGCAGGAAACCGGTAAAGAAATGAATTAAAATCATAAAAATGATTCCAGTTTGGAATACTTTGTCACCCGCCGATCTGACCGGGAAACCTCAGCCCATGGACGTCCGTACCTTACGTTATTTTGTCGAAGTGGTTCGCCAGCAAAGCTTTACCCGCGCGGCGGAAAAACTGTTCGTCACCCAGCCGACGATCAGCAAAATGCTGCGCCATCTGGAAGACGAGCTGGAATGCACGCTGATCATCCGCGAAGGACGGCGTTTACGGCTGACCGACAGCGGCCAGGCGCTGTATCAGCGCGGGCTGAATATCCTCGAGGAATTCCGTCAGCTGGAAGCGGAACTGGAAGACATCAACTCGCTGAAATCCGGCCATTTGCGGCTGGGTATTCCGCCGATGGTCGGGACACAAATCGCGCCGCTGATCGGCAGTTTCCGCCAGAAGTATCCCGGTATTGAGCTGATAATTTCTGAGTTTGGCGGGCTGACCGTGCAACAGGCGGTGATTTCCGGCGAGCTGGATCTGGCGCTCACCGCCCTGCCCGCCGATGCCGTGCCGTCCATCGCCTCCTTGCTGCTGTTCAGTCATCCGCTGTGCGTCGTGGTGCCACGTACGCCGCACTGGCTGAACCGTACCCGTATGGCGATCAGTGAACTGGCGGAAGAAAGCATCCTGATTTATAACGAGGATTTTGCCCTTTACCGTCAGCTGATGGATGCCTTTGCGTCACACGGTTTCACTCCGAAAATAGCGGCCCGCAGCGGACAGTGGGACTTCTTAGCGGCGATGGTGCAGACCGGCATGGGCGTGGCGATTTTGCCGGAACCTATCTGTCAGCGGCTGGATAAAAACGCGCTGATGTGGCTGCCGCTGGATCCGCTGATGCCGTGGCAACTGGGCCTTATCTGGCATCAGGGCAGTTATCTTTCACACAGCGCACAGGCGTGGATCACCCTGTGCAGGGATTACTGGAAATAGCGGGAAGCAACGGGAAATAGCAGGCAATAAAAAACCGCGTGAACCTTGCAGCGCACGCGGTTTTTTTATTTCTGACAGACGCTACACCTCTTTTTCTACCAGAAGCGCTTCGAGTAAATCGAGATCATGCAGCAGTTTTTGCAGGGTCTCGTTACTGATTTTCTGCGTGGCGCGCAGGTGATACAGCTCACCCCGTTCGGCGCGCAGTGCGGTCAGACGGAAGCGACGCTCGAGGTTTTCCAGCTTCAGCGCGGTTTCCATATCATCGCGATTGGCCGTGCGTCGCCGCAGTGTGCCGATCACCCGCGAACTGATTTCCTTCAGCGTCTGTTCATCGATGTTTTCTTCCGTATCCGCCGCCAGACGCTCTTCCATCTTGTGCAGGCTTTCAATCGCCACTTCCGCCGCGATCGATTTCGCCATGCGCTCTTCTTCACGATAGGTTGTGCCATCGGCCACCACCACGCCCCGGAGCAGGAATGGCAAGGCAATCACCCCGGCAATCAGGGAGAACAGAATGACGCCGGTCGCCAGAAATACCAGCTGATAACGCGACGGGAACGCCGAACCGTCAGCGAGGAACAGCGGAATGGACAGCACACCGGCCAGGGTAATCGCCCCGCGTACACCGGCAAAAGACGCCACCCACAGCTCACGCGTACTGTAGCTGCCAAACAGCAGCGGTTTCTTTTTCAGGAAACGGTTGCTGAAATTCTTCATCACCCACAGCCAGACAAAACGCAGGATCAGCAGCGCAAAATAGATAATCCCGACGTCGGCAAACAGATGCCAGGTGACGATGGACGGATCGTGTGTCGCCTGATCAATTGAGTTTTCAAGGATGCCCGGCAGTTGCAGACCCAGCATGATGAACACCATGCCGTTGAACACAAACTCGAGCATCGCCCAGACGCTGTTCGCGCGCAGGCGCATCGCCAGCGGCGCATTACGGATAATGCCGGACTGGCTGATGGTCATACCGGCAGCCACCGCAGCCAGAATGCCCGACACGCCGATGTGTTCGGCAATCAGGTACGACGCGAACGGCAACAGCAGCAGGAAGACGATTTGCGTCGCCGGATCATCACCGCTCCAGCGGCTCATGATGCGCAGCGATTTACTGTACAGCCACGTCACCGCCACACCGGCCATCAGACCGCCGATCGCCACTTTGAGGAATTCCACCGTGGCACCGCCGACGGTGAAAATCATCGTGCCCATCGCCACGGCGATAGCAAACTTCAGGGAGACCAGGCCGGACGCATCGTTCATCAGCGCCTCACCTTCCAGCACGCCCATGATCGACTTCGGAATGCGGCCCTTGCCGACAATGCCGCCCAGTGCCACGGCATCGGTCGGTGAAAGCACCGCCGCCAGCGCGAACGCCGCCACCAGCGGGATATCCGGCACCATCATATAAATCAGATAGCCGATGCCGACGACGGTGAGTAACACCAGCACCAGCGCCAGCCCGAGAATTTCGCGCCCGTGGTGGAGGAATTCACGGGTCGGGGTTTTCCAGCCATCTGCAAACAGCAACGGCGGAATAAAGAGGACGAGAAACAGCTCAGGATCGAAATCCACATGCAAACCAAAATTCGGCCAGGCCAGCAAGGCCCCGACAGCAATCTGCATTAATGGAAGAGGAACCTGAAACGGCAACATTCTGGTGACGACACCGGAGAGCGACACCACCAGAATCAAAATCAGAATGGTAAAGAAGATTTCCATGCTTTCCTTAGACTCTTGTTTTTATGAATTTCAGCCAGACGCAGGTGAGTGAGTCCGGAGCGAACTAAGGAATAGTAGATCAAAAGGGGATGTGATTTAAATCAGTGCGTGCGGTTACATCAGAGAGGGTTTGCTCCTTACCCGTCTCAGGAGCCGGAATGAAGGCTTTTTCGTGCTCCTCCCCCTGCGAAGGGGGAGGCGGGAGGGGGTTTTAATGACAAAACTCATGCCAAAGCACACTTCAACCTGCTGATTCGTCATTAATACCCCACCCCAACCCTCCCCTTCGCAGGGGAGGGAGAAAGGCAGTTGGCATCAGATCGCCCATCCGCCCGCATAAAACACCACCAGCGCGACGGCGATAATCACCGTCCCGAGGTTAAGTTTGCGCCATTCGCCGGAGAAGATGCGGCCAATTACCAGCGCGCTGAAACCGAGCATGATGCCGGTGACGATATTACAGGTCAGCACGATAAATACCGCGCACAGTAACCCTGACATCGCATCCACGAAATCGCTGAAATCCAGTTTGGTAACGTTGCTGAGCATCAGCAGGCCGACGTACATCAGCGCAGGTGCGGTCGCGTAAGCCGGAACCAGATACGACAGCGGAGACAGGAACAGCATCAGCAGGAACAGCACGCCGACCACGGTTGCGGTCAGGCCGGTTTTGCCGCCCGCCGCTGTACCGGCGGCGGACTCGATGTACACCGCAGCGGGCGATGCACCGACCAGAGACGCGAAAATGCTGCTCACGGAGTCAGCGGTCAGGGCTTTACCGCCGCTGATGATCTGGCCGTTCTCATCCAGTAAGTTCGCCTGCCCGGCGACCGCACGGATGGTACCGGTGGCATCAAAGACCGCAGTCATCACCAGTGCCAGCACGCTTGGCAATACGGCGGCTTTCAGCGCGCCCATGATGTCGAGATCGAAAATCACGGATTTACCGTCCGCGCCCGCCAGAGAAGGCATCGCGAATAAACCCTGATATTTCACTGTCGGATCGAAAATCAGACCGATAATGGAAATGGCGATAATCACCAGCAGAATGCCGCCCGGCACGCGCAGTTTCTCCAGACCAAAAATCACGGCCAGACCGAGCAACGTCATCACTACCGGGAAAGAGGTGAAGGCGCCGAGGGCTACCGGTAAGCCATCCAGCGGGTTTTTCACCACCAGACCGACGCCGTTGGCGGCAATCAGCAGCAGGAACAGGCCGATACCGATGCCGGTACCGTGCGCAACGCCTGCTGGCAGGTTGCGCAAAATCCACGAACGGATACCGGTCACCGAGATAATGGTGAACAACACCCCCATCAGGAACACCGCGCCGAGCGCGACAGGCACGCTGATATGCTGGCCGAGTACCAGACTAAACGCGGTAAAGGCCGTCAGAGAAATGGCGCAACCGATCGCCAGAGGCAGATTCGCCCACAGCCCCATCAGCAGGGAGCCAAAACCGGCGACCAGACAGGTCGCGACAAACACCGCCGTTGGCGAGAAGCCCGCTTTGCCGAGCATTGAGGGCACCACAATGACCGAATACACCATCGCCAGAAACGTGGTTAAACCGGCGATCACTTCCTGACGGACATTACTGCCACGCGCACTGATTTTGAAAAAAGCATCAAGCGGGCCTTTTGGCGCAATTGCGCGGCCCGCCTGAGGTTGTTGACTCGACATGGAAAATCCTCTGAATGTCTTTACTGATTAGCCGGCGTGGTCATTATGAAACCGTTTCTGCACGTTCACTTCCATATTTGTCGCCTGACATCGCCGAAAACAGCGTCAGAACGGCAAGGCAAACGTTTAACTCGCATCGCGTGTGGCGGGACAAAAATTAACGCAAACGATTATCCGGCCTTTGGTACTCCCATTTCAACTCCGTTCGCCGACAATTTACCGTTGTCCGGTCAATAAAAACGCGGTTGTGGTGGAAATTTACCCGTTGAAGAAAAGTGAGACGCAAAAGGCAAAAAAGACAGGAAAGAAAAAATAACAGGAGATTTATTAAGGTTTATTTTTTCGACACGTTCATTGCATAAAAAACTGCCCGCCATGAACGTGTCGAAATATAAAAATGCAGAATGGGATTAACGCAAGATAGTAAACGGCCCGCCACTTTCCAGCGCCTTCTGATAGGCCGGACGCGCCGTTATATTCGCCAGCCAGGCATTGAGTCGCGGATATTTTCCCAAACCGGCGCGGGCATTGATCGCTTCTATCGGGAAACTCATCTGAATATCTGCCGCGCTGAACTGATAACCGGCGAAATAAGGATGCGTGGTCAGATGCTGTTCCAGATAATCCATGTGGGTATAAATCTGCTTATCCAGATAGTTTTTCTGTACGCCCTGCCCGATCGCGCCGGCGACCGGACGGATCAGCCACGGCATCGGCGGTTTGCCCAGACGGCTGAAAATCAGCTTCATCACCAGCAACGGCATCAGCGAACCTTCCGCATAATGCATCCAGTAACGGTATTGCTGACGTTCGGCAAAAGCGGCCGGTTTCAGCGTGCCCGCCTCATCGTACACTTCCTGCAGGTATTCAATGATGGCACCGGATTCCGCGAGGATCATGCCGCTGTCCTCCAGCACCGGTGATTTGCCCAGCGGATGGACTTTTTTCAGCGATTCCGGCGCCAGCATGGATTTTTTATCCCGCTGATAACGCTGGATTTCATAAGGGACGCCCAGCTCTTCGAGCATCCATAAGATTCGCTGTGATCGTGAATTATCCAAATGATGCACTGTTAACATAAAGGTATTCTGCCCCGTTTGATTTAATTATTTGTTAACTATAGACAACGCTTTCAAAACCCGTATCACAAATACATTAAAAACCCTGCTATTTATCGGGTTTATTTGCGCCAGAATCTTTTTATTTGATTAAAATCACTTACGGATTAATCTTAATTACATGAAAAAAATAATCGTAACTTCATTCGCCTTTAATAACTCTTAATGCCATTATCGCCGGATAAAAAATCAGCCCGTCGCTTTCGACTCTATGTTTGTGGAGCCTCACATGTTTTCCAGTAATTACAACAATGTGCTCGTTATGTTTTCGTTCATTGTTGCAATGCTTGCCTCTTATACCGCACTTGATATGGCTGGCCGGGTTGCCACCACGGAGGGAAGGGCTTCCCGACTTTGGTTAATTGGTGGCGCCATTGCAATGGGTATCGGTATCTGGTCGATGCATTTTATCGGCATGCTGGCCTTTAATTCTGCGATGCCAATGGGTTACGACCCGGTCATTACCCTGCTTTCCATGTTTATCGCCATCATTTCGTCAGCCTTTGCGCTGTGGCTGGTGTGTCTGCAGGAATTACCGGTCAGACGGTTACTGGCGGGGGCCTTGCTGATGGGCGGTGGCATTGCCGCGATGCATTACACCGGTATGTCGGCGATGCTGATGATGCCGCCGATTGTTTACGATTACCGCTGGGTCGCGTTATCGGTGGCGGTGGCGATTGTCGCCTCCGGTGCGGCGCTGTGGATGGCATTCCATTTACGTCAGCAGTCGCCTAACGTGCGCCTGTTGCGCATCAGCGCCGCAGTGGTGATGGGCACGGCCATTGTCGGCATGCATTACATCGGTATGGCCGCCGCCGAATTTCCGATGGACAGCCACAGCATGGCGGCATTCAGCGGCGTGGACAATAACTGGCTGGCGTTGCTGGTGATTGTGGTCACGCTGGCCATTCTGGCGATCACGCTGATCATTTCCATTCTGGATGGCCGTATGCAGGCCCGCACGTCGATTCTGGCATCGTCACTGGCGCAGGCCAACCGCGAGCTGACGCAACTGGCGCTGCATGACAATCTCACCCGGTTGCCGAACCGTCTGTTGCTGGAAGACCGTCTCAGTCAGGCGTTTCAGAAAGCCTCTCGCGGCGAATCACAGTTTGCGGTGTTGTTCCTCGATCTCGACGGATTTAAAGCCGTGAACGATGCTTTCGGCCATCACATCGGTGATCAGCTGCTGATTTCCGTTACCGAGCGCCTGAAATCTCAGCTGCGTGCGACGGATACACTGGCGCGACTGGGGGGCGATGAATTTGTGCTGCTGGTTGAGATCACCGAGCCGACCGACGCGTCGCAGCTGGCCGATAAACTGGTGCATCTGATTGCGCGTCCGTTCTATGTGTCCCGCTACGAACTGCTGGTGTCCGCCAGCGTGGGCATTGCGGTGTATCCGGGCGATGGCGAGAATGAGCGCGAGCTGATGCTCAATGCCGACGCCGCGATGTACCACACCAAGAATTCAGGCCGTAACGGACACAGTTTCTTCCAGCCGTCGATGAACGCCAATGCGCAGAACCAGTTGCAGATGCTCAATGATTTGCGTCTGGCGCTGGAACACCACGAATTGCGTCTGCACTATCAGCCAAAATTTATCGCGCCTTACGGGCCGGTCAGCGGTTTCGAGGCGCTGTTACGCTGGGAGCGCGACGGCAAAACCCTCAGCCCGGATGTGTTCCTGCCGCTGGCGGAAAAAACCGGTCTGATTATTCCCATCGGTGAATGGGTGCTGAACGAAGCCTGCCGCCAGTTGCGCGAATGGCATCTGCAGGGGCATACGCAATGGACGGTGGCGGTGAATTTATCCACGTTGCAGTTTGAGCAGACCAATCTGGTGGAAATGGTGATTGATACCATTGAGCGCCATCAGATCCCGCCTGAAATGCTGACGCTGGAAGTGACCGAAACCACCGCGATGCGCAATCCCGATGTGAGCGTGGAAATTCTGGAGCGTCTGACGCAATACGGCGTTAAAGCCTCGATTGATGATTTCGGTACCGGCTATTCCAGCCTGCTGTATCTGAAACGTCTGCCCGCCAGCGAGCTGAAAATCGACGGTGCCTTCATTAACGATCTGATTGCCGGCAGTGAAGACGCCAGCATCGTGTCGGCGATCATTGCCCTCGGCCAGACCCTCAACCTGAAAGTGGTGGCCGAAGGGGTGGAAACCACCCAGCAGCAGGATTTCCTGACCCAGCTGGGCTGCGACACCTTGCAGGGCTATCTGCTGGGACGTCCGATGACGCCACAACAGATTGCCCAGCATCCCGATTCAGACTGGGAACCGCAGATCACCATTACGCAAAAAGTCTGACGCGCCCTGCTCAGACGGCCGCCGTGCGGAAGAAACGCACGGCGTTGCGCAATTCGACACTTTGCTCCGTCAGGGATTGCGCCGCGGCCGCCGCCTGTTCGACCAGCGCGGCGTTCTGTTGCGTCACCCGGTCCATCTGATCGACTGCAATCCCCACTTCATGAATACCGGTGTGCTGCTCCGAGCTTGCCGTCGAAATTTCGCTGACAATTCCCGCCACCTTATTCACCGAACTGACAATCTCGTTCATGGCTTTACTGGCGCGATCGGCCTGCTGAGATCCTTCGGCAATTTTGCTGACGGTGCCCTGGATCAGGTCTTTAATCTCTTTCGCCGCCTGTCCGCTTTTTTGCGCCAGCACCCGCACTTCACTCGCCACTACCGCAAAGCCCTTGCCCTGCGTACCGGCTCGGGCCGCTTCGACGGCGGCATTCAGCGCCAGCAGGTTGGTCTGGAAGGCAATACCTTCAATCACGCTGATAATATTAATGATTTCATTCGAACTGCCGGACACATCGCGCATATGCGCCTGCATTCCCGTCACGATCGCCCCGCCCTGAGACGCCGTTTTCGAGGTTTCCAGCGCCAGGTGGCTGGCCTGTCGCGCGTTATCCGCATTCTGGCTGACGGTGGTGGTCAGGTTCTGCATGTTGGAACTGGTCTGCACCAGCGAGGCCGCCTGTTCTTCAGTGCGCTGTGATAAATCCACGTTGCCCTGTTCAATTTCACTGGCGGCATGACTGATGGATTCGCTGCCTTGCATAATCTGATGAATGGTTTTATTCAGTTGCTGATTCATCCCGTTGAGGGAGGCCAGCAAACTGCCGTCATCACCCGGTTTCAGGGTGATTTTTGCCGCCAGATTACCGGCGGCAATTTCGCGCATGATAGAGGCGGCATAGGCCGGTTCACCGCCCAGCTGTTTCACCAGATTGCGCGCCAGCAGCAGCGCCATCGCCAGTGAAAGTACAAAGGCCACACCCACCAGCACTAAGAACATCGCGCTGCCCGTGTGATAGCTGCTGCGCGCCCCGGCGGCGGCCTGTTCGCTGTTTGTCAGTTCGTTTTTGACCAGTGTCGCCAGATCCGCCATCAGTTGCGTACGGTACTTGCGCGAGTTATCGCCGCTGATTTGCGTGGCCTGCGCGATATCGTTGCGTTCCACCGCCGCGATCACCTGATCGTTCGCCAGCGAAAACTGTTCAAAATTACGGACGATTTGTTTAAACAGATCCGATTTACTGCCGCCACTGTTCAGTTTCTGGTATGCGTTTTCAGCCTCTTTAAAAGTGGCTACCGCCTGCAGGATTTCGACCCGGTGACCGTCACGCGGCGTACCCTGCGGCGAGGCAATGTACTGCACCTGTTGCAGCCGTAATTCGGCCAGCGTTCCGCGCATGACCAGCGGAAACTGCACGCCGGGCAGCCGGTAAGCGCGGTAATTTTCAATCTGCTGATTGCTGCTGTTGAGCAGCCAGGCCGACATGGCCGCCAGAATGAGCATCAGCGACAGGACGAGCGCGAAAGCACCCAGTAAACGGGCAAGGATGGTGAGGTTAGTGATCTTTTTCATCTGGACACATCGGGAAGTCAGTGACAGGAAACTCTCATAACGGCCAAACGCAGGGGAACTTTAGGCAAAATGAAACTATATTTCATTTTGTTAAACACTGACTTTCGAAATGTAATTTCAGGGTTACCGGACAAATTTTTCATGTTACCGCAATGCGATAAAAACATGATCTGCCACGCATTTACCGGTTTTGCCCTCTCAGGGCGAGAGGGCAATCACCGCAACTCACTTTGGCTCAAAATCCGGCCATAACGGGCTGACGCCCGACAACAACTTCGCCGTCCCCGCCGCCACCGACATGTGTCGGAAATTGTCGCTGCCGTCCGCTGTCTTCGCGAATTTCACCACCGTTTCCAGCCCGGCTTCCTGACACAACACCGTGCCGCCAGCGATATCCCACAGCGTGGTGCGCCGTTGCAGATGGCCGTCGATAATGCCTTTTGCCGCAAACACCATGCCGACCGTGGTACAGCGATAACAATGTACTGACCAGTCAGCCGCGCGGATCCCCTGATAAAAGGCCGAGGCCTCGTCCAGCTGGTCATCGGCGCTGTCGCCCAGCGACACAATCTGTACATCTTCAAAACGGTCATCGCGACGGAAGGGTTTGTCGTTGAGGAAAATCCCCTTTCCGGATTCTGCTGCAAACAGATCGTTTAAAACCGGCAGCGCCACTATGCCCATCACCGGCTGTTTATTTTCCACCAGCCCGAGCGACACGCCCCACAGCGGCGAACCGCGCAGGAAATTCGAAGTCCCGTCGATAGGATCAATCACCCAGCACGGCGCGTCGGTCAGAATGCCACCCATCTCTTCACCGATCACCGCATCCTGCGGAAAATGCTCTGCCAGCCGGGTGCGGATAAACTGCTCAACCGCCAGATCGGCTTCAGAAACAAAATCCTGCGTGCGCTTACTGCTGATTTCGATAGCGTCCCGGCGGTGAAAAAAGTCCAGCGCCAGTCTGGCGGCCTGCGCCGCAATCTGACTGGCAACCGCCAGACGCGGGGACATCATAGTGTTAGTCATGACAAATCCTGAGTTTTCAGTCGGAAGGAACAAAAGCTGTCTTCATAGAATGCACCGGAATCGATGAATAAAAAATGACAACCTGCCGCTTGCTAAAACAGCGTAAAACACTCTATATCTGTGTGCTTCAACTTTATGAATTTTGCCGGAGTTTTCCATGCCCGATGCCGCCCATTGGTTGCCCTTTCTGCTGATTTGTCTCGGTCTGGTGTTAACACCCGGACCTAACATGATTTACCTGATCTCGCGTTCGCTGTGTCAGGGTCCGAAAGCCGGGCTGATCTCGCTGGGTGGCGTGGTGCTGGGATTCCTGTTTTATATGCTTTTCGCTGCGCTGGGCATTACCGCGCTGGTGATGGCGGTGCCGTTCGCCTACGACGCCCTGCGCATCGGCGGCGCGGCGTATCTGCTGTATATGGCCTGGCAGGCGGTGAAACCCGGCGGTCGCTCGCCGTTTCAGGTCAGAGATTTACCCCGCGACAGTCATAAAAAACTGTTCACCATGGGGCTGGTCACTAATCTGCTGAATCCCAAAGCCGCCGTGTTGTATCTGACGCTGTTGCCGCAATTTATCGTGCCGGAACAGGGGCATGTGCTGGCACAGTCGCTGATTTTGGGCAGCTCGCAAATTCTGATCAGCACGACGGTTAACGCGCTGGTGGCACTTTCCGCAGGCTATATCGCGGGCTTTCTGGCGGGACGCCCTCTGTGGATGGTGCTTCAGCGCTGGTTTATGGGCGCGGTGCTGGGCGGACTGGCGGTGCGTATGCTGCTCGACGGGCGCAAATAACGCTCTGTTTACAAGACCATCTGTTTATAAAACCATCAGTTTCTAAAAACTGTCGATTGATAAAAACGTGGCACTTATCACCAGTCATATTCACTTTACCGCGAACGCTATATAATCCTCTGCACAACGAAACCAGAGGATTTTTCCGTGCGCGTATTTTCATCCCGCTTTTTGACTCCGGCAGCCCTGCTCGGCCTGGCCCTGAGTTTGGCTTCCCCTTCCGCGTTGGCTACACGTCAGATCACCGATCAGCTTGGCCGTCAGGTCACTCTTCCCGATCAGGTGGATCGCGTCGTCGTGTTGCAACACCAGACCCTTAATCTGCTGGTGCAGCTTGATGCCACCCGGGACATCGTCGGCGTGCTGAACAACTGGCAGCAGCAACTGGGCAGTGGTTATGTGCGCCTCGCACCGGAACTGGCAAAAACACCGGTGGTCGGTGACCTGACCAGCGTTAATCTGGAAAGCGTGGTGGCGCTGCATCCGCAGGTGGTGTTCGTCACCAACTATGCACCGCAGGAAATGATCGACCAGATCAGCCAGACCGGCATCGCTGTGGTGGCGGTATCGCTGCGTGATGATCCGAAAGGCGAAGAACATAAGATGAATCCGGTGCTGCCGGATGAAGACAAGGCCTACTCCGAGGGGCTGAAAAAAGGCATCGCGCTGATCGGTGAGGTGGTGAATCACCAGAAACAGGCGCAGGCATTGATCGACTATACTTTTTCTCAGCGCCGGTTAACCGGCGAGCGGCTGAAAAGTATTCCGGCCAGTCAGCGGATCCGCACTTATATGGCCAATCCCGATCTGACCACCTACGGCTCGGGGAAATACACCGGCCTGATGATGGCGCATGCCGGTGCCATGAACGTGGCGGCGTCCACGGTGAAAGGATTTAAACAGGTCGCGCTGGAGCAGGTGATCGCCTGGAACCCGCAGGTGATCTTCGTGCAGGATCGTTATCCTGACGTGGTCGGGCAGATCCAGCAGGATCCGAAGTGGCAGGGTATTGATGCGGTGAAAAACCATCGTGTCTATCTGATGCCGGAATACGCCAAAGCCTGGGGCTACCCGATGCCCGAAGCCCTGGCCATTGGCGAACTGTGGATGGCGAAAAAACTCTACCCGCAAAAATTCGCCGACATCGACATGCAAAAACAGGCTGATGACTATTATCAACGCTTCTACCGGACAAATTATAAGCCCGCGACAGAAGCGGCGCGCGCGGGGAAATAGCCTCGTCTCCGGCGCTTTATGTTGAGGCAATGTGACAAGGAGACCTGATGACAAAGACGATAAAAGTGCTGGCGGCAGGGAGTCTGCGCCGTGCGTGGGCACCGTTGTGTGATGCCTTTACGGAAGAAACGGGCGACAAAATCGACGTGGAATTCGGCCCCGCCGGATTGCTGCGCGAGCGCATCGAACAGGGTGAAAAAGTCGATCTGTTTGCCTCGGCCAATACCGCGCATCCGCTGACGTTGCAACAACATGGCAAGGCGCTGGAGGTGGAAGCCTTTTGCGGCAACAGCCTGTGCGTGACGGCCAGAAAAGGGCCCGAGCTGGAGAAACTCAACTGGCTGAGCGTGTTGCTGGATCCGCGTTTTCGTCTGGCGACCTCGACGCCGCAAAGCGATCCTTCCGGCGATTACACCTGGCAGATGTTCGAGCAGATCGAAAGAAGGCATCCTGATGCGGGGGCGATTTTGCGCAATAAAGCGCTGCGGCTGGTGGGCGGTGAGAAATCGGCGAAAGTACCGGAAGGCAAACTGGCGGCGGAATGGCTGATTTGCAGCGGTCAGGCCGATGTGTTTATCGGCTATACCAGTTATGCCACGCTGCTGCGGGAAAACGATGCGCTGGAAGTCTACAACATTCCGGCGGATTACAACGTGCGGGCCAGATACGCGTTGGCGACCTGCACGGAGAAAGGCAAACCGCTGGCAGATTTTATTCTTTCAGAAACCGGCCAGCATATTTTGCAGAATGCCGGTTTTTGCGGGAGACATGCGGTGATGCCGGAATAGAAAAAAGGAAAAAATATACCTCAGTGATCGAGGTCCCTTTCCTTCATTGCCCGCTGACGATCATAGTACTCATCTTCGGCGGCAATGATTTCATCCAGCAGCGAATCCACATCTGCTTTGTGCGTATCTTCGGTGAACTGCCCGGTCAGAATGGTTTCCGGCGTCAGTTTGCCGTCTTCGTACAATGCCCAGATTTCTTTGGCAAAACGCGTTTCCAGCAACTGCGGCGCAAACTGACCGTAATACTCGGTCATGTTATTCACATCGCGCTCAAACATCGATTCGGCATGGTTGTTGGCTGCCGCGTCGACGGCCTGCGGCAGGTCGATAATCACCGGCCCGTCGGCATCCATCAGCACATTAAATTCTGACAAATCGCCATGCACGATACCGGCGCACAACATGCGCACGATGTTACGGATCATGGTCTCAAAATCCGCGACGGCTTCTTCTTCGGTCAGGATCACATCACTGAGACGCGGCGCGACCACGCCGTCGGCGTCGGTGATGAGCTCCATCAGCAGCACGCCGTCCAGACAAATATAGGGCTGCGGCACGCGCACACCGGCATTCGCCAGACGAAACAGCGCATCCACTTCCGCCGTCTGCCAGGATTCTTCCTGCTGCTTACGGCCGAACTTTGACCCCTTCTGCATCGCACGTGCATTACGGGTATTGCGCACTTTACGGCCTTCCTGATACTGCACAGCCTGTTTGAAGCTACGTTGTGTCGCTTCTTTGTAAACTTTGGCACAACGGATCTCTTCACCGCATAACACGGTGTAAACGTCGGCCTCTTTGCCACTTTTCAGTCGACGGACCACATCATCAATCAGGCCGTCATCCACCAGAGGTTGGATTCTATTTGGGATTTTCATGCAGCCTTGTACCTTATTTCAGCGCATGAGGGAATGACCTGCGCAATATTCCCTGCATTACACACCAGACACGCGGTTCGCGTCATCCTTTCTTGATCCTTATCGCTGACTGTCTTCAGGGGTACAGTTTAACGTAGTGACGAGGGTGTGGATACTTTCTGCGCACAGGTTATTGCCTGTCATCTTGCTATTTCTTAACGCTAAACCTGACCGTTTCTGCCAAATAAACGATAACCTTCGCGCTGGTTGAGGCGATCATAATACGCCGACACCGCCGGTAACGCCGGACGCGACATCGGGGTCATCGACCAGCGGTTCACCGCCAGCCCGATCGGAATATCCGCCAGGGTAAAATTATCGCCCAGCACGTAATCGCCGCTGCGCTGAAGCTGTTCTTCCAGCATCTGCATATGACGGTTCCACTCGCTGACACCGGCATCAATCAGCGCCGGATCCTGATGTTGCGGGCTGTTGCGCGCCAGCGCCGGAAACGCATATCGCCACGAATTATTCAGCTCACCGGCCTGCCAGTCCATCCACTGTTCCGTCAGCGCACGGCGTTTCGGATCAGATGACAGCAAATCCTCACGCCCTTCCCGCGCCGTCAGGTAGCGGCAAATCACATTGGATTCCCACAGCACAAACTCGCCGTCGAGCAGCACCGGCACCATCGCATTGGGGTTCAGTGCCTTAAACTCCGGCGTCTGTGTGGTCTGAAAACCTGAACCGAATTGCTCCTGTTCATATTCCAGCCCCAGTTCGTGACAGGTCCACAACACTTTACGCACATTGATCGACGGTGATTTACCCAGAATCTTCAGCATGATTTCCCCTGATAAGTGGAACGTAAATGGCCGGTTACGCCGGACGGACAAAAATCCGCGTTTCTGACCCATGATAGGTGGTATCGGTTTTTGCCACGAAACCACATTTTTCCGCCAGACGGATGGAAGCCTGATGCGCCGGCGCAATAATGCAGCATAGCTGACGATCGAGATGTGTACCGGCCCAGTTCAGTACCGCCTGTGCGGCTTCAAACGCATAGCCTTTGCCGTGAAACGCCGGAGAAACCACCCAGCCCATTTCTGCCATGCCATTGAGCGATGGGGTAATTTCCCGCTGATAATCCGCCAGACCGATCTCACCGACAAACGCGCCTTCTGCGCCGTGATTTTTTTCGAATACGATCCAGTAACCGAAGCCCAGCATCTGCCAGTGGCCGGGATAACGCAGCAGGCGGCTCCAGCTCGCCTCGCGGCCGGACGGCGTGCCGCCGATATATTTCACCACAGCCGGATCGGCCCATTGCGCGGCGATATGTTCAAAATCATCCACATGATGGCCGCGTAAAATCAGTCGTTCGGTTTCAATAACGGGAGCGAGGGTCTGCATGGTTTTTCCTGAAGGATAAGATGAATTAGCCGCGGCGCAGCGCCGTCGGCGTCATGCCGCGCACGGCTTTGAAGCGGTTACTGAAATGGCTGGCGGAACTGAATCCGCATTCCAGCGCAAGGGTGGTGATATCCATCTGACTGGTTTTTAATAAAATTTCCGCACGGATCAGCCGGGCATTCATCACGTACTGATGCGGCGCCATGCCCATACTTTGTTTAAACATACGGGCGAAATGGAATTCACTGAGTTCCGCCAGCGCGGCGAGGTCCGGCAACAGCAAGGGTTCCGCAAGATGCGCGTGAATGTAATCTTTCACGCGATTGAGAATATGCGGTGCCAGCCCGCCGCGTACCGTGGGCAGCGCCCATTGCAGGTGGGTGTAATGTTTCACCAGATGCGCCAGCAGCAGATTTGCCGCGCTGCTGAGCATCAGCTGATTGCTGTTTTCCTGCCACTGACTGCTGAGTAAAAAGTGGCGATACAGCAGGGTAATTTGCGGATCTTCTCCGAACGTATGCTCTTCCATGCGGATCGCCGCCGGACTGCGATCCCAGGTTTGTTCCACCAGATGCCGTAAATGTTCGTCGGAGCAATACAGATGCACAAACGACAAATCGTCGCGCACATCCCAGCTCGACATGCTGTCTTTCGGCATCAGACAAAAACGATCCGGCCCGCCGCCATTGCGCCAGCCGCTGCGGGTTTTGTGATAACACTCATAACCGTCGGCGACGTACAGGCTCAGCGTGTGGTGATCGGCACTTTCCTGATTGACGATGTCATTTTTGTTCGACCACGCCGCCAGCTGAATACCTGACCCCAGCGTCAGACTGTCATGCAGCACCGCTTTGTGCTTGCGCAGCGTTTCAAATGCCTGATAAACCCTGGTCATGCCAGCACACCCGGTGGAGGAAAGAAGAGTCACAGTTTACGGTTTTTCCCCGCCGCAGAGCCAGATTTTGCTGCGTGACGCAGCGAAAAAAAGCGCAAGAATATGCAACCCGCCGCAAACGGCTGACAGCCAGCCAGCGCGCATTCCCGCACACTCCGCTCAACATGTCATGTGAAACGAGAGAAGGCTATGAACGCGCTGCTTTATATTCTGGTGATTATTATCTGGGGCACTACCTGGTTTGCCATCTACCTGCAACAGGGCGATGTCCCGGTGACGGTGTCGATTTTCTACCGCTTCCTGCTGGCGGCGGTGATCATGCTGGTGGCATTGCTGGCAACGCGCCGGTTGCGACGTCTGGCGCTGAAAGATCACCTGTTCTGCATGGTGCAGGGGTGCTGCGTTTTTTGCTTCAATTTTTACTGTTTCTATCACGCGGCAGCCTATATCACCAGCGGACTGGAATCGGTGATTTTCTCCATGGCCGTGCTGTTTAACGCCTTCAACGGCATGGTGTTTTTCCGCCAGAAACTGGCACCGGCGGTGATCCCGGCGTCGGTTCTCGGACTGGCAGGCATTATCACCTTGTTCTGGCATGATCTGAGCGCGGCACACATCGCGCCGGAACTGCTGAAAGGCATCGGTCTCAGCCTGCTCGGCACCTACGGATTTTCACTCGGCAACATGATCAGTTCCCGCCACCAGCGCCACGGGCTGGATGTGCTTTCCACCAATACTTACGCGATGTTTTACGGCACGGCCGTTATGGGCGCACTGAGCCTGATGCAGGGCGCGTCATTCGCCATCGATCTGACCCCGCAATACCTCGGCTCCCTGGTCTATCTGTCGCTGTTTGGCTCAGTGCTGGCCTTCGGGATTTACTTCACGCTGGTCGGCCGCATCGGTGCCAGTCAGGCCGCCTACAGCACCCTGCTATTCCCGCTGGTCGCCCTGACGGTGTCCACGTTCTATGAAGGCTATCAGTGGCACATCAATGCGATTATCGGTCTGGCGTTGATCCTCATGGGCAATCTGGTGATGTTCTGCCGCCCGAACTGGCTGGAAATGTTCAGGAAGGCGGCAGTGGCATAATTTGATATCAGGCCATTAAGCTCTCACCGCCAATCAGCGGAATGATTCTGGCAAGCACGTCGTCAAACACGCCACTTTCCGCAACAGCGATAAACTTAGCCTGCCGGTGACGCCAGTCCATTGTGTGGATCAATGTTGTGGCGACCACGCTCGGTGCACTCAAATTCTTAACCGGCACTTCGGTCGGTGCGCCACGAATACTGGTGCTCACCGGCATACAAATCACCAGCCCGGTGACCTGATTATAAGTTTCATGAGACAGGATAAGCGCAGGGCGATATTTGCCTATTTCCTTTCCTTTGGTTGGCTCAAAATCCAGCCAGCAAATATCGCCACGCTTTGGTAAATACATTAATAATCAAGCTCCCTGTCAGTCGGTTCTGCCAATTCATCCGCGTGAGCATTATACGCGCTCAGACCCGATAGCAAGCTGGCCTCAGTGACCTTCTGCTTCCCGGCTTTTCGAATTTGCAGCCCCTCTTCAGAAATCTCGATATCAACAACATCGCCTTCTTCGAATTGTGGAATTGACTTCAAATTTCCTGACAACCGCAGCGCGATGCTGTTACCCCATTTCTGTAATGTGGCCTGAGTTCGCATGTTCATTCCTCCACCGTTGTATCTACAAAGAGTATACAACGAAAAGCCCGTAACGTTATTTTCGTTACAGGCTTTTGCGAGCTGCATTCAGACTATTTATCTTTCTGCCTTAATCGGGAATGTTAAATAATCCCGCCATTCGCCTTCAGCGTCTGGCCGTTCACCCAGGCACCGTCGGGACCGGCGAGGAAGGCGACCACGGAGGCGATGTCTTCCGGCTGACCGAGGCGCTCAAGCGGTGAGGTTTTGGCGATGGTGTCCACCAGTTGATCCGATTTGCCGTTGAGGAATAAATCCGTTGCCGTCGGGCCGGGCGCAACGGTATTGACGGTGATCTGGCGGCCGCGCATTTCTTTGGTCAGCACACGGCTCAGCGCCTCGACAGCGGCTTTGGTTGCGGCATACACGCCGTACGTCGGCTGATACAACCCCACCACCGTCGATGAAAAGTTGATGATGCGCCCGCCATTGTGCAGATGTTTCGCCGCCTCACGCAGGGTGTTGAAGGTCCCTTTCAGATTGATGTCGATAAGGCGATCGAAGGCCGCATCGTCGGTATCGGCGATGGCAGAAAGCGTCATAATGCCCGCGTTATTGACCAGCACATCCACGCCGCCAAACGCCTGTTCCGCACTGGCAAACATCCGGCTGACCGCCGCCGCGTCGCTGACATCCGCCTGCGCGCTGATGGCCTTGCCGCCTGCCCGTTCAATCTTGCTGACCACCGCGTCGGCCTCTGCCGCACCGCGTGAATAGTTCACAATCACGGTAAAACCGTCCCGCGCCAGACGCAGGGCAATCGCTGCGCCGATACCACGGGATGCGCCGGTGACCAGAGCGACTTTCTGTTTTGATGAAGTCATGAGGTGTTTCCTTTTGAGTTGTCCGGATTCATTGCTGCTGAAGAAAGCGTAGCCGATTGACGCTGCCGGATAATTACCCGATATTCGTTATCACTATCCGAAAAAGGCGAACAATCATCATGGATAAACTCGACAGCATGCAGTTATTCACCCGCGTGGTGGAACTGCGCAGTTTTACGCAGGCCGCACAGGCGCTGAACCTGAAACGCTCGACGGTGACCGACGCAATTAAGCAGCTAGAGACGCGGCTCAACATCCGGCTTCTGCAACGCACGACCCGTCACGTCAGTCCGACGCTGGATGGCGAAGCCTATTACCAGCGCTGTCTGCGTATTCTGGCGGATGTGGAAGATGCCGAAATGGCCTTTGCCGGTGCGCAGCCGAAAGGGTTATTGCGGGTGGATGTACACGGTTCGATGGCGCGACATTTTCTGCTGCCCGGCTTACCGGATTTTCTGGCGCAGTATCCCGACATTGAGTTTTACATGAGCGAAGGCGACCGGCTGGTGGATCTGGTGCGGGAAGGCATCGATTGTGTGATCCGCGCCGGAGAGCTGAAAGACAGCGATATGGTGGCGCGGCCGCTCGGTACGTTGCCGGAAATTACCTGCGCCAGCCCGGACTATCTGCAACGTTTTGGCATACCGGAAACACCGGACGATCTCGCCGGTCACCGGATGATTGGTTTCCGGTCCAGTGCGACCGGTGGTCTGTTGCCGCTGGTGTTTCAGCAGCAAGGTAAACTGCGTGACGTTATGCTGCCGACCAGTTTGTCGGTCAACGGCGCGGAAAGCATGAAAGAAGCGGCACGGCGCGGGATGGGGATTATTCAGGTGCCGCATTACGGCCTGCTGGAAGATCTGGCGCAGGGCAGTCTCGTGCAGATTCTGGCGGATTATCCGGCCGGTTCGCTGCCGGTTTCCCTGCTTTACCCGCGCAACCGCCAGCTTTCGCCACGTGTGCGGGTATTTATCGACTGGATGGTGAAAGAGTTTGCGCGGCGCGATCCGCATCCGCTTACAACGTGACGCCCTGCTGGCGGAGCTGGCCGATATCCTGCAAGGGCGGCGCGCCAAACGAACGACGATATTCCCGGTTAAACTGCGACGGGCTTTCGTAACCCACCCGAAACGCCGCCGTCGCCGCGTCAATATTGCCGCTCAGCAACAACCGCCGCGCCTCGAGCAGACGGATTTGTTTCTGATATTGTAGCGGGCTCATCACCGTCAGCGCTTTAAACCGGTGGTGAAGATTCGACACGCTCATGCCGACCGTTTTCGCCAGCTCGTCCATACGCAGCGGATGCGCGAAATTGGCTTTGATCCACTGAATCGCCTCACTGACGCCCTTGCCCTGATAATACGACAGCAAATGCTGATAAAAATGACCGCCTTCGGGGGCGGTGATCAGCCGGTAGAAAATCTCTTTTTTCACCAGTTGCCCGAGCGCCTGCAAATCCTGCGGATGCTCAAGCAGGGTCACCAGCCGCAAAAATGCGTCGGCCAGACAGTCATCGGATTTTGCGACATAGGTGACGCTGCCGGATGTCGGGATCAACCGCTGATCGAGCTGCATGTCGATCATCAGATCCGCCATTTCTTTCAGATCAAGATCGATGCGGATCCCCAGATACGGAAGATCCGCTGATGCCTGCGTGACCTGCCCCGAAACCGGCATATCAATGGCGGAAAGCAGATAACTGCCCGCGCCGTATTCCACCACCTCCGTGCCGATCAGCACCTTTTTTTGACCCTGTAAAATCAGGCACATCGAAGGTTCCAGCATGCCTTTGTTCAGCGCCGTCGGATGGGTAAAGCGGATAAATGACAGCCAGGGCAGCGCCGTCGGGCAGGAAAGCTCTTCCGGCGGCAGGGTGGCAAAAGCACGCAACACGCGCGCGCTCAGGGATGTCATTAACGTCATAGCACCTCACTCATCGTCGATCAGGGTCTTCGGCTCAAGATACGCTTCCAGCCCGTAAGTGCCAAATTCGCGCCCCAGACCGGACTGTTTGAAGCCGCCAAACGGTGCATCCGGCGCATCGTACATGCCGTTAACGAACACCCGCCCGGCCACGATTTGACTCGCCACCTCACGCGCCTGCTGACAGTTTTCCCCGCTGACGTAGGCCTGCAAGCCATACACCGTGTCGTTCGCCATTTGTACCGCCTCCTCAATGCTGCGATAGGTGAGCACTGAAAGCACCGGTCCGAAAATCTCTTCGCGGGCGATGGTCATTTCCGGCGTGACGTTCACAAACACCGTCGGTTTCACGAAATAACCGCGGCTTAATCCCTCTGGCCGCCCTTCGCCGCCGCACAGCAGCTCCGCACCTTCCTCAATGCCCAGACGGATATAGTTCTGCACGCGGGCATACTGTTTTGCCGTCACCAGCGGGCCGATTTGCGTTTCCTCCTGAGTCGGGTCGCCGACATGGATATCCGCCACCGCGCGCAACAGATGCGTTTTCACCTCTTCCAGACGTTGTTCCGGCACCAGTAAACGGGTTCCGGCGATACACGCCTGACCGTTATTCATCGTACCGACCGCCAGCGCCAGCGGAATGGCTTTCGCGAGGTCAGCGTCCGGCAGCAAAATATTCGGCGACTTGCCCCCCAGTTCCAGCGTGACGCGTTTCAGGGTATCCACCGCGTCGCGGGCAATGGTTTTGCCAACCAGCGTCGAACCGGTAAACGAGATTTTGGCGATATCCGGATGGCGGGTCATTTCGGCACCCACGACGTCACCCCGCCCGGTGATAATATTGAACACACCGGCCGGCAATCCTGCCGCGTGCAGACATTCCGTCAGCAACCGGGTTTGTACCGCGCTCAGTTCGCTCGGCTTAATCACCACCGCGCTGCCTGCGGCCAGTGCGGTAGCCATTTTATTGCAGATGAACCCGTAATTCGCATTCCACGGCGTAATCAGCCCGACCACGCCGAGCGGTTCCATCACCACTTTTGCCCGTCCCACCTGACGCACAAAATCATAGTCATTAAGCAGTTTTATCGCCTGTGAAAATGCACCGGAAGCCCGCGCTACCGTACCGCGCACCATCGCCAGCGAACCCCCGTATTCTGCGCTCATCACCGTTTCCAGCTCATCCGCCCGCGCCAGAACGGCATCGTGCAATTGCTGCAAATACTGAATGCGCTGCGCTTTTGTGCTGCGCGAAAACGCCGGATACGCCGCCTTTGCCGCCGCAATAGCCTGGCGGGTATCGGTTTCGTCGGCCAGACGAACCTGCGCCGCGACCTGTTCGGTCACAGGATTAATCAGGTCCATCACCTCTTTGCCGTGCGGGGTAACGAATTCGCCATTAATATAGATTTGATTAATCTGTTTCATGAATGCCTCCGGTGAATGAGTTTTCATGCTAAGACCTGTGCGCAAAACGGAGATAGACCATTACTGTGCAAGGATTGCCTGATCCTGCTGTCGGGAAACATTCAGAACGTTAACGATTGGGAGAAGCCGATGACAACACCTGCTGTATTGCTGCATATCGGCAGCGAAGAGACGCTGGTTATCGTCAGAAATGAGGATAGCGAAGACAAGAGTTTGCCATTAACACTGGGTTCACAGCTGACCTCCGTGGGCTATTTCCGCCACACGCCGCCGACGCCGGATGAAATGGAAACCGCCATTATGGTAGTCGAAGACGAAGTGATCCGCATCCGCCACTACATCCCGCCGGGTGCCCGGTTGTTCAGCTCGGACAACGATATCCGCGCGCTGGCCCGCATTGCCGGTGAGGCGGAAAACGAAGTGATGACACTGTCCCTCGACGCCGTAGAGCGCACCTTTGACCGGCTGGCGCTGGTAATCAACGGCCGCCCCGCGCAATTCGAAGGCATCCCTGACGGCAATGATTTCGCCGCCACCTTGCTGATTTTGCGTGAATTTATGCATCATCTGCAATTTGATGAAGTCGTGGTGAAAGGGACGAAGTTTGAGATGCAGAGATAAACAAATTAAGGCGAAACAGCAGCCCCGGATGGGGCTGTTAATCCGTTAGCCTGAGATCAGGGTTTGCGGATTGCCTGCCTGTGTGTGTCGTAATAATTAAGAACGATATGCCGCAGGATCCGTTTCCATCAACACCAGTCCGCTCAGATCCGGCAGTGTCTGATGATTCAGATAATCCCGGAATGACATACGAGGGGCATTATTTTCCCATGCGGATTGCAATTTACCCAGCAAATCGGTGGTTTTCGAGGTGGACTCCGGCGTGGTGATATCAGATTCCAGCGCGCCTTTGACGTATTTCTGAATATGCGTTGAGTGGCTGGCAGACTGATCTACCGACGCACTGACCAGCACGCCTTTCTGGTATTGCACGGACGTCGTGCTTTCTGCCGTGTCATCAATCTGATAGTAGAGGTAATTCTGTGAGTTGCGGTCGCTGGTCAGATTGAGTTTCAACCCAGGTGTCAGCGACTCATGATAGCTGGCGACCAGATGTGATTGCTGCTTCTGTGTGATGTTGCGATCTTGCGTGCTGGTGCCGGTGATCGTGCTGGCCTGCGATAGCTGATAAGAGAACGTATCGGTTTCATCCTGACGCATTGGATTGGTGGAATCGACCGGCGTTTGCATGACTGACGCGGTGAAATCTGCCAATCCGGTCATCAGGTTTTTATCGGTTTTGGTCAGCGAGAAATATACCGGCTCAGCCCCCCGGCTTTTGTACGTCGTCGACGTATCGCCGTAATTGCTGTTCAGGGCGGTAAAGGCATCTTTGAACATGGCCATCAGCGATTCGTCAGCATTACCACGGTTGCCTGCACTGCTGATTTGTTTGAGATAACTGTTCAGCGCCTGCTTCTGCTGACTTTCAGTGCCCAACAGTGCCCGTTTACTCATGTCCACGCTGATATCCACCGTACCGGCAATACCCGTTGATTTCACAGAACGCGTACTGGCATCGGCGTGGAAATCCAGCGTCTGGGTATGGGTGGTGCCCAGCGAGGCATGTAAATCCACCGACGACAACGCAGAGGTATCGAACTTCGTCAGCCCGCTCAGATCCAGTTTCGGCGGCTGTGCCGTCAGGCCATCAATCGCTTTCTGAAAACCTTCTGCCAGTCCGGCCAGCGCTTTACGATCCGTATCGCTGAGCGTGCCTTTGCTGACATTCATCTGTACACCAAGCGCATCATCATCACTGCTGAGCGTGATATCGACCAGCGCGCCGCTGGCGGTTTTAATGCTCAGGCTTATCTGATTATCGGCTTTGGTATGAAGCTGGGTTTGTGCGGCGACGTTGCCCGCTGAACTGGCTGACTGAGCGGAAGTCTGCTTCATCACCGACTGGGAATAACTGCCGCTGTCGGTAGTAAATCGTTCAAGCAGCGCCGCACCGAGTCCGGTAAACCGCGCCGCATTGCCGGCGTTGCTGAAATTCGAGGCGAGTTTTGAAGACATCAGATCACTGGATGAACGTTCCCAGACCAGTGCCGGTTTGGTGATGCTGTATACCGGCGACGCAGATTCCGTCTGGCCGATCATCACTGCGGTGGATTGTGTCGTTGAAGCCTGCTGCTGACTGGCTGTAGTAGTGACTGCCGTCAGTGATTTTGTTGACGTAACCAGCGTATTAAGCGCCTGATTACCTGTCGCAGAGATAACTGTCATCCCGATGAGTCCCTATGTTTTTGCGCCATAGCGCCAGTGGATACCTTGATCCTTCTGATGCTATTTTCGGCAAAAACACAGGAAACTTTAAGGATGTGTAAAAAGTTGTTTCTTTGACGTCCCGCGTTATTCCAGCGGGCCGCCCAGAATGGTTTCGCACATTCCGGAGAGAATGCGTTCGCCGGTTTCGGTTTTCAGATCTTCGTACCATTGTTCGGTCACGGCCATTTCTTTGCCGTGGGTGACATCGCAGCGTTTACGCGCTTTCAGTACCAGATCCTTCACACGATACGCGCGTTTTTCCTGATATCGCAGCAGTGCATCTTCAATGCCTAACGAATTGGTTTGCAGCATATTGGCCAGCACCACCGCATCTTCCATCGCCGCGCAGCCGCCCTGCCCGATATCTGGTGTGGTGCTGTGACCGGAGTCACCGAGCAGTGCAATCCGGCCTTTGACCAGTTGCATAAAGGGTTCGATGTCGTGGATTTCGACGCGGTTAGTGGTTTCCGGATTGATCTGGCGGATCAGTTTCTGCACCGGCTCCGCCCAGCCCGCAAAGTAGCCCTGCAAATCATCGCGCACGGTGGTGCGATCCTGCGGCAAGCCTTTCGGCAGCGGCACATCAAAAAAGAAGTAAAAACGGTTGCCGCTCACCGGCATCAGCGAAACGCGTTTCCCCTCGCCGACAAACGTTGTCCACTGATCGGCTGGCGCGATGCTTTCGTCAATTTCCACCAGACCGTTCCAGTTGACGTAACCGGCGTAGCGGCGCTCTGTCGCATAACCCAGAACGTGCTGGCGGATAATGGAATGAGTGCCGTCGGCGGCGATCAGCAGATCGCCGGTCGCAGACGTGCCGTCGTCAAACCAGGCCGTGACGCTGTCGGCGGATTCCTCAACATGCGTCACGCGCTTGCCGAACTGCACCTGATCGCGGCCATACGTCTCGAGCAGCATCGACTGAAGTTCCGCGCGCGCCACCGGATAGGGCTGTTCGCCGACGCTTTGGATCAGCGGATCCATGCTGAACCGCGTCATGGTCTGTCCCTGCTGATACTCTTTGTACGCCATAAAGCGCATGTTGCCGCCGAGTTCGCGCAGCGCCTCTTTCATGCCGAGATAATTCAGGCACTTCACGCCGTTAGGCCAGATGGAAATCGCCGCGCCCACCGGTTTGATCTCCTTCACCGCCTCGTATACCGCCGTTTCGATACCAAAACGCTTCAGCGCAATCGCCGCACACGCACCGCCAATACCGCCACCAATCACGATCGCTTTCATATTTTTTCTCCCCTGAGTCTCTTTAGGGAAAAGCAATTTCTGTACCAGAACAGCAATTTGCCGCCGAAGCCTTGTATACAATCTTAAGGTAAATCTGTAACGGCCGAAGGACAGGCGAAATGCCCTAAAACGAGGCGTTCTTTTGGAGCAGGAATGGCGTAAATGCGGCGCAGTGAGTCACTCTGGTGCAGGAGGGCGAAGGTTGATACTCTGCCGGGTATTGATATTTCGAATACCCAAACCATAAGTATTTATAAAATGAATCGCTATCCGATGTTCAGCCCGCAGCAGTTACTCAGTTTTGTCGCCGTCTGCGAAACCGGCAGTTTTACCCGCGCTGCCGACCGCGTATACCTGTCGCAATCGACGGTCAGCCAGCAAATCCGCAGACTGGAAGACGCGCTGGGCAAACCGTTGCTGGAACGCACGTCTCATCAGGTGCAACTGACGGAAGAAGGCGAACGGTTGCTCGGTTATGCACGGCGGATTATCGCGCTCAACGGTGAAGCACATGACGCGCTGAGCGACCAGTGGCCGGACGGCGTGGTGCGTCTCGGCGTGCCGGAGGATTTTGCCGCAGCGACCACTTCCCTTCTGGCGCAGTTCAGCCGCGCCCATCCGCATATCCGCCTCGATGTCACCAGCGGCCTGAGCCACGAACTGCGCCGCGCCTGGCAGCAGGAGATGCTGGACATCATTCTGGTGAAACAACTGACCGGTGAGAAGGCCAACGCCGCGCGTCCCGAGCCGATGTTGTGGCTCGACAGCGCCGCGTTTCCGGCATTTGAACGGGATCCGATCCCGCTGGTGCTGTTTCCGCTCAACGGGCTATACCGCGAGGAACTCTGTCAGGCACTGGATGCTCTCGGGCGCAGCTGGCGTATCAGTTACAGCAGCGCCAGCCTCGCCGCGCTGGTTGCGGCCAGTGCAGCCGGATTAGGCGTCACTTTATTGCCCGCCAGTTGCCGCCAGCCGGAGCACCGGATTTTAGGGACAGAAAGCGGATTGCCGCCGGTGGATAACGTCGAACTGGCGCTGTTTTACCGCCCCGACGCGACGCCTGCGCAAATCGCACTGGCCGGAAAACTAAAGGATTTTTGCCAGCTCAGCTAGCTATTGTGTTTTCCACTGGCAGGCAGTGGGAAACATCACAGCCGGAACCGGCGTCATCTTTTAAGGTGAAGGGAAAGCCAGCATCCTCCCGCATCATGATTAAGGAATTCGACGTGCAAAATCCTCAGCAACAAAGCCGCAGACATTTTCTCTCGCACAGCGCCAAAATCACCGCCACCGGCGCGCTGCTCACGGCAGGCATGGCATCGGCCTCCCCGTTCAAACCGGGTGCCATGAACGAAAAATGTGACGATACCAGCCAGATCAACGCGATTTCTGCGCCGCATTACCAGTTGCGCAATGTGCGGCTGGAAGAGGGTTTTGAGCGCGAAGGCGATATCGTTATTGCCACCCAAACCGGGCTGTACAACCTGGAGATCAACAACGGCAAAATCGTGGCGATCCAGCCGGCAAAAGACGCCCCCGCCAGCACCTTGCCGGCTTTTGATGCCAGAGGATTACTCCTGCTGCCCGCCACGCGCGACATGCACATTCACCTCGACAAAACCTTTTACGGCGGCAAATGGGAAGCGCCGCGTCCGCGCAAAGGCAAAACCATCATGGACATGATTGCCCGCGAACAGGTTCTGATCCCCCAACTGTTGCCGACGTCGGTGGAACACGCCGAAGCGATCATCGGCCTGCTGCATTCCAAAGGCACCACGGTGGCGCGCAGCCACTGCAATATCGATCCGGTCAGCGGCCTGAAAAGTCTTGAGCATCTGAAGCGTGCGCTGGAAAAACATCAGCAGGATTTCAGCTGTGAAATCGTGGCGTTTCCGCAGCACGGTTTGCTGCATTCGAAAGTCGATGGGTTGATGCGCGAAGCCATGCAAATGGGCGTGCAGTACGTCGGCGGGCTGGACCCGACTAACGTGGACGGCGCGATGGAAAAATCCCTCGATGCGATGTTCCAGATTGCGCTGGATACCCACAAAGGCGTGGATATTCATCTGCATGAAACCACACCCGCCGGGATTGCGGCGGTGAAATACATGATTCAGACCGTGGAGAAAAACCCACAGCTGAAAGGCAAAGTGACGCTCAGCCACGGTTTTGCCCTGGCGATGATGCAGGGCGCGGAACTCGATGAAGTGATCGCCGGGCTTGCCGAACAGCAGTTCACCGTCGCCTCGACTATCCCGCTCGGCAAACTGAACATGCCACTGCCGCAGCTCAGTCAGAACGGCGTATTTGTCATGACCGGCACCGACAGCGTGATCGACCACTGGTCACCGTTCGGCACCGGCAGCATGCTGGAAAAAGCCAGCCTCTACGCCCAGCTCTACGGCAACTCCGACGAATTCGGCCTGACCCGCTCTCTCGCCATCGCCACCGGCAACGTGCTGCCGCTCGACGACAGCGGCAAACGCCAGTGGCCTGCGATCAACGATAACGCCGAAATGATCCTGGTCGACACCAGTTGCTCCGCCGAAGCGGTGGCGCGGGTGTCGGAGGTGAAGGCGACATTCCATCAGGGACGGCTGGTGTTTGGGGCGGTAGGGAAAGTGTGAGGGATTAAAGATTTCTGAATGCCGGATAGCAAAAAGCCCCTTTCGGGGCTTTTTGTTGTTCTGTACGTTGATGCCCGAAGGCAACCCATCAGAACGGGATATCGTCGTCGAAATCCATTGGTGGTTCGTTGTTCTGTGCTGGCGCGTTGTTTTGCGCAGCCGGACGAGCCTGCTGGCCGCCGCTGAACTGGTTGCCGCCTTGTGGCTGCTGAGGCTGACCCCAACCGCCTTGCTGGCCGCCTGCGGATGGCTGACCGCCACCTGCTGGTGCGCCGCCGCCGGCACGGCCGCCGAGCATCTGCATGGTGCCGCCCACGTTAACGACAACTTCGGTGGTGTATTTTTCAACGCCAGCCTGATCGGTCCATTTACGGGTTTGCAGTGCGCCTTCGATGTAAACCTGAGAACCTTTCTTCAGGTATTCGCCTGCGACTTCCGCTAATTTGCCGAAAAGCACAACACGGTGCCATTCGGTTTTTTCTTTCTGCTCGCCGGTGGCTTTGTCACGCCAGCTTTCAGACGTTGCCAGAGTGATGTTGGCAACCGCGCCGCCGTTAGGCATGTAGCGGACTTCCGGGTCTTGCCCCAGATTACCGACGAGAATAACTTTGTTTACGCCTCTGCTGGCCATGTGGATTCTCCTGATGATGTATGTCGTGGCTGAAACCACAGTTTGGGGTGTGAGGAACTCACTTCGCGACATTATAACCACAAAACGGTGCCTTCGTACCACGGATGTAAAACGTTGCGATTTTCTTTCCAGATTGTTCAGCAAACATTCCATCGTTACATCGAGTACTGGATATACATTCAGGTTTTGGGGTGGCATGGGCTGTGATTTGTGTCATAATTGCGCGTTACGTTCTTCTCTGTGCCCGATTCGATGGCTGGCGCGAAACTGGTTTTCACGGCGGTCACCGGCACGGTGAGCTATCAAGTTAATCCGGGAATGATGAATGGATAAGATCGAAGTTCGGGGCGCACGCACCCATAATCTCAAGAATATCAACCTGATTATCCCGCGCGACAAACTGATTGTTGTCACCGGCTTATCCGGTTCAGGCAAGTCCTCTCTGGCGTTCGATACGCTGTACGCCGAAGGCCAGCGCCGCTACGTCGAGTCGCTGTCGGCCTACGCACGCCAATTTTTATCCTTAATGGAAAAACCGGACGTCGACCATATTGAAGGTCTGTCTCCGGCGATTTCGATTGAGCAAAAATCAACGTCACACAACCCGCGTTCTACCGTCGGGACCATCACCGAAATCCACGACTACCTGCGTCTGCTGTTTGCCCGCGTGGGCGAGCCGCGCTGCCCGGATCATAATATTCCGCTGTCAGCCCAGACCGTCAGCCAGATGGTGGATAACGTACTGGCGCAGCCGGAAGGCCAGCGTCTGATGCTGCTGGCGACCATCATTAAAGACCGCAAGGGTGAGCACACCAAGACGCTGGAAAACCTGGCGTCGCAGGGCTATATCCGTGCACGTATTGATGGCGAAGTCTGTGATTTGTCCGATCCGCCAAAATTAGAATTGCAGAAGAAACACACCATTGAAGTGGTCGTTGACCGCTTTAAAGTGCGTGATGATCTGGCGCAGCGTCTGGCGGAATCCTTTGAAACCGCGCTCGAGCTTTCCGGCGGTACCGCCGTGGTCGCCGATATGGATGATCCGAAAGCCGAAGAAATGCTGTTCTCTGCCAACTTCGCCTGTCCGGTGTGTGGCTACAGCATGCGCGAGCTGGAACCGCGGATGTTCTCGTTCAACAACCCGGCCGGTGCCTGTCCGACCTGTGACGGTCTGGGCGTGCAGCAGTTCTTCGACCCTGATCGCGTGGTGCAGAACCCTGAGCTTTCACTGGCGGGCGGTGCAATCCGTGGCTGGGATCGCCGTAACTTCTATTACTTCCAGATGTTGCGCTCTCTCGGTGAGCATTATGATTTCAACGTGGAAGCGCCGTTTAACGCACTGAGCAGCGATGTGCAGCACGCCATCCTGCACGGTTCCGGCAAAACCACCATTGAATTCAAATACATCAACGATCGCGGTGATACTTCGATTCGTCGCCATCCGTTTGAAGGCGTGCTGCACAATATGGAGCGCCGTTATAAAGAAACGGAATCCAGCGCAGTACGTGAAGAACTGTCGAAATACATCAGCAACCGTCCATGTACGTCCTGCCGGGGCACCCGCCTGCGCGAGGAAGCGCGTAACGTGTTCGTGGAAGAAACCACGCTGCCGGAAATCTCTGATTTCAGCATCGGTCATGCGATGGATTTCTTCCGCAATATGAAACTCAGCGGTCAGCGCGCCAAAATTGCGGAAAAAGTGCTGAAAGAGATCGGCGATCGCCTGAAATTCCTGGTGAACGTTGGTCTGAACTATCTCTCGCTGTCCCGTTCTGCGGAAACGCTGTCCGGCGGCGAAGCCCAGCGTATCCGTCTGGCGAGCCAGATTGGTGCCGGTCTGGTGGGCGTGATGTACGTGCTGGATGAGCCGTCTATCGGCCTGCATCAGCGCGACAACGAGCGTCTGCTGGAAACCCTGATCCATCTGCGCGACCTCGGTAATACCGTGATTGTGGTCGAGCACGACGAAGACGCGATCCGCGCCGCTGACCATATTATTGATATCGGTCCGGGTGCGGGCGTGCACGGTGGCGAAGTGGTGGCAGAAGGCACCGCAGAAGACATTATGGCGACCGAGAATTCACTGACCGGCCAGTTCCTCAGCGGTAAACGTGAAATCTCCGTCCCGGCGCAGCGTGTTCCGGCAGATGCCACCAAAGTGCTGAAACTTTCCGGCGCCAAAGGCAACAACCTGAAAGACGTCACGCTGACGCTGCCGGTAGGCCTGTTTACCTGCATCACCGGCGTATCCGGTTCCGGTAAATCGACGCTGATTAACGACACGCTGTTCCCGCTGGCACAGCGCGAACTGAATGGCGCGACCATTGCCGAAGCGGCACCGTATCGCGAAATTGAAGGTCTGGGGCATTTCGATAAAGTCATCGACATCGACCAGAGCCCGATTGGCCGTACACCACGTTCCAACCCGGCGACGTACACCGGTATTTTCACGCCGGTGCGCGAACTGTTTGCCGGTGTACCGGAATCCCGTTCGCGCGGTTATACGCCGGGCCGTTTCAGTTTCAACGTCAAAGGCGGACGCTGCGAAGCCTGTCAGGGCGACGGCGTGATCAAAGTCGAAATGCACTTCCTGCCGGATATTTATGTGCCGTGCGATCAGTGCAAAGGCAAACGCTATAACCGCGAAACGCTGGAAATTAAATACAAAGGCAAGAGCATCCACGAAGTGCTGGAGATGACCATTGAAGAAGCGCGTGATTTCTTCGATGCCGTCCCTGCCCTTGCGCGTAAATTGCAGACGCTGATCGACGTCGGTCTGACCTACATCAGCCTCGGCCAGTCAGCGACCACGCTGTCCGGCGGTGAAGCGCAGCGCGTGAAACTGGCGCGTGAGCTGTCCAAACGCGGCACCGGTCAGACGTTGTATATTCTCGACGAACCGACCACCGGCCTGCACTTTGCCGATATTCAGCAACTGCTGGAAGTGCTGCACCAGTTACGCAATCAGGGCAACACCATTGTGGTGATTGAACACAATCTGGACGTGATTAAAACCGCGGACTGGATTGTCGATCTCGGGCCGGAAGGCGGCGCGGGCGGCGGTCAGATCCTGGTCGCCGGGACGCCGGAAACCGTCGCGGAATGCAAAGAATCGCATACCGCACGCTTCCTGAAACCGCTGCTGGAACGCCACAGCCAGCAGGCGAAGAAAAGCGCTTAAAGTTTTGATGAAGTAAAAGGCCTTCCCGACGGAAGGCCTTTTTGTTTGCCATGCTTACAGACCAAATCCTTCTCTGATCCTTTTGATGACGTCTTCTACACAGCCCCGCTCATTCAGTGACCTGAGATCAATATTCTCATCTGGCAATTTTGTGAGAAAATTTTCCATGTCAGCCCGGATGTTCCCGGGAAGGGTGACGGCCTTTCTTGTTAGCTGACCTGATAACCGGATCACATCATTTCTGTGCTTATTCACAACACGGGAATCCACAGCTTCTCCTGCCGCCTTGCGGGTTGACAGATCCAACCACGCATTCATTTTTAAAGGAATTAACCTGTCTGCTCCGATATAGGAGACTAATTCCGTGCGCAGGACGCCCTCCCTAAGGAAGGAATAATAATGTTCATCGAGGAGGATGGCAGAGAGGCTGGAAATACCTTCATCTTTGGGGATCGGGATAATCTGTAAATCTTCCGGGTGTTCCATTCCCTGTGGAGAACGCGAGAACAGTTCGATCTGGACGGGATAAGTGGTGTTGTCAGGTTTACCGAACCGGTAGAAAATCGGCTTTCCCTCACCGTTCTGGCGGATCTCATAGTTGCCTGACTTTATAAACGCCCAAAACCGGCTGACAAAATCAGGGTTCAGGGCCTCGATAATAAGCACAATATCCAGGTCTTTGGTGGCCCGAAACTCTTCCCCCGCTTCATCCATGGTGATCCATGAGGCAACACCCCCGATGAGAACGTATTGGTCCTGATAATCTTTAAAGAACTCGCCAAACAGCTTTAATCCCCGAATTTCATCCATGCGTATTGCTCCCTTAATTCGCTGAGCGCCAACCTGACGCGCTCGTCCTTACTGTCTTTCTGAGTCAGATAAAGCGATATCTCATCAACAATATGTATTGAGGCTTTAGGGCTCTGATAGCGCCAGATTTCAACTGTCGCCACAGCGCTGTCAATATGAGTGACTTCATCAAATTCTCCATTCTTAACGAGTGAAGTGAACACTTCCCGGGTCATCGCAAACACGGGCTTAGCGCTGTGGGCAAGCAGGGTATATTCCGCTAAGGCACTGTCTCCGGCATAACAAACTCCCGCATCTAATGGTGGGATTTGATTAACCCGGACGGCTTTCTTAACCGGATTGCGCATCAGCAGAAGGGCTTTTTCAAAGGTCTCTGAACGTGAAAATCTGAGCGAATACAATCGGGTCGAAAAATCTTTCACCTGCGTTGACGCAAGAAGCCCGGATTTTGTCAGTTCAGAAATGGCCTTGGAGAGCGTCACGCGGCTGTACTGGTATGAGCCCATTAACTGCTCAGCCGTAAAAGTCATGCCGGGTTTGAAAAAAGACTCATCCAACAACAGCTGGATGAGCATAGCCTGAGTGGCAGGAGAAAAATCACTTTGCCCTTCTTTGCCAGCGCTTTTTTTGCAAATTCTGAAGGCATCACGCAAATCCATGGCTAACTCAGGAACAAAGAACTGCTTTTTGATCGCGATGAAATTAATGTGATGGTCAATAAGGCTGCGGCGTTCCGCCAGATTCATATTTTCGCAGACATAGACAACGACCTTATCTGTCACCTTTTCAATAAGTGACAGACGCTTCCTGAGCGCGACAATACCCGGATAGGTGTCATCCTGCTGTAAAGCCGCCAGCAGAGCCAGAGGCTCGCCACCCGGCACACTTACTTCCAGCTCGTAGAAACCAAACAACGCCTGAAGATTGAATGACACCGATAATTTCACTTCAGTAGCTGTGGTGCGAAAGCCTAAGACCGTTTCAAGGTAACCGACCAGTTCAGTTATTTTCTGTGTCATTTGCGGATCCGTGTAAAGCCATTTTTTACAGTATAAACCATACTGCTTTATACACTAAAAGTGACTTTACACGCTGAGATCACTTAAATATCTTCTGCACAAACTCCACATAGGCCGGGCGCCAGACGTCCATTTCATGGCCGAGATTCGGGTATTCGTGGTAATCGAATTTAATCTTTTTCTCTTCCAGCTCGGTTTTCAATCCGGCAATGTCCTTGCCCGTCACCACATCTTTCTCACCGACAACCACGGTGAAGTTTTTCAGCTGCGCGTTGATTTTTTCCGGTTCGGCAAAGCGTTTCTCTACGTCGGCATTCGGCACCGTCGTGGTGCTGACACCGCTGAGTGTCGCCAGCCAGCCGAACTGGTCGAGGTGGGTCATGCCGCTGACCAGCGTCTGATAGCCGCCCTGTGAAAGCCCCGCCAAAGCGCGTCCTGCGGCGTCATCACGTACGCGGAAAGTTTTGGAAATCAGCGGGATAATGTCACCGGTCAGTTCTTTATCGGCGGCGGCAGCATTGCGCGGATAGAATTCCTTCCGGCGATCTTTGGTGACGTAATCCTCCGGCACCACGCCTTTGGCATCGGTCTCGGTATCAGGAATGACCACCAGCATCGGCGCGATTTTTTTCTCCGCCAGCAGGTTATCCATGATTTGCGGAATGCGCCCCTGATCCAGCGCCGAGCGGCCGGTGTCGCCAAAACCGTGGTAGAAATAGAGCACCGGCAGCGGCGTTGAGGCATCGCTGTAACCCGGCGGCGTCCACACCGCGACCTGACGTTCAGAATTCAGCGCGGCGGAATGATAGGTCAGCGTGCGGACTTCGCCGTGCGGCACGTTTTTCACATCCAGAATACTGCCCGGCACCAGGATCAGGCTGGTGTTCACCTGACGCTGCGGTTTTGGCATCGCACTGCCCGGATCGGCAATCCGCAAGCCATCAACGTTGAAGAAATATTCATACAGATCGGGTTTCTGGGCATGCGATGTCCAGCTCCAGACGCCTTTATCGTCTTTGGTCATCTGATGCGGAATGTAGGTCACCGGCGTGGCACCGGTCACCACATCGACATGTTCGGCGGTCGGCGCATACAGCCGGTAAGTGATGGTTAAATCGGGATTTACCGCCGTGATGTAATGCTTCGCAGGCACCGACGCATCAGGATCCTGCGGCAGACTTTGCGCAGAGACGGTCAGGGGGAACGGCGCACTGAGCGCCAGAATCAAAAGCGTGGCAAGATTCAGCCGGTTACGGGTCATCATCCTTTCCTTCTGGGTTGGCGTGAGCAAACGGACACCGGTCCTCAAGTAACTCACTGTTTTTGCACAACTCTCAGAGTAGGTTATTTTTGCCGCCCGCGAGCGTGATCCGCATCACTGTTCAGAGGATGCGTCTAACGCATGAAGTTGCGGAAGCGCACTCAGCCGCTGATAAGCAAAGTCCCAGAATGTCCGCACCTTGCGCGGCATTTGCTGCACATGCTGCGCCATCAGTTGTATCGGCAACGGAAGCGGCTCGAAATCCGTCAGGATCCGCACCATCGTGCCCGCCTGCACATCGTCACTCACCTGATACGACAATAGCCGCGCGATCCCCTGCCCGCTGCGCACCGCCAGCAACTGCGATTCCACGTCATTGGAGAGCAGACGTGGCGACAACCGGACGCGCAGTTCGTCCTCGTGCGGCCCGAAACGCCATTCGCGGATTTGCGTGCGCAGCGTGCCCATAATCGTCTGATGCGCAGCCAGTTCCGACGGATGCTGCGGCTCGCCATGCTGCGCCAGATACGCCGGGCTGGCGACCAGCACGCGGGTGACTTCGGCGACCTTGCGCGCCACTTTGCCTGAATCTTCCTGATGGCCGATACGCACCGCCAGATCCAGCCCTTCGTCGATCAGATCCAGATTGCGGTCATTGAACATCATTTCAATTTGCATATCAGGATGTTGCGCCAGAAATTCCATCACCAGCGGCGCGACGTGTTTACGGCCGAACTGCACCGGCGCGGTGATGCGCAGCAGGCCGCTGAGCTGGGTTTCTGCCGTGTCTTCCACCGCGTTCTGATACTGACTGAGCAGCAGCCGGGCTTTTTCCGCCAGCCGTGCGCCCGCTTCTGTCGGTGCCAGACTGCGGGTGGTGCGCTCCACCAGCCTCGCGCCAAAACGGTGTTCCAGCGAGGCAATGGCGCGGGTGATCGCCGGAGGCGAACGGTGAAGTTTGCGGGCAGCTTCCGCCAGGCTGCCATACTGAAGTACTGGGAAAACAAAATCGCTATTTTTTTAAACGCCAGCAGTTTGTTCCCTTTCATGCGTAAATTTACGGCCTGACGTGAGATATCCAGCGTGGTTGAATAAAGCAGTCCAAAAACTCATTATCTGGAAGAACTAACGCTTTGCAGGCTTTGTCTTTATCAACAAACTCAGGCATCAATGTACTGATCATTGTGTCAAAACGAGCCAGAAGCAAAGTCTGCAATTCGTTTAGAGATTGCTCAGGACTATGAAGACGCAGCTTGGACGTATGGAACCTGAAAAGCCTATTTAATTTAAAGGAGAATACAATGCATTATGTTGATTACCTGGTCGTGGGTGGAGAGCTACATGGGAAAGTTTTTAATGGCCTCTACGATTCTCAACAAATTGAACTTCCCCGCGATATGCAGCCAATGGCTCAATTCTGTGAACGTGACAAACCAGCTCCTGTATCTGAAGTTTTAACTGACAAATATTCTGTACAAGTTCACGAATATGAAGGTCATTATTATCTGCTTGCTACATCAGGAGATATATCCGCTCAGGATATAGATGTGATGATAAGAAATTCCAAGCCGGCAAATTATAAATAACAATGAGTTAGGATATGTAGCATGCAATGTTAATACAACCAACGGGCTCGAGCACGTTGGTTGCATTACAAATGTCTTTTGATTGAATATTTATAACAAATCTAAAGGAAGTTTCTTTGCCGCAGGAAGTTCTTTATACTCACGATTCGGGTTTCTATAAAGTGTTAAGCATCCATCGAAATTAATTAATTTCATAGTTAACTGACTGTTTGCGCTCGCCGAATCAGCGACTTTCTGGATATCCTTCTCTTCCATATATCTCCAAAACTCATAAGATATACCTGTCGGTTCGATCAGAAAAGTTTCATTTCTACCTTTCTTATCGCATGGTGTGTATTTTATTTCTGGATAAAGGACTGTAGCATATAGCTTTTGTTCTTCATGATAATGACCTGCCTCCAAGCCATATAAAAAAAAGCTCTTGAGGTAGTATTTATCCTTAAACTTCCTTACCTCGAAAGTTAACGTGTTATTTTTTTCGATAGCTTGAATTCGTACATCTGTTTCGTAGAGGTCTATTTTTTTAATTGTGGGGTACGGTATGGGTAATATATAGACTAAAGGCCCTGTATCAAGAACATTAAAGTCGCTAGAGTACCGAGAGTCTGGGTTATTATAGATGATAGTTAAGTCTTTTGCTGACTTTTCTAGTAGCCCATCTTTCCTGCTGAATTCAATTTTTCCATAGAATTGATTATTAAAATAACCGGGTATATTTGAACCGTCTAATTTATAGTCTTCTTTATTAGAGCATGAGATAGCTAAGAAGATAAGTGGCGAAATACATAGAGCCTTCGTTTTAAAATTCATTTTTAAGTCCTTTTAAGAGAAACAAGTTACATTAATGGCTCATCGTTTGGCTAGATGATTTAGTCAAGTTATATTAATAGTGAGATCATTGTTTATGAACCTGCACTTTGATGTCCTGGTCGTTGTCTGTTAGTAAAGGAATAATGAATGTCATTAACTTTTGGCGTTAAATAAATATCACCCATAAACGCGTTATGAATACCCTTTCCATTATTTTGCGGGGCTTCTCTTTTACATCCATCAGTGTAATTAAATGATTTGTTATTCGTGTAATTTGTCTCTTCACACCACGCCGGGCCTGTTGTATTTGTCAAGTACACCTCAACAGAGCCACTAATTATGTCTCGCCCGCATCTTTCACATTTAAAATTCATGTATCCTGTGGATATACTATACAGTTCAAAGTCTTTGTAGAACGGAGCATAGGCATAAATCACACGCCCTCTTGGGATGGCGTCTGGGACCGTTACTGATAAGTATTTACCATCACCAACATAAAATAGATGATAGTCCCTTAGCCTGCTGTCATCCTGATCTGCCAGCGTAGAATGACTAAGGTCAATTTGAATATAACCATATCCCGGCATTGTTATAGCTTCTTCGAAGGGTAAGGTGATATCTTTGGTGTCAGAGCATCCTTGTAAAAATAACATGGCCGCAAGAATAAACATACGCATCAATTCGTCCTTAAATAATGTCATTGAATTTACCGTCTGCTATTTTACGCTTTCCTGATGAAAATGTAAAAAAAGTTATGATTACTCAGGGCTAATTGAAAATACTTAAATTAATTTTTTGTTAGCCCGACTTTTGGACTCTGACGGAACTTAAACAGTCGGAGTTTTAAAAGGTTGTAGAAATTTCTTAGAGTGTGAGTGTTTTTGTTTGAATACTTCGATAGCTTTAGCCGCAAAATCAAAATCTGCTTTGCCCAAGTCACGCCAATGAGAAACTTGGTCGGCCGGTTTTGTTTGACCATTTTTCGAAAAAAACCTCAATGACAGGTGTAACATCCTCGAACGAAGGTGCTTTTTCCCAGCCAGCACGAACAACCATTAAAACAGGGCGTTCTTTACGACCAGTCAATTTGCGTACTTCAAAGGAGCCATGAACACCAGGTACGTCGAAGCGACCGAGCTTTTCGGTTCTGCTTTCAAGCTTGTACTGAGAATGTTTAATCATGGATTTCTCCAAATGGGTAACAAAGCAGAGTCATGCAAAAAAATTGTTCACAATTAAGATACGTCATATTCGTGCTGAATAAATGTTTCTTGCGGGGCTTTTTTGCTGAGTATCTTATTTTAACATTATACTGATCTTGATTTGGTGAGGCGGCAGTTACGGGGGCATTGCTGACCGCAGCCCCCCCCTTCTGAATTTAGACACCAACACACCGGCAATTCCTGATTTCATCAGGGCCCACTGTAGGCCGCCTCGACATTCGCCCTGCTCGCGTCTCGTCGGGTTGTAGTTCGTTGATAATCCCCTATCCCCATTCCCGTTAAGTCCCTTCGCCCTGGCTGAGAGAAACAAAGTCTCCGTGGCCGTCGGGAGGTGAAATGTACTCCGCCAATGCGGCGAAGGAACTCAACGAGAGATGGAAATCATCTCCGGAGAGATCCAACGAACCACAACAAAACGTCAAGACCGCAGCAAAGCGAATCTTACGAAAGATGGGTATTTAAAAAGCCGACCTGTCTGTAATGTGAGTGTGGTGTTCCGGAGACGTGTAAGTAAATGGCCTGTGCTGGTGAAACGCTCAATTTCAATCTTCGTGGATCACAATCATTTAGTGCAAGAGTAATCTTGACGTCAGACCCTAAAGGAGACAGCCCATGCCCGCCATTCAACTTTACAGTACCCCGCTTTCCGGCCACTGCCACCGCGTGACCCTGCTGCTGAACATGCTCAGCCTGCCGTTTGAGACGAAAGACGGCGGTCAGGAAGTGCGTCAGAGCGCCGGATTCGCGCAACTCAATCCGCTGCGACAGGTGCCGGTACTTATCGACGCAGAACACGTGCTCACCGACAGCAATGCGATTCTGGTGTATCTGGTGAAACGCTATGCGCCGGACAGCCACTGGTTACCGGAAGATCCGCTGCAGGCCGCTGAAGTGCAAAAATGGTTGTCCCGCTCCGCCGGTGAAGTGCGCTACGGTCCGGCCTCTGCGCGCATGGTGAAACAGTTTTCTGCACCGGAAGTGTATGAAAGTGCGCTGAAAGTGACGGCGAAATTCCTGCCGCAGCTTGAACAGCATCTGGAAAGCCGGGAGTTTCTGGCGACGGAGCGCGCCACGATTGCCGATCTGGCCTGTTACGGCTATGTCGCCACAGCACCGGAAGGCGGGGTTTCTCTGGCCGATTATCCGGCCATTCAACGCTGGCTGAAACGGATTGAAAGCCTGCCGGGCTTTACGCCACTTCCGGCGTTGCCACTGCCTGAAATTGCGGGGTAAAAGACGATGAATAACCCTTTCCATGCAGACGAAATCCTGGCTCAGGACATGGCAGGGTTTGACGTCACCGCGCACGGTATCCGCGAAGCGATGCCGGAACAGCACCGGCTGTTTTTCGCCGCATTGCCGTATCTGTTTATCTCGACGCTGGATGACAGCGGCTGGCCGGTGGCAACCCTGCTGACCGGCCCCGCCGGGTTTATCCGTACGCCGGATGACAGCCATTTGCGGATCAATGCGCCGCGCCGGGATGACGATCCGGCGCTGGCCGCCTTACAGCCGGGGAAACAGATCGGCGGGCTGGGGATCGATTTCTCCAACCGGCGGCGTAACCGCGTGAACGGCAGGATCGGGCGCATGGATAAAAATCGCCTCGAGATCCTCGTCGATCAGAGTTTTGGCAATTGTCCGCAGTATATTCAGATCCGCAAACTGGCCGATGTGCCGGTCCGTTTGCCGCTTCCCGCACGGGAAGACATGAGCGAACCGGATGACGATGCCCGCGCACTGATTGCCCGCGCCGATACGTTTTTTATCGCCAGCCACGCCCACGGCGGTGCCGATGTGTCGCATCGCGGCGGTCAGCCGGGGTTTGCGCATCTGGTGGGCAACCGGTTGTGGGTGCCGGATTTTCGCGGCAACCGTTATATGAATACGCTGGGGAATTTACTGGCAGAACCGCGCGCAGCGTTGCTGTTTATCGATTTCGAAAACGGTGACCTGTTGCATGTTCAGGGGCACACGCAGATCCACTGGCAGCCGGAAGACATTCCCGGCCCCGCAGGCGCAGAGCGTTACTGGAGTCTGGACATCACCCGTGTGTGGCGTTTTCGCGCCGCACTGCCGTGGCGGGCTGAAGCGGTGGATTTCTCCCCCGCCACGCTCAGCAGCGGTCAGTGGCCGGAAAATCAGCGGCCAATTTCCTGACGTACGGCTTCCGGCAGGCCGGAGACCACCAGCTGATAGGAACCGTCGATCAGATAATAAAACTGGGAATCGGGCAGCGAACCGTCGAGGAACACCGTGTTCCAGTGCGCTTTATTGAGATGATCACCCGGCACGATATCCGGGTGTTGGGCGCGTAATTGCTCAGCCAGCTCCGGGCTGGTTTTCAGCGAAATCGCCTCGCGGCCATCGATTTCACACACCATGGCAAACATCGCGTCGCCCACTTTTACCTGATTTGCACCGCGCTGATTTTCCACACTTTGCTCTGCGCCGGGTTTCCCCATGCAATAGGTCAGCAGTTCCGAACTGGTCATGTTTGGGTTTCTCCTTGTAACGTGAAAGCTACGTGGCACGAAAGTGCCCTCGGTTAACCATAGCAAACCTGAACGATTTACAGGCTTAACACAGAAGTCTTTTCTTTCTCAATGACAGGACGGGGAATGTCTCCTTTCTTACGCGCACCGATTTCTTCAATGATTTTGGCAAAGCGTGCTTCATTGAGTTTGTAAAATACGCCCATGATGATCGCCGCGCTGATCGCCAGTAAGCAGGGCCAGATAAAGATCAGCTGGCGCAAGCCGAGTAAAGTCGCGCTGCTTTGTACCGCATTCGGGATATACCCGATCTGGGTCAGCATGATGCCGGGCAGAAAACCGGCGAGCGCGGCGGAGATTTTTCGCGAAAAGGTGTAACCGGTATACACCGAGCCTTCGGCGCGGATGCCGGTTTTCCATTCGCCGTAATCGACGGTATCCGGCACCAGCGCCCAGTTCAGGCTGTTGACAAAGGCGGTGCCAAAGAACGCCATGCAGGAGAACAGCACAAAACTCAGCGAGCTGTTTCCCCACAGGAAATTAAAGATATCGCCGGTCGCCCACAGCAGTAATCCGCCCAGATACACCTGTTTTTTACCAAACCGTTTCACGCAGCCCGGCACCAGAAAAACGCCGACCAGAATGCAGCCCATGCTGAAAAAACCCATCCACGACAGCAGATGAATATCGTTGAGGACGTACTGCGTGTAATACACCTGGATCGCCAGTTTGATGTTAAACGCCGCCAGCGTACACAGGTTGGCGAGGCACAACACCAGCAACGGCGGATTGCGAAATATGGCGCGGAACGACCGCAGAATGCCGGATTTATGCCCCGCAGGCGTGAGTTCAACGTAACGTTCCCGCACGCCGCGATAGCACCAGCCCATACACAAAATGCCGCAGGTGGCGAAAATCAGCGCGGCGGAGAAATACCCCACCGACGGGGAAGCGCCGAGCAATGCCTGCACCGGCATAAACCCGACGGTACAGAGCAGCAACCCGAGGGTCGCGCCGCCCTGCCGCCAGGCTGCCAGCTGTGCCCGTTCGTGCGGATTTTTGGTGATGGCGGGCACCATCGCACCGTACGAACAGTTCATCAGGCTGTAGAACAGGCCGAACAGCATAAACAGTACGGTGGCGAGCGCCGTCTTCACCGGCAGGCCAAAATCATTCGCCATAAACTGCGCGGTCGCCACCAGCCCGACCGGCACCGAGGCATAGAGAATAAACGGCCTGAACTTGCCCCGCGCGCCAATACGGCGGCGTGAATCGAGTAACACGCCGGTCAGCATATCGGTGAAGGCGGTGAAAAATTTCGCCACCAGAAAGATGATGCCGCCATAAAACGCCGGCATCCCCAGTTCATCGGTATAAAATTTCAGCAGATACAGCGTGCCGATACACAACATCAGGTTCGAGCCAAAATCGCCCATTCCATAGGCGCACTTCTCACGCAACGTCAGCGGATCAGGGTGATGACACTCTTTCATAATCGATCCTCACAGTGAATGCCTTATGCCGTCTGCTTGCGCTGCTCGATTTCGGCCACGATGCGTACGTACATTTTCTCATTGAGGTTATAGAAGCAGCCCATCGCCACGATGGTGATCGCTGCCAGCGCGCAGGGATAGATGAAGATCAGCTGGCGCAGCCCTTCCTGCGTGCCCGCCGACTGCACGACGTTAGGCACATAGCCGATTTGCGTCAGCATCAGGCCGGGGAAGAAACCCGCCAGCGCCTGCGAGACTTTGCGGAAGAAGGTAAAACCGGTGTAGACCGTGCCTTCCGAACGCACGCCGGTGCGCCATTCACCGTATTCCACCGTGTCGGAGACCAGCGCCCAGTTCAGGCTGTTGACGAACGCCGAGCCGAAGAACGCCAGACAGGAGAACGCCACAAAACTGACCGAGCCGCTGCCGTAGAAGTAGTTGAGGATGTCGCCGACAATCCACAGCGCCAGACCGCCGATATAGACTTTTTTCTTGCCGAACCGCCGCACGGCAGCGGGCATCAGGAACACGCCGATGAAAATGCATCCCATGCTGAAAAAGCCCATGTAGGAGAGCAGGATCGGATCGTTGAGCACGTACTGCGTGTAATACACCTGAATCGCCAGTTTGACGTTGAACGCCCCCAGCGTGCAGAGATTGGCGATGCACAGAATGAACAGCGGACGGTTACCGGCAATCGCCCGGAATAACTGCAACAACCCCGGTTTTTGCGTGTGACTGGCGGGCTGCGCGTCGACATAACGCTCTTTCACCCCGGCATAACACAACCACATAAACAGCAAGCCCACCAGCGAGAACAGCGTCGCGGCAAAAATATAACTGCGCTGCGCACTGCCTTCCAGCAGGTTCATTACCGGCACAAACCCGACGGTACACAACAGCAGCCCCAGCGTGGCTCCGCCCTGACGCCATGCCGCCAGTGAGGCGCGTTCGTCCGGATTTTTAGTGATGGCAGGCACCATCGCGCCATAGGAACAATTCATCATGCTGAAAAATAATCCATACAGCATGAAGAGCAGCGTTGCCACCACGGTTTTACCGGTGATCTCCAGCGGCGTGCCGACGAAATTGGCGACAGCCAGCAACGTCACCGGAAACGCGGCGTATAACACGAACGGGCGAAACTTCCCTTTCGGCCCGATTTTACGGCGAGAATCCAGCATGATGCCGGTGCCCATATCGGTAAACGCGGTAAAGAATTTGGCGATCAAAAAGATAATGCCGCCGTAAGTCCCCGGCAGGCCGAGCACGTCGGTGTAAAATTTCAGCAGATACAGCGTGCCGATATCGAGCAGGATATTGGAGCCTAAATCCCCCATGCCGTAGGCCAGTTTTTCCCTGAAAGGCAGGCGCAGGGTCGCGGGGTTTTCCGGTGTTGGCTGACTCATTATTATTCTCCTTCATCTGCCGGGGCTGATGATTCAACCCCGGCCGCTGAGCCTTATCAGAGGTGACGTAATTCGCCGAACAACGCTGCCCACTCGCTGTCTGCACGATAAAAGACCGGCGGTTTACCCAACGGCGCGGCCACGGTGACATCGCCGCCGTGCCGGGTTTCTCCGGTCCAGGCGTTGATCCACGTATCCTGCGGCAGATACAGCGACCACTCGCTGCGCCCTTCTTCATGCACCGGTGCCACCAGCAGATCACGACCAAACAGGTACTGGTATTTCAGCGTGTAAGTGCGGGCATCGTCTTCGTAATGCAGGAATAACGGGCGCATCACCGGCAAACCGCTCTGGCTGTTTTGCCTGACGGCCTGACGGATATACGGCTTGAGATGGGTAAACACGCCGGTCATGCGGGCGAAATGCGCGATGGTTTCCGCGTCGCCGTCAAACTGCCAGTTATCGCCCGGACGGTTGCCTTCGTGGGTGCGCATCATCGGCGTGAAGGCGCTGAAATCGCACCAGCGCAGCAGCAATTCTTTGCTGCGTTTCATGTCGAACAGCGTGGTGTAACCGCCAATGTCGCTGTGATGCAGGCCGTGGCCGCTCATCGCCAGCGACAACGCCGCCGGGATCACCGAGGCCAGCCCGTCATCCAGGCTCCAGTCAACGTTCTGATCGCCCGCCCACATCATGGTCGAATACTTCTGGCTGCCGGTGTATCCGGCGCGCATAAAGAACAGCACCTCGCCGAGTTTGCCGGTTTCCTGCAAGGCTTCGTAATTGCACTTCGCCCACAGGGCGGGCCAGGCGTTGTGCATAATTTCCGCGCTGACGCCGTTATGCAGGAAAGTATCAGTAGGCAGATATTCGCCAAAATCGGCCATCCAGCCGCCACAACCCAGCTCAATCAGGTTCTTCTTGATGACGTCTTTAAACCACTCATAGGCCGCGGGATGAGTCAGATCGACCACGCCTGCGTAAAACTCACCGAACTCGACGTGGTAATCCTCGCCACGGGCGTCTTTAGTCAGATAGCCGTGTTCGGATGCCTCTGCGCATAAGTCACGATCGCTGGCGACGTACGGATTGATGTAAGAAAGAAACTGCACGCCCTCTTCTTTCCACTGCGCGATACGCTCATCGAGTTGCGGATACAGTTCGCGGTTCCATTTCCAGTTCCACATCACGCGTTTGCCAAACGAGGTCATGCGGATACCTGACCAGTCCTGCGCCCAGAGGCCGTTGACCTTCACGCCGCCGTCACGCATGGCGTCGAGTTTTTGCTGGCAGACGTCCGTGCCCCCCTGAATGCCCAGCGTCACGCCGTCGTACACCCAGTCCGGCAATTCGGGCTGGCGGCCTAACAATGCGGTGAGTTTTTCCAGCAGGCTGATATAGCTGTCGGCGCATTCAAAACGCAGCGTGGCGTTGTCTTCCCAGAAAGCCAGTTCGTGATAATCCGGCGCACTGAAATCGAAATTCATATAGCCGCTGTTTTCAACGTGACAGTAAACCTTCTGCGTGCTGACAAAAGTGGGTTGCGGGAAGAACGTCCAGTAATAGTCGCCGCCTGCGTTCTCTTTGCAGTCGGCCTGCCAGGTGACATAGGTCTGTTTGTTGCGGCCGACGCCCTGTTCGCTGGTCCACAGCGGGAAGGGTTTGCCGCGCAAATCAAAGTAGGAAAATTGTTCGCCGCAGCCGTAAATATGATCTTCTGGCTGTGCCGCCAGCCGCAGCCAGATGCGGTTATGCGCGCAGTCGTCGTTTTGCAGGTTAAGCTGTAAACGCCCGCTGTCATCCGTGGTGATCACAAGCGAAGCGCTGAGGCTGTCGCCCCGGCTGAAATGCAAATCCCATCCCGCCGGCTGCGCGGTAATTTTTACCTCGGTCAGGGCCACCTTTTCATTCAGGCGATCTTTAATGCTGAAATTGCCACGGAACATCTCGATATCCGCCTCGCCGCCGCCAATCCATAAACAGGGCGCTTGCGCGGTATGACGTAAAATCAGGCGCTGCTGATAAATCAGCGAAAATTCATTATTACCGGCGATAAATTCAATCTGAGTATTTTTATTTTGTAGGGTACTCATGATGGTCTCCGTGATGTTTATTTTGCATTGATGTCCAGCAGACCGGCGGCCACGGCGGGTGCCAGCCCCGGCGCCAGCGGCAGGCGCGGGATCACCAGACAGTGCAGAAGATGATAAATATCCTGTTTGCCATCCCAGACTTTGGTGGTGACTTTGTTGTCGGTATCCAGCTCCTGCCACCACGAGCCATTTTCATAGTCCATCAGGTATTTGACGCAGTATTCCCACCATGTCTGATACCAGCTTTCGTATTGCGCTTCGCCGGTCAGGCAGTGCAACGCATACGCGGTGCCCATCGCCTCGACAATGGGCCAGCGCACCCGTTCGCGCACAATAGGCTGCCCTTCCCAGTCAACGGAATAAACAAAGCCGTCTGCGCCGTCTGGTGCCCAGGCATCGCGGATCGTGGCGTGGAACAGCCCTTTGGCATCTTCCAGCAGCCAGGCTGGCGGCGTTTCAAAACGGGCTTCCAGCGCGGCATGAAGATGCAGCATCAGGCGGCCCCATTCGATCCAGTGGCCGGGCGTGCCGCCGTAAGCGCGGAAACGGTGCGCCGGATTGTCTTTGTTGTAATCGCGGATCGGGTTCCACTGCGTATCGAAATGTTCATTAACGCGATACTCACCCCGGCGGGCGACGTCATGAATGATCACCGAGGCAATTCTCAGTGCGCGATCCAGCCATTTGCGCTCGTGCGTGACGTCGTAAACGATCAGGAAGGCTTCGACCGCGTGCATATTGGCGTTACCGCCGCGATAGGCTTCGGTTTCGCTGAACGCTTCATCCCACGACTCGAGACACATCTGTTCGTCTTCACTCCAGAAGTATTTTTCGATCACACCGATGGCCTGATCGAGCAATGCTCTGGCGTCGGGATGGCCGGTGGTGACCGCACTGGCCGCGCCCAGCAGGACGAAGAAATGCTGATAACCTTGTTTTGAGGCATCCACCACGCCTTCATCGTTTACGCAGGCGTACCAGCCGCCGTGCTGTTTATCCGCCAGCGCACCGTTGAGCGCGCGGATGCCGTGATCGACCAGCGAATAGGCACCGGGACGGCCCATGCCTGCGGCAACGGAATAGACGTGCAACATGCGGGCGGTGATCCACAAATGGGTGCCCATATCGGCCCGCACCTGTCCGTTATTGCCCAGCCAGCCGAAGCCGGTGGGCACGGCGGCATGTTTACCAAAATCGAAAATCCGGTCGGTTTCCTGCTCCAGCCAGCGGTGGTGGCTCATCGTGTTAAACCATTTCATTTTCCACTCCTTTCGTTAGCGGCGGCGCGCCATCATTTCGTCCACGATTTCACCCAGACGCTGCAATTTCGGCGCGGAAATGTCCCTGAGCATCAGTCCGGTATCGGGTAAACCGACCACGGATGACCAGACCGCACGGCCTGCGAGGAAACCGGACGCGCCCGCCGTCATGGCGACGCTGACCGCGCGCGGGAAGAGTTTTTCATCGACGCCGGAAGAGAGGATCACCCAAGGCATATGAATATGTTCATTGAGGTGTTGCGAGGCGCGCAGCAGTTCGGCCTGCGTGCCGCGCCCGCTGAGCGGCATTTCGACTTTATAAAGGTCAGCGCCGCTGTCGCCGAGTTCTTTTGCGGCATCGATAATCGCCTGTTCGCGGTTAAATTTGTCGCCACGACGCGGCGGCCTGACCACCGGCTCGATAATGCTCAGCAAGCCGTGCGCATGGCAGCGTTGATTGAAGGCTTTCACCATCTCCAGGCGCTGTTGCGGATCTTCATCGCTGCGCCACAGCACCAGCAATTTCAGCGCCTTGCCGCCGTTTTCCCTGACCTGCTGCGGATCGACATTGTTGTCGATCACCACGCTGTCCACCGGAATGCCGTTGCCCGGAATAAATTCGTCTGCCGCGACAATCATCGCGCAGCTTTTCGCGATGGCCTGTTGCTCAACAATCTGGCGGTAACAGAACTGCTGATCGACCAGAATCCCGGAAGCGTACGGCGATAAAATCCGCGCCGCATTGACTTTAAAATCGGTCAGCACCTGATCGGTGACCGGGGCTTTTGCGCCTGCGGCCATGAACATTAAGCGCATCGCTTCCCGCTGATCGACCGCCAGCATGGCGAAGCCGCCGGAAGGACGGGTGATATCGTTAAGGCTGTAGTGAGTCATGCAACTTTCCTTGGTTAATGCGTTACGGATGTGTTTTCTGAGGCAGACCGGCGCTGGTGCGCACCTGCTCGAGAATGGCGGTCCAGTCCTGACGCCCGCGCCCGGCGGCGCGCGCCTGGTTGTACACTTCGCGGGAAGCCGCACCGAGCGGCATCGGCACATGCAGCTGGTTGGCGACGTCCAGCGCGATACCGAGATCTTTATGGGCGAGGTCAATCATGAAGGCCGGTGACAGATCGCCTTTCAGCACTTTGTTCGGCCATGAAGTCGTGAAGTGGCCTTTTCCGGCAGGGGTTCCGCTCATCACCTGCAACGCCACATCGAAAGAGAGATCCAGCGCTTCGCACAGCACGGCGGCTTCGGCGGAGAGCGCATTCAGCGCGATGCTCATGTAGTTATTGATCAGTTTGACGCGGATGCCTTTGCCCGGCCCGCCCGCATTGATCAGCTCTGATCCCATCGCCATCAGCACCGGCGTGGCACGCTCAACCTGTTCCTGCGTACCGCCAGCCAGCAGCAATAAGGTCCCCGCGACGGCGTGATCCGAGGTTCTGCCCACCGGCACGTCCATCAGGCTGAACCCTTTTTCGTGCATCTGTGCGATCAGCGTGTCGGTCTGCAACGGGTGAATGGTCGACATGTCGATCACCAGCGCAGACGGACTCAGGGTTTCGCAAATGCCGTCGCGGCCAAAAAGCACATCGCGCACCAGATCACCGTTGGGCAGCATGGTGATGACAAATTCTGCGCCCTCCGCCGCCTCTGCCGCGCTCCTGCTGCCTGTTGCGCCCTGCCGCCCCAGTGCTGCCACCGCCTGCGGATTGACATCGAACACGCTGAGGCGGTGTCCCTGTTTAATCAGATTGGCGGCCATCGGCGCGCCCATTTGCCCCAGCCCTATAAATGCCACATTTGCCATGCGTCTCTCCTTTGCGCTGATCAGCCATGTCACTTTTTGATAATCAGCGGTGTCTTTGTTTGTCGTTTTTTGATCGTATTTGTAATTTCAGGTCAAAAAATTGACAGCCATCACTTTTTTAACAATTCGCTGAATTAAAATAACCTCATCAAAACACGCTTAAGGAATAGCCATGATTCGCATTGCCTGTGTCGGGATCGCCGTAATGGACCGGATTTATTACGTGAATGAATTACCTGCGGAAGGAGGGAAATATGTCGCTGAAAAATATCATGAAGTGGGTGGCGGCCCGGCGGCCACGGCAGCGGTGGCGGCGGCTAAACTGGGCGCGCAGGTGGACTTTATTGGCCGCGTGGGCGATGACGATACCGGCAACCGGCTGCTCGCGGAGCTGGAATCCCTGGGGGTAAACACCCGCTATGTCCGCCGCGTTGAGCAGGCCCGTTCGTCACAATCCGCCATCCTGGTGGATCAGCACGGGGAGCGGATCATCATCAATTATCCCAGCCCGGACTTGCCCGTTTCCGCGACCTGGTTGCAGGCGCTCGACTTTTCGCAATGGGATGTGGTGCTGGCGGATGTGCGCTGGCACGACGGCGCGAAACAGGCGTTTACGCTGGCGCGTCAGGCCGGTGTGCTCACCGTGCTGGATGCCGATGTGACGCCGCAGGATATCGCCGGTCTGGTGACGTTAAGCGATCACAGCGCATTCTCTGCCCCCGGCTTGCAACGGCTGACCGGCGAAGCAGATGCCGGTTCTGCGTTAGTCAAAGCCCAAACGCTCACAAAAGGTCAGGTGTATGTCACACAAGGCGGGCAAGGTTGTCTGTGGCTGGAAAATGACAGCCTGCATCATCAGCCGGGTTTTGCCGTCAGGGTGGTGGATACCACCGGCGCGGGGGATGTTTTTCACGGTGCGCTGGCGGTCAGTCTGGCGCAGGGCGCCTCTTCCGGCGAAGCCGTGCGTTTTGCCAGCGGGGTGGCCGCACTGAAATGCACACAGCCGGGTGGCCGTGCGGGGATCCCTGACTGTGATCAGACCCGGTCTTTTTTGTCACTTTCTGTATAGAATACGACTCATACGCTCATTTTAAAGGATGTATCCATGAGTCTTACTGAACTGACCGGCAATCCGCGTCACGATCAATTGCTCGGGCTGATTGCCGAACGCGGTTATATGAACATTGAAGAACTGGCGGCGCTGCTGGATGTATCGACCCAAACCGCCCGCCGCGATATCCGCAAGCTCAGCGATCAGGGGCTGATCACCCGCCATCACGGCGGCGCGGGACGTGCCTCAAGCGTGGTCAATACTGCCTTTGAGCAGCGCGAGATATCCTGGACGGAAGAGAAAAAAGCCATTGCGGAAGCCATTGCTGATTACATTCCCGACGGTTCGACGGTATTTATCACCATCGGCACCACCGTCGAGCAGGTGGCGCACTCGCTGCTCAATCACAACCGGTTGCGGATTATCACTAACTGTCTGCGCGTCGCGCATATTTTGTATAAGAATCCGCGCTTTGAAGTGATGGTGCCCGGCGGCACGTTGCGCCCGCACAACGGCGGGATTATCGGCCCGGCGGCCACGGCGTTTGTCGCCGGATTCCGTGCCGATTATCTGGTGACCAGCGTCGGCGCGATTGAAGGTGACGGCGCCCTGCTGGAATTTGACGTCAACGAGGCCAGCGTAGTGAAAACCATGATGGCGCATTCACGCCATATTCTGCTGGCGGCCGATCACACCAAATATCATGCCTCGGCAGCGGTGGAAATCGGCAACGTCTCGCAGGCCACGGCGCTGTTCACCGACGAACTTCCGCCCGCCGGATTGCTCAAGGTGCTGAAAAACCATCAGGTCGAAGTGATTAAAGTCAGCGCATCGGAATAAAAAAAAGCCGACATTTCTGTCAGCCTTATACACATCCAATCCCCTGAATAATTTGGGTTACGGGAAGGCGGTAAGTTCAGGAAGCCCCGGGAGCAGGGACGTACCCTGTGACCGGGGTGAGTGAACGCAACCAACGCATCCGTAGCCCGAAGTATGGCGGGGATTTACTGGACGGCGGCGAAAGCTTCAGCCACCTGTTTCACATTGTGGTGATTCAGACCTGCCATACAGACGCGGCCGCTGAGGATCAGGTAAACACCGAATTCCTCACGCAGACGGACAACCTGCGCTTCGCTGAAACCGGTGTAGCTGAACATCCCGCGCTGTTGCAGCAGGTAGTCAAAATCACGGCCCGGCAAGGCGGTTTTCAGGCTGTCGACCAGCGTGTGACGCATTTCCAGAATACGGGTGCGCATCTTCTCCACTTCCGCTTTCCACTGGGCATTCAGCGCGCTGTCGCTCAGGACTTTCGCCACCACTTTCGCCCCGAAGTTCGGCGGGCTGGAGTAGTTGCGGCGCACGGTGGCTTTCAGCTGACCCAGTACACGTCCCGCCGCATCGCTGTCTTCACAGACCACAGACAGGCCGCCGACACGTTCGCCGTACAGGGAGAAGATTTTCGAGAAGGAGTTACTGACGAAGCAGTTGACGCCCGCAGCGGCCATCGCGCGGATGGCGTAAGCGTCGTCGTCGATGCCCGCGCCAAAGCCCTGATAGGCGATGTCGAGGAACGGGATCAGCTCGCGCTGTTTGGTAATTTCAATCACCTGATCCCACTGCGCTGGCGTGAGGTCAGAACCGGTCGGGTTATGGCAGCACGGGTGCAGCAGCACGATGCTTTGCGCCGGTAAGGTTTTCAGGCGTTCAGTCATCGCGGTGAAATTCACACCCAGCGTTTGCGGATCAAAGTACGGATAGGTATGGACTTTAAAGCCCGCGCCACCAAAGATCGCCACGTGGTTTTCCCAGGTCGGGTCGCTCACGTAAACGTCTGAATTCGGGAAGTAAAACTTGAGGAAATCCGCACCGACTTTCAGTGCGCCGGAACCGCCGACGGTCTGAATGGTCGCGATACGCTGTTGTTTCAATGCCGGATGATCCGCACCAAACAGCAGTTCCTGAATGCCTGCGCGGTACGCCGGCAGACCTTCCATTGGCAGATATACTGACGCGGCCTGTGGCCCGGCGTTCAGCTGTTGCTCTGCATTTTCCACCGCAGCCAGTTGCGGAATAATACCCTGCTCGTCGTAATAAAGACCGATGCTCAGGTTTACCTTATCTTGTCTCGGATCGGTCTTGAAGCTTTCCATCAGCGACAAAATCGGGTCACCGGCATAGGCATCGACATGTTGGAACACGGTATACATCTCCTTGGTTTGGTTGAGTGGCGCTGCGATCCACGTCCGGCAGCCCGGCGCATCGCAACTGTTTCACAGACTATCAAAGTTCGTTAAAAAAGATGACAACTATGTTGTCATTTTACGGCGGGTTTTTGCACAAAAAGCCGGGCATCAATACGCCGCGCAATCTGGTGCTCACGAAACTTCCCGATAATAAAATCGACAAAGACCCGTGTCTTCGCCGGAAGCAGTTTATGTGTCGGAAAATACAGAAAAATACCGCCAGCTTCCGCATACCAGTCGGGCAAAACCCGCACCAGATCGCCGCTCTCCAGCGAAGGCAGCAAATCCGGCATATTGCCCATCACAATCCCCAGCCCCATGACCGCCGCGCGGCAACAGGCTTCGGGTTCGTTGAACGTCATCCGCAACGGCAATCCCACCGGCGATTGCTGTCCGGCGGCATTGCGCAGCATGTAATTGCGTATCCGGCCGGTTTGCGGCGAACGGATACGGATGCCGTGTCCGCGCGTCAGGTCGTCCGGCTCGAGAAACGGCGGATGCTGGCGCAGATACGCCGGTGACGCCGCCAGCACCGCGTGCACCGGTGCCAGTTCGCGCGCCACAATGCCCTGCGGCAGCTCGAAACCGCCGCCAATCGCCGCATCATACCGCTCGCCGATCAGGTCAATTTTGCGGTTATCGAATTCCCAGTCGGGCTGAATATCCGGATAGAGTTCCAAAAATTCGGCCAGCAGCGGCAAAATAAAGTGCATACCAAAAAAGGTGCCCATGCTGACTTTCAGCGTGCCGGAAGGACGTTCAGTCGACGTCGAAAGCCCCTGCATCGCCATTTTTACCGTGGTCAGGCCGCCGCGCACTTCCTGCAAAAATCGCTCACCGGCCTCCGTCAGCATCAGCTTGCGTGTACTACGCTGAAACAGGCGCACGCCGAGTTGCGTTTCCAGCGTCGTGACATTCTTACCCACTGCCGCCGAGGTCAGCCCGAGTTGCCGCGCCGCCGCAGAAAAGCTGCCGGTATCGGCGCTGATCACAAAGCAATCCAGATGAACAAGCATGCGTTCTCTCCGATTTCAAACCATCAGTTTGAAATGATTATAGCGATTACCGGCTAGTTCACCGCACGGATCAGGTGAATACTCGGTTCACCAACCCGATTAACATCCTTATCCGGAGCATCTGATTATGACTACTCAACATTCACTGCAAGACAAAGCCGCTTTCGTTCAGGGCGGTTCACGCGGCATCGGCGCGGCTATCGTTCAGCGTCTGGCCAGCGAAGGTGCCAGCGTGGCTTTCACTTACGTCTCTTCCGATGACAAAGCCCAGGCGCTGGTGAAAAGCATTGAGGCCAGCGGCGGTAAAGCACTGGCAATCAAAGCCGACAGCGCCGATGAAACCAGCGTGCGTACCGCCATCGACAGCGCGGCAAACGCATTCGGTAAAATCGATATTCTGGTGAATAACGCCGGTGTGCTGGCATTCGGCGAAATCGATGCGCTGACGATGGATGATTTTGACCGCACCATCGCCGTCAACGTGCGCAGCGTGTTTGTCGCCAGCCAGCAGGCGGCGCGCCATATGCCTGACGGCGGCCGTATTATTACCATCGGCAGTGTCAACGCCGACCGTATGCCGTTCCAGGGCGGCGCGGTGTATGCCATGAGCAAATCCGCCATCGTCGGCCTGACCAAAGGTCTGGCTCGGGATTTAGGTCCGCGCGGCATTACCGTGAATAACGTGCAACCCGGCCCGGTTGATACCGATATGAACCCGGCAGACGGCGAAATGGCTGACGGTATGCGTTCTTACATGGCGCTCAACCGCTACGGCAAAGACAGCGAGATCGCCAGCTTCGTGGCTTATCTTTCCGGCCCGGAAGCGGGTTACATCACCGGCGCGAACCTGACCATTGACGGCGGTTTCGGCGCGTAATTGCGGTCACGGCAGGTATAAAACGGTAGATAAAAAAAGGGCGCACACGTTGCCGGTCAACGCGTTGCGCCATTTTTTATCCTTATCGTCAGACGCTGTAGCGCCCCGGACGGTGATTCATCGCGATAATCAGATTCACAATCACCGCACCCAGCACCGAGGCAATCAGCATTTCGTAACTCACGACGAACAGCGATGCCAGCACGATGCAGCAGTCCACGCCCATTTGCAGTTTACCGGCGCGGATACCGTATTTGTCCTGCAGAAACAGCGCCAGAATGTTCACGCCGCCGAGGCTGGCTTTATGGCGGAACAGCACAATGAAGCCGATGCCCATCATCACATTGGCAAACAGCGTGGCGTAGAACGGCTGAAGATGATCGAAATGGACAAACATCGGATGCAGGTCCGAGAAGACCGACACCAGAGCGACGGCGGCAAAGGTTTTCAGGGTGAACTGCAACCCCATACGGCGGAAAGAGAGATAATAGAAAGGTAAGTTAATGATAAAAAAGGCGGTACCGAATGACACCTGCGTCACGTAATGCGCCAGAAATGCCATTCCTGCGGTGCCGCCGGTCAGCGCGCCGACCTGCCGTAACATCACCACGCCAAAAGAGACCATCAGCGTACCGATAATGATCGCCAGCGCATCTTCAATCAGCGTATGCCCGATACGCGGCTGCTCAACCGGTTGTTTGATGTCTTCTACACTTGCCATAATTCCCCAGTTCCCGAAATATTCATGCGTAATTACCCTTTCCGGATAATTAATGAGATGGGGAATTAAGGCAATATTCGCGCACGGAATTTGCATTAAAAATCGAAAATAAGATTTTGCGACGCGTTAATTATTCTTTACATGCACAGAATACGCATACTCATGCAAAATAATGCACCATCACGGTGAGCTTGCACCAAAATAAATCCCCGTTATAGTGCACGGGAAATATAAGGTTAATAATCTCAGACCAGCGTCAATAAGCCGTTTTCTTTTAACCGGTTAAGGACGACGGATGTTTTCACATGGGCAACACTTTTATGCACTGACAGGATTTGGCTAATCAACGCACTTAAACCCGCTAAATCTTTGACTGCCACTTTAAGTAAATAATCGGCATCGCCGGTGGTTTTATAGGCATCAATAATGGCATCCACTTCGCCCAGCATACTGTGAAAGGCATCGACCTGCGCAGGTAAGTGGTTGATAAGGCGGACTTCGATTAAACCGATCATTCCCAACCCTAACGCTTCCGGTGCCAGACGGGCATGGTAGCCGAGGATCATCTGCGCCTGCTCCAGACCAATCCGGCGGCGTGAGCATTGTGAGGCCGACAGCCCCACCAGTTCGCTTAATTCCTGATTGGTCAGTCTTCCGTTGGCTTGTAATAGGGTCAGAATTTTCAGGTCGTAATCATCAACGCTGTACATAGCAGTTTTCCTGTCGTTTTAATTTTTATGAGTCGGAATTGTATTGCAAAGACTATACCGGTTAATTACTTATCGGCTGTTTTTTCTTATACTTGCGCACATTGATACCGCAAGGAAAAAATAATGAAAAAAGTCCTCTGTTCTCTTGCCTTACTGTCTGCTTTACCCGGTTTCGCAAAAGCGGATCCCACGTCTTCCCATCTTGAGCGCGTATTACAGAAAGGCTCGCTGAATGTCTGCACCACCGGCGACTATAAGCCGTATACGTTTTTGAAAGAAAACGGCCAGTACGAAGGCATTGATATCGCCATGGCCGAATCGCTGGCGGCGAGTCTGGATGTGAAAGTGAACTGGGTGCCGGTCACCTGGAAAACACTGCCGGACGAAATGAGTGCCGGACATTGTGATATCGCGATGGGTGGCATTTCGGTCACGCTGAAACGCCAGCAGAAAGCCTGGTTTGCCAATGTGCTGGATCAGGACGGGAAAATCCCGCTGGTACGCTGCGAAAACGTGCGTCAGTACCAGACGGTTGAACAGCTGAACCGCCCTTCCGTGCGTCTGATTGAACCGGCGGGCGGCACCAACGAAGCCTTCGTGCACAGCCATCTGCCGAAAGGCACGCTGACGCTGAGCGATAACGTGACCATTTTCCAGAAGCTGGTGGATAAGAAAGCGGACGTGATGATCACTGATGCGTCGGAAGCGCTGTATCAGCAGAAACACTATCCGAAACTCTGCGCGGTGAATCCGAAAAAGCCGCTGCAATATGGCGAGAAGGCATACATGCTGCCGCGTGATGACGTGAGCTGGAAGATGTATGTCGACCAGTGGCTGCACCTGAGTAAAGCCACCGGTGATTATCAGAAAATTGTCAGCCAGTGGCTGGGCGTGAAGAAGTAAGGTTTAGTCGCCAGTATAAATGCGGGCAACGCGCTCGCTGAGTTGTGTGATCAGCTCATAAGCACTGATACCGGTTGCCTGCGCGATGCGCTCAACCGGTAATTTTTCGCCCCAGAAAATCACTTCATCACCGACCTTATCGGTAGCGTCCGGCCCTAAATCCACCGTGATCATGTCCATCGACACGCGTCCGGCCACCGGCACTTCGCGGCCATTCACCAGAACCGGGGTGCCGTTCGGCGCACTGCGCGGATAACCGTCGCCATACCCCATCGCCACCACACCCAGACGGGTATCGCGGTCACTGACCCAGGTACTGCCGTAACCCACCGGATCGCCGGCGAAATGCTCACGCACGGCAATCAGGCTGGAGGTCAGGGTCATTGCCGGTTGCAGCCCGAAATCGCGGGCGGTACCGGTTTCCATCGGCGAGACACCGTACAAAATAATCCCCGGACGAACCAGATTCATATGTGATTCCGGCCACAGCAAAATCCCGCCGGAAGCGGCGATAGATTTTTGCCCCGGCTTGCCTGCCGCAAAGGCGTTAAAGCAGTTCAGCTGTTTCGGCGTGGCGTCACTTTGCGGTTCATCGGCGCGGCAGAAATGACTCATGATATTGACCGGCTGAACCGCATTTTTACAGGCGCTCAGGCGCTGATAAAAAGCATCGGCCTGTGCCGGATGCACGCCCAAACGGTGCATACCGGTGTCGATTTTCAGCCAGACATTCAGCGGACGGGCCAGTTGCGCGTTTTCCAGCGCCTCAAGTTGTTCAATGCTGTGAACGGCGGTATCTAGCTGATGCTCGACCAGCAGCGGTAATTCGCTGGCGGAGAAAAAACCTTCGAGCAGGAGGATGGGTTTCACCACACCGGCTTTACGCAGCGACAGCGCCTCGCTGAGCCGGGAGACACCGTAATAATCGGCGTCCTGCAAACTGTGCACCGTCTCCAGCAGACCGTGCCCATAAGCGTTTGCTTTCACTACCGCAACCAGACGACTTTGTGGCGCCAGATGACGCACCCGTTGCAGATTGTGTCGCAGAGCGCGGCGATCAATGACAGCCGTAGCCGCTTTCATTTTAAGTCCTTTGCATGAAATTATTGAGGTTTTAGCAGCCTAAAGGGCCGTTATTGGCGCAGCCAGTTTGCGTTCGGCCAGCGCGGAAAAACCGGAGCGTACACAAAGTACGTGAGCCAATCTTTCCAAAAAAAGTGAGCACTGCCCGGGTTCAAAATGGCAAGTAAGCTAGCTCCGCACTAATCTTCGTCGTATTGCGGGCCGCCATAGTTATCAAACCGCGACCACTGACCGTTAAAGGTCAGGCGCACGGTACCGATGGGGCCGTTACGTTGCTTACCGAGGATGATTTGCGCGATGCCTTTTTCTTCACTGTTATCGTGATAGACCTCGTCACGATAGATGAACATGATTAAGTCGGCGTCCTGCTCGATGGAGCCGGATTCACGTAAGTCGGAGTTGACCGGGCGTTTATCCGCACGTTGCTCCAGGCTTCGGTTAAGCTGCGACAGCGCCACTACCGGCACCTGCAATTCTTTCGCCAGTGCTTTCAGCGAGCGGGAGATTTCGGCGATTTCCAGCGTACGGTTATCGGACAGCGCCGGAACGCGCATCAGCTGGAGGTAGTCGATCATGATCAGGCTCAGCCCGCCGTGCTCACGGAAGATGCGTCGGGCGCGCGAACGAACTTCGGTTGGCGTCAGGCCGGACGAGTCATCGATATACATGTTCCGCTTTTCGAGCAGAATGCCCATGGTGCTGGAGATACGCGCCCAGTCTTCATCATCAAGCTGACCGGTACGGATTTTGGTCTGGTCGACGCGGGACAGTGACGCCAGCATACGCATCATAATCTGATCGCCGGGCATCTCCAGACTGAAGATTAACACCGGTTTATCCTGCATCATCGCCGCATTTTCGGCGAGGTTCATCGCAAAGGTGGTTTTACCCATCGACGGACGCGCCGCGACAATGATCAGGTCAGATTTTTGCAGACCGGCGGTTTTCTTGTCGAGGTCGGCATAGCCGGTCGAGACGCCCGTTACGCCATCATGCGGGCGCTGGAACAGTTCTTCGATACGGGAAACGGTGCTTTCCAGAATGCGGTCGATGCTTTTCGGGCCTTCGTCTTTACTGGCGCGGCTTTCGGCAATCTGGAATACGCGGGATTCGGCTAAGTCCAGCAGGTCTTCGCTGCTGCGACCCTGCGGATCATAGCCCGCGTCGGCAATTTCATTGGCGACAGAAATCATTTCACGCACTACGGCACGTTCACGCACGATGTCTGCGTAAGCACCGATGTTTGCCGCACTTGGGGTGTTTTTCGAGAGTTCTGCCAGATAGGCGAAACCGCCGACGGAGTCCAGATCGCCTTTCTGTTCCAGAGATTCAGAAAGCGTGATCAGGTCGATCGGTTTGCTCATTTCCAGCAAACGCTGCATTTCGGTAAAAATCAGGCGATGCGGGCGGCTGAAGAAGTCATTGCTGACCACGCGCTCGGCGACGTTATCCCAGCGTTCGTTGTCCAGCATCAGCCCGCCCAGAACGGATTGTTCAGCTTCCAGCGAATGCGGCGGAAGTTTCAACCCTTCCATCTGGCGATCGCGGTTTTCGTTCTGTTGATTGGTCGGTTTTTTTGCTGCCATCTGTGGATTAATTCCTGCTCTAAGCGCCTGTTTTATGAGCGTCGGGTTTCCAAAAATCGGAGCCTGACTCGCGCGACAGTATAAACCATTTCAAAAGGGTATTAACCCTTAGTGCCGAAAATCTGGATTGTCCCGGACATTTAGCCTAGGGTTGAAATCAGGCTCCATCACGAGGAAAAAACATGGCGAAGCGCATCCAGTTTTCTGAAACAGGCACCCCTGACGTTCTGCAATATGTTGATTATCAGCCACAAGATCCGCAGGCTGGCGAGGTTCAGGTTGAGAACAAAGCCATCGGCATCAACTATATCGATACTTACGTGCGCAGCGGTTTGTACCCACCGGCGAGTTTCCCGGCGGGTTTAGGCACCGAAGCGGCAGGCGTGGTCAGCAAAGTCGGCAGCGGCGTGACCGGCATCAAACCGGGCGACCGCGTGGTGTATGCGCAATCCGCGCTCGGCGCTTACAGTGAATTTCATAACGTGCCGCAGGAAAAAATTGCCCTGCTGCCGGATGCCATCAGCTTTGAACAGGCCGCCGCCTCCTTCCTGAAAGGGCTGACGGTTTATTATTTGCTGCGTAAAACCCATGAAGTGCAGGCCGGTGAAACCATTCTTTTCCATGCCGCCGCCGGTGGCGTGGGTCTGATTGCCTGTCAGTGGGCGAAAGCCCTGGGTGTAAAACTGATTGGCACCGTCGGGTCTGACGAAAAGGCAGAGCGCGCCAAACAGGCGGGCGCCTGGGAGACCATCAACTATCAGAAAGAAGATATCGCGACCCGCGTGGCGGAACTGACCGGTGGCGAGAAAGTTGGGGTAGTGTACGACTCGGTGGGTAAAGATACCTTCGAGAAATCGCTTAACAGCCTGAAACGCCGTGGTTTGCTGGTCAGTTTCGGTAATGCTTCCGGCCCGGTGAAAGGCGTGGATCTGGCGATCCTCAATCAGAAAGGCTCCCTGTTTGTCACCCGCCCTTCCCTCAATGGCTACGTGACCAACCGTGAAGAACTCGAGGAAGCCAGCAGCGAGCTGTTTTCACTGATTGCCAGCGGTGCGATAAAAGTCGATGTCAGCGACGCGCAGAAATTCCCGCTCGCAGAGGCAAAACGCGCACATGAAACGCTGGAAAGCCGCGTGACACAGGGTTCAAGTTTACTCATCCCATAAAAGTGTCCCTGAGCTAATGCAAAAAAGGCTTTCACAGTTGTGAAAGCCTTTCTTACTGTCTGACTCAGACGACCTCTGATTTCAGACGGGTACTGCTGTAGGGTACTGCCGGGTAAATCCACAGGGCGATGTCACTTAAGCGACTATTGTGTGCCTCAGCGGACTTGATGAATTCGGTTTACAGCCTGCTGGCTGCCAATGAATTCCATCCTAACAGTCACCCATGTTAAAAAATATGATTTATGCGTTTCTACCGCACATTCTGACCCAGCTTGTGATCGCTAGCACATAAGCAAAAGTTATCGCTGCAACGGTTACATTTTTTTGTGCTTAAAAGACAGCCAGCAATCATCATATTTTCAGTGGGTTACGCGAACCAATTATTGATCGTCGTGATTACGGTAAACGACGGCGACGATATTTTGGTTCATCTGGTCGGATAAATGCCCGGTAAATCCAGACGGCCACCACCGCCAAAACCAGCCACGGCAACATTTTAATAACAATTGCCAAAAAGCCACCCAACATCATCAGCGCAAAGGCCACGACCAGCGCCGCAATCATGCCCAGCAAAGAGATGCCGGTGAGCATCAGCATAAAGAAAAAACCAAGCACGAAGAGAATTTCCAGCATCGGGTGCTCCTTAATAAGCCATGTGTAATAAGACATGATGTCAAAACACATCTTGGCTATTACAAGAAACGTGCCAGTATGAAAGGAGAATTAATCCGCTGAATCATAAGAGAAAAATAATACGCAGGCGCGAACGGCCTGCGCAGAGATAGTGAATCTGACTAACTGATAGTGATTTTGCTCACTGGCTTTTTATCGCGGTCAGGCCTGCGCCGCCATTTCCTTCTGCTGAGCGACCATCTGCAATGCCTGTTCAACCACATCAATACCTGCACCGGCTTTATGTGCATTCTCACTGAGATGGCGACGGAACTGACGTGCGCCCGGCACGCCCTGGAACAGTCCCAGAATGTGGCGGGTAATGTGGCCGAGGTAGGTTCCTTTGCTCAGCTCTGCTTCAATATACGGGTACAGCGCACGGATAATGTCCGGCCCGGTTTTCAGCGGCGTGTCGGCACCGAACAGCTCGCGATCTACATTCAGCAACATGCCCGGATTCTGGTAAGCCTCGCGCCCCACCATCACGCCATCCATATATTGCAGATGGGTTTTGGCTTCTTCGAGCGTCTTAATGCCGCCGTTAATTGCCATCGTCAGATGCGGGAAATCACGTTTAAGCTGATACACGCGCGGGTAATCCAGCGGCGGGATTTCACGGTTCTCTTTCGGGCTGAGGCCGGAAAGCCAGGCTTTACGCGCATGGATAATGAAGGTATCGCAGCCGCCGTTTTCAGACACCTGACGGATGAAATCACAGAGGAATTCGTAACTGTCCTGATCGTCGATACCAATGCGGGTTTTGACCGTGACCGGAATGGAAACCACATCGCGCATCGCTTTAATGCAGTCGGCAACCAGCGATGCCTGCCCCATCAGACAGGCACCAAACATGCCGTTTTGTACGCGATCCGACGGACAACCGACATTCAGGTTAATTTCGTCATAGCCACGTTCTTCCGCCAGCTTCGCACAATGCGCCAGATCGGCAGGATTGCTGCCGCCAAGCTGCAAGGACACCGGATGTTCTTCATCGCCAAAGCCCAGATAATCCCCTTTGCCGTGAATGATGGCACCGGTGGTCACCATTTCGGTATACAGCAGGGTCTGACCGGTCATCAGCCGGTGAAAATGGCGGCAGTGACGATCAGTCCAGTCGAGCATGGGCGCAACGGAAAAACGCTGAGCGGAAAAAGGGGTGGTCCGGGGCATTGCGTGTTGAGTTTCTGACATCGGCCTGACATTCGCTGAAGGGGTTCGTGGCGCTCCTTCCGGCGTGACCGCCAGAGGGAATGTAATCGCTGATTATATCACAGAACAAAGATTCAGCATCTTGTGCCGTTAAGCGAACGAATGACGACGCCGTATCACATCTGAATGGCGCATAATTCGGCGTTTTGCCGCAAGCATGATAAAATCAACACAGGTCGCATGATGTGGCCTGCCTCCCCCCATCTGCGCTCAGAGAACGTTGCTATGACCCTGAATAATCCGGAAAAATTACTTTCACAAGCTGAAGAACTTTGCCAGCAGCGCAATGTTCGCCTGACCCCGCAGCGGCTGGAAGTACTGCGTCTGATGACGCAACAACCCGGTGCGATCAGCGCCTATGATTTGCTGGACTTGCTGCGTGTCAGCGAGCCGCAGGCAAAACCGCCGACCGTTTACCGTGCGCTGGATTTTCTGCTGGAACAAGGGTTTATCCACCGCGTTGAGTCAGCGAACAGCTATGTGCTGTGCCACCATTTTGAAGAGCCGAGCCACACCTCTGCGCTGTTTATCTGCGACCGCTGCGGGCTGGTCACCGAAAAAACCACGGATGGCATTGAAGAGCGCCTGGCAAAACTGGCGTCAGAGTCCGGATTTGAACTTCGTCATTCGGTGGTGGAAGCGCATGGATTGTGTGCGGAATGTAAAGTCGTGGAAACCTGCGACAGCCATGATCACTGCGATCACGACCACAGTATTGTGGTGAAAAAACGCTGAGGGATGAAGGGGTAACGACGAATAACTTGCGGGGGTAAAGGTTGGGTACTTCCTTGTACCCGTATCCTGAATTGTTCCGGGTAGGAGCAGCTAAAGCCAGGATACGTCACTGATACGCGAGGGGGAGTCGCGTGTTACCAGTGATATTTATTTTTGGTTTCCCATTCATTGAGCTCTTTCTCGGCCTGGTCTTTCTGATAGCCGTAACGCTCCTGAATTTTACCGACCAACTGATCACGTTTACCTTCAACCACTGTCAGGTCGTCATCCGTCAGCTTGCCCCATTGTTCTTTCACTTTCCCTTTGAACTGTTTCCAGTTACCGTCGGCTTGGTCCTTATTCATAAAATATCTCCTGTTACCTTGGGTTTCGTGAACTGCATTTCTCGCTTGCAGTTCGTCCTTAACACTTTAAAGGTTAGTAGAGAATCCCGATTAATCCTCCCGAAACAGGGATAAAAAGCGTTATTAGGATTAATCCAAAGCAGAAAATAACGACACGTCGGGGTTTATGCCTTTGAAAAATGCGGAAAAATCACCCCGTTCAGGACGTAAACCAGGTGTCATGCCGCCAGTAACGACGCCATATCCAGCCCAGCGACAGCCCCCGCAGCCCCAGAAACACCATCAGTGCCAGCCACAGGGCATGGTTACCCAGCAGCGGTAAGGTGAACAGTGTCAGACCGTATCCCAGCGCCGCCACCAGCATGCTGTTACGCATATCCCGCCCGCGCGTTGCGCCTATGAACATACCATCCAGCAAATAGCACCAGACGGCCACCAGAGGCAGGATGATCTGCCAGCCGAGATAATGGTCAGCCAGCTCACGCAGCTCAGGTAAGGACGTCAGCGCGTTAATGATCGCGTCACCCGCCAGGGCATAAACCAGCGCGAAAAACAGGGCGACCAGCCCGGCCTGACGACACGCGGCGTGCCAGACATCCAGCAGTTTTTCGCGGTTACGGGCACCGAACGCCTCACCGGAATGCGCTTCAATGGCGTAGGCAAAACCATCCAGCGCAAAAGCGGTAAACGTCAGCAGATTCATCAGCACCGCGTTCACCGCCACGACGTGACTGCCCAGCCGCGCGCCCAGAATAGTCAGTGAGGCAAAGCAAAGCTGGAGCAGCAATGACCGCAGCATGATGTCGCGGTTAAGCCCCAGCAGACGACGCAGGTTACCGCGCCATGCAGAGGTGATTTCTTCACCGGTAATACCGCGTTGTTTCATCACCCGCCAGACAAAATACAATCCGATCAGCAGGGTGAAATACTCCGAACTGGCGGTCGCCATGGCGGCACCACGCACGTTCCAGCCCAGCCCGATCACCAGCCACAGATCCAGAATGATATTAAGCAGATTCCCGGCAATCAGCAGGATCACGGGCCCGCGCACATACTGAATCCCCAGCAGCCAGCCGAGGATCACCAGATTGGCCAGCGATGCCGGCGCACTGAACCAGCGGATTTCAATAAACAACCTCGCCTGTTCCAGTACCGGCTGGCTACCGCCGACAATGTGAAATGCCAGTTCCATCAGCGGATGGCGGAATAACACAATGATGGCACCGGCCAGCACGGCCAGAAGAAAAGGCTGTACGAAGGCGCGCGCCAGCAGCTGATTGTCTTTCGCGCCGAGCGCCTGCGCGGTCATGCCGGTGGTGCTCATGCGCAGAAACAACAGCAGCATAAAGAGGAAAGTGGTGATCATAGAACCGACAGCCACACCGCCGAGATAATCCGGGCTGTCGAGATGGCCGATCACTGCGGTATCCACCAGCCCGAGCAACGGCACCGTGATATTGGAAAAAATCATCGGCAACGCCAGCATCCACAGTGCTTTATCGGCAGGACTTAGAAAGGTGTTTTGGAATTTTTGTCGCAGGGAATGATGTTGCATAGAGAATCTCATGCCGGAGGTTCAGGTTATGCCTGTAAATGACATCGCCCCGAAAGGGGCGACGATGAGAGAAAATGCTTTCTCTTTGAATTCAAATGAATGCCGGAGGCGGCCGCCATCCCTATTCAACTATATTCGATACTATCGAGACCAGACGCTAAATCGAAGCATCTGGCTCACGAATTTGAGCGAGTAATTCGAGTTATATCAAGGCGGCAACTGAGCGAACACCGGGAGCATACACCAGTATGTGACCGGGGGTCGCGAAGGCAGCCAACGAAGAGATAGCTCGAAGTACGAAGATCAAATCCAGTTGCCATTGCGGATGACGCCTACGGCTAACCCTTCTATGCTGAAATTCTGCTCGCGCAAATCCACCACAATCGGCTGGAACTCGCTATTTTCAGGCAATAACTGCACCACGCTGCCCTGTTTTTTCAGGCGTTTCACGGTGACTTCGTCATCAATGCGGGCCACAACGACCTGACCGTTACGCACATCCTGCGTTTTATGCACGGCCAGTAAATCACCGTCGAGGATACCGATATCACGCATCGACATACCGCTGACGCGCAGCAGGAAATCGGCGCTCGGCTTAAACATCGCCGGATCGACCTGATAATGGCCTTCAATATGTTGCTGAGCCAGAAGCGGTTCACCGGCAGCCACACGGCCGATCAGCGGTAAACCTTCTTCTTCTTCCATCAGCAGGCGGATGCCACGTGACGCACCGGAGACAATCTCGATAACGCCCTTACGTGCCAGCGCTTTCAGATGCTCTTCCGCCGCATTGGGAGAACGAAACCCCAGACGTGACGCAATCTCTGCGCGGGTGGGTGGCATACCGGTGGTGGAGATATGATCGCGAATAAGGTCATAGACCTCTTGTTGTCTGGTCGTTAAAGCTTTCATTCCGCCCCCTGGTTGTTTATACAGTCTTGCTGTGAGTATATACAGCTAAACGGCCAATGAAAACCTAAGATTGAATAAAAACAGGGCATAACGGTGATTCCTGGAATGCAGATTCCAAATCAGAACCATCGCGGCCAAAAGATGCTGACCCAGACAAAAATCGCCAATATGATGGTCAGCAGTACGGCAGCGGAGCCGATATCTTTGGCGCGGCCTGACAGTACGTGAAATTCAGGGCCGATGCGGTCAATCGCACATTCCACCGCGCTGTTGAGCAGTTCGGTGACGCACACCAACACCACTGAGCCAATCAGCAGAATGCGTTCTATGCTGCTGACATCGCACCAGAATGATAATAAAATTAACGGGATAGCCACACTGGCTTCCTGGCGAAAAGCCGCTTCGTTTTGCCATGCGGCTTTCAATCCTTTCCAGGAATAGCCAGCCGCTTTATAAATTCGGGTAAATCCAGTGACTTGATTCGCCATTTGGGGTACTGATCCTTGAAGGGTTGTCCTTAAAAGTGTGCCGTATTTTAGCTTTTATATGACCACAGATCTCCACGGATCTTTCTGGTATCCTTGCGGCGAAATGGCTAACAAGAGGCTTCACGTTTTTATGTCAGGTTGGCGTAGACTTTATTACACATTATTGAATTTACCACTCTCATTGCTGGTAAAGAGCAAGGTCATACCTTCAGATCCCGTTACCGAGTTGCATTTAGACCCGACGCGGCCAATTCTGTACGTATTGCCTTATAACTCCAAAGCCGATTTGCTGACGTTGCGTGCGCAATGTCTGGCGCAGAATCTGCCCGATCCCCTGATCCCGTTAGAAATCGACGGAACCCTGCTGCCAAGCCACGTTTTCATTGCCGAAGGGCCGCGTGTCTTCTCGTATTACACGCCAAAGCAGGAATCGGTAAAACTGTTCCACGATTATCTGGACTTACACCGCAATAATCCGGAGTTAGACATTCAGATGTTGCCGGTGTCGGTGATGTTTGGCCGTGCGCCGGGTCGTGAAGGACAGGACGATACGCCACATTTGCGCGTGCTGAACGGCATTCAGAAATTCTTCGCCGTGTTGTGGCTGGGACGCGACAGTTTTGTCCGTTTCTCCAATACCGTTTCCCTGCGCTATATGGCGACAGAGCACGGTACAGATAAAACCATCGCGCAGAAACTGGCCCGCGTAGCGCGGATGCATTTCTCCCGCCAGCGTCTGGCCGCCGTTGGCCCGCGTCTTCCGGCTCGTCAGGATTTATTCAATAAATTACTGGCCTCCAAAGCGATTGAAAAAGCCATTGAAGACGAGGCGCGCAGCAAGAAGATTTCCCATGAAAAAGCCCAGCAAAACGCCATCGCCCTGATGGAAGAGATTGCCGCCGACTTCTCGTATGAAGCCGTGCGCCTGTCTGATCGTGTGCTGAGCTGGACGTGGAACCGTCTGTACAAAGGCATCAATGTTAATAATGCCGAACGTGTACGCCAGCTCGCGCTGGACGGTCAGGAAATCGTCTATGTGCCCTGCCACCGCAGCCACATGGACTATCTGCTGCTCTCTTACGTGCTCTATCATCAGGGGCTGGTGCCGCCGCATATCGCCGCCGGTATCAACCTGAACTTCTGGCCAGCCGGTCCGATTTTCCGCCGTCTGGGCGCGTTCTTCATCCGCCGTACCTTCAAAGGCAACAAGCTGTATTCGACGGTTTTCCGTGAATATCTGGGCGAACTGTTTAGCCGTGGTTATTCGGTGGAATACTTTGTCGAAGGCGGTCGTTCACGCACCGGACGTCTGCTGGAACCGAAAACCGGTACGCTGGCAATGACCATTCAGGCCATGCTGCGCGGCGGTTCACGTCCGATTACGCTGGTGCCGATTTACATCGGTTATGAGCATGTGATGGAAGTGGGCACCTACGCCAAAGAATTGCGCGGTGCGACCAAAGAGAAAGAAAGTCTGACGCAGATGCTTAACGGCCTGCGCAAGCTGCGCAACCTTGGTCAGGGTTATGTGAACTTTGGTGAGCCGCTGCATCTGACCACTTACCTGAACCAGAACGTGCCGACCTGGCGTGAAGCCATCGATCCGATCGAAGCACAACGTCCGAGCTGGCTGACGCCAACGGTGCAGGATCTGGCAGAACAGATCATGGTGCGCATCAACAATTCGGCGGCAGCCAATGCCATGAACTTGTGTTGTACCGCGCTGCTGGCTTCCCGTCAGCGTTCACTGACCCGCGAACAACTGACCGAGCAAATCGACTGCTATCTGCAATTGCTGCGTAATGTGCCTTACAACGCGGATTCGACGGTGCCCGATCTGACTGCCGATCAGTTGCTCGATCATGCGCTGAACATGAACAAGTTCCAGGTTGAGAAAGACAACATCGGCGACATCATCGTTCTGCCTCGTGAACAGGCCGTGCTGATGACGTACTACCGCAACAACATCCATCATATGCTGGTGTTGCCGTCGCTGATTTCCAGCATTGTGATGCATCATCGTCAGGTCAGCCGCGCGGAATTACTGCGTCAGGTAGAACTGATTTATCCGATGCTGAAAGCCGAACTGTTTATGCATTTCGACACGTCTGAACTGCCACAGGTGTTGGATGTTCTGACGCTGGAACTGGCGCGTCAGCAAATCATTCATCTTGAAGATGATGAGCTGACACTCAATCCGGCGCGTATCCGCACGTTGCAGCTGCTGGCTGCCGGCGTACGTGAAACGCTGCAACGCTACGCGATCACTTTCTCCCTGCTCACCAATAATCCAAGCATCAACCGTGGTGCGCTGGAAAAAGAGAGCCGGATTATGGCGCAGCGTTTATCCGTGCTGCACGGTATTAATGCCCCTGAGTTCTTCGACAAAGCGGTGTTCTCGACGCTGGTCGGTACCCTGCGCGCCGAAGGCTATATCAGTGACACCGGCGATGCCATTCAGGAACAAACGCGTGAGATTTACCTCATGCTCAGTGACCTGATGACGCCGGATATCAAGCTGACGATTGAGAGTGCGGGAATGCCTTCCGAGCTGCCGCAACCGACAGAGCCACCGGCTGAGCCTAAGATGGATGTGCGCGATACCGATCACTAACCGGTATTAACGCACGCCAACTGACGGTAAAACAAAACGCCCGGACTTTTTACAGAGTCCGGGCGTTTTTTATGGTCGCTGAATCAGTTCAGGAACACTTACAACGTGAACGCCGACAGACTCATCAGAATACCGAGGAACAGCACCAGCCCGACATAGTTGTTCTGGCGGAAAGCCAGAAAACAGGCATCACGCTCGCGTTTGGCAATCAGCTTCTGCTGATGCACAAACAGCGCCGCAGCCAGCAGCAGCGACCAGTAGAACGGCGCGCCAAGCTGGGAAAGATGCCCGACAAACCCCATCAGCACCAGCGTCGCCAGTTGCAGCAGGCCGATAATCAGGGTGTCAAAACGGCCAAACAGAATGGCGGTAGATTTCACCCCGATCTTCAAATCATCGTCACGGTCGACCATCGCATATTGGGTATCGTAAGCCACCGTCCAGCAGATATTCGCCGCAAACATTAACCAGCAACTGAGCGGCACACTTTCGCTCACCGCGGCATATGCCATCGGGATCGCCCAGCCAAACGCGGCACCTAATACCACCTGCGGCAGATGACTGACGCGCTTCATGAACGGATAAATCCATGCCAGCGCCAGCCCGGCCAGCGACAGCAAAATGGTCATGCGGTTAAGCAACAGCACCAGCCCGAATGACACCAGCACCAGCCCGACGAACAAGATTTTCGCCTGTTTACCGGTGATCGCCCCGCTCGGCAATGGCCGGTTCGCGGTGCGTTTGACGTGACCATCAAACTTACGGTCGGCGTAGTCATTTACCACGCAACCGGCGGCGCGCATGAAAAATACGCCCAGTACGAAGACCAGCAAAATTTTGGCTGACGGCATGCCGCCACCGGCCACCCACAATGCCCATAACGTCGGCCACAGCAGCAGCAGCGAGCCGATCGGCTTATCAATACGCATCAGGCGGCAGTAATCCCGCCATGTGCCCTGAGTCATACTTCCTGACACTCTCTGTTCTCCTTGTTGATCAGTCTGGCTCATGCCTTACTCACTTTGCCCTCTGGGCGGTGAACCGGCGAATCCGGGAGGAAAATTTCGGTCAGCAGCAAGGGTTTGTCAGACAGACGCAGGCGGGAACGGCGCGCCCATAATTCGCCCTGCTCACTGTGCAACTGGCCTAAATGAATGTAATCCCGCGACAAGTTATTGCCGCTGAACAGATAGCGCCCCAGCGGTACAGTGCCCAGATCGACCAGCGCCAGATCCGGCCCGGTCAGCGTTTCTTCAGGAATAACGGTACGTCCGAGCAACCACGGCTGTGCATCACCAAACAGCACGATTTCGCGGATCCAGTAACGGGCGCTTTCCGGCAGTTGCTGCGCTTCGCTTTCACCCAGTTCTTCACGGCTGACAAAACATTCGTTTTGCGGTTTCACGGTGACGGTAACACCCTGCTTTTCAAACCGGCGGGTCATGGATCCCATTTCCATCAGCCAGTCAGCCACATCGGCAGGGACTTGTGAGGGATCGTCGAACCAGTGGATCGGGGATTGTTCGGGAGAGTGGGAATCAGACATCAACGGCTCCGTAATGGAGGCATTCATACCTCCAATGAATTATCTGCCTCGCATTCTAGCGCATCAATGCGAGGCAGTAATTGCCTGATTTATTCGCGGCGCAGACGTTCGCCGTTCGCAAGGAACAGCGTCACCACCAGCACGAGGATCGCGCAGGCGTAAACCAATGTGTCGTAAGGACTTTTATGGTCGACGATGATCAGGCGGATAATCGCGGTGATGCCGATATAAATAAAATAGCGCAGCGGGAAATGATAACCCGACGAAAAGTATTTGATAATCAGGGCAATAAATTCGAAATAGAGGAAGTAAATGACAATCCCCTCGATCAGTAAATACGACGAAGACTGGTCGTTATTCACGAACAGAACCATCGCTAAATGGTAGGTTTCGCGCCCGATAAAAATCATCAGGATCGCGGCCAGCCCTAATAAGAAAACGTTCAAAATTCGCTGCATAATGACGGATATCATCATTGCGCGCTTGGATCCTGCCATGTGATCTACATCCCACTTTTGTTATGAATACCCGCAGAATACCACAGAGTCCGCGGCAGAAAACGGCCATTAAAAAAGGGTCAGCCGGTGAAGGCTAACCCTTTTATTTAGAAATATTGCGACCTGTCCCTCTAAATCATTCGGGCTGGATCAAGGCGGCAAGGGAACGAAGCCCCGGGAGCTTACATAAGTAAGTGACCGGGGTGAGTTCACGCAGCCAACGCTGAAACAGTCTGAAGGATAACGAGGGATTAGCGCCAGTTTTTAAAGCGGTTAATCAAACCGTTAGTCGAGCTGTCGTGGCCGGTAACATCTTTGTCACCTTCCAGTTCTGGCAGGATACGGTTTGCCAGCTGTTTGCCCAGTTCTACGCCCCATTGGTCGAAGGTGTAGATATTGAGGATCACGCCCTGAGTAAAGATTTTGTGCTCGTACATCGCGATCAACGCACCCAGGCTATAAGGCGTGATTTCACGCAGCAGGATGGAGTTGGTCGGACGGTTACCTTCGAACACTTTGAACGGTGCGACGTGTTTAACGTCTTCCGGTTTTTTACCCTGATCGGCGAATTCTTTCTCGACGACGTCGAGAGATTTACCGAAGGCCAGCGCTTCTGTCTGTGCAAAGAAGTTAGACAGCAGTTTGGCGTGGTGATCGCTCAGCGGGTTGTGGCTGATGGCCGGGGCGATGAAGTCACAAGGAATGATTTTGGTGCCCTGATGGATCAGCTGATAAAACGCATGCTGACCATTGGTGCCCGGCTCGCCCCAGATAATCGGGCCAGTCTGGTAATCCACAGGATTGCCGTTACGGTCAACGAACTTACCGTTGGATTCCATGTTGCCTTGCTGGAAGTACGCGGCAAAACGGTGCATGTACTGGTCGTATGGCAGGATAGCTTCGGTTTCAGTGCCGTAGAAATCGTTATACCAGATGCCGATCAGCGCCAGCAGAACCGGCAGGTTTTTCTCAGCCGGGGTATTCGCGAAGTGTTTATCCATCGCGTGCGCGCCGCTCAGCAGCTGTTCGAAATTATCGAAACCGACAGACAGGGCGATGGACAGACCGATGGCTGACCACAGAGAGTAACGGCCGCCGACCCAGTCCCAGAATTCGAACATGTTGTCGGTATCGATACCGAACTCGCTCACCGCTTTGCCGTTAGTCGACAGCGCCGCGAAGTGTTTCGCCACGTGTTGGTTGTCGCCCGCAGTTTTCAGGAACCAGTCACGTGCGCTGTGGGCGTTGGTCATGGTTTCCTGGGTGGTGAAGGTTTTTGAGGCGACCAGGAACAGCGTGGTTTCCGGCGACAGGTCTTTCAGCGTTTCGGCGATGTGCGTGCCGTCAACGTTGGAGACGAAATGCATGTTCAGGTGGTTTTTGTAAGGACGCAGCGCTTCGGTGACCATGAACGGGCCGAGGTCTGAACCGCCGATCCCGATGTTCACCACGTCAGTAATGGCTTTGCCGGTATAACCTTTCCACTCGCCGCCGATAACGCGTTCGGTGAAGCCTTTGATTTTTGCCAGTACCGCATTCACTTCCGGCATCACATCCTTGCCGTCCACGACGATTGGCGTGTTGCTGCGGTTACGCAGCGCAACGTGCAGAACAGCACGGTCTTCGGTGCGGTTGATCTTCTCGCCAGAGAACATCGATTTGATGGCACCCTGAAGGTCAGTCTCTTTCGCCAGCGCCTGCAGTTTATCCAGAGTCTCTGTCGTAATGCGGTTTTTGGAGAAATCGACCAGCATCTGGTCTTCAAACGTGGCAGAGAATTTGGAGAAACGATCACCATCTTCAGCAAACAGATGGCTAATCTGCACATCTTTCATCTTGTCGAAATGCTGCTGCAGGGCTTGCCAGGCAGCGGTCTGAGTTGGATTGATATTTTTCATAGCAATGCTCTTAGGCTGAGAATAAATATGAGATAACTGACCCGATTGTAGCCTGAACTTCCCGGGAAGAGATGCCTTTTCTTGCGATAGGTTAGATCTGCTAAATCACAATGACAGAGAACAATATTAGATGAGAATCGTTCAAAATGTGGCGCATGAGCCGCCAGACCGTTGACAGACGGGCGAGAACCCGTTATTCCTAAGCACCTAACTCGCGCGCGTGTCGCGTGAGCCAGAAGAGGCGCGTCGCCCAGGTAGTGTATCGGAGGAGCCGAAATCCTGCGAAGGTACATCAGGGGGAGCGACGCCGAGGTCTGAAGCCCGCGGCAGGCATACGATCGACTACAGGGGCTGAATCCCCTGGGTTGTCACCGGGCATCCGCGAGGATGTCGACAAGGTGGGGCGCTTCTGGGTGTATCGTAGCATTTCTACGTCTGCCCCCTTCCCGCTCTCCCCTTGTGCCAATTCTTGAAATGATGGAATAGATGGCCGTCTGGTATGACGACCCTGACACGAGGTTTTACATGAATTACGCAGCATCCCGCAACGCCAACCCGCAGCCTCTGGGCAACGTTATCGTCGCCAAATTCGGCGGTACCAGCGTAGCGGATTTCGACGCCATGAACCGCAGCGCAGACATCGTGCTTGCGCGCCCTGAAGTGCGTCTGGTTGTTCTTTCCGCGTCTGCGGGCATCACCAATTTATTAGTCGAGCTGGCCGAAGGCAAAGAAACCGAACGCCGGGTGTTCCTGCTGGATGAAATCCGCCGGATCCAGAGTGCCATTATCGACCGCCTCGATAATCCGACGGTGATCCGCGAAGAAATCGGCCGCATGCTGGAAAATATCGCCATGCTGTCCGAAGCGGCGAGCCTCGCGACCTCCACGGCGCTGACCGACGAACTGGTCAGTCACGGCGAACTGATGTCTACCCTGCTGTTTGTTGAAATCATCCGCCAGCGCAACGTGCCGGTGGAATGGTTCGACGTGCGTAAAATCATGCGTACCAACGATCGTTTTGGCCGTGCCGAGCCGGACACGCAGGCATTAAACGAACTGACCGTGCAACAGCTGCAACCGCGTTTGCAGGATGCGCTGGTGATCACTCAGGGCTTTATCGGTTCAGAAGGCAAAGGCCGCACGACCACCTTAGGCCGTGGCGGCAGCGATTACACCGCCGCATTGCTGGGTGAAGCGCTGGGCGTTTCCCGTGTGGATATCTGGACTGACGTGCCGGGGATTTATACCACCGACCCGCGTCTGGTGCCGGCAGCAAAACGTATTGACCGCATCGCCTTTGAAGAAGCGGCAGAAATGGCCACCTTCGGCGCGAAAGTGCTGCACCCGGCGACCTTACTGCCTGCGGTGCGTCGCGGCATTCCGGTGTTTGTCGGCTCCAGCAAAGATCCGTCGGGCGGCGGCACGTTGGTGTGCGATACCACCGACAACCCGCCGCTGTTCCGTGCGATTGCCCTGCGTCGCAGACAAACGCTGGTCACGCTGCACAGCCTGAGCATGTTGCATTCACGCGGTTTCCTCGCCGAAGTGTTTGGCATTCTGGCGCGTCACAGCATTTCCGTTGACCTGATTACGACATCAGAAGTCAGCGTGGCACTGACACTCGATACCACCGGTTCGACCTCTTCCGATGCCAGCCTGCTGACCACTTCGCTGCTGACAGAATTATCCTCACTGTGCCGCGTGGAAGTGGAAGAAAATCTGGCGCTGATCGCGATTATCGGCAACAAATTGTCGCAGGCCTGTGGCGTCGGCAAAGAAGTCTTCGGCGTGCTGGATCCGTTCAATATCCGCATGATTTGCTACGGCGCAAGCAGCTACAATCTGTGCTTCCTGGTGCCGGGCAACGATGCCGATCAGGTCGTCAAAACACTACACCGCAACCTATTCGAACAATAACGGGCGCGGTATCTGTGAAGACCGGGCCATGTGCCCGGTCTTTTTTTTGTCTGTACTTTTGCAAAACAACAAAGACAAGGATCATCCTCAATGTTAGCCAAAATCACCCGCCTGTTCCCGCTGTGGGCCGTGCTGTTATCCGTCGCGGCCTATTACTCCCCCGGCACGTTCACCCCGATCGGCCCGCATGTTTCCACCCTGCTGATGCTGATTATGTTCGCCATGGGCGTCACCCTCGAATTCGGTGATTTCAAACGCGTCCTTTCCCGGCCCGGCCCGGTGGCTGCCGCGACGTTCCTGCATTATCTGGTGATGCCGCTGGCCGCATGGGTGCTGGCAAAGCTGTTCCATATGCCCGCCGATCTGTCGGCGGGTATGATTTTAGTCGGCAGCGTCGCCAGCGGAACGGCATCTAACGTCATGATTTACCTTGCTAAAGGTGATGTCGCGCTTTCCGTGACGATTTCTGCGGTATCCACGCTGGTCGGCGTTTTCGCCACGCCGCTGCTGACGCGTCTGTATGTCGATACGCATATCAAGGTAGATGTGGAAGGGATGCTGCTGAGCATTTTGCAGATCGTGGTGATCCCGATTCTGGCCGGTCTGATCATTCATCATCTGTTCACCAAAACCGTGAAACGTATCGAACCGCTGCTGCCGCTGTTCTCAATGGTCTGCATCGTGGCGATTATCAGCGCCGTGGTGGCGGGCAGTCAGGGCTTTATCGGTTCTGTGGGGCTGATCGTGATTGTGGCGGTGATCCTGCACAACGGCATCGGTCTGCTGAGCGGTTACTGGGGCGGGAAACTGTTTGGCTTCGATGAAACCACCTGCCGCACGCTGGCGATGGAAGTCGGGATGCAGAACTCAGGCTTAGCCGCGACGCTGGGGAAAATTTACTTCACCCCGCTGGCGGCGCTGCCGGGTGCGTTGTTCTCGGTCTGGCACAATCTGTCAGGTTCTTTGCTGGCGGGTTACTGGTCCGGTAAACCGGTTAAAAAAGACTGATTTTCCGACAGGAAAAAGGTGAAAAGAAACGGGCGCCTTCCTCAGCGCCCGTTTTTTGGTTTTACACCCGCTGCACATCATCGTTAGTTTCGCGCTGTTCATCTTCCTGCTCATCCTGATCCAGCACGTTATACGCCACCGCACAGAACAAGGAATTCAGACGTTTCATGTCGCCCAGCAGGCCGAGGTGCAGCGAACTGGTTTCAATGCTCTGCACGTTATGCTGATGCAAACGGTCAACGTGCGCATGGGCGTAACGGCGGTCGAGAATGCGGAAACGGTGTTTCGAGCGGCGCAGGCGGCGCGCACTGGTCAGGTCATTTGACAGGAAAACCCCCAGACTCAGACGCAGGTTATCCAGCAGTTTTTCATGTAAGGCTTCCAGTTCCACCAGTCCTTCCGGCGAGAATGCCCGGCGTGTGGCGTGGGATTTGGCGGTGATATCGCCGGTCATCCGTTCGATAATGTCACCGGCCTGTTCCAGGTTCAGCGCCATTTCGATAATTTCAGCCCAGCGGCGGGAATCATCTTCGCCCAGCCCTTCTTTGTTGATTTGCGCCAGATACAGTTTGATGGCGGTATACAGCACATCAACGTCATCGTCGAGACGCCGTACTTCGCGATCCTGCGCCAGTTTACCGTGCATCACTTCGCGGTTGAGGATCAGCATATGCTCGACCACATCGCCCATGCGCAGGGTTTCGCGGGCGGCATTGGCCAGCGCCAGCGTCGGCGTATCAATCGCACTGACGTCCAGATGGCGCGGGCGCAAACGCGGATCGTCTTCCGGCACATCGGCAATCATCAGCTGGCAAATCTTCGCCATCGGCGCGGTCAGCGGCACCATCGCCAGACAGCGGATCAGGTTGTAGAACATGTGAAAATAAATCACCAGTTCTTCATCCGGAATGCCAAGACGCGACAGTTGCGTGGATAACGGCCCGACAAACGGCAGCACAATCACAAGACCAATCAGTTTAAACAGCGTACTGCCGAGCGCCACGCGACGACCGGCGGCGTTCATTTTGCTGGCATTGATCATCGCCAGCAGGCCGCTGCCGAGGTTGGCCCCGATCACCAGACACAGTGACACTTTGAGGGAAATCACGCCGGTGGCCGCGAGCGTTGCCGTCAGCAGAACCGCCGCCAGACTGGAATAACTGATGATGGCAAACACTGCGCCGGTCAGGGCATCAAGCAGCACATCACCGGTCAGGGAAGAGAACAACACTTTCACGCCGGACGCCTGCATGATCGGCGTTGCTGCGCCAACGATCAGCTCCAGTGCCAGTAAAATCAGACCCAGACCGATCCCGACGCGCCCCATTTGTCCGGCGCGGGTTTGTTTACGGCTGAGGAAGAAGGCCACGCCGACGAAAATCAGCAGCGGGGAAAGCCAGGAGAGATCAAACGTCAGGATACGCGCCATCACGGCGGTCCCGACATCTGCACCGAGAATAATCACCAGCGCAGGTGCCAGCGCCACCAGCCCCTGAGACACAAACGACGTGACCAGCAGCGCGGTGGCATTACTGCTTTGCACCAGCGCAGTCACGCCAATGCCCGCCACAAAAGCCAGCGGTTTTTTCTCGACGCTGTTACTCAGAACGCGGCGCAGATTGGCGCCAAAAACACGCATGATGCCGGTACGCACGATGTGCGTACCCCATACGAGCAAAGAAATAGCAGACAACAGATGCAAAAGGGTTAACACGAAAGAACGGCTCCATTAACGCCAGGCATAGACCGGCCATCCTGCCTGCCGGGCGTGCTGGAGCAGGATGGCGTCCGGATTCACTGCCACCGGCTGGCCCACGCGGGTCAGCAACGGCAGATCATTATGAGAATCCGAATAAAAACGGGCGTGTTGTAACAGGGATTCGTCCTGATTGATGAGATGCAGCAACCGCGACACTTTTCCCTCGCGATAGGTCATCGTCCCCTGCGTGGCACCGGTAAAGCGCCCGTCTTTCATTTCAACACCGATGGCCAGCGTTTCTTCCACACCGAGGAAACGGGCAATCGGCTGCACCAGATGCTCACCGGAGGCGGAAATAATCACCGTCCGGTCGCCCTGCGCGCGATGTGCTGCGAGGCATTCACGCGCCTGCGCATAAATACGCGGGGCAATCACATCCTCGATATAACTGGCGACCATCGTCGCCACGTCATCTTCACGGCGGCCAATCAGCGGCACCAGGGTACAGCGCATGTACTCCTGCATATCCATCTGACCTGCCGCATATTGTTGCATCAGGGCGGCATCCTGTTGCAGAAAAGCCTGCTCATCCGCCACCCAGCCTTTCGCGACCATATAGGCTGACCACAAACTCGAACAGTCGCCGCTAATCAGGGTTTCATCGAGATCAAACAGCGCCAGTTTCATGCAACTTCCCGTAACGTAACAAGATCTAACTGTAGACCAATATCGCTGCCATCAGCGCGAAGTGAGGCCACAGAGCGGTTTAAGACATCCACAGACAGCTCCACACCGTGCGCTGAAACGCGATAACGTACGACGTTGCCGAGCAGGCTGTGGCTGAGAATTTTAGCCGGAATGCCTTCAATCAGATCACATATCGTGACCGACTCGGGACGGATGGCAACGCGCCCGGTGTAACGAATGCCGGTCAGCGCCATCGCCTGTTCGGGGCTGAGCAGGTTGTAGCTGCCGATAAAACCCGCCGCAAAGGCATCCACCGGTTCAGTATACAGGGTTTCGGCGTCGGCATTTTGGACGATTTGCCCTTTGTTCATCAGCACAATCCGGTCAGACATGGTCAGCGCTTCTTCCTGATCGTGGGTCACAAAAATCGCCGTCAGGTTCATTTCGCGCTGAATACGGCGGATTTGCTCACGCAAATGCTTGCGGATACGGGCATCCAGCGCGGACAGCGGTTCATCGAGCAACAACAGGCGCGGCTGCGTCACCAGTGAACGGGCCAGCGCCACACGCTGACACTGACCGCCGGAAAGCTGATGCGGATAACGTCTGGCGTAATCGTTCATTTCCACCAGTTCCAGCACTTCCGCGACGCGGCGTTGCAACTCTGAGGCCGGGATTTTTTGCATTTTCAAACCAAAGGCGACATTGGCTTCCACCGTCATATTCGGAAACAGCGCATAGCTCTGGAAGACCATGCCGATACCGCGCTGTTGTGGTGGCAGCGGCACGATATCCTGTCCCTGAATCAGAATTTTTCCGCTGTCGACAGAGGTCAGCCCCGCCAGACAGCGCAGCAGCGTGGATTTCCCGCAGCCGCTTGGTCCCAGCAACGTGACGAATTCGCCCTCTTCTGCCGAGAAATCGATGTTGTTGAAAATCTGCGTCGGACCGTAAGACTTGTTGAGTTGAGTGACCTGCAAATACGACATAATCAGCGCGTTCCTTTGTTCAGCACGTTCGCCACCCAGGTGAAAATCAGGACGACCATGAAATAGGAGATGACCAATGCGCTGGTGAAATGGCCACTGCCATTGCGCATGTTATAGAGGTAAACCTGAACCGTTTCATAACGGCTGCCCGCCAGCAGATTGGCGAACACAAATTCCCCGATCAGGAAAGAAAACGACAGCAGGATGGCGATCATCCCGCCTTTGCGTAAGTTGGGCAAAACCACCAGCAGCGCCGCTTTCCAGGTACTGGCACCGAGCAGATGCGCCGCATCCATCAGGTCGCGCAGGTTGATCGCCTGCATGTTGTTGGAAATGGCGCGATAGATAAACGGCAAGGCGATGGTGAAGTAACACCCGATCAGGATCCACGGCGTACCGGTCAGCGCGAGAGGTTCCGCAGAATACAACTGCATCAGCCCCACCGATGACACCACCGGCGGCACGGCGAACGGCAGCAAAATCAGGATGTTCATCAGCGCATCGAGCTTTGGGAAATAGTAAGCAATCACAAACATCAGAGGCAGGATCAGCACCAGCGAGAGGAAAAGCGTGCCGAAACACACCAGCAGCGAGTGCCAGAGCGCGATCAGGAAACGCGGATCACTCCATAATTCCACCAGCCATTTGAGGGTAAACCCGCTGGGCAAAATGGTGGCGCCCCATTCCAGCACCAGCGCATACACCAGCGTCGCCAGCAACGGCAACATCAGGACAATCAGTAAAACCCAGATCACCACACGGTGGTAAATCGCTTCAGACCGCGACATTTTACGTTCCTTTTCTTTCCGTCAGCCGCGCTGACTGAGATAACTTTTACGCAATAACCACTGATGGATCAGCGTGATAAAGGCCATCAGCACCACCAGTAACATTGCCAGCGCACTGCCCATATTCGGGTCGAGGGAGATATCCCCTGAGACCAGCGCCGCGATGCGCACCGGCACCACGTTGAAGTTGCCGGTGGTCAGCGCATACACCGTGGCATACGCGCCCAGGGCGTTAGCCAGCAAAATCACGAAGGTACCGAGCAGCGCCGGGAACAGCACCGGAATGCCGATATGACGCCAGTAACTCCAGCGCCCCGCGCCCAGCAACGCCGCCGATTCTCGCCAGTCTTCGCGTAATGCATCAAAAGCCGGATACAGCAGCAACACGCCGAGCGGGATCTGGAAATAGGTATAGAGCACAATCAGGCCGTCTTTCGAATACAGGTCGAAGTGTTCCATCAGGCCATATTTTCTCAGTAACAATGTCAGACAACCGTTCAGCCCCAACAGGATCACAAAGGCGAAGGCCAGCGGTACGCCCGCAAAGTTGCTGGTCATATTGGTAAACGACATCACAAAATCATGCAGCTTTGTCGGGCCTAACTGACGAAGTGAGTAACTGCCCACTAACGCGATAAGCAAACCGTACAAACTCGACCAGATGGAAATATCCAGCGAGAAACGCATGGCCTGCAGATAAAAAGGAGACGTCAGAATGTCGCTGTAATTGCCCAGCCCCCAGGCCTCATAGGTTTCGCTGTAAAAGCTGCTCACCGCAATCCAGGCCAGCGGCGCCAGCTGAAAAGCGATGAAAAAAACCAGAAATGGCAGCATAAACAATGCTGCAATCCACTTAGCTTTCATCGGGTATCCTTTAAAAGTGACGGGGTTCAGGCCAGTAATGCCGGGCAATGTGGCTTGTCATGAGCAATATTCAGGATCTGACACAGCGTTCCGCACAGCTCGGTTTGCAGCGGCGCGGCCTCTTTAAAGCTGAATGCGCTGCCGAAAACAAATAAAGGCACCTGACGCTCCTCCGGCAAAATACCGCCGTGGCTGCGGTCATCGTTCATGCCGTGGTCAGCGGTGACAATGACCTGATAACCCGCGTCCAGCCAGTCGCCGAGATAGCGCGACAGAATGCCATCCGCCGTCCGCGCTTTGTTGCGGTATTGCGGCGTCGACAGACCGAATTTATGTCCGGCATCATCAATGTTCATCGGGTGGATCAGCAGGAAATCGGGATCATGACGACGTCGCAGGCTTTCGGCGTCATCGAAAAGATGCGAATCGGGATAGCCATCGTCGTAATAAAAATGACCGTGCTGGATAGCCAGCGAATCGTCGCTGGTATGGCGGTCGCGAGGGGGATCAAACGGCGTGCGGTTATACAACTCGCTGACCCAGTGATAGGCCGCAGCCGCCGTCGTCAGACCGGCGTCGCGGGCATAGTGAAAAATACTGCGTTGTGTTGATAACCGGTCAACGTGGTTATGAACAATGCCACTCACCACCGGCGTCACACCGGTGAGAATGCATTCATAAAGCGGCCGGGACAGCGAAGGCAATTCGCATTCCAGTTGATACAAGCGGCCGCGTCCTGCGGCACACTGCGCCTGTAAATAGCCCATTGCGTCTTTGGCGACCTGATAATTCAGGCCGTCCAGTACTACCAGAATGCTCTTCATCCACGTATGCCTTTCGTACAGGTGTTGTGATTAATCAATGCGTTCGCTGCCCGGTGTTTCTTATTTGTTTAGGTCATTACTGCTGCATATTGATCATGACGTTTTCCTGCCACAGGCGAGGCAAGGTTTTTGCGCTCTTATCCCAGGCAGCGGGATCGGCAATCGGGTGCGCATTTTTGTATTCACCGGATGGCAGCAGTTTGGCTTTTGCGTCGTCCGGCAGGGTGATGTGGTCCGCACGGATCGGACGGGCATAACCCTGCGCTAAGTTGATCTGACCGGCATCAGAGAAGATGTATTCACGCGCCAGTTTGGCGGCATTCGGGTGTTTGGCGAATTTGTTGATGATGGTGGTATAACCGGAAGTGATGGAGCCGTCAGAAGGGATCACCACGTCGAAGCGGGTCTTATCAATTTTATCGCGATAGCTCAGACCGTTGAAGTCCCAGACCACACCCACCTGCACTTCACCTTTTTCCAGAGAAGCAATCACCGGGTTAGTCAGGCTCAGACGCCCTGCTTTCGCCAGTTTGCCGAAATATTCCAGACCCGGCTTGAGATCTTTTTCATTTCCGCCCATGGCGTAAGTGGCTGCCAGCACGCCGTTTGCGGCCTGCGCGGCGGTGCTCACATCACCGATTGTCACTTTGTATTTGCTCTTCAGCAGATCCGCCCAGCTGTGCGGCTCATCTTTAACCTGAGATTTATCAATGATGAACGCGATAGTGCCGGTGTAAGCGAGTGCCCACATACCGTCTTTATCTTTCGCCCAGTCTGGCACCTGATCCCAGGTGGTGGGTTTATAAGGCTGAGTCACGCCTTTTTGCACAGCAACCGGACCAAAGGCAGCACCCACGTCACCAATATCGGCGCTGGCATTGTCTTTCTCTGCCAGGAACTTTGCGATTTCCTGAGCAGAGCTCATGTCGGTATCGCTGTGCTTCAGGCCATATTTGGTGCTCAGATCAGCCCAGGTGGCTTTCCAGTTCGCCCAGTCATCAGGCATACCGACACTGTTTACCGTTCCTTCGGCTTGCGCCGCTTTCAGGAGTTCAGCAGGAGGTTCAGCGGCAAATGCCGATGAAGCGGAGAAGACAAGTGCGCTGGTTAACACAGAAGCGAACAACTGTTTCATAACGGATGCTCCGGATGGTAGTGTGTGTGAAATGCTGGTCTAGTCCAGCAAGAACCAAGCCAATCTAACGATCAATTGTGATAATTATATGTCAGAGCGAAAAAGCAGCAGTTTTAAGCTTCCAGCTGTTAACAGGCGCACATTATTTACGCGATAAAGAGTCGGATTGGTGCAAAAACGCACTGAAATGAGGCTTGCTGTCCGATGAGTGAAGCGCAGACCACCCTTGCCGTTATCTGCAAGGCATTGAGCGAAAGCATTGCAGCCGGGGCATTTTCTGCCGAGGGAAGGCTGCCTTCTGAGCGCGCGTTAAGTGAACAATTTTCTACTACCCGGATCACGTTACGGGAAGCCTTGAGCCAGCTTGAGGCACAGGGGCTGATTTACCGGGAAGTGCGCCGTGGCTGGTTTGTCTCCCCGCCGCGCATTATCTATAACCCGTTGCAAAGAAGTCACTTTCACGCCATGGCGAAAGATCAGGGCCGCAGCGCCCAGACCGAAGTGATTGATGCGAAGCACTGCATTGCCGGCCGTGCGGTGTGTCTGAAATTACTGTTACCACCAGACAGCGAGGTGATTTGCATCCGCCGGTTGCGGTATATCGACAACCGACCGGTACTGTATGTCGAACACTATCTCAATCCGTTGTATTTTCAGGGCATTCTCGACGCTGATCTCACGGCCTCCCTGACAGATTTGTATGCATCTCGTTATGATATTCATTACGGGCGGGTACGGTTCGATATGGTGCCGACATTGCTGAGCGGCGAGGCTTCACACGCGCTGCGCGTAGCGTCAGGCAGTCCGGCTCTGTTTATCACACGGACCAACCGCGACCAGCACGATCGGGTCATCGACTGTGATCTGGAATACTGGCGCTATGACGCTCTGCACATCGATGTGGAAGTGAGTTGATTTCAGGAAGAAGGCAAAGGGAAGATGAAAACCGGAAGAAGGTTCAGGAAAGCATGTCGGAATCCGTGAAAACAGGCAGATCGTAAAGACGCCGTAAAATCATCCCTGATGGCTCGAACCGCGCCATCCATGGCGCGGACGCTTTACTCTTCTGCCTGTTTTCACCTCCGGAGCCCGGAGGCTTAAGGTTTCACTGTTACCTGACATGCCCGTGAATTCACGGGCATTGAAAAGGTTAGTCGGCGTCGTAGCCCAGATTTGGCGCCAGCCAGCGTTCCACTTCAGCGACCGGCATATTTTTACGCGCGGCGTAATCCTCCACCTGATCACGCTGAATCTGCGCCACGGCAAAGTATTTGCTGTCAGGATGACTGAAGTACCAGCCCGATACCGCCGCCCCCGGCCACATAGCGAATGACTCGGTCAGTTGCATACCGGTGTTGGCTTCGACATCCAGCAGCTTCCAGATTTGCCCTTTTTCGGTATGTTCAGGACAGGCCGGATAGCCCGGAGCCGGACGTATCCCCTGATAATTTTCGCGGATCAGGTCTTCGTTACTCAGGTTCTCGTTAGCCGCAAAACCCCAGTACACCTTACGCACTTTTTCATGCAGGTATTCCGCGAACGCTTCTGCCAGACGATCAGCCAGCGCCTTGATCATGATCTTGTTGTAATCATCATGCTGCTTGTCATACGCCTCGGCCAGCGCGTCTTCTTCCAGCCCGCCGGTGACGGCAAACGCGCCCAGATAATCTTTTTTGCCGCTGGATTTCGGTGCGACAAAGTCAGCCAGACAGTAGTTGGCAAAATCCGTTTTTTCGGTTTGCTGACGCAGATGATGACTGACGACCAGCACGTCCTGACGGCGTTCGTCGCTGTAGATTTCGATGTCGTCGCCCTTGCGGTTTGCCGGGAACAGGCCGACCACACCGCGCGGATTCAGCAATTTCTCTGTGGAAAGCTTATCCAGCAGGTCATTGGCATCTTTGAACAGGCGCTTCGCTTCTTCGCCGACCACGTCGTCTTCCAGGATGCGCGGATATTTCCCGGCCAGCGACCAGGTCATAAAGAATGGCGTCCAGTCAATGTAGTTACGCAGCGTTTCAATGCTGGCTTCGACTTTCTGAATACCCAGACGATGCGCCACTGGCGGCGTGTAATCGTCCCAGTCAATCACAGTGGCGTTGTCGCGGGCCACCTCAAGGCTGACTGGCGGTGTGCGGGGTTTTTTACGGCCGTGCTGGATACGCACGGTGTCGTACTCTTTGCGCGTGCGTTCGATAAACGCGTCACGCTGATCTTTTGACAGCAACGCAGAGACCACGCCGACAGAACGCGAGGCGTTTTGCACATAGCAGGTTGCGCCACTGTAATTTTGTTCGATTTTAACTGCGGTGTGCGCTTTCGATGTGGTCGCGCCACCAATCAGCAACGGCATGGTGAAGCCGCGGCGTTCCATCTCTTTCGCCACGTTGACCATTTCGTCGAGCGACGGCGTAATCAGCCCGGAAAGCCCGATGATATCGACATTTTCTTCAATGGCGGTTTTCAGAATTTTGTCGGTCGGCACCATTACGCCGAGATCAATAATCTCGTAGTTATTACATTGCAGCACCACACCGACAATGTTTTTGCCGATGTCATGCACATCGCCTTTTACCGTGGCGAGCAGAATTTTGCCGTTGGTCTGGCCCTTCTCCTTACTGGCCTCGATGTACGGCTCAAGATAGGCCACTGCCTGTTTCATGACGCGTGCAGATTTCACCACCTGTGGCAGGAACATTTTACCGGCACCAAACAGGTCGCCGACGACGTTCATGCCGTCCATCAGCGGACCTTCAATCACTTCAATAGGACGCGCGGCCAGCTGACGGCACTCTTCTGTATCCAGCTCAATAAATTCAGTGATGCCTTTGACCAGCGAGTATTCGAGGCGTTTTTTGACTTCCCAGCTGCGCCATTCCGCCTGCTGCTTATTCGCTTCGCCATCGTCCTTGCTGCCCCGGTATTTTTCTGCCAGTTCCAGCAGACGTTCGGTACCATCGTCGCGGCGGTTGAGGATCACATCTTCAACGGCGTCGCGCAGTTCGGCCGGTAAGTCATCATAAATCGCCAACTGACCGGCGTTGACGATGCCCATATCCATACCGTTACGGATGGCGTGATACAGGAACACGGCGTGGATGGCTTCACGTACGGGTTCGTTACCACGGAATGAGAAGGAAACATTGGAAACACCGCCCGAAATCAGCGCGTGTGGCAACTCTGCTTTGATATCGGCGCAGGCTTCGATGAAATCGACGGCGTAGTTGTTATGCTCTTCAATGCCGGTGGCGACTGCGAAAATATTCGGGTCGAAAATGATGTCTTCCGGCGGAAAGCCGACTTTCTCCGTCAGCAGTTTGTAGGCACGACGACAGATTTCAATTTTGCGGGCGCGGGTGTCTGCCTGTCCGGTTTCATCGAACGCCATGACCACCATGGCCGCGCCATAACGGCGCACCATACGGGCATGGTGCAGGAAGGCTTCCTCGCCTTCTTTCATGGAAATCGAGTTAACAATCCCTTTGCCTTGAATGCATTTCAGGCCTTTTTCGATGACATCCCATTTGGAGGAGTCAATCATGATCGGCACGCGGGCGATATCCGGCTCACCGGCAATCAGGTTGAGGAAACGCACCATCGCCGCTTCGGCGTCGAGCATCCCTTCATCCATGTTGATGTCGATGATCTGCGCGCCACTTTCCACCTGCTGACGGGCTACGGCCAGAGCTTCCGCATACTTCTCTTCTTTAATCAGTCGCTTGAAACGTGCCGACCCGGTGACGTTGGTACGTTCGCCGACGTTGACGAACAAGGTTTGCGGGTCGATGGTCAGCGGTTCAAGACCTGCCAGCCGGCAGGCAACGGGAAGAGTTGGCAACACACGAGGCGGAACGCCTTCTACGGCTTTTACCATCGCCGCGATATGCGCAGGCGTGGTGCCACAACAGCCACCGACAATATTCAGAAAGCCCGAGCGCGCCCATTCGGCAATGTGCCCGGCCATTTCTTTGGCGTCCAGATCGTATTCACCAAAGGCATTCGGTAAACCGGCGTTCGGGTGAGCGGTCACGTAGCATTCTGCAATGCGTGATAATTCAGCGACATATTGACGTAGTTCATCCGGCCCCAGGGCGCAGTTCAGGCCAAAAGTCAGGGGCTTAACGTGGCGCAGGGAGTTATAAAAGGCTTCGGTGGTCTGCCCCGACAATGTACGGCCGGAGGCATCGGTAATGGTGCCGGAAACCATCACCGGCAGCACGATGCCCATCGCTTCGAATTCACTTTCTACCGCGAACGTCGCGGCTTTGGCATTGAGGGTGTCGAAGACGGTTTCGATCATGATCAGATCCGCACCGCCTTCGATCAGCGCGCGGGTCGATTCACGGTAAGCTTCGACCAGTTGATCGAAAGACACATTACGGAAGGCCGGATCGTTAACATCAGGCGAGATCGACGCCGTACGGTTGGTCGGGCCTAATACCCCGGCGACGTAACGTGGTTTATCCGGCGTGCGTGCGGTCCACTCATCGGCACACTGACGCGCCAGACGTGCGGCTTCGTAGTTAATTTCCGCCGACAGCGATTCCATATGGTAGTCAGCCATGGCAATCGTGGTGGAGTTAAAAGTGTTGGTTTCGAGGATATCCGCGCCAGCAGCAAGATAACCGTTGTGGATCTCGATGATCACTTCCGGTCTGGAAAGCACCAGAAGATCGTTATTGCCTTTCAGATCGCTTTCCCAGTCAGCAAAACGTTCGCCACGGTAATCTTCTTCTTCCAGACGATAGCTTTGGATCATGGTGCCCATGCCGCCGTCCAGAACCAAAATGCGCTGTGCCAGTTGCTTATGTAGCGCCTCAACTCGATTAGTCACTTTCACCTCATCACCCATCACGCACACCCGGCAAATTGTTCGTTCATACGCCGGAAATTATGGTCAACATCCTAGCATACCTTCCTCAGCCAAAAGCCCGCGCCGACGTGAGACTTTTTCAATTCGGGAAGACATCCCGCAAATGCGATGCAACACATCGGATGAGCGCAAAGGCAGGTTGCGATCCATACTGTAAAAACGAAAACCAATTCCAAAAATGACTTTTCTTCGCCAGCTTTTGGCGCATCTTACAAGGAACAGGCTCATGGCAACGTCCGTCTCAGCTCCGGCCAAACGTACTAAGAAAACCAAAGCCGCTGCCGCCACCAGCAGCGCCGCTACCGGGCAGGTTCAGTCCCTGACACGTGGCCTGAAATTGCTGGAATATATCGCGGAAGCCCAGGGCAGCGTGGCGCTGACCGATCTGGCTCAGCAGGCAGGATTACCCAATTCCACCACGCACCGTTTGCTGACGACCATGCAGCAGCAGGGGTTTGTTCGTCAGGTGGGCGATTTGGGCTTGTGGACCATTGGCTCGCATGCGTTTGTTGTCGGCAGCAGCTTCCTGCAGAGCCGCAATTTACTGGCAATGGTGCATCCGATGTTGCGCCGCCTGATGGAAGAATCCGGCGAAACGGTCAATCTGGCGGTGCTGGATCACAGTGACTATCAGGCGATCATCATCGATCAGGTGCAGTGCAATGCGCTGATGCGCATGTCCGCGCCGATTGGTGGCAAATTGCCAATGCATGCGTCAGGGGCCGGTAAAGCATTTCTTTCGACGCTGCCGGAAGAACGTCTGGCAAAACTGCTGCATAAGATTGGCTTGCACAGCTATACGCCGCTGACGAAAACCTCTCCGGCAAACCTGAAACAGGAGCTGGCGGATACACGCAAGCGCGGCTATGCCTTTGATGATGAAGAACATGCGCTGGGTTTGCGCTGTGTGGCGACCTGCATTTACGACGAGCATAACGATGCGTATGCGGCGATTTCTATCTCGGGTCCGGTTTCGCGGATCACCGATGACCGCGTGACCGAGCTGGGCGCGCTGGTGATCCACGCAGCAAAAGAAATTACGCAGGCGTACGGCGGCGGGAAACACTGAAAGAAAGACGACAATCCCGCCGGAGTGTGGCGGGATGATGAAGCGTTTTAACGGCGGCAGAAACGCTGAGAGCGGCGATAAGCAAAGACATCTTCAACGTGCCCTTCGCGGATGCGTTGTTGCAAATTACGCCAGTAAGCGGCGCAAAACAGGTCATCGTGTAATGCTTCAAAGATCTGGCCCAGACGTTTGTCACTGCATAAGAAATGCCGGAACTCCTCCGGGAAAACGTCTCCGGGTGCGATGCTGTACCAGGGTTCGCTGGCCAGTTCATCTTCAGGATATCGCGGTGCGGGAATGTCGCGGAAGTTTACTTCGGTCATGTAACAGATTTCATCGTAGTCATAAAACACCACGCGGCCATGACGGGTGACACCAAAATTCTTAAACAACATATCGCCGGGGAAGATGTTCGCTGCTGCCAGCTGTTTAATCGCGTTGCCATATTCCTCAATCACGTCATGAAGTTGCGCGTCACTGGCCTGTTCCAGATATAAATTCAGCGGCGTCATACGCCGTTCGATGTACAGATGTCTGAGCGCAATAGTGTCCCCCAGATCTTCGATTTTAGCGGGGACTTCGCGCTGAAGCTCTGCCATTAGTTCCGGGCTGATGTTTTTCTTCGGCAAAACAAAGTGCTCAAACTCCTGGGTATCGGCCATCCGCCCGACGCGATCGTGTTCTTTCACCAGCTGATAGCAGGCCATGACCTGAGCTTCAGTCACTTCTTTTTGCGGGGCAAAATTATCCTTTATCACTTTGAACACCCGGTCACTGCCGGGCAGGGTAAATACCAGCATCACCATGCCTTTGACGCCCGGCGCAATAATAAAAGGCTGGTCGGTTTGTGCCATAAAGCGCAGGTGCTCACGGTAACATTCTGTTTTTGCGTGCTTCTGGCAACCGATCGCGCTGTAAAGTTCAGCGGTAGTTTTGGCCGGTAAAATCTCACGCAACCATTCCACCAGCGCGCCAGGCTGCGGGGCATACACCATGAAGTACGAGCGGGCGAAGCCGAAAACAATGCTGGCGTCGTTGCTCTCAGTCAGACAGGCATCCACAAATAACTGATTCTGATGGCTGAGATGCACCGGTAATAACAGTGGGAATACCTGTGAACCGGCCCTGATTTTGCCGATGATCCACGCGGCTTTATTGCGATAGAAAATCTCGGTCGCGATCTCAATATCCGCATCCGCCAGCCACGTCGCAGAAAAGCGTTGCTGTAAGGCAGTCGCAATATAATCCACATCGCGATTCGCATCTTCCCACGCTAAACGCACCGGAAGGTCGCCCAGCACTTTTGCCAGCGTGACGATAAGCGTTCCGTTAACCGGATACCGCCGTGACAGAGGACGTGCGCAATGATGCGGCCGCAGGGAGGATTGTTCACTGAAAATAAAGAGTTTATCCGCCGTCAGATCCCTGTGTTTAAAAATCCGGCAATAGACTGAATTAAAGAAACTTTCTGCAATTTCAGCACGGGGATAGTCAGGCAGCAGGCCGGAGTAACATTCCTTTATACGGACCAGAAACGCGGCATCATAAAAGTGCTGGCCGGTGATGCATTTAAGCTGCGCGACAACCAGCCCGACATGGTGGTCATACAGATGAATACGCTGTTTCATCGCCGCCTGCACGGCAGGCCAGTCAGCATTTTCAAAGCGTTGCTGGGCGCCTGCCGTCACCTCAAGAAAACGGCCATACTGTGCGTCAAATCCCTGCAAAATGGTCTGCGCAATCAACAGCTCTATACGCATAGCGGCAGCTCCATGAGGAAAAGACCCGGCTTTCACCGGGCCTGCCGGGGATCAGTGTGACGTGGAGGAAAACTGCTGTTCTTCGGTCGAGCCGGTGAGCGCGGTAACCGAGGAACGCCCGCCCTGAATGATGGTGGTGACTTTGTCGAAATAGCCGGTTCCGACTTCCTGCTGGTGGGATGCAAAAGTGTAGCCGCGACCGATGGCGGCAAATTCCGGCTCCTGCACTTTTTCGACGTAGTGCTTCATCCCCTCACCCTGCGCATAAGCATGGGCAAGATCGAACATGTTGAACCACATGCTGTGAATGCCCGCCAGCGTGATGAACTGGTACTGATAGCCCATCGCAGCCAGCTGATCCTGGAAACTGGCGATGGTCTGATCGTCGAGATTTTTCTTCCAGTTAAACGATGGCGAGCAGTTATATGCCAGCAGTTTGCCCGGGAATTTGGCGTGAATAGCCTCGGCGAAACGCTGCGCCAGTTTGAGATCAGGCGTCGAGGTTTCGCACCACACGACGTCGGCATACGGGGCATACGCCAGCCCGCGGCTGATGGCCTGCTCAATCCCGGCGTGTGTCCGGTAGAAACCTTCGTGCGTTCTTTCACCGGTAATAAACTGGCTGTCATACGGGTCGCAGTCTGACGTCAGTAAATCAGCGGCATCCGCATCGGTACGCGCCACCAGCAACGTCGGTACACCCAGCACGTCGGCGGCGAGCCGCGCCGATACCAGTTTCTGGACGGCTTCCTGTGTGGGTACCAGAACTTTGCCCCCCATATGTCCGCACTTCTTCACGGCAGCAAGCTGATCTTCAAAGTGAACGGCTGCGGCACCGGCTTCAATCATCGATTTCATCAGCTCAAAAGCATTGAGCACGCCGCCAAAACCCGCTTCTGCATCAGCCACAATCGGCAGGAAATAATCGGTATAGCCCGGCTGACCCGGTTCAATGTTATTGGCCCACTGAATCTGATCCGCGCGGCGGAAAGTGTTGTTAATCCGCGCCACCACTTCAGGCACCGAATTCACCGGATATAAAGACTGGTCGGGGTACATACTCGAAGCCGTATTCGCATCGGCAGCCACCTGCCAGCCGGAAAGATAAATGGCCTCAATACCGGCTTTCGCCTGCTGCAATGCCTGTCCGCCAGTCAGTGCGCCCAGACAATTGACATACCCTTTACGCGAGGCCCCGTGCAGCAGATTCCACAGACGGGCGGCACCGTGCTGTGCCAGTGTGCATTCGGGATTGACCGAGCCGCGCAGGCTGATCACTTCTGCCGCAGTGTAAGGTCGGGTGATATTTTTCCAGCGTGGCTGGTTCCAGGTTTCTTCAAGCTGCTGAATTTGCTGAGTACGGGTCGCTTTCATGGCAAATGCTCCGGTCTTTTTATGTGTAGGATAAGAAGGATCAGGCCAGCAGCTGATAGCCCGGCAGTGTCAGGAAGTCGATGAGCTCATCCTGCGTGGTAATTTTTTCCATCAGCGCAGCCGCTTGTGTGAAGCGTCCTGCGCTGAAACGTTGTTCGCCCAGTTCCTGCCGGATGACCAGCATTTCTTCATTCAGCATGCGGCGGAATAAGGGTTTGGTAACGGGTTGTCCGTCGCTGAGCGTTTTGCCGTGGTGGATCCATTGCCAGATCGACGTGCGGGAGATTTCAGCCGTGGCGGCATCTTCCATCAAACCGTAAATCGGGACGCAGCCGTTTCCTGAAATCCAGGCCTCGATGTATTGCACCGCAACGCGGATATTGGCGCGCATGCCCTCTTCGGTGCGCTCACCGGCACAAGGTTCAAGCAACTGCTCTGCGGTGATTTCAGTGTCTTCTTCACGTAACACGTCCAGCTGATTTGATCGGCTGCCCAGCGCATTATCGAATGCTTCCAGCACCGTATCGGCCAGCCCCGGGTGCGCAATCCAGGTGCCATCATGGCCGTTACTTGCCTCCAGCTCTTTGTCTGTGCGGACTTTGTTCAGTACCCATTCGTTACGCTTAACATCTTTACTGGGGATAAATGCCGCCATGCCACCCATCGCAAATGCGCCACGGCGATGGCAGGTTTTGATCAGCAGCCGCGAGTACGCACTGAGGAAGGGTTGCGTCATGGTCACAGACTGGCGATCGGGTAATACGCGATCAGCATGATTTTTTAATGTTTTGATATAGCTGAAGATGTAATCCCAGCGGCCGCAGTTCAGGCCGACGATATGATCACGCAGGTGATAAAGAATTTCGTCCATCTGGAATACAGCGGGCAGGGTTTCAATCAGCACGGTCGCTTTGATTGTGCCACGGGATAATCCTGCATAATCTTCAGCAAAACTGAAGACCTGACTCCACCAGTCGGCCTCGTGACAGGACTGCATTTTGGGCAGATAGAAATAGGGACCGCTGCCTTTTGCCAGCAAAGCGCGATAGTTGTGGAAGAAGTACAACGCGAAATCGAACAGCGAACCGGGAATCGCCTCTCCCTGCCAGTTCACATGTTTTTCAGGTAAGTGCAGGCCACGGACACGGCACACCAAAACGGCCGGGTCAGGTTTGAGCTGATAAATTTTTCCGGATTCGTTGGTGTAGCTGATCGTCCCGTTTACCGCATCGCGTAAGTTGATCTGCCCTTCAATCACTTTCTGCCAGTCCGGAGCCAGAGAGTCCTCAAAGTCCGCCATGAAGACTTTTACATTGGCATTGAGCGCATTGATGACCATCTTACGTTCGACAGGCCCGGTAATTTCTACCCGTCGATCCAGCAGATCAGCAGGGATGCCCCGTATTTTCCAGTCTGCATTTTTAATGGAATGTGTTTCCGAAATAAAATCCGGTAACACACCCTGATCTATCTTCTGCTGGACGGCAATACGATCGGCCAGTAAACGGTTACGCAGTGGGGTAAAACGCACAACCAGCTCGGACAAGAAATCTACGGCTTCTTCAGTCAGAATCTGTGCCTCGTTTTCACCAAAACGGCGCGTAAAGCCAAGCTGATTGCGGGTAATTTGCTCTGACATCACTCTTCTCCTGATTTATCTGCCTAATCTGCCAGACCGCCTCACTGAACAGATGCTGTTACGGTCGAAAACTCACCCGAGACGCACTCATTATTTTGAGGCTTTTTTTCTCTGGTTATTTATTGCCCGATAGAGTTAAGCGTAATCAGGGATTTCATAAAATCAAAAACGATTTCCATTTTATTTTTTAAATTAAAAAGTTCCATTTTTAATCAATAAGATAAGAAGGAATAAATTTTCCATAAAATGGTAACGGATTTCGCATTTGAGAAATAAGAGATGAAGGATTGCGGCTCAGAGAAAAGGATCGTAGGGAAAGAAAGATAAGCAGACGACCGGGGAGATCGTCTGCAGAAAACGGAAAGAGGATTTACTCGAGTGTGGGATTCATCTGGCGCAGATCAAACGGTGTGATCTGATAAACGTAATAGTTCAGCCAGTTAGTAAACAGCAAGTGTCCGTGGCTACGCCAGGTCGCTTTGGGTGCCAGTTCGGCATTATCCTGCGGGAAATAGTTGTACGGCATTTCAGGCGACAAACCGGCAGCCACGTCCCGCAAATACTCTCCGGCCAGTGTCCCTGCATCATATTCAGGGTGTCCGGTCACGAAAGCCATCCGCTTATCCTTTGTGGCAAAGAGATAGGCACCGGCCTCCTCGGATTCAGCGAAAATATCCAGATCTGTATGCTGGCGAAGCACGTCTGCCGGGAAGTCTGCATAGCGCGAATGCGGTGCCAGGAAAGATTCATCGAAGCCACGGGTCAGTAACGCCAGCGGTTGCAGCGTCTGATGCGGATACACACCTGATAACTTCGCTTCACGGGTCATTTTAGGCAGGCCGTAAAGCACATTCAGCGCAGCCTGTACCGCCCAGCAAACAAACAGCGTTGATGTCACGTGTTCTTTCGCCCAGTGAATAACCCGTTCAATTTCAGGCCAGTACGCCACATCGCAAAAATCAACCAATCCCAGGGGCGCGCCGGTGACAATCAGACCATCGTAGTTGTCATGCTGAATATCTTCAAAGTCACAATAGAAGTTATTGAGGTGCTCGGCGGGGGTGTTTTTAGATTCGCGACTATCAATACGCAGCAGCTGCACATCAATTTGCAGAGGAGAGTTGGAAAGCAGTCGTAAAAACTGATTTTCAGTCTCAATTTTCTTCGGCATCAGGTTAAGAACCAGCACCTTAAGGGGACGGATCTCCTGTGTTTTCGCGCGTGATGATGTCATGACAAAGACATTCTCATTGCGCAGGAAATTCACGGCTGGTAATTCGTCTGGTACCCGGATCGGCATAACAACTTCCTCACTGCATCCATTTATACGTTTAGACTTCTAGATAGCCGAAGATAACGGGTTTTAATCAAGATGTCGAGCCTGCATGCAGTAAGTGAAAATGTTTCAGCTTCAGTTATTAATTTAGAGGGTTTAGTTATATAGGATCGGGAAAAAGAGTTGGTGAGCGATAAGGAGGATACTTCTGAACACTGAATTTCGCAGCTAATAGAGCAATAAGCGAACATAATTACCCAAATTTCCCATAGCAAAAAGCCCTGTACGTCAGTACAGGGCTTTCCACTTATTTGATGCCTGGCAGTTCCCTACTCTCGCATGGGGAGACCCCACACTACCATCGGCGCTACGGCGTTTCACTTCTGAGTTCGGCATGGGGTC
>NZ_SOAO01000011.1:0-178875 GCF_004364755.1 Rahnella sp. BIGb0236
GCATCCGGAAACTGGTGACAATCCTGAATGCGATGGTGCGAGATGGTCGTGAATGGGCAGCAAATTAATCGCTGCCGGATTGACATTCGACACAGTTGCTCCCCCTTCGCAGGGGGAGGAGCAAACACACGACGGCTTAATCATACCGCTGTGGTTGAGTGAGTTAACTGCTCTGCTCCCACCCCTGCGAAGGGGAGGAGCAAACACACGACGGCTTAATCGTACCGCTGAGGTTGAGTGAGTTAACTGCTCTGCTCCCTCCCCTGCGAAGGGGAGGGCTGGGGTGGGGTATTAAAGCGAAATCAACGAGTTGAAGTTTGCTTTGACGAGAGGTTAGCCCTTTATACACCGCTCGCAGCCTTTCCCCTTCGCAGGGGGAGGAGCATCACCGGTTAACCCACCAGTTTCTTCCCATATTCAAACAGCGCCTTGAGAAGCGCCATCTTCTCAACGTCCCCCTCATGCAAATTATAGAGCGATTCAAGCTCTAAAATGTACGCCTGCACACGTTCGTCCGTCAGTTTCTCCTGCCGGTGCAACATCCAGCGCTTCTGCTCGGCATCGGTCAGCGTGGCGGGGTAGTTGCGCGCACGGAAGCGGAACAACAACGGCTCGATGCGGGAATCATTAAAAGTCAGATCCAGTGCGGGCAGATTTTCCGGACGGGTTTCCAGAATAATGCGCATTGCGGCGCGATCGGCATCGCTGAAGAAACCGTCGTACAGGCGGGCATCCACGTCATCGGAAGGTGTAAACGGTTCGGCTTCGGCAAACATCGTGACCACTTTCTCGCGCACCTGCGGGTTCTGCCGCAGTAACTGCAAATTCTCAAGACAACGCTGACGGTCAATCCCCAGCCGTTCGGCATTTTCCGGTAACAGCGTTTTGGCCGGTGCCAGCACCGGACATTTATTGATATGCACCAGCTTGACCGGCAGCGGAGACTGGCCCGCCTGCAACGCATCGCGGCGGCTGTACAGGCGTTCACGCATCTCATCAGGATTGAGATCCAATAACGTCGACATATCACCGGCGAGATCGCACATGATCACGGCGTTCTTATTTTCAGGATGCCAGGCCAGCGGCGCGACCCAGGCGGTATTACCGCGTGCTGCGCCAAACATACCGGAAACATGCACCAGTGGCGCCATCGCAGGGATGTCGATCAGGGTATTGAGTTTATGTTTGCTGCGGTGTTCAAGCAGAAAACTGAACAGACGCGGCTGCGCCTGCTTCACCAGTTTCGCCATCGCGATAGTCGCGTAAACGTCGGCCATCGCATCATGGGCATTTTCATGCTCGATGCCGTTGGCCCTGGTCAGATGCTCAAGGCGGAAACTCGGGAGACCGTCATCGTTTTCCGGCCAGTTGATCCCTTCCGGACGCAGCGCATAACAGGCGCGCATCACATCAAGCAAATCCCAGCGGGAGTTTCCGTTCTGCCAGCTGTAGGCATACGGGTCGTAAAAGTTGCGATACAGGATATTGCGGCTGACTTCATCGTCGAAACGGATATTGTTATAACCGACAATGCAGGTGCCCGGTACGCTGAATGCCTTGTGGATTTGCGCGGTAAACTCCGCTTCGGTCACGCCGCGTTCCAGCGCGATCTGCGGTGTAATACCGGTGATCATCACCGCTTCCGGTTCCGGCAGGTAATCGTCAGAAGGGCGGCAATAAATGACCAACGGTTCTTCGATGATGTTGAAGTCTTCGTCAGTTCTCACCCCGGCAAACTGCGCCGGACGGTCCAGCGCCGGATTCTTACCGAAGGTCTCGTAATCGTGGAAGTAGAACGTTTTTTGCGGCTTGTCTGACATTACGAAAATAACCTTAATCAGTGCGGAATGGGTAAACTCGACGGCGACTAGGATACCATCCGCCGCAATGAAGTCATGACAAAATGCACAGCCCCGGAACACATCGTTAAAATTTACATACACGCTGGCAAGATCCCCCAAAACCCTGATAAAAGCAGGGTGATCCCCTTTCCCAACTCGGCTAAACTACCGCCTAATCTGAATTCACGCCTTACGGCAGGCCTAACGTGCGTCTCGACAAGAAAATTTCTCCGCTGGATAACGTCATTTACCGTCATTACCGGATTACTCACGCCCTGCGTATCGCGGTGGCGTTCATTTTGACATTTCTGATTGTCCGGTTGACTGAAATCCCCGAAGGCACCTGGCCGCTGATCACCCTGGTCGTGGTAATGGGGCCGATTTCGTTTTGGGGAAATGTCGTGCAGCGCGTACTGGAGCGCATCAGCGGCACTGTTTTAGGTGCAGCTTCCGGGCTGATCGCGTTGTGGCTGGAGCTGTATTCATTTCCGCTGATGCTGGTGTGGTGCGGCGTCGTGATGTTCGTCAGCGGGTATCTGACCCTCGGTAAACGTCCTTATATGGCGTTGCTGATTGGTATCACGCTGGCGGTAGTTTGCGGGGCGGGGCCGGGCGACATGAAAATGGCGCTGTGGCGATCGGGCGATGTGATTTTCGGATCCCTGCTGGCGCTGCTGTTCGCCAGTATTTATCCGCAGCGTGCCTTTATTCACTGGCGTATGCAGATGGCGGATTATCTGATGTCGCTGAATAAACTCTACAGTGCGTGGTTGTCGCCGAACATGCTCGAACGCCCGCATCTGCATGGCAAAATGAAGACATCTATGAGCCAGATGATCAAGATGCGTTCTCTGTTCGCGCCCGCCAGTAAAGAATCTCATATTCCGCGCGAAGTGTTTGACGCGATCCAGACGCTGAGCCGCAACCTGCTGTGTACGCTCGAACTGCTGGCCGATGCTTACTGGAGTTCGCGCGAAAGTCATTTCCTGATGCTCAATGCCCGTACGTTGCGCAGCGCGCAGTTGCTGATGCTCAGCACGCTGGAAAAACTCAGCCAGATGTTGCTGAACGGCACCAAAGGTGACGAGCTGACGATCAACCACCAGCTCAATGAATCGGCGGAAGAACTTAAAGCACTGATGGCGGAAATGAACGCAGCGAATCATCTGGAAGCGCAGGTGTATGGCTACGTCTGGCTCAGCGCGCAGGTGGCCGAGCAACTGAAATCCATGGGTGACCTGATCACCATGACGATGCAAAAAGAAGACGCTCAAATAAGCAGCGTTAAAACGACGAAAGCATGAAGGGATTTTTGTCTGCGGCCTAAAACGGGTAAGATGGGCTTATTGGACGATTATCTGAGCGCGCAGCCCGATCTTTGCTACTCTTCCTGCTAAGCTTTTGCGTAAAGGCAGGCAAAGCGGTTGCGACAAGTCACTGAATCTGTGTAACTTAATCGAAGGTGTTAAAATGGACAATATCAATAAGCCGAGTTTCCAGGACGTTCTGGAGTTTGTGCGCATTTTCCGTCGTAAAAACAAATTACAACGCGAAATTGCTGATAATGAAAAGAAAATCCGTGACAACCAGAAACGTGTTCTGCTGCTCGACAACCTGAGCGACTACATCAAACCCGGTATGAGCATCGACGAAATTCAGGCGATCATTGCCAGCATGCGCGGCGACTATGAAGATCGTGTTGATGACTACATCATCCGCAATGCAGACCTGTCGAAAGAACGTCGTGAAATGTCCAAAAAGCTGAAAGCGATGGGCGAAATCAAAGCCAACGAAACCAAGTAATTTCGTCGCTGCTGAAAGCAAAAACCGGGTTCAGGCCCGGTTTTTTTACGCCTGTGATTTACGTTCAGGATTGAGCCTTATTCCAAAATGCGCAGCGGTTTACCCGCCAGAAATGCCTGAATATCCTCAACCGCTTCCCTGAAATAGACCTGATAATTGCCGTCGGAGACATAGCCCAGATGCGGCGTCGCCAGCACATTGGGCAGGGTCCGGAAAGCATGACCGGCGGGCAGTGGCTCAGCATCAAACACATCCAGACCGGCACCGGCGATCACACCGCGTTGCAGTGCATCAATCAGGGCGGGTTGATCGACAATTGCGGCGCGCGAGGTATTGATCAGCAGGGCGGACGGTTTCATCTGCGCCAGTTCGCTGACGCCGAGTAAACCGCGTGTCCGCTCGCCGAGCACCAGATGAATGGACACCACGTCGCTGGTTTGCAGCAATTCTTGTTTCGATGCGCAAAGTGTTACGCCATGTTCCGCTGCGCGTTCTGCGGTCAGGTTCTGGCTCCAGGCGCAGACATCCATGCCAAAAGCCTGCGCGATATGCGCCATCTTTTGCCCGATTTTCCCCAGTCCCAGCAGCCCCAGCCGTTTACCGCTCAGGCCAGCACCGAGCGTGCTTTGCCACGGGCCGTTCTGGCGCAGCGCATTATTTTCTGTGACCAAATGCCGTGCCAGCCCGAGGATCAGCGCCCACGTCATTTCGACCGGGGCGGATTGCCCGCTGCCGGTACCGCATACGGTCACGCCATGGCGCTTCGCGGCGGTCAGATCGATGGCTGCATTACGCATGCCTGAAGTGATCAGCAGTTTCAGATTGGGCAGACGTGCAAACAGCGCGGCGGTGAAGGGCGTCCGTTCACGCATAATCACCAGGATATCGGCGTCTTTCAGCGTCTCCGCCAGGGTATTTTCGTCTTCGATGTGTTCCGTCAGCGCACGGCATTCTACCTGCGGCGCGAGTGCCTGCCAGTCAGCCAGCGAAAGGGCAGCGTTTTGGTAATCATCAAGAATGCGGCATTGCAGTGGCATGAGAACCTCTTATCGGAAAAATAATGATAAGAGGTATAGCACTGAAACTGCCGGGGCGTGAAGCGACCCGGCAGGAGGTTATTGTCAGAAACTGTAATCGACAGCGGCGAAATATCTCCGGCCATCTTCGTTATAGCTGTAATCGTCGCGGTTGAGGTCTTTATCCGTCAGGTTGAGCACCCCGGCGCGGATTTTTACCGCTTTACTGACCTGATACGAACCGCCGGTGTTCCAGATGGTGTAACCGCCCGGCGTGGCGTTGCCGTCAGTGACGGTGCGGCTTTTGCCTTTATAGTTGGCGGAAATATAGAAGCTCCAGTCTTCCAGCGGTTTCCAGTCAACGGTCGCATTGCTGGTGTGGAACGGCAGTTCCGAGAGGGGCTTATTGCCGCCGTTACTCAGGTCGCGGGCGTCGTTGTAGGTGTAATTCAGCCTGAGGTTCAGCGTATCGGAAAGCGGCAAACCCAGTTCGGTTTCCAGCCCGCGGATCCGCGCCTTGTTGACGTTGTAATACCGGAAGATCGGATTGCCGCTGGCGTCGAAACCGACAAAGTTCTGATAAGTCGGTGCCAGATTGCGGTTGGCGGTACGGATCACGGTGATCATGTCGTCGATGTCGTTCTGGAACACTGTCGCGCTGGCGGTCACGTCTTCCAGCAAGCCTTCCTGACCGGCGTAATACAGGCCAAACTCCACGCTTTCGCTGGTTTCCGCTTTCAGATCTTTGCTGCCCACCACATTACAGCTGCCACGGCAGGAGGCACTTTGCCAGTCCGGGCTGAGTTGCAACAGGGAAGGGGCCTTGAACGCTGACGCCCAGCCACCTTTCAGTGTCACGCTGTCGGTGGCGTTGTAGACCAGATAGGCACGCGGGCTCCAGTTGACGCCGTAGTTTTCGTGGTCATCCATGCGCACGCCGCCGGTCAGCGCCAGATTTTCGAAGATACGCCATTCGTCTTCGAGGAACAGCGCGTACTGATTGGCCTGCGTGCTGCCACCGTTTTTCATGTTCACGCCGTCTTCCAGTTTGTCGTTGCGGTATTCGCCGCCGAACGTCAGAAACTGATTGTAATCGCCGAGCGGGATCACCACTTTGCCGTCGAGAGAGTTGTTTTTTGAGGTAATGGTTTCGGCGTTTTTGTTCTCGATATTTTCACCGTAGAAACGCAGCTCGGTATTCATCAAACCCCAGCGGCCGTTGTGGCCGAGAGAATAATTCTCGCGTTCGATACGGTTTTTATCCAGCGTATCGGAATCGCGATCCTGACGATCCAGACCGTAGCCAAAGGTCATGTCCTGATCTTCATCCGGCGTCAGGGAGAATTCGACGTTGGCGTTACGCGAGGTATACCCTTCAATGCGCGGCTGACCGGTGCTGCCGCTGGCGGAACTGGCCTGATCTTTCTGACGTTTACCGAGTGCGCCGTAAACTTTCACGCCCAGTAAATCGTCCACCAGCGGACCGCTGGCGAAGAAATTCCCGTTGCCGCTGTCACCGCGATCGCGGTGTTCCTGCACGGTGGTGTCGGCGCTCAGCGTGCCGTGCCATTTTGTACCGACTTTGCGGGTAATAATATTGACCACGCCGCCCAGCGCGTCAGAGCCATATAAGGAAGACATCGGCCCGCGCACCACTTCGATGCGTTCAATGGATTCCGCAGGGATCCAGCTTAAATCGAAATCGTTATGGCGGAATACCGCATTGCGGGAATTCACGCGCTTGCCATCAACCAGAATCAGCGTATAGCCGCTGCCCAGCCCGCGGATACTGACGCCCTGACGGTTATCGCTTTCATTGGTGATTTGCACGCCGGGGACATCTTTCAGTACGTCTTTGAGGTTTTGTACCGGTTTCTTTTGCAGGTCTTCGCGGGTGATCACGCTGATACTGGCGGGCGCATCTTTGAGGTTTTGTTCAATCGCGGAAGCCGTCACCACCATCTGATCTTCTTTTTCTTTCACTTCGCTGACGTCTTCCGCCATCACCGGACACGCGGCAGCAATCAGTTGTGCGAGCAGCCCGGCTTTGATCGCCGGTGTGAATGTCATCTTAGCCATGTTTTCTCTCCGTGAGATAAAAAGCCCCGGCAGCGCGGGGCGGTGTCCCTTTACTCTGTCCAGTAAGTGCCGGTCGGTTCGACGGCGAGGAACTGTTTATAAAGCTGTTGCTGCGTTTGCTGCGGATCGAGATCGGCAAACTTCTGCGGATAAAACGCTTTGGCGAAAACCTGAACGGCCAGCACGTTATACGGGGAATTGTAATAGTTGTGCCAGATGCCAAAACTGCGGCCATCTTCGACAGCTTTCAGGGTGCTGATGCCTTTGCGCGCCAGCAGCGGTTTCAGGCTGGCGCTGGCCTGTTCCGGCGTGGTTTGCGCGCCGAGCACTAAACCCGCAGGTTGCGGATCGCCAGCTTTCGGCGGTTTGCCACCACCGCTCACCAGATAGACATCCGGTTGTGCGGCAATCACTTTCTCCAGATTCACCTGACCGAGAGGGCCGGGCAGCAGAGGTTTGGCGATGTTCACGCCGCCCGCCTGATCGATAAAATCGCCCATATTGCCGTTACCGGCCGAGCGGCAGCATTCATCCGCCGTCGAGGCGCGTAACTCGATGAACACCTTCGGTTTATCCTGCTCAGGAATGTCTTTGGTGACGTCGGTGACGCGTCTGATATTGTCCTGATAGAAGCGGATATAGTCCTGCGCCTGCTTCTCACGGTTCAGCACTTTACCCAGCAGCTCCATGCTCGGCAGGGTGTTTTTGAGCGGAGAGGTGCGGAAATCCACAAACACCACCGGCACTCCGGCTTTCTGCAACTGCGTCACCAGTTCGCTTTCCCGGCCCGGCCCGTGGCCTGACAAACCAAAGATCGCCAGTTGCGGGTTCAGCGTCAGGACTTTCTCCGGACTGATGCTGTCGGCGCTGGTGTTGCCAATCAGCGGGATCTTGTCGATTTGCGGGAATTTTGCCTGATAGGTGGCGTAGGTTTGCGGATCAAGCTTACGGAAATCTCCCTGCCAGCCGACAATCCGGTCGAAGGGTTTCTGGCCTTCGAGCAGGGAAAGGGCGAAGAACAACCGGCCTTCTCCCAGTACCACACGCTGAATATCATCCGGCACGGTAACAGTGCGCCCGGCGATATCGGTCACGGTGACAGCCTGCGTGGCGAAGCTAAGCACGCCAAGCGTGAGTCCGGCTAATCCGCCAGCCATGCGCTTAGCGGTGAGCGTCGTGAAAAAATTCTGCTGATAATTCATCTTCTTCCGATTCCTTTACGTTTCCCTGAAGAGGCGCTAACAATAAAAGAAATGATAACGATTATCAATGCGGTTTACATTAGTGCGGAAGAGGAGGGAAAAACCGCCCCGAAAGGGCGGCGGGTAACATTACAATGGCTGGATTCAGGCAATGCGTGGATGTTTTTTCATTTTTCCTCAAGCCCTAACGCCGGATTACATTTCATATGATCCCATCCCTGATAATTTATTACATCGGGTACTTTTTGCGGGAAATCATCCCAATTTGAATGTAATTCCATTGTTGAACCTTTTAATCCATCTTTTGAAAGGAATTCCCTTCCCCATGCCCGCCCCGATGATTGTGGCGTAATCGTACCGCGCTCACCCTCTACGAAATAATCTATCCCCGGCCCCCCCGGGAGGATACGCGGATCATCAAACGGCGCTGAACTTACGTATAATCGCCCATCTTTTGTCAGAAAATAACCACGATCATTAACAACGGTAAGAGATTTGGCCTCTTTGCTGCTTGGGGCGTAGTCTCCTGAGATTGGTGCAGTTTGCCATGTCTGCCCATAATCTTTTGATACTATAAACGCCCCACCATCCCAGTCAGGAATAACTATATAACGCTCAGAGGGATGAATATATTTTTCTGAAAAAGCCCTGTAAAACTGGCTAGCTATTTCCGATTTCATTCCACGTTTTGTATCGACATAATTTAAAGCCCCCTGACAATAAAACCCCACAATTTCCAGATAGCGGTGATCGTCAAAACGGTAAATAATTTGTGCCGGTTTTTCGGTGGTGCGGCCATAACAACCGGCAATCAGTAAAAGCGCCGCCAGGCCGGCGGCAATGCGTGGATGTTTTTTCATTTTTCCTCAAGCCCTAATGAGGGATTACATTTCATATGATCCCATCCCTGATAATTTATTACGGCGGGTACTTTTTGCGGGAAGTTTTGCCAGTTTGAATAATATTGGATTGTTAAATTAGAGATATCTTTTTGTTTTATAAATTCCATGCCCCACGACCTTCCGGGAAATTGTGGAGTAATACTATGATTCTCACCATCAATATTATAATGAATGCCCGTCCCTCCCGGCATAACACGTGGATCATCAAACGGCGCTGAACTCACGTATAATCGACCGTCTTTTATCAGCATATACCCGCGATTATTAACGACAGTGAATGAAATTACGTCTTTTCGGTTTGGTCTACCGTCACTTATTGGCGCTACCTGCCACGTTTGCCCATAATCTTTTGATACTGCAAAACCTCCCACCTCCCAAGATGGGATCGCGATATATTTATCAGATGGGTGAATATATTTACTACCAAAAGCTTGATAAAATTGGCTTTGTACTTCTGATTTTATTCCGAGTGTTGTATCGACATAATTTAAAGCCCCCTGGCAATAATACCCCACTAATTCCAAATAGCGGTGATCGTCAAAACGGTAAATGATTTGCGTCGGTTTCTCACTGGTGCGGCCATAACAACCGGCAATCAGTAAAAGCGCCGCCAGACCGGCAGCAATGCATGGGCGTGTTTTCATGTTCTTTTTAATTCCTTTTCGGTCAGCGTTGGCGGCATCGGCCACTGGTAAACGGTGACCTCCTGGTTATGGATTGCAGGATAACGGGCCGCATGAATACGGGTGCGCGGGCCATAATCATTAACTACCTCAAATTCTCCCTTTGGTAAATACTCATCTGGATTGTTCATAAACTTTTTAATTAAATCTTTGTTTAACTTTCCGCTGCGGTAATATTCTGCGGTGTCATCATTGGGATTATATTCCCGCCGCCAGTCTGCACGGTGCAACAAACTCCGCCAGAATCTGCCGTCTTCAATAACGTGAGATTTACACTGACCGATGGCCAGATCGTAAGCCATTGCCATGTCTGGCGCTTTATCACTCATTACAATAGACGAATGCTGACTTAATACCGTAGATTGCGCCTCATCTATTTCCTTTCTGACTTCTTCCCTGGTTTTTGTACGACGGTAAGAAAAATATTTTTCTCCGTTAACATCAATAATCACCGCCGTTTCTATAACGGCTTGCCCCGCCGGATATAAATACGCACTCAGAATACGGCATTCATTCGTGGTTAAATTGTGCCCGGCCTGCATTGTGCTGAAAGGTTGATACGGGGGAACTTCCCGCCGTTCAGATACAGTGGTTTGGCTGGCAAGGTTGGCGCTGGCGATCTCAATATCCGGCCCGCTCATTTTTGAACGGTATTTTTCTTCTCCCTGATTGCGCTGCCCCTGCAATTCAAAAATAAAAGGCTCTGGCAGTTCTTCCCCCGTCACCGTCACATCATTAAACGAGTATGAAGCGTATGAAAACCAGTGCGCCGCGCCTGTATAAACGCCTTTACCCTGCGTTATTGGCCCCGCAAACCGGTACGGGGCGGAGGCTTTCACGCCTACTAATTCATCCTGCGCGAATACCCGCTGGCGCAGATTAGGGATGGTGTTGGCTATCTTGTCAGGGACGCCACGCCAGCCGAAGCCCTGTATCGGTTCAAGGGATACGGTCTGATCATTCGGGCAAAAGTAGTTATAAACCTTGCCGAAATTATTACGCCGGTGGCGCGGATCCTGATACCACGCCCCCGCCTTTTTAATGCAAATCGTATCGTACAGTTTTTGGGTGTCTGCTTCGCTATGCAGTCCGTCGCTGCCGTCCTGATACCTTGCGTTTGTACGCATAAGTGCGCAGAAGTTTTTAAAGGTTTTTTCGCGGGCGGCGGTGGTTTGCTGATTTCCCGGCAGGCCCATTTCCATGATCCGGTTTTCAAGTGAATAGGGCGAATGATTGAAAATCACGCAGTCCGCAGGGGCTAACCCTTGAGATTTAACCATCATATTGGCTAGCATGGTGATGATTGTCCCCTGACTGTGGGCGACGATATTGATCGCATCTTTTTCCGTTGTGGGATTTCGCCTGATTTCCATAATCAGATCGGCCAGCCGGTGCGCTGCAAACACCTGATAAATCCGGTGCGGATTATCATAAATGGGGTGTGTGCGGTCCGGCGCGTTATTCTGGCTTATGGCCTTGGGAATGCCCATCATTGCCCCGTTTGCGCCCGGCCCGAACATATCCGGGATATTTGTCGTGGCGTTGGCAAAGGTGCCGCCGCCTTTGGCAAAATTCGGATCTAAAACGTTGCTGTAATTATCAATATTTTTCCCGTCATGCCTTCTGATTGTCCATTCGTTATATTCCTGAAAAGCGTCATACGGCAGCGGCGTTTCAGGGCTGCGGTAAGTCTTTTGCATTTGCTTTATGTATTCTTCCTGATCAGCAACGTAGGTTGCGTGGTCAACCGGTTTGTAACCCCAGTAAAACGGAATAACGGGGGAAGCCACATCCGATAACACTTCCCGTTGTGTGTTATCGGTGTCAGTACACGTCTGCTGCTTTCCGTCTGCGTCCATGATTTGGAATTCTTTCTCTGACCATTCGTGACACGTCAGGTCATCGCGGCCTAAACGCTGATTCAGCCCCGCAATAATGCCTTTTTCCTGATTCTGATAGGCTTCCCCCACGTCGTTAACGCCGTGAACCAGAATCACAATGCAGGGCATAGGGCGCGGAACCGCGCATTTTGTGACGTACATCGATGGCCCCGCATCCGTAGGCACACCAATACAGCCTGTCGCCAGCCAGACCGGCGGGCGCGGCGGTGTCTTTTTTTCTGTGTTATCTGTCATGATGATTTCCCTATTCTTGTTCGTCGTGAATGAGTCTTAACGAATAACTTTCCAGTTCTGACGGGTTCAGCAAAGGAGAATGGCCGTCAGCGTCTGTGATCCCCTCAATCTGTACGCCGTTTTTAATCAGCATAAATTTCTGGTTGGTGAGCGGGTGATCCGGTTCCCCGTCGGCATGGAGTAAAAATTGCTGCGATAATTCACCGTTTTTGAAAACGGGTAATGCTTCCTGAATGCTGGCCGCAGGCAAATAACGCACATCCATGGCTTTATAAAGAATGCCCTGCGGCGCTAATACCTCAACCACGCCGTTTTTTATACGGATGCCCGCGCCACCGGACATCAGGACAATTTCATTTTTCGCATTGAAAGAAATGCGCCCGTTTGAACTGGTGGTGATCACGTCCCCGAATGCCGTTAGCTTGATTTCATCTTTTTGCGCTTTCAGGTGGAGCGGGCCACCTGCAGCTGTCAGAAAAATCCCCGCCTTACGGACGAAAACGGAAAATAGTTCCGCAGCGGCAACCGTAAAGCGGCCAAAAGCATTTAAGGACGTGTCCTTGTGCGACGTGGTGATCACGTTCTGACCCGCGCTGATTTGCGCGGTTTTCGGCGTCGTCTGGGCTATGCCCGCATCGGCATAGAGTGCGATCACCGGTTCGGCCAGCTTGTCAGTCGCCTGGCGTAATGCCTGCTGTTTGCCGGTGTCTGTGGCGGGGGTATCGCTGGCTGTGGTGCTGGCCGAAAGGGATTGCGCTAATTGTAAAGCCGCCTGCAGCTGGGCGACCGTCGCAGCCATGTCTGACTGATGGCCGCTGGCTTTTGGCTGTCCTTCTGTCGTGATATGCAGCCCCTGATCCGCACGTAACGCGCCGTGTTTATCCGTGCGGATTTCAAAACCTTCCCCGCGTGGTTCCCCGCTGGCGTCAACCAGATGGCCTAAATTGACCTGTGATTTTCCGTATTCGGTGGCCAGCTTGATATGTTCCTGATCCCGCTTATCTTCCATCCTCAATTTATTATTTCGTTGGGTGCGTATCACGTTGCGGGTGTTGTTGCGGTTGGTGACTACATCGGGATTTGTGGCGTCGTGCAGGGCGTGGGCAATGTATGGCCGTTCAGGATCGCCCCCCTCAAAGGCGATCGCGACTTCGGTATTATCCTGCAAAGGGAAATGGAAACCGTAAGTATCACCGGCATAAGGGCGGGCCAGCCTTACCGGCAGGCTTTCGTAGCCTTTTTTCCATTGATCTTCTAAATCGAAATGAAATTTCACGCGATAACGCCCGAAAGCATCAATATGTGCCAGCGTGTCATTAAACTTTAATGCGGAAATGCGGGCGGGAACAGTGCCGGAAATGCAGGGACGCGGCAGACGTTCAGGCCGGAAACAAACATCTTCACTGTAGGGAATGCCGCTTAATTCTGACCTGTAGGCATTTTTTCGGGAACCGGTGGCCTTCATGGCCGTCACAACAAAACTGTTTTTAAAGGCGTCGGAAAGGTTGCCGTCAATGATTAATTCCGTACCCGGCAGGATCTGCGGGCTGTCGGTTACTCCTGTCAGCCGGTGTTGTTCATTCAGCAGGAGTTCATGACGTATACGGGCATAAAAAACACTGGTCTCAGCGGGCTGGCCGCGCCCGTGCGCGTAACGTTCGCCGGGGGCCTGGTGTATGTCCGCGTAAATATATTGCGTACCCTGCGTTTTATCGTCGCCGCGGGTCACGTCTATTGTCTCTGTGGTGATGTCATAGTTACGCAGCGGGTAATAGTAGTTTTTTGCCATCACGCTGGCCGGCACCACATTATGACGGGCTTTCAGTTCGCGGATCGTATAATCATTGCCTGACATTCCCGCTTCGTTATACAGGCGGATGGCATGATTAAACAGGTACAGACTCTGACTGTCTGCAAAAACCATCGTAACAATTTCATCGTGTTTCGGGTGCTTCTCAAAGCGGAACCAGATCCCCACCTCAGAAAGCAAACGGCGGATAAACTGTAAATCGGTTTCGCCCCACTGTACGATCATTTCACGGCGGGGGTAAATCCACGCCAGACCATCAAAATTAATTTCATACCCTTCGAAATGATGTTCTTTGAGTATTTGCTTAACTAACTCAGGCACGGAAATATCCTGATAAATCGCGGAGCGCCGCTTGTTATTCATCAGAGCCATAGGATGAGATAAAGTTATTTCGTAAAGTGATTCATCTGCGGACGTGCTGAGCCGTTCAAATACGCTGATTACCCCTTCAACCTGCCGGTTTTTTTTCCAGTATTCTGAACCCGGTAAATAAAGCGACCAGGCCGGATTCGGTACACGCATTTCGAAAGAAGCGTATTGTTTTAACAGGCTGGTGGCCGGAATATCCTTCTGGTGTGAGGTGAAGCGAATAACATAGAAATAAGGTTCGCTTAATGCCTCATGCCCGGTGAAGGATTCAACGTCGGCGACGACATCCGAATTAAATAAGTGAAGTAAATAACGGTTTTGACTATTAACAGGATTAAAAATTGTTTCCGCGAGTGAAATCACATGACCGGTCATGATTTTATTTCCTTGAGATTAATATCCTTTTTAAACCGGTGGTATTATAGCGCCCGGCGGACTTAAAAAATAAAGGGAATTTAAAATGAAGCAACCATTAATCGTCACCGGAGATACCACAACTCACGGCGGAACGTTAAGGGAAGGGGAATATAATTTTACGGTTGATGGACATTATGCCGTACTTACCGGTCACGGCTTTTTATGTCCGATATGCAACGTGAGATCGGTTTTCCTGAACGGCGCGCCAAATATCCTGATCAACGGAAGACAGCGTATCAGGCAAGGGGATAAAGCCACCTGCGGCGCAAAAGCCCTGCATACGGGGAACGGCGTGAATGAACTTAACGGCTGAAATCCCTTTGCGGGGCAGGGCAGGGGCAAAACCGCCCGAAAGGGCGGCCTGAAGCGAGTGATTAATGCAGATGAGAAAGGCTTGGCGCGCTGATGCGCAGTCCGTCCTGGCTGAACACCATGCAGCGTTTGGCATCGAACCAGGTGGTCAGGCTCTGATAAGGGTTGAAGGCCATGTCGCCCGGCAGCAGCATTTTAAAACCGTCGGTGCCGTAACATTGCCCGAACAGGTACGTGCTGTTGCCCAGACGCTCAACCACTTCGCAGTTAAACTCCAGCACGTTTTCGGTTTCCTGCGACAGCAGATGTTCGGGGCGAATGCCAAGGGTGATTTTATCGCCCGCCGCCAGTTGGGCGGTGCTGAGTGCCAGCGTCAGGGTTTTCTCCGGCGTCAGTCGTACTTCCAGCCGCTCAGGCTGCCAGCTCAGCACTTCTGCGGGCAGGAAATTCATCTTCGGTGAGCCGATAAATCCGGCCACAAACTGATTTACCGGGTTGTAGTAAAGATCCATCGGCGCACCCATCTGCTCGACTTTGCCATAGTTCATCACCACGATTTTATCGGCCAGCGTCATGGCTTCGGTCTGATCGTGCGTCACGTAAACCATGGTGGTTTTCAGTTCCTGATGCAGCTTGGAAATGTGCAGGCGCATGTCCACGCGCAGTTCGGCATCCAGGTTAGACAGCGGTTCATCAAACATAAAGACCTGAGGGTTACGCACAATCGCCCGGCCAATGGCGGTACGCTGGCGCTGGCCGCCGGAAAGCTGCTTCGGTTTTCGGTCCAGCAGATGAGAAAGTTGCAGGGTTTTGGCGACCATCTCCACCTGATGACGAATTTCTTCCTTTGGCACGCCGTTCACTTTCAGTCCGTAACCCATGTTTTCGGCAATGGTCATGTGCGGATACAGCGCGTAAGACTGAAACACCATCGCCACGCCACGCCGTGACGGGTCAACGTCATTGACCCGCTGCTCGCCAATGTAAACGTCTCCTTCCGTAATGTCTTCCAGCCCGGCAATCATGCGCAGCAGGGTGGATTTCCCGCATCCCGATGGCCCGACAAAGACAGTGAACTCCCCGTCTTCAATATCAATATTGATGCCATGCAACGTCACGGTTTTATCGAAACGTTTGACCACATTTTTAAGTCTGATGCTGGACATGTTTGACCTCATAAAGAATTCATACCGCTGATGTTTCGGACTATAACCACCTTGTGTAAGCGTTTGCACAGGCGGGTTCGAATTTTGGAGAGAAGATCACACAATACGCATCTTTTTGTAGTGATTTATGGCTTGTAAGTTTAACGTATAACATAGTTTTCAGGACGACATTAATCACTATGCAATCAGCGTTTAAAGGGTTTTTGGCATGGGTTGTTGATTCGGTGTCGTGTTTAACCCTACAAAAATGTTATACCTTCACATTCAGGAGCAACAATGAAAATTACACACCTTACTGCCCTGGTACTGATGTCGTTAAGCCTTAGCAGCCAGGCCGTCCGGGCAGCCGAGGGTCAGTTACTTATCTGGGAAGATATTAAGAAATCTTCCGGTATTGCCGACGCGGTGAAAGATTTTGAAAAAGAGAACAACGTCAAAGTCGTGGTGCAAGAAACGCCTTATGCACAACAAACGGAGAAATTACGTCTGGATGGTCCGGCAGGTATCGGCCCCGACGTCGTCGTGATCCCCAATGACCAGTTAGGGACCGCTGTGGTTCAGGGGTTGCTGGCACCGATGACCCTCGACAAGGCATTTCTCGGCAGCTTTACCCCGTCGGCATTAAACGCATTCCAGCTGAAAGGCCAGACCTACGGCGTGCCGAAAGCCGTGGAAACGCTGGTGCTGATTTATAACAAAGATTTGCTGCCGCAGGCTCCGGCAACGCTCGACGAGTATTACACCTTCTCGAAAGCGGAAAGGGCGAAGGGCAAATACGGCCTGCTGGCCAAGTTTGACGAAGTCTATTACGCCTACGGCGCGATGGCTTCCATGGGCGGCTATATCTTCGGTAAAGACGCCAAAGGCGAAATCAACGTTGAAGATATCGGCCTGAACAAACCGGGCAGCATCGAAGCCATTACTTACCTGAAAAAATTCTATGCCGACGGATTATTCCCGGCGGGGATTGTCGGTGATAACGGCCTGAACGCCATCGATTCACTGTTTACGGAGAAGAAAGCGGCCGCGGTGATCACCGGCCCGTGGGCATTTCAGCCGTATGAAGCGGCGGGCATCAACTACGGTGTCAAAGCGTTGCCGCAGTTGCCGAACGGCAAACCGATGAGCTCATTCCTTGGCGTGAAAGGTTATGCGGTCTCGACGTACAGCAAGCAAAAACCGCTGGCCGAGAAATTCATCACCTTCATCAACCAGCCTAAGTACGCCAAAGTGCGTTACGAAGTGACCAAGGAAATCCCGGCACTGACGGTGCTGGTGAATGATCCGATGATCAAAAACGATGAGAAAGCCAATGCGGTGGCTGAACAGTCTACCCGTGCCACGGCCATGCCGGGTGTACCGGAAATGCAGGAAGTCTGGGGTCCGGCCAATAATGGCATCCAGCTGGGTGTGACCGGTAAACAACCGGTTGACGCGGCACTCAATGATGCCGTGAAAAATATCCAGATGCAGATCGAAGCGGCGAAAGCCAGCAACGAGTAACCGGTAACACCTCCGTATGTCTGACAAGAGGGCGTGAATTCACGCCCTCACCAGTGAAAGGAACATCTTTGTGTCTATGCGTCTTCATGAGGAAAACCCGGCGCCACTTTCTGCCAGCCACCATGCACCGGTGGCACTGGCTGTGGCGCTGATCCCCGGTTTTGGGCAGTTCTATAACCGGCAATGGGCCAAGGGAATCGTGTTTTTTATCATTCTTATTTGTTTCGCCGGCGTGTTCTATGATTTCCTGCGTCAGGGATTATGGGGGTTATATACGCTGGGCGAAGAAGTGCCGCGTGATAATTCCATATTCCTGTTAGCCAAAGGCATTATCAGCGTGCTGATCGGCGCATTTGGCGTGGGATTTTATTACTGGAGTCTGCGCGATGCGTGGGCTAACGGTAAACGTCGCGATCAGGGAGTGGAATTACCCGGCGTGCGTAAGCAATATCATTTATTGCTGCGTGAGGGATTCCCTTATTTAATGATCACGCCGGGCTTTATTTTGCTGGTGTTTGTGGTGGTCTTCCCGATTATATTCGGTTTCTCGATTGCGTTTACCAATTACAATTTGTATCACACGCCACCGGCGAAACTCGTCGACTGGGTGGGGTTCAAAAACTTTATTAATATCTTCACGCTGAATATCTGGCGCTCGACCTTGCTGGACGTCTTGCAATGGACGGTGGTCTGGACGGTGCTGGCGACCACGCTGCAATGTACCGTGGGCGTGATGCTGGCGATTCTGGTGAATCAGAAAGATCTGCGCTTCAAGGCGCTGATCCGCACCGTGCTGATCCTGCCGTGGGCGGTGCCGGGCTTCGTCACCATTCTGGTGTTTGCCGGCATGTTCAATGATTCCTTCGGCGTCATCAACAACGGCATTCTGGCGGCATTAGGCATTGAACCGAAAGCCTGGCTCACCGATCCGTTCTGGACTAAAACGGCGCTGATCATGATGCAGACCTGGCTGGGTTTCCCGTTTGTCTTTGCGATGACCACCGGCGTATTGCAGGCCATTCCGAACGATTTATACGAAGCCGCGACGATGGACGGTGCGAGCACCTGGAAGAAATTAAAAACCATTACGCTTCCGCTGGTCTTATATTCCATTGCGCCAATCATAATCACGCAATACACCTTCAACTTTAATAACTTCAATATTATCTATCTGTTTAATAACGGTGGCCCGGCGGTGGCCGGTTCGAATGCAGGCGGGACGGATATTCTGGTGTCGTGGATCTATAAACTCACCATGTCATCGTCGCAATATGCCATTGCCGCGACCATTACCATTTTGCTGTCGATATTTGTGGTCGGTATTGCGCTGTGGCAATTCCGTTCAACCAATTCATTTAAACAAGATGATATGGCGTAACCGGGGGAAGGGCTATGAGTAAGAACAGCAGTATTAAAAGAAACCGGTTTATTCGCCTGGGGCTGAGTTATTTCCTGTTGCTGATTGTGGCGGTGATCATTATTTATCCGCTGATCTGGACGGTCGGTGCGTCTCTGAATGCCGGTAACAGCCTGCTCAGTACGTCGATTATTCCGGAAAACGTCTCGTTCCAGCATTACAAAGACCTGTTTAACGGCGACGTGAATTACGTCGGCTGGTACTGGAACTCGATGAAAATCAGCTTCCTGACCATGATCCTGACCCTGATTTGCGTCAGCTTCACCGCCTATTCCTTCTCGCGCTTTCGCTTTAAAGGCCGTAAAGACGGGCTGATGCTGTTTCTGTTATTGCAGATGATCCCGCAGTTTTCGGCGCTGATCGCCATCTTTGTGCTGGCGCAGTTACTCGGCCTGATTAACAGCCATCTGGCGCTGGTGCTGATTTACGTCGGCGGCATGATCCCGATGAACACCTATCTGATGAAAGGCTATCTCGATGCTATCCCGAAAGATTTGGATGAATCGGCGCGTATGGACGGCGCGGGGAATTTCCGCATTTTCATCGAAATCATCATGCCGTTATCGAAACCGATACTGGCGGTGATCGCGCTGTTTTCCTTCACCGGACCGCTGGGGGATTTCATCCTCTCCAGCACCATTTTGCGTACGCCGGACAAGTACACCCTGCCGATCGGCCTGTACAACCTGGTGGCGCAGAAGATGGGCGCGAACTACACCATGTATGCCGCAGGCGCCGTGCTGATCGCCGTGCCGGTCGCCATTTTCTATCTTGCCTTACAAAAATACTTCGTCTCCGGCCTGACCGCTGGCAGTACAAAAGGATAATGTCATGACGTTATTTTCTAAGAAGATTTTCAACAAAAGCGCAATGGCCTGTGTATTGCTGGCGATGTCATTTTCGACCGTGGCGCAGGATGTGGTGATCAAAAAGGTCGCCAATGTTCCGGCGGATTTCATCAAAGGCGCGGACATCTCGACGCTGATTGACGTCGAAAAACACGGCGGCAAGTTCTTTGATCAGCACCACAAACAGACCGATGCGATGGAGATCCTCCGGCAGAACGGTTTTAACTACGTGCGCCTGCGTTTATGGGTGGATCCGAAAGACGCGCAGGGGCATCCGTACGGCGGCGGCAATAACGATCTCGCCACCACGCTGGAACTGGCGAAACGCGCCAAAGCGCAGGGGTTTAAAATCCTGCTCGATTTCCATTACAGCGATTTCTGGACCGATCCCGGCAAACAGTTCAAGCCGAAAAGCTGGGAAAAAATGGATTACCCGCAGCTGAAAACGGCCATTCATGATTACAGCCGCGAGGTGATCGCCAGATTACGTGCGCAGGGCACCGTGCCGGATATGGTGCAGGTCGGCAATGAAATGAACGGCGGCATTCTGTGGCCGGAAGGCAAAAGCTGGGGCGCGGGCGGCGGCGAGTTTGACCGTCTGGCCGGGCTGCTGAATGCCGCGATTTCCGGGGTGCGGGCGGACGAAAAAAATCCGTCTGACATCAAAATCATGCTGCATCTGGCGGAAGGCACCAAAAACGACACCTTCCGCTGGTGGTTCGATGAAATCAACCAGCGCAACGTGCCTTACGACGTGATCGGCCTGTCATTTTACACCTACTGGAACGGCCCGATTTCCGCCTTACAGGCCAACATGGATGACATCAGCAAACGCTACAACAAAGACGTGATTGTGGTGGAAGTGGCCTACGGCTATACCACTAAAAACTGCGACGCGGCTGAAAACAGCTTTACGGAAAAAGAAGCCAAAGACGGCGGCTATCCGGGCACGGTGCAGGGGCAGGCTGATTTCCTCAGCGACATGATCAACAGCCTGGTGACGGTGCCGGATCATCGCGGCAAAGGCCTGTTCTACTGGGAACCGACCTGGATCGCCGTTGACGGCGCAGGCTGGGCGACGCCCGCCGGTATGACCTACATCAATGACCACTGGAAAGAGGGCAATGCCCGCGAAAACCAGGCGTTATTCGGCTGTGACGGTCAGGTCCTTCCTTCTATCAAAGTGTTCAATTAATCCCTTTTTCCCCGGCTTCATTGGCCGGGGAGTTGATATTTCTTAAAGTTCCTAAGGACCAAGCATGACGAAATTTCCTCTTCTGAGCAGTAAGATTTCCGGGCTATTACATGGTGCGGATTACAACCCGGAACAGTGGCTGGAAAGCCCTGATGTCCTGATCCGCGATGTCGAAATGATGAAAGAGGCACGCTGTAATGTCATGTCTGTCGGGATTTTCAGCTGGTCGGCGCTGGAACCCGAAGAAGGCCAGTTCACGTTTGGCTGGATGGATCAGGTGCTGGACCGTTTACATGAAAACGGTATCTCCGTCTTTCTCGCCACCCCAAGCGGGGCGCGCCCGGCGTGGATGTCACAAAAATATCCGGAAGTTCTGCGCGTAGGCCGCGACCGCGTAAAAGCGCTGCACGGCGGGCGTCACAACCACTGCATGAGTTCGCCGGTGTATGCTGAAAAAGTGCAGCTGATGAACAGCGCGCTGGCGAAACGGTATGCCCATCATCCGGCGGTGATCGGCTGGCATATTTCCAACGAATACGGCGGCGAGTGCCATTGCAATCACTGTCAGACCCGTTTCCGCGACTGGCTGAAAGCCCGCTATATCACGCTGGATGCGCTGAACAAAGCCTGGTGGAGCACCTTCTGGAGCCACACGTACAGCGACTGGGCACAGATCGAATCGCCGTCACCGCAGGGCGAAAGCGGCGTTCATGGCCTCAATCTTGACTGGCGTCGTTTTAACACCGATCAGGTGACCCGTTTTTGCAGCGAAGAAATCCGTCCGCTGAAAGCGGAGAATCCGGCGTTACCGGCGACCACCAATTTCATGGAATATTTCTACGATTACGATTACTGGAAACTCGCCAGCGTGCTGGATTTCATCTCGTGGGACAGCTACCCGATGTGGCATACCCGCAAAGATGATATCGGTCTGGCGGCGTACACCGCGATGTATCACGACCTGATGCGCACCCTGAAACAGGGCCAGCCGTTTGTGCTGATGGAATCGACGCCGAGCTTCACCAACTGGCAGCCGGTCAGCAAGCTGAAAAAACCGGGCATGCACATTCTTTCTTCCTTACAGGCGGTCGCACACGGTTCGGATTCAGTGCAGTACTTCCAGTGGCGCAAAAGCCGTGGCTCGTCGGAGAAATTCCACGGCGCGGTGGTGGATCACGTCGGGCATATCGATACCCGTGTCGGGCGCGAAGTCTCCGAACTGGGCGGAATTTTATCCGCGCTGGCTCCGGTGGCGGGCAGCCGCGTCGACGCCAAAGTGGCGATTATCTTTGACTGGGAAAGCCGCTGGGCGATGGACGATTCCCTCGGCCCGCGCAATCAGGGGCTGGAATATGAAAACACCGTCGCCGGACATTACCGCGCGTTCTGGGCGCAGGGCATCGCGGTGGATGTGATAAATGCCGACTGTGATCTGACCGGTTATGACCTGGTGATCGCGCCGATGCTGTATATGGTGCGCGAGGGCGTTGGCGAGCGGATCACCGCGTTTGTGCAGGCCGGTGGCCGGTTTGTCGCGACTTACTGGAGCGGCATCGTTAACGAAAGCGATTTATGTTTCCTCAGCGGATTCCCCGGACCGTTGCGTCCGGTGCTTGGCATCTGGTCGGAAGAAATCGACAGCCTGACTGACGACCAGCACAACAGCGTCAGCGGTGTCGAAGGCAACGCGCTGGGGCTAAACGGCCCGTACCGTGCCAGTGAGTTGTGCGAAGTGATCCATCTGGAAGGCGCGGCGGCGCTGGCCACTTACGGCGATGATTTCTATGCCGGAACGCCAGCCGTGACCGTGAATCTGTTCGGCAAAGGGCAGGCGTATTATCTGGCTTCGCGCAATGATCAGCAGTTCCACGCTGATTTTTATACCGCGCTGGCCAAAGAGATGAAACTGCCGAAGGCGATAGATACCGAACTGCCGGAAGGCGTCACTGCAGCACGGCGCACCGACGGGGAAAGTGAATTTATCTTCCTGCAAAACTATGCCGCAGACAGCCAGACCGTGACACTGCCGGACGATTACCGCGATATGGTGCATGGTGGCGTATTGCCGCGCAAACTGACGCTTCCGGCACTGGGCTGCCAGATCCTGACGCGCCGGTTATCCGTTATTGCTTAAACCTTTATTTTAATACCGACGTGCAATCAGGAATTCCCGGTTGCACGTTTTTTTTCATTCCTGAAAGAGAGTAATCATCATGGTAAATATTAAAGACTTTATGCATGTATTCTCCGCGAAGAATAAAACCCCTGAAAATGATGCGCCGCCATCGACTGACGTAGCGTTATTAATTGATGCCCTCGGCGGGCGCGAGAATATTATTAACGTTGATGCCTGCATTACCCGTTTGCGGGTGACCGTAAAAGAACTCAAACGGGTGAACTCCGGCGCTATCCAGCAGACCGGTGCAATTGGCGTGGTGATTATTGGACAGGAAGTGCATGCGATATTCGGTAAACAATCCGACAGCCTGAAGAAATTAATGACTGAGAAATTTGGATTAAAAAGCAATTAACCCTTCTCTTTAAATAACGGCAAAAATAAAGGCAGCCCGACACAAGGCTGCCTTTATTGTTTCTTCTTTTTGTTGCGGATAATAATGATGCTGCTGTGCGGAGAAAAAACGTAACGATCCCCTACAAGAGAAATTAAGTTTTTGTCTGTCGCTTTATTACAATGAGGATATTTCTCTAATAACTAACACCTGTTTTTTTCAAAGTCATTGGAGTTGCAGCAAGGCAGCAACAGCTTCAAGAATGAAGGAAATTTACCACCAGGCTTCGACCTGAACCCCAAAGTTCCACGTATCAGATTTGGTGTGATCTTCAAAGGTATCGCCATGCTCTGAATCATTCAGATATGAAGCGAACACGCGCAGTTCAGGGCGTGACATAAACTCAGGACCGGCCGCCAGACCCATCGCCAGTGTATATTTCTGACCGCCTTGCTTATAGTTGGAACCGTTCTTGTAATCGTCTTTCTGATAGAACGTACCGACTTCACCGATGGTGCGGACATAATCTGTCCACTGGTATTGCGCACGGCCCACCAGAGAAACCAGTTCCGTGGTATCGGTATAATCGGTGATGTTTTCCGCGTGACCGTAAGTCAGCACGTGGTTCAGGCTGAACTTGCTGGTGATCGGGATCAGGCCGGTGATGATACCGCGATAACCGGTGGCGTCATTGGTGTAGTTCCACATATCGTACCAGCCGCCGCCCTGCGAAATCATGTTCTGCGCCAGACCCTTGTTGGCGTACTGCAACACCAGTTTGTTGTAACCGCCCCACATATCCTGACTGATTTCGCCGGTCAGCATCACGCCGTTATCCGCATCGTACAGACCGCCGTAGTCTTTCTGATCGTGCGTCAGGTTTGGCATGGCGTAGTCGGCACCGACTTCCATCCATGCACCGTTCCACGGTTTGATCCCGGCATAACGTACGTCGATGTAGTTGATGTTGACGTCGCTATCGCCATCCACGCGGTAATCCACGTCATTGGCATCGCCACGGATCCAGGCCACGGACAGCGCGCCATCGCCCAGTTTCAGGTTTTCAACACCGGCACCGGCACCGGAAATGTTCCAGTATTTGGTATCAATGATGTGTAAATCGTGGCGCTGGTAATAACGTTTACCGCCCCAGATCACCGCATCTTTATCCCACGGCACCAGCCCTTTAATTTGCAGATTCAGCTGACGCAGACCGAACTGGGCATCGTCGTTAACGGTGTTTTCATCATCATTGGAACCGTCGGATACCATGCTGACCATCGAGTCGACATAAAAACTCACATCGTCTTTCTTATAGACTTCGCTGCCCAGTTCGATTTCACCGTAGGTGTCATCTTCGTTGCCCAGACGACCGACTTTGTTTTTCTGGAATTGCTCCAGACTGCCGCTGCCGGAAACGCCAAGCCCGGAACGCAGATACCCATGAAAATCAATATCGTTTGCCACTGCCGGGCCTGCCGTAATGGCGAGTGAAACCGCCACAGCCAGAGTGCGTAAGTTGTGTTTCATTCTTTTTCCTTATGATTGTATGACGTTCACATTTACGGAATCTATAAGATACCCAGAAACAATAATGATCAATTTTACACATTCGGAATTGTGAGATATGTCTGGTAATTATGACGTTTTTGTTAATGCGGTGGTGATGCAAATCACGATTATATGCAATGTTAACGTATAACTTATGCAATGACCGGCTCTCCAGATTGAACTTTTAAATGAGATCCCGTACGTTGGCTCGATTATCATGAAACGAAGCAAAATCACGGGCCGCAGACTGGGGAAAGAATGAAATCAAAAAGTTCGACATTAGAAGATGTTGCCCGCTATGCCGGTGTCTCTTATCAGACGGTTTCGCGGGTATTGAATAAGTCGGCCAATGTCTCAGACGCCACCCGCCGCAAGGTCGAGCAGGCGATAGAAGTATTGCGTTATGTGCCGAACCGGCTGGCGCAACAACTGGTTGGAAAACAAAGCTTCACCCTCGGACTGGTGACCACCTCGCTGGCGTTACATGCGCCGTCGCAAATTGCCGCTTCCGTGAAGAAATACGCCCATCAGGCCGGGTATCAGGTGCTGATCTCCATGATTGATGAAGACGTGAATCAGAGCATTCAGGACTCCATCAACGAGCTGAAATCACAGCGTGTGGAACGGGTGATCATCAACATTCCGCTTGAAAGTGCAGAGGCAGAGCGGATTTACGAAAATAACCGCGACATTTTGTGTCTGTTCCTCGATGTCGATCCCACCAGCCCGGTGTTCAACGTGTGCTTCAATCCGGCCGATGGATCACGCGCCAGCGTGGAATATCTGCATGATTTAGGGCATCGCGAATTCGCCTTGCTGGCGGGGCCGGAGGATTCCGTGTCATCCCGTCTGCGTCTGAAAAGCTGGCAGGAAACACTGGCGGAGAAAGACATCCGTCCGGTGACGGTGATCCACGGTGACTGGAGTGCAAAAAGCGGGTATTACAGCGCGTTGCAGATTTTGCGGGAGACGCCGCAATTCACCGCCATGCTGGTGGGGAATGACCAGATGGCGCTGGGCGTGATCAGTGCGCTGCATCAGCATAACGTCGCCATCCCGCAGCAGGTGTCGATCATTGGTTACGATGACACCTACGACAGTGCCTTCTTCCATCCGGCGCTGACCACCGTCTCGCTGGATCTCGATTTGCAGAGCAAAGAGGCGGTTGAACATCTCCTGGCCGAAAGCCCTGAGGCGACATCGTCGAAAATTCTGCCGGCGCAACTGGTGGTGCGTAACTCGACGCGCGCGCCGGGGCAACAGGATAAAGATCTGAATCAGATTGCCGACCAGCTTGATATTCTGGCGAAGCAGTTGCGGGGGCATTAAGAAAACGCTCTGTTTGATTACGAATTGAAAATTAACGTTATAAAACTGATTAACCGGTAAAAGGACGTGATGAGATGACGGTATGGCAGTGTTATTTGCAGGGCTGGAAAAGGTATGTGGATTTTAATGGTCGGGCGACGCGCAAGGAGTTCTGGACATTTGCACTGGGCAACTTGCTGATCATTATTTTGCTGACCATGGGCGTGTCCTTCCTGTTCGCGCTGGCGGGGGATCCTCACAGCATCTTTTACGCTGGCGTGGCTTACACCCTGTTTGCCCTGGCGACGGCATTGCCGCTGCTGGCGGTGGGTGTCCGGCGCATGCATGACATCAACCGTTCCGGCTGGTGGTTTGGCTGTGTCTATCTGGCCGGCGTGGTCTCGCGCCTGCTAAATTCGATTCTGATGGAATACGCTTCACCGGAAACGTATGTCTGGATGAAAATCACGCTGGGCATTGCGCTGGGGTGGATCCCGCTGCTGATGATGATTTTCCTCTGTTGCCAGAAGTCTCAGCCTCCGCAGGCAATGCATTCCCGTATTGTTGAGTAACGCCATACTGAGTGCGTTTCCTGTCGTTATGTCGACACGTTTGCCGTCAGTCCGGCGGCAAACTGCTCCAGTTTTGCCAGCCCCCACGGCCATTCGCCAAACCCCGACTCGACATTGATGTGTCCGGCTTCGCCGATATCGGCCAGCTCGCAGCCCCATGCCTGTGCCCAAAACCTTGCCCGGCCGAAAGACAGCAACGGATCGGTGTGACTTGCCACCAGCAGCCCCGGTACGGCAAGCGGCACAGGCAAAATGTCGTCCTCCAGCCCGAAACGCAGGGGTTCCGCAGGCGCGACCAGCATCACCCCGGCGCAGTGTTGCGGGTGGCGGTTTGCCCACACCAGACTGGCGAGCGCGCCAAAACTGTGGCCGATCAGCAACAGCGGGGCGGGGGTGAGTTTTCTTTCGCGGTCAATAGCGTCTATCCAGCCTTCAAGATCGCCCTGTGACCAGTCGCGCTGGCGGATGCGCAGCCAGTGAGGGCGTTGCTCATGCCAGCGGCTTTGCCAGTGCCCGGCTTCGCTGTCGCGCAGTCCGGGAACCAGCATCAGGGTGATGTCAGACGCGGTGCTCATTGCGGGAAAGCCATTAATACCGTCGCCACCGCCAGTAAATCAGCACTGCCGCCGGGGCTGAGATGTCGGGCAATCAGCGCCTGATCCATCTGCTGTAAATCCTCTTTCTGCCAGCCCGATGTCAGTAACCGGCGGGCATAATCCTGCACGAAATGTAATCCGCTCAGCCCGCCGCGCGCCACCAGATTGGTATCCGGGTTATATGCCATCAGGCGCAGAAGGGCGTTCAGGCTGCGGCGTTCAGGATGGGTTTCGCTGTACCAGTGCGGAAATACGTGACGGCGCAGGGTAAGGAAACCGCTCTCCACTTCGCCGCGTGCGCCGGTCATGCCGTGAGCCTGAAACAGGCGTTCACCGGCCGTGGCGGGCTGACGGCAATGTTGTAATTCCCGTTCGACCAGACCTTGTGTCATGGCGGCCACTTCTGCGCATAAACCCTGACGGGTCAGCGGACGGTGGCCTGCGCTGAGCCTGCCTGCCGCCGTACACAACAACCCCAGAGAGAAAATACCGCCTTTGTGGGCATTAATCCCCTGTGTTGCGCCGAACATCGCCTGTTCACAGGCCAGACCGGCGGGGCGGATACGCATCAGCATCGCCGGTGCAGGCTGCAAAAAATCCTGCTGTCCCTGCGCCTGAAACTGATACAACCACGGTGCTATGGCGTCGATGCTGCGCAGAAACAACGGCAAATCCATGTCATCGTGCGAGCCGTTATTGGCGCTGTCCACCAGCCCCGGTTTGGGCGTCAGCCAGACTTCACTGCGCAGGGCGTCTGCCGCCAGCGTGGCGACGGACGGGGGGGAAAGTGATTCAGTGAGCGCGGTGCCAGCCATCGATCAGCGCCTCCACTTTTGAGATCACCTGATCCAGCGGGTGATGACGCGAACGGGCGCAGGCATGGGCAGGGCCGTGGCAGACCAGACAGCGGCGGCTGGCAAGGTCGAGTGAGCGTCGCCCTGTCACGCCTGCCTGCGGACAAATCACATCGAAATCCCATAAACGCCCGAGCGCATGAGATTGCTCCAGCGCGACGGTCGCTGCTTTCACTTCCGCTGCCGGATGTGCCACACACCAGAACGCTTCCGCTCCCGAAGGTAGCCAGAAAACCTGATCTTTCAGCACCGGCCAGCCGTGTTGCAGTAACATCACGTCGGCGCGTTGCAGCGCCTCGCGCATTACCTGACGGTAGCTCACGGAATCTTTCACCGGCCCCGGCGTGACCAGCGTGAGGGAGATCAGCGGCTGTGAGAATTGTGTCAGCCAGTCGGTTTGCCGCTGTGCACGCAGTTCCTTTGCTGCCAGCAAATCCTCCAGGCTGACGCCTGCCTGAGCAGGCGTCATGATGGTCATTATGCGTCCTCTTTTACCTGATGAACCACGTCGATCACGCTGCCGTCGCGATAGCGGATCACCCCCACGATACGGTCGGTGAATTCAATCGGTTTCGGCTCGCCGGTCAGGGAAATTGCCCGCTGGTACAGGGTTTCAATGTCCATGATTTTCATCCCCGCCTCTTCCAGCCGCTGACGGATTTCCGGACGTGCCGGATTCACGGCGATGCCGTGGTCGGTCACCAGCACGTCGATGCTTTCCCCCGGCGTCACGCGGGTTGTGACACGACGCACCACCGTCGGGATCCGGCTGCGCAGTAACGGCGCGACCACGATGGTCAGGTTGGCGGCGCTGGCAACGTCGCAATGTCCGCCGGAGGCGCCACGCATTACGCCGTCGGAGCCGGTGATCACGTTGACGTTAAAACCGGTGTCGATTTCCAGTGCGCTCAGGATAACGATATCCAGCTGATCACAACTCGCCGCTTTCGCGCCCGGATTGGCGTACACATTGGTGGAAATCTCGATGTGCCGCGGGTTACGGCTGAGCGAGGCCGCCGCTTGCCCGTCGAAACATTGCGTATCCAGCAGGGTGTCGATCAGACCTTTTTCATGCAAATCCACCAGACTGCCGGTGATGCCGCCGAGGGCAAAACGGGCGGTGATCTGGTTGCGTTCCATTTTTTCTTCCATGAAACGGGTACAGGCCGTCGCCGCCGCGCCGGAACCGGTCTGCATCGAAAAGCCCGGTTTGAAATAGCCTGAGTATTCGATGACTTCCGCTGCCGTACGGGCAATCATCAGCTCGCGCGGATTACTGGTGACACGCGCCGCGCCGACGCTGATTTTTGCCGGATCGCCGACCTGATCGACTTTTACGATGTAATCCACCTGATCCTGCACCAGACTGGCGGGCATGTTAGGGAAGGGCACCAGTTCTTCCGTCAGCAGCACCACGGTGTTGGCAAACTGTGCATCAACCATCGCGTAACCCAGCGAACCACAACAGGATTTACCGTGCGTGCCGTTGGCGTTGCCGAATTCATCGCTGCACGGCACGCCGAGAAACGCGACATCAATGTTCAGTTCGCCGTCCTGCAGCAACTTGACCCGTCCGCCGTGGGAGTGAATTTGTACCGGTTCTTCCATCAGCCCGTGCGAGATGGCATCGGCCAGTTTGCCGCGCATGCCGGAGGTATAAATACGGGTGATGACGCCATGGCGGATATGTTCGATCAGCGCCTCGTTGCAGGTCATCAGCGAGCTGGACGCCAGCGTGAGATTTTTAAAGCCAAGGTTCGCCAGTGTCGCCACGACGTGATTGATCACCTGATCGCCTTCGCGAAAAGCGTGATGGAAGGAAATGGTCATGCCGTCTTTCAGGCCGCTGCGGGCAATCGCCTGTTCCAGCGAATCACACAATTTACGGTGCAGACGGGCATCCGGATCGGAAAGATAAGGCGTCGTGCGGTGGGCGCCGTCAAACGGCACAAGGTGCCGGAGTTGCGGATAATGGCTGTGCAAAGTTTCAGTTAAATGACTCATGATAAAGATCTTCCTGTGCAAAATTGAGGGCTAGCGGCGCACGCCTGACGCGCTGGCGCGTTCAAGTACCACCTGTGCATGATTGATGATCGGGCCATCGATCATCTTGCCGTTCAGCGAAATCACGCCCAGACCGTTACGCTCACCTTCTTCAGCGGCAGCAATCACGCGGTGCGCGTAATCCACCTCTTCCTGTGTTGGCGCATAAGCGTTATGCAGCAGCTCAATCTGGCGCGGGTTGATCAGGGATTTGCCGTTGAAGCCCATTTTGCGGATCAGCTCGACTTCCCGCAGGAAACCGGCCTCGTCGTTGATGTCGGAATAAACCACATCGAAGGCATCGATACCGGCAGCGCGGGCGGCATGCAGCACGGCACAGCGGGCATAAAACAGCTCGGTGCCGTCGCCGCGCTCAGTTTGCATGTCCATCACGTAGTCGAAAGCCGCCAGCGCGATGCCGATCAGACGCGGTGAACAGCGGGCGATCGCCACGGCGTTAATCACGCCAATGGCCGATTCGATCGCCGCCATGATTTTGGTCGAACCGGGTTCACGACCGCAGTCTTTCTCGATGCGTTCGATATGTGCTTCCAGTTCAAAAATATCGTCCGGCGTATCGGTTTTGGGTAAGCGCACCACATCCACCCCGGCACGTACCACAGCCTCCAGATCTTTAAGGCCAAAGGGGGTGCTGAGCTGGTTGATGCGGACAACGGTTTCGATATCGCGATACATCGGATGCTGAAGGGCATGGAAAACCAGAATGCGTGCGGTGTCTTTTTCACGCAGCGAAACGGCATCTTCCAGATCGAACATGATGGAGTCCGGACGATAAATAAACGCAGTGGACAACATGGCGGCGCTGGCTCCCGGCAGGAACAGCATGCTGCGGCGCAGTTTTTTCATCGTAACGTCTCCCAGTTAATCTCTTCAGCCTGTGCCGCGCGCAGCACCGCACTTTGTACCCTGGCGCGGATCACACAATCGAGCGCGCCTTTATCTTCGATAATCAGTAAGCCTTCGGTCACGCCGAGGGCGGCGAGTGTCTCGCTGACCACGCTTCGGATCTGATCACCAAACTGTTTGATGACTTCGCTGTTGATCACCACATTCAGCTCACTGGCCGGGGCGATTTTGACCAGCAAATCGCTGGATTCAACCGTGCCTGCCAGCGCCTCCTTCACAATTTTCATTGGTTTTTCCTGCTGTTAACAAAGTGAGGGTGAAATAATACGTTCGTCGCCGTGTGCGGTTTCAGCGGGTGCACTGGCGAAATAATGTTGTTCGAGATGCGCATAGGTACCGGGCGGAACGATGTCGCGGATCCGTGCCAGTTGCTGTGTTTTGAGTAATGCACGCACCTCAGAGGCGGAAATGGCCCTGCCGCTGGCGTGACGTTTTCGCGGTAACTCGGTCACACTCAGGGGCGGCGACGCCGAGCGGGAAGGGGTTTCCAGCCAGTCATGCATATCGCAGTTGTACTGATGCGTGACCGGGCAGAAAGGCTCGCTGCCGACAAAACGATGGGTAATCCCCAGCGCCGGGGCGATGTACTGACGGAAAATCAGCAGATCCATCACGCTCCAGGCCTGATTGACCAGTCCGGCGTCCTTGAGGAAATAACCGGGGAAAGTCGCGCGGGAAATCAGATATTCCGAACCGGCATGCACCGTCACATTGGGAAGGTCTGCGACCCCCTGACGCACCATCTCCAGCCGTTCCTGAAACGGGAAATACGACACGTCTTCACTGACCACAAACACATGCAGCCAGTCGCAGGTCGCCGCCGCCTGTTCAGCCAGATAACGGTGACCAAGCGTAAACGGATTGGCATTCATCACTACCGCGCCGATACGCTGGCCGCGGTGATAATGGCGTTGCAACCCACGGCAATAATGGCTGATGCCTACCGGCGTGTTTTCCATCAGCACCGCCACCTGATCCCACTGCACCAGCGGATAAAACCCGCAGCCGCGAAAACGCTCAAGATTGGCGGGGCGGGTGTAGAGAAACAGATGGAAATGTCCGCCGGAGACCGCCAGATTTTCCACTTCGCCGAGCAGTCTGGCGCTGAGATTTTCACCGCGCCAGTCGGCGGCGACGGCCACACATTTGATGGTGTTGCTCACCAGTCCGGCGCATCCGACCAGCTGGTGGCCTGAACAGGCCACCACAAACTGCTCAATATCGTCATCCATGCCCAGCTGACTTTGTTGCAGCAGGGCGCGGATATCCTCCAGCATGCCTTGCGGCGGCTGGCTGACAGAGATGACGTGAAAGTCGGGCGTATTACGACTGAACATAAGCCGGGCTCAGCTGACGGTCGGTGGCAATCTTCATGTCTGCGGCGACAATCACATTGCTCAGATGGCCGATCTTTTCGATTTCCACTTCGATGCGGTCGCCGGGCTTCATAAACAGCGGTGGCACGCGTTTTTTCCCCACGCCCCCCGGAGAGCCGGTGATGATCACGTCACCGGCATGCAGCGTGGTAAAGGTGCTGATGTATTCAATCAGTTCAGCGACTTTGTGGATCATGCTGCGGGTGTTGTCTTCCTGCACCATGTTGCCGTTAAGCCACGTACGGATCGCCAGCGAGTGCGGATCCGGGATTTCATCGGCGGTGGTCATCCACGGCCCGAATGCGCCGGTCTGACGCCAGTTTTTACCGGCGGTAAACCAGGTGTGCTGCCAGTCACGGGCGGAACCGTCCATGTAGCAACTGTATCCGGCGACATGCGACAGGGCATCTTCGCGTGAGATATTTTCCCCGGCCGAACCGATGATCACCGCCAGTTCCCCCTCGTAATCAAACTCCACAGACCGGCTCGGTTTGATGACGGGAGAACCGTGGCCGGTTTGCGAGTCGGCAAAGCGCACGAACAAGGTTGGTGCCGGATTATGCTGGTCAAACTCTTTGCGTTTTTCGGCATAGTTCATGCCGACGCAGAGGATTTTTTCCGGATTCTGAATCACCGGCAGAAACGTCAGATCACTGAAATCGAGATCGACGGGCAGGGTAGCCAGTTCCTGAGCATGTGCCAGCCCGTTCCCCGCCAGCAGGGCTTTCAGATCCGGGTAAAGCTGTCCGAGATGACGACCCAGGTCGATCATGCCGTGCTCCGTTGCGATACCGTAGGACTTGCGCCCCTTATAGAGATAACTTGCCAGTTTCATAAAAATGTCCTGAATTTTAAAAAGGGTTGAACACGGCGTCAGGCAAGGAAGTTGCCGAGAACCAGCAGTGCAACCGAGACGTTGATCGCACCGCCGATACGGGTGGCGATCTGGGCAAACGGCATCAGCGACATACGGTTGCCCGCCGTCAGAATCGCCACGTCACCGGTTCCGCCCTGACCGCTCTGGCAGCAGGAGACGATGGCGACATCAATCGGGTGCATGCCGATTTTCTTACCGACGAAGAAGCCGGTGGCCACCAGCGCGCCGACGGTGCTGACAATGACCAGCAGATTAGAAAGGGTGAACGCGGCAACCAGTTCATTCCACGGGGTGATAGCCACACCGACGGCGAACAGGATCGGGTAGGTCACTGAGGTCTGGAAGAATTTGTAAACCACCTGAGAACCTTCGAGCAGGCGCGGAGAAACGCCATGCGCCAGTTTCAGGGCGACAGCCGCGAACAACATGCCGACCGGTGCAGGCAGGCCAATCAGTTTGTGCAACAGCATGCCGACCATGTACAGCAGCACGGCCAGCAGCGCACCGGCAGCGATGGTGGTGACATCGGTTTTACCGCCGGTACCGCTCAGCTTGCTGCTGTCTGCGGTGGCGTTTTTGGAGGACGGCATCAGCTGGCCTTCACCGGTCAGGTGCGGATAGCGTTTACCGAGTTGATTCAGTGAGCCTGAGATCACGATAGCCGTCAGACCGCCCAGCATCACAATAGGCAGAATGCGACCCAGTGCCACGCCCTGATCCATATGCAGTAATGTCGCATAGCCGATGGACAACGGAATGGCCCCTTCGCCTACGCCGCCCGCCATGATAGGCAGGATCAGGAAGAAGAAAATCTGGAAGGGTTCCATGCCCAGCGCCAGACCCACGCCCATCCCGGTTAACATGCCGATCACTTCACCGCACAGCATCGGGAAGAAGATGCGCATGAAGCCCTGAATCAGCACCTTGCGATCCATACTCATGATGCTGCCGACGATAATGCAGCAGATGTACAGATACAGAATGTTGGTGCTTTTATAGAACTTGGTGGTGGACTCGACCACTACATCGGGCAGCAGGCCGTAATAGACCAGCGCGGAAGGAATGAAAGTGGCGCAAATCGCCGCCGCCCCCATTTTGCCGATGAACGGCAGACGCTTGCCGAACTCGCCGCAGGCGAAGCCGAAGAACGCCAGCGTGGCGACCATCACCACGATATCGCTGGGCAGTTTGCCGTCGAGACAGTCAATGGCAATCAGCAATCCCGCCATGGCAAACAGCGGTAACGGAATAATGCCAATTTTCCAGGTATCGAGAATGTGCCACCATTTTTCTTTTAATGAGAGCTGTTTTGCGGAGGAAGAGGCCGCGGGAACAGAATAGGTGTCGTCGGTTGTACTCATGATGAATCCCCTGTGTCAATTTGTGCAGGGAGTGTAAGAGAGATAATTGCCGCTATTATGTGAGGTGCCGCAAATTAGAAACGGTATTTTAAAGGAGTGAAAGGTTTTAATGGTTTTAATTGATTTCAGACGTCGGCGTGAAATTATTTTACCGTGGTTTTTATGGTGTTATTTGTAATTATAATATTACTGTTAATTTATGGTGAAAAAGCTGTTGTGGATTTTGTTGTGCCTGCGAAATCGCTTGCTGTGCCTGCGATTGTTCTGCGGCACATCTCGCAACTTTCAGTGTTCCTTCTGACGGAAATACTGCCGGATGATAAAGTGCACACAGGGTTTATTAATATCACTGCCTAATAATGAGTGTTCAGATGCGTTTCCGGCCTTCTTTTCAGATAAAGCTTTTTCTTTATCTCATGGTGTTATTTATGGCGCTGTTTTCCATTGTGGGGGTTTATTACTATCAGGATATTCAGCGGCAGTTATATGAAGATATGGGAATTCGTGCAAAAGTTCAGGCGGAAGAAATTGCACTTATTCCCTCTTTAATCTCGGCAGTGGAAAATAAGGATATTACGGAAATTAATAGTTTGATGAGGAATATCTCTGCCCGCAGCGACGCCAGTTATATGGTCATTGGTGACGGCAAGGCAATGCATCTGTTTCATTCCATTTATGCCGACCGGGTCGGTACCACGCTGGTCGGCGGTGATAACGAAGAAGTGCTGGCGGGTAAAAGCACGACTACCATCCGGCTGGGCGGTATCGGGCTGTCGCTGCGCAGTAAAGCGCCGATCCGTAATGCTGAAGGTCAGGTGATCGGCATCGTGTCTGTCGGTTATCTCACCAGCCACATTAATAATCTGACGCTTGAGAAAGTGATCAGCATTCTGCTGGCGGCCGCCATGCTGTTACTGGCGCTGTTCACCTTCTCATGGTTTTTTTCGCGCTCAATCAAAAAACAGATGTTCTCGCTGGAGCCACGCGAAATCGGCCTGCTGGTGAGACAGCAAAAAGCCCTGATGGAATCGATCTACGAAGGGGTGATCGCCATTGACGATCAGTTTCGTGTTGCGGTGATCAATCAGGCGGCTAAAAAATTGCTCGGTCTGGATGCACCATCCCGTGAACTGCGCGGCCTGCCACTTCAGCAGGTCATCGCACCGGTCAGTTTCTTTGACCCGCAGGTGATGCTGGAAAAAGACATCCACGATGAGATCTGCCTGTTCAACAGCCTGACGGTGATCGCCAGCCGTGTACGGATTATGTTGGAAAATGAGCTGCAGGGCTGGGTGATTACCTTCCGCGATTGCAGCGACATTGACCGGCTCAGTATTCAGCTCAGTCAGGTGCAGCGTTATGCCGATAACCTGCGCGTCATGCGCCATGAGCAACTTAACTGGACGGCGACGCTGGCGGGGTTGCTGCACATGGGACGCTATGACGAGGCGATCCGCTACATCGAAGCGCAGTCAGAAGGGGCGCAGGAGTTACTGGATTTCGTCTCGGCACGCTTTTGCTCGCCAAGGCTGTGCGGACTGTTGCTCGGTAAATACGCCCGTGCGCGGGAAAAAGGCGTTGAACTGGCTTTTGACCCGGCCTGTGAGTTAACCCGGTTGCCTGTAGCACTCAGTGAAACCGAGCTGATGTCGATTATCGGCAACCTGCTGGATAACGCCATCGAAGCCACATTGTTGCGGGGTCATGATGCGGGGCCGGTTGAGGTCTATATCGCTTCCGGCGCGAGTGAGCTGGTGATTGAAGTCGCTGACCATGGCATCGGAATCGCACAGGAGCGGCGGGAACAGATTTTCACGCTGGGCGTGACCTCCAAGTCGCAGGGCGATCACGGGCTGGGGCTGCATCTGGTGGCCAGCTATGTCAGCCACGCGGGTGGCTTTATTGAAGTTTCGGATAACCCGCCGACCGGCGCGGTGTTTTCGGTCTTTATCCCGGACAACGTCACGGAATTTGAAGAGAGTAAATGATGCAAGCCGAAATGATTGACGTAATGATTGTGGAAGATGAAAACCAGCTGGCCCGGCTGTATGCCGAGCTTATTGATAATCACCGCTGGCTGCGGCTGGTCGGCGTCGCGTCCACATTGCGGGAAGCAAAGGCGCTGATCGAAGAAAAGCGTCCACAGTTATTACTGCTGGATAATTATCTGCCGGACGGACAGGGGATTTCGCTGATTGAACACGATCTGTTTAAGAAGGCTCACTGCTCGGTCATTTTCATTACGGCGGCCAGTGATATGCACACCTGTAGTCAGGCGATCCGCTGTGGTGCTTTTGATTACATTCTTAAACCGGTGTCATGGAACCGCCTCCAGCAATCGCTGGATCGCTTTATTCAGTTCAGCCAGACCCAGCGGGCATGGAAAGTGGTGGATCAGCAGAACGTAGACAGCCTGTATCAGCTTCAGGCAAAAGATTTCACGCCGAAAGCGGGAAACAAAGGCATTGAAGAAAACACGCTGAATCTGGTGGAAGGCATCTTCTTACAGGGAGAACCACGCTGTTATTCGGTGGATGAAGTGGTCAGTGAAACGAAGCTGAGTAAAACGACGGCACGCCGTTATCTCGAGCATTGTGTGCAGAAAGGGGATTTGCGGGTAGAAATGCTCTACGGCAAGATCGGCCATCCCCGCCGGATGTACCGGCGGGCGTAACCGCAAAAGATTATTCTGTCTTTTTGGCTCTCGGGTATTTCCACAACCAGCGGCCACTGGCCATTCGCCAGTAGAAGAACAGGCCGCGCACGATCCAGTCGAGGAACATGCCGAGCCAGATGCCGACCACGCCGAAGCCCAGAACAATGCCAAGGAAATAGCCCACCACGATGCGACAACCCCACATGCCGAGCATCGACACATACATGGTAAAGCGTGCGTCGCGCGCGCCTTTCAGGCCTGCCGGCAACACCCACGACGCGGCCCAGAATGGCATGAAGGCGGCATTCAGCCAGATCAGGATTTTGACGACGTCAATAACGTCCTGTTCATTGGTATAAAACCGTGCCAGTAGCCCGGCAAAGGGCACAGAAAGGAACGCCAGCACGCACAGCCCGAAGGTGGACAGCCAGAAAATATGCCGCAACTGACGCTCGGATTGCGCAATTTGTCCTTTACCCAGACGGGTTCCGACGATAATGGTCGATGCCGACCCCAGCGCGTTGCCTGGCAGGTTAATCAGTGCCGCAATGGAGAAGGCAATAAAGTTACCGGCGATGACATTGGTGCCCATGCCTGCGACAAAAACCTGTGTCAGGAGTTTACCGCCGTTAAACAGCACGGATTCGATACTGGCAGGAATACCAATGCCTAATACTTCACGCAGAATATTGGTATTGAGTGGCAGGAAGTAGCTTTTGAGCGAGATTTTCAGCGACGGATTGAACCCCACCATCAGCACAAAAATAACCGCGAGCGCGCCGATATAGCGGGCAATGGTCAGCCCCAGACCGGCACCGATAAAGCCCAGCCCGTGCCAGCCGAAACAGCCGTAGATCAATACGCTGCTGATCATCAGATTGAGGATGTTCATGCCGCCATTGAGCAGCATCGGGATCTTGGTGTTACCGGCACCGCGCAGGGCGCCGGAACCGATCAGCGCAATCGCTGCCGCGGGATAGCTCCAGCTGCTCATTTGCAGGTACGACAGCGCCAGTTCTTTCACTTCAGGTTCTGCATTGCCCGCGATCATGTCGATGATCACATGCCCGGAAAATTGCAAAAGTATCGCCAGCAGTACGGCAAACACCGTCATGATTGCCAGAGACTGGCGGGCGGCGGCGCGGGCGCGCTCATGATCGAGTTTTCCGAGGCTGAACGCCACCACCACCGTGGTACCGAGATCGACCGCCGCGAAGAAGGAAATCACCACCATGTTAAAACTGTCGGCAAGCCCTACGCCCGCCATCGCTTCCTTACCCAGCCAGCTGACCAGAAACGTGCTGAGCACCCCCATCAGCAGGACGCAGGCATTCTCGAAGAAGATAGGGACGGCGAGGGGCGTAATCTCACGCCAGAACAAGGTACGGTAAGAACGCCTTTTCAGATACCAGGGCGTGCGCTCGATGGCTTTGCGCAAAGAGACGATGACGTTTTGCAAGAGAGTTCCAGGGTGGCAGAAAGTAGAACAGCGTTTTAATTTATGATGGTAAAAGACTGTGCAATATGCAAAGTCTTTTTTTGGAAATCCTTAATTCCCCGTCATATTTCGTGCCGCAGATGCGTTGGCTGCGTTTAATAACCCGAGTCACTTACTTAATGTAAGCTCATCGGGATTATCAAACTTGCCGCCTGCCTGCAACACGAACTATTTAGGGGAGCCAGAGTGGTTATCAACGGAACGGCGGTTCATTAAACGTGCGCAATTTGCGTGAATGCAGATGATCGCCCTCGGCGCGTAACAGGTCGATGGCGCAGATACCGATTTGCAGATGTTCTGAGATTGCGCCTTCGTAGAATTTATTCGCCTGACCCGGCAGCTTGATTTCGCCATGCAGCGGTTTATCCGACACGCAAAGCAGTGTCCCGTAAGGCACCCGGAAACGGTAACCCTGCGCGGCGATGGTGGCGCTTTCCATATCGACTGCGACGGCGCGGCTGAGGTTAAAACGCAGCGCCGACGCGGCATAGCGCAATTCCCAGTTGCGGTCATCGGTGGTGACCACCGTCCCGGTTCGCAGCCGTTGTTTGACCTGTTCACCGGGCATACCGCTCATCATTTTGGTGGCGTCGTACAGCGCACGCTGCACTTCGGCAATGCTCGGAATAGGGATATCCGGCGGCAACACCGCATCCAGTACATGATCGTCACGCAGATAGGCGTGCGCCAGTACGTAATCGCCGATCGACTGCGTTTCGCGCAATCCGCCGCAGTGACCAATCATCAGCCAGACATGCGGGCGCAGTACCGCCAGATGATCACAGATGGTTTTGGCATTTGCCGGACCGACCCCGATATTGACCAGCGTAATCCCCGTACCGTCGCGGGCAATCAGATGATAGGCGGGCATCTGGTGTTTTTTCCAGGCCAGATCGGACACCGCCTGCTCAGGATTCTGCGTTTCCGCCGTGATGAACACGCTGCCCGCACAAGCCAGTGCCTCATACGGACTTTCCGGATCGGCAATCTGCGCGCAGGCCCAGCTGACAAATTCATCGACGTAGCGGGTGTAGTTGGTGAACAGTACATAGGGCTGAAAATGTTCGATCAGCGTGCCGGTGTAATGGCGCAGGCGTGCCAGCGAGAAGTCGGCGCGCAGTGCGTTGAAATGTGACAGCGGGAAGATGTCGCCGGGATAATGCAGGCCATCCGCCGTTTCATCGCCAATTTGCGACAGTTCCGTGGTCGGAAAATGCTTCGCCAGCCCCGCGCTCATCGAACGGTCCAGCATCAGGTCCGAGCCGTCAATCACGTACGAATAGGGGATTTCCTGCTGAGACGGCACCACTTCAATCACGGCGTCGTATTCCTCTTCCAGCAGGGAAAGTTGTTCCAGCAGGTAATGGCGGAACAGCTCCGGATGCGTGATGGTATTGGCATAACGTCCGGGATGAGAGAAGCGGCCATAGGCTCGGGTCGGGTTTTTGGCGGGCGTTACGCCGTCCCAGCTGACCCGCAGTTCGGGATAAACAAACAGCCCGGCGGCACGCGCGGCAATATCCGGCAGCGTTCCCTGAACGATGAAATCTTTAATCGCATCCCGCAGGGCGGCTACCGAGTTGGTATACATCTCTTCGAGCTTCTCAATCGCCTGTGAAGCGGTGAGGGACTTGTTATCCATACGCTTTTCCTTGGTTCTTCGTTTATCATCATTCACTCTAAATATGGCTTGTCTGACCGGCGTCGCCAATGTTTTATTAGGATAGAAAAGCCGGATGGCGCTTTTATGAACGAACAGGAGAAAGCAGATGATCCGGGTATGGGGCAGAAAAACATCGTCAAATGTTCAGGCACTGATGTGGTGTATCGGCGAGTTAGGGCTGGAGTACGAGCGGTTTGATATCGGGCACAAATACGGTGGCAATGACACGCCGGAATTTCTGGCGATGAACCCCAATGGCACGGTGCCGGTGCTCCGCGATGGCGAAGGCAGTCCGTTGTGGGAAACCGGTGCCATTCTGCGTTATCTGGCAGGAAAATACGGCGCGGATGAATTCTGGCCAAAAGACGCGGAGCGCCGGGCGGAAATCGATAAGTGGACTGAATGGGCAAAAATCGGTGTGGCGATGAATTTCACCGCGCCGGTGTTCTGGATGGTGGTGAGAACGGCGGCGAAAGATCAGGATCATCAGGCATTAGAAAAATCATTGCAGAACCTGAATAAGAAACTGGCGATTGCCGAGGCGCAGATAGCCAGGCATGGCTATCTTGCCGGAAGTACATTCTCACTGGCCGATATACAGTTTGGTCACAGTCTGTACCGCTACTTTGATATTGCGATTGAACGGCCTTCGTATCCGGCAATCGAACACTATTATGAAAAGCTCAAACTACGCCCGGCGTTTGCGGAACATGTGATGGTGTCTTATGACGAGTTGCGGGTGGTGTAACCCTGTCTGAAATGTCAGAAAGCCCGCTTAAAACCGATTAAGCGGGCTTTTTTAATGGTCTGCGGCTCAGTGTGGCTGAGGCGTTTTCATCAACATTGCCGTGAGGGCGGAGAGCAAACAGCCCGCCATCAGATAAATGGCGACGGAATGCCATTCACCGCCGGAGAAGTTCAACAATGCGGCGGCAATAAACGGAGTAAATCCACCGCCGACAACGCTGGCGACCTGATAACCCACACCGGCTCCGCTGTAGCGGTAACCCGCGCCAAACATTTCCGTAAACATCGGTTGCTGGACGCATACCACCATATCGTGGGCGATATTCGCCAGCAGCAGCGAGAAGATCACCACGCCGACAATGGAACGGGCTTCGAGCGCCATAAAGAACGGGAAGGCACTGAGTGCGCCAACTAATGCGCCGGTAATATAGATGCGGCGACGCCCGAAACGATCCGCCAGCCAGGCAAACAAGGGAATGGTCAGGCAACTGATACCACCGACCAGCAGCCCGATATTCAGAAACAGTTCCCGCGACAGCCCGAGGTTATGCGTCGAGTAGTTAAGCGCGAACGCGGTGACAATGTACATCGTCAGCAATTCGCACAGGCGCAGAAGGATGATTTTCAAAAATGCGCCGGGATGGCGAATCAGGGCTTCGAATACCGGTAAACGTTTTTTCGCCTCTTTAGGCAGCTGTTCCTGAGCACGTTCAAACTCGACTGATTCTTCCATGCCGTTACGCACCCACAGTGCGCCCAGCACCAGCACCACGCTGAACAAAAACGGTAAACGCCAGCCCCAGTTCAGGAACTGCGCGTCGGTGGTCAGGCTGCTTATCAGGGACACCAGTCCGGTCGCGAGCAACAACCCGACGCCATATCCCATCTGGATCCCGCTGCTGTAGAACGCCTTTTTACCCGCAGGCGCACTTTCCACGGCCAGCAACGCCGCGCCACCCCATTCGCCGCCTACGGCAAATCCCTGAATGGCACGTAAGGTGACCAGCAGCGCCGGCGCCCACCAGCCAATCGCCGCGAAAGAGGGAAGAATGCCAATACACGCGGTGGCAATGCCCATGATCCAGACGGTCATCATCAGCATCCGTTTACGTCCCAGACGATCGCCGAAATGACCAAAGACAATGCCGCCCAGCGGACGGAATAAAAAGCCAACGCCAAAGGTGGCAAATGCTGCGAGGGTGCCCATTGCCGGGTCGATTTGCGGGAAAAATTCGCTGTTAAAAACCAGTGCCGCAGTGATGCCGTAGAGCAAAAAATCGAACCAGTCGACCACGGCGCCGACGAAGCTTCCCCAGGCGGCGCGGCGGGCGCGATTAAATGAAGGTATCTCCTCATCGGGGCGGGGGGTAGCGAGCGTGGAGTCCATAATTTTCCTGTCAGTTTCTCAAATTTCTGGAATTTCTTGTTATTAAATCCGCTGGAAGGGCGCGCATGTTGCGTGACGCAAAGATAAAACCGCTACTGAGACTACAGCGTCAAGGGGCGGGTGAAAACGCTTTTGCAACGTGAAAGGGTAATTTAATGCGGGGAAAGGTGAGTATGGCGGGCAACAAAAGCAAAAAGCCCGCTTAAGTTTCCTTAAGCGGACCTGAGTCAAACCCATCACTGACTGAAGATCAATTCGTGACTTTCACGACACCGTATTTGGACGCCTGATCCTGATAGACCACAGTTCCGTCGCTATTCTTGATGATTTTGACCGTCAGGACATCATTATCCATGCTGTTCTGTGCGAATAAGGTGAAATTCTCGGTAAGCTTTATATGCAGTCCGTCAGAATAGGCTTCACCGGCCTGACTGGGATAATTCCCGCTGTTCATATTATAAAGCGTAGTGATGTGGTTATTGGTGACCTTTAAGTCGCTGTCGTTAAAGCAATTATCGACATATCCAGCCGATGTCACCGGGCCGCAGGTTATAATGGCGGTGAAGCCATTTTTATATTTTTCCTCTTCGGCGATGTGATATTTAGCGGCTTTGATATTTTGGTCAGCCAGCGGACTGCCGTTTTGTTTCGCTTTTTCATACCACGCGAGCGATTGTTGGTAGTCTTTCTCCACGCCGATACCGTTGGCGTAATCATAGCCCAGATCGATTTGTGCATTGGCATCATTGGCTTCGGCTGCCTGGCGGGTCAGCGATAACCCTTTACTGACATCCTGTGTAACACCTTTGCCATATGTGTAAAGGAAACCCAGTCGCTGAATTGCCGAAGTATTTTTATTTTCAGCAGACTTTTCCAGCCAGGTGATGGCTTCGCGTTTCTGCTGCGCATCGCCTTCACTTAGCTTTATCCCCCATTCCACCTGTGCTTGCGGATCTCCGGCTTCAGCTTTGAGTTGAAGATCGGATTTGACGGGCGCTGGTGGGAGAGTCGTGGTGGCAGGATGTTGCGAAACTTCCGTGATTGCGGCTGTTTGCTGTGTTGTGGGCTGTGCCGTATCGCCTAAAAGTGTATGCAAATCCAGTATTCGAGCCTGATAGGCTGACTGCAGCGTCTGGATCGTAGTGGCTTTGCCGCGGACGTCCTTCAGCCATGACAGCTGAGATTTACGCAACAGAGCTTTGTTTTGTGGCTGCTGCTCAAGCACCTGACCATACAATTTGCTGAGTTGGGAATCCATGTCGGAAAGAGAAGGCGTTGAACAAATGGTCAGTTCAATAAATCCAGATGCTTTCTCACAATCAAATGAAGCCCCGTACGCCAGTGGTGTCAAACCACAAAGCAGTCCTGCTAACCATGCACTCTTCATTGCAGCCTCTTTTTCAATCCAAATGAAAGATATCGGCCTGAAAGCAGGGGACTTTAGCGATAAAGTGGTATTAAGCACAAAAGCAAAAAGCCCGCTTAAGTTTCCTTAAGCGGGCTTCTCTAATATGGCTCCTCTGACTGGACTCGAACCAGTGACATACGGATTAACAGTCCGCCGTTCTACCGACTGAACTACAGAGGAATCGTGTGAACGGGGCGAATAATAGCGAGTGCCCCGTGGCATGTCAAAGGGGAAACTGCATAAATGCGTGCGTTTGCTGATACTTTAGTCAAGTTGTTGAGAATAGAGTCAAAATGGCCTGTTTCCGGCATCAGACAGGCCTTTTCAGCATTAACGCAGTTCACGGCACGCGCGGCTGATCCGCGTGCAGGCTTCCTGTAAACGGCTGTCATCAATGGCGTAGGCAATGCGTAAATACCCCGGTGCGCCAAACGCAGAACCCTGAAGGGTGGCGACATGGGCCGATTTCAGCAGATAAGCCGCAAAATCTTCATCAGTGTGAATGATGTCACCGGAAGGCGTGGTTTTGCCTGTCATGCCCTGGCAGTTGGCGAACACGTAAAATGCCCCCGGCGGCACTTGCGCACTCAGGCCATCAACGTCATTGATGCAATCCATAATCAGGGTACGGCGGCGGGTCAGGATCTCGATCCATTCGGTGATGAATTCGCTGCCCTGTTCCAGCGCGGCCACGGTCGCTGCCTGAGAAATCGAGCTGGGGTTGGACGTACTTTGCGACTGCAAAATTTGCATCGCTGAAATCAGCCACGCCGGACCGCCCGCATAACCCAGACGCCAGCCTGTCATCGAATAGCCTTTGGATACGCCGTTGATGGTCAGGAGCCGGTCTTTCAGACGCGGTTCGGCTTCCGCCAGTGTGGCGAACGTGCCGGGCACGAAACAGATCTGCTCATAAATATCGTCTGCCATCACCAGCACATGGGGATGGTCCAGCAGAACGGCGGCCAGCGCGCGGAGTTCGTCGGCGGAATATACGGCGCCGGTCGGGTTGTTAGGGGAATTGAGGATCACCCAGCGGGTCTTCGGGGTGATCGCCGCGGCCAGATCTTCAGGCTGCAACTTCCAGCCATGAGTTTCCAGACAGGCAACCTTCTTCGATTCGCCTTCTGCGAGCGTCACCATATCCGGATAAGACACCCAGTAGGGCGCAGGAATAATCACCTCATCGCCCGCCGAAACGGTGGCTAAAAGTGCATTGAAGATCAACTGCTTGGCACCGCTGCCTGCAATGACTTCCTCCGGACGGTAGCTGATCCTGTTTTCGCGATTAAACTTAGAGATGATGGCCTGTTTGAGCGCGGCGGTACCGGCAACGGCGGTGTATTTTGTGTCACCTTGTACAATCGCGTCGATGCCTGCCTGCTTAATATGCTCAGGCGTGTCGAAATCCAGTTCACCTTCGCCAAGGTTAATGACATCAGTCCCTTCCGCGCTCAGCGCGCGAACCTGGTCGGAAATCGCCGCAGTCGGCGAAGGGCGCACGCGGCGTAAACGCGGTGCAAGAAATTCAGCAGACATTGTTTCCCCTGTTTGAACAATAACAAAATTGTATTATGTGAATCATTAAAACCAATTTAAACTTACCATTCTTCTTTTTGCTTTGCTCATAATTTCTTCGTGCTGAGCAGGATTTTACCGGCGGAAATGGCCGGGTAGCCCGTTTTACTGACCTGCTGTCAGCGGCTTACCTGAACTTTCCTTTTATATTTCAAGGTTGTCTTATGGCTTTTATTTTTGTTGCGCACGACACACCGGAACCGTCGCTGTATGGCGCGATGGCAGCAATACTGGCGGCACAAAAACATTTACCTCTGGCGCACCTGCCGGTGAGCTGGGACATTGCACGTTATCCGGATGCCTGTCAGCACGTCATCGGAGAAGGGCAACTGATGACCAGCGGACTGTTGTGGACGGAACGCCTGAACCCCCAAAGTGCGGGCAGGGTGATGGAGCTGGACGAGTTACTGGATACCTTTGGTACGCAGGATGTGGTGATCCCGCTTGGTCCGATGCAGATCATTCAGTTCACGCACATTGCGCGGCAGGTACGCGAAAATGCGTTTGATTACGAATTGATCAACGTGGAGCGTTCCAATCAGGGCTATGCGTTCAGCCGTCATGGTCAGATTGATGAAACGGCCGGATGCTGGTGGCGTGACCGCTACGGGCGCTGGATAAATCATAATACTCCGCCGCAAACCGGCACTTCGCTGCGTATTGCTCTGGTGGGCGCGCAGTCAGATCAATGCAGTGTGTATCCCGCCACGCTGGCGGCGCTGGGTGATGCGGCAGACGCACTCTCGCTGTCGCTGGATATCGTCTATGCCGCGCCGCTGGCGCTGGAAGAACATCTGCATGAAGTGATGGAAAACGTGGATGGCATTTTGCTGCCGGGTGGGGCGGCGATGTGTAACGTTGCCGGACAAATCTGTGCAGCGCATTACGCCCTGAACCGTAATATTCCCGTTCTCGGTCTGTGTCTGGGAATGCAAACCATGACCACCGCTCTCGTGCAAAAAATGCTGGGTTCCGAAAAAGCTAACCTGACGGAAGCCGACCCGGATGCGGAGATCAAAACCTTTATTCCGCTGGCCGATACGCCGACCTTTCCGGTGCATCGTCTGGGCAATCACCTGATGTATTCACGGGCAGGCAGCAGGCTGCATGACATTCTTGGCGGTGAATATCCCGTGCGTTATAACCACCGCTTTCACCTTGACCCCGGGCTGAAACCTGCGCTGGAAGAGTATGGCGTGCAGATCAGCGGAACAGACATCACCGGCAAGATTGCGGACGGTATCGAATACACCCGGCATCCGTTTTATCTCGGTGTGCAGGGGCATCCTGAGCTGTCGTCATTGCATGTAAAACCCCATCCGTTGCTGATGGCATTTTTAGAGACGGCGGGCTTACAGCGCCGTTAAGATCGGACCGACCCAGTTTTCTGTCAGCAGCCCGTCCACGCGGGCGAACTCGTGCAGGTTGTTGGTCACCATGACCATGCCTGCACTTCGCGCCTGTGCGGCGATATGCATGTCGTTTACGCCAATCAGGTTGCCGCACTTTTCGAGACAGGCACGGATGTGTCCGTAATGCGCGGCCGCTTTCTGGTCATAATCGATGATACGCAGATGGGAGACGAACTCCTCGACCGCCAGCTTGTTTTTGACAGGGCTGGCACTTTTCGCAATGCCATGCAGCAATTCCGCGTAGGTGATCATCGAGATGGCCAGCTGATCCGTGTGCTGGTTGAATTTTGCCAGCACACTCATCGGCCTGCGTTTCAGTATGTAAATAACAATATTGGTGTCCAGCAGATAGGTCAGCATTAAAACGTGTCCCTGTCAGACTGATCTTGTGATGCGCGATCTGCCATAAAGTCGTCAGTGACGCGCAGTTCACTGCCGAAAAAATTATCCCAGCTGTTATCGGCGGGGGTTAATACCAGTGAATTCCCTACTTTTCTTATCGTCACGATTTTTACCTCATCAGGAAAACGGCATTCTGCCGGAATACGTACGCTCTGCGTTCTGTTGTTTAAAAAGACGGTGCCTTTAGGCATGTCGATACTCCTCAGTGGTGTTATGTAAGCCAAAACTTCTGCTCAAATACTACTCGCCTGAAAAATATAGTGCAAAGGTATATACGTGGTGATGGGATGGCAAGAACAGAAAAAAAAGCATTATCCGTTTTGCGTGATGTCTCGAAAAAGGGGATGCAACAAAAGAAAATCCCCGCCTGCTCAGACGGGGATTGCCGCAAAAATGTGGATTACTTCAGGGTGACGCCGGAACGTGGATCGGCGGCCAGACGGCGAAGCTCCTGTTCCACCAGACCGATAACGTCCGGTTCCAGGTCAATCAGCGGTGCGCGTACATGGTGACCGTCAAACCCGCGCAGATTCATCGCTGCTTTCACCAGTTGCGGCTGGCCGAAACGGCGGGCAAGGGCACGGTACGGATACCAGAGACGGTGCAGTTCGCGGGCCGTATTGGCATCGCCGTTCTCCAGTGCGCGGTAGGTCGCCAGAATGATCTCCGGCAGCGCGCCGCTGTTGGTGGTGCTGATGCCGTCAAAACCACACATCATCGGCCCTAAAAATGCCAGATCGGAAGCGCAGAACAGACGCAGACGTCCGCCCAGACGGTTAGCAATCTGGTCGATAGCGGTCGGGTTCAGATCACCCTGTTTGATGCCGACCACGCCTTCGATATCGGCCAGTTGTTCCAGCACCACCGGCGGCAGCGTTATGCCGATACCCGGCGCGTTATACACCAGAATGCCGGTGCGCGATAACGGTGCCATCTGTTTGAAGAAGCTGATGATTTGCGCATCGGTCACTTCAGACACGAACGGAGGCGTAACCATTGGCAGGCCGCCCAGATCGCCCGCCAGTTGGGTTAAATCACGTACCACACGGGCGTCGGATCCGGCGCTGCACAGCATCACCGGCACACGGTCGCCGACCACTTCCATCACATGACGGAACAGTGTGGCGCGTTCGTCTGCGGTCATCGCCGGGAATTCACCGTAGGTGCCGCCAATCAAAATGCCGTCATAACCGAGGCCGATCACCCGCTCGATGTTGCGTGATAACCCGGCAAAATCAAACTCGCCACCTGCCGTAAAAGGCGTCACGGTAATGTTAAAAATCCCCTTCAGGCGTGCCTGACTTTCACTGATGTCTTTCATTTATTCGGTTCCCATCATCTTGTTAAAGGCAAAATCAAAGTAAGGTCAGCGGACGATCCACCGTGCCGAGGGCGCGATAGCCGCTTTCGGTGACCACGATGGTTTCGCTGACGCCGACGGTGAATTCACCGTAAATGCGCAGCGCAGGCGGGATATGGAAGGTCATTCCCGGTTGCAGTTCGGTGGTAATGCCGCTGTAAAGGCTGAGGATCGCGCCTTCGCCCCAGTCCGGTGCGAACGACACGCCAATCGAATAGCCGGTGCGTTTTTTGAAGTTATCGGTGTAGCCTGCGCGGTCGATGACGGCCTGACACGCCAGATGTGGCGCTTCACAGGTTGCCCCCGGCCGGATGGCATCGAGCGCAGCCTGCAAGGCTTCCTGACAGACTTTCTCCATTTCCAGCGCAATGGCAGGCGGTTTGCCGAGCCACGCCGAACGCATCAGGGCGGCGTGATAACGGTCGTGCGTGGCGGCCATTTCGAGGAAAATCGGGTCGCCGTCCAGAATTTTACGGCGACGCCATGTGCCATGCGGTACTCCGGTGCGCGGGCCGCTGGAGACCAGAGGTTCCATGCCCATGTATTCCGAACCGGCGGCAATGGCCGCGCCCATCATGGCGGAGACCAGGTCGTTTTCCGTGGCACCTGCGGCAATCGCCGCGCGGCCTGCCAGCATCCCCGCATCGACGTAACGGGCGGCGTGCGCCATTTTTTCCAGTTCCGCGTCCGATTTCACGGCGCGCAGTTGTTCGATCACCCCGGCCGCATCGTGGATAGTGCCGATTTCAGCCTGCAACGCTTCATACACGGCAATCGGCAGGAACCAGCCGCGCTTGTCGATACCAATCCGGCTTTTCATCCAGCCGCGCGCTTTGAGTACATCAAGCAGGAAATTCACCGGATTATCGCCGTCGGTATAAATAGCGGCGTCGCGGATAAAGGTGTTGGAGATGAAGTTAAAATATTCCAGCTGACGGATAACAAAAACCGGGTCGCCTTCCACCGGCAACACCAGCGTCTGGAAGGTGTAATAGCCGGGGGTTTGCTGGCCGGTCAGATAAAAGATGTTTTCCGGGCCGGTGATCACCATCACGTCCAGACCGGCGTTCACCAGTAACTGGCGCGCCTTGACCATGCGCTGCTGGTATTCGGCTTCACGAAATGCGGATTCTGCGCCGGGTACGACGCGGCCCAGATCGGGCAATGCTGTTGCTGTCATTGTTCAAACTCCTGAATAAATTCTGCCTGGGAAGGGGTAAAGCGGATGCCGAGCCCCGCGCCCGGCTGGCTGCTGAGTAACCCCTGATGATAGGTAAGGCCGTGAACCGGGTCGTTGCCCAGCCCGTCGGCACCGTAAAGTTCTGCATATGCGGGCTGGCAGGCACGGGCGACGTGCAGCGCAGCGGCGGTTGCGGCACCGCCTTCGTTCATCTGACCGATCATAAAAGGCACACCGGCAGCGTTGAGTCGTCGGGCGGCGTCAATCGTCGGCGCAATGCCGCCCATTTTGACCAGTTTGAGATGGGCCATGATCTTGCCGTTAAGCTGCAAAATACGGTCTAAATCCGCCTCGCTGCTCATGCTTTCATCGAGCATCAGCGGCACCGGGCTGGCGTCGGCAAGGGCCGGATAATAGTGCGCATTGGCATCGGACACCGGCTGTTCGAGATAACGCATGTCGAATTTCGCCAGCGCCGGTAAATGGCGGCGGGCGTCTTCCGGCTGCCACTGGCCGTTAGCGTCAGCAGACAAACTGATCTCATGCCCGAACCGGCGGCGCAGGGCACTGAGACGCGCTTCGTCTTCGGCAAATGAGGCCACGCCGACGCGCAGTTTGAGCTGGGTAAACCCGCGTTCCACGTAGGCGGTGGCCTGTTGCAGCATCTGATCCATCGGCGTCCAGAACAGCGTCTGGTTGGTGTGATAGCTGACCGTTTCGCTGTTTTCCGCCCCGGCCAGTTGCGCCACGCTGATGCCTTCCTGACGGGCGATGAGATCATGCAGCGCGATATCCAGCATCATCCGCGTCGGTGCCAGAAAATCCGCCAGCAGGTGCGGCAGAGTGAGCAGCAGCGTGCTGGCAGGCTGGCTGAGATCCAACTGATGCAGCGCCCGGATCACGTCACTCAATACCCGTTCGGCGGGGTAGCCATTGAGATAAGCGATGTTGATACGCACTTCGCCCAGTCCGTTGACGTTTTTGTCTTCAAGCAACAGATACAAGGTGTCCAGCCCCGGCACACTGCCGGAAGAGGCGGTGTAAAGTTGCAGATGCGGATAACGCAAATCGGCGCGATATAACGTAGCTTTCACCGGCTTCCCCTCAGCGTTTCAGCATTTTTAATGCGACATCGCAGTAAATTTTGCTGCCCGCCACGAATTCATCGATGGGGATAAATTCATCGGGTTTATGCGCAACGGCCAGAGAACCGGGGCCGATGATGATGCCTTTGGTACCGAGACTGCGGAAATGCACTAAGTCGCATCCTCCCTGAAAGCCGAACGGGCCGGGTTCCGGATTGCCTTGTGCGGCGCAGGCTTCCACGCCCGCCACCACAATCGGGTCATCGGAATCGGTTTCCGTCGCGCCGCCGGTGGTCGGCTTATAAGTGACGATTTCGCTGCGCACACCGAACTTGTCGTGCGCCAGTTGCAGTAAATCCTGAATTTCCTGTTTGACGGTGTCTTCGTCTTCGCCCGGCACCATGCGGCGGTCGAGCAGCAATTCGCAGGCACCCGGCAGCACGTTATCGGCATGGCCGCCGTTAATGCGGGTCACTGTCAGGCTGGCATTGCCGACCAGCGGATGGCAGCGGCAGCGCACGGTGTGCTGGTGCGTTTCTTCCACCAGCCCGAGCAATTTTGCCGCGCGGAAAATGGCGTTTTCGCCCAGTTCCGGCGTACCGGAATGCGCGGTAACACCGTGAACGCGAACCAGCGGACGTAAACTGCCTTTGTGTGCCGAATACGTGGTGTTAGACGTCGGTTCGCCGATCACCACGTAATCGATATGTGCCGGGGCTTCGCGGACGTAAAACTTCGCGCCTTCGCTGGCGACTTCTTCATCGGCGACGAAAATCGCCATCAGCGTGCCGCTCCAGTCATTCCGGTTGGCGGCGAGCCAGCGCATGGCTTCGATCATGGCGATCAGCGGGCCTTTGGCATCGCAGGCACCGCGGCCATATAACCTGCCATCGCGTTCGGTCAGGGTGAAGGGATCCTGCTGCCAGCCTTCACCGGCGGGAACGACGTCGATATGGGTGTTAAAGGCAAAGCACGGGCCGCTGCCGTTTTCCAGCCTGCCGATGACGTTGGTGCGTCCCGGCGCGTACTCGCTGAGCGTCATGTCGAAACCGATTTCACTGAGCATGGCGCTGATCAGTTCTGCCGCTTCGCGTTCGCGTCCCGGCGGGTTTTCGGTGTTAATCGCGACCAGTGCAGCCAGATCGCGTTTCATTCTGCTGATATCGGGCGATGAAAGGCTCATCGGTGTCTCCTGAAAACAGTGTTGTGGCAAAAGTCAGGCCCCTGGTGAGGGCGCAATAGGTGTCTGGTGGTGCTGAAAATGATCAATGTAAGATTTGATCTAAGAAACGTTGCGCCCGCAGGCTGACGTCGCCGCCGAAGAATTTTTCGCCGGTCGCGTTTTCGATAATCTCGCCGTTTTCCATAAAGACGATTTGGTTGGCGGCGCGTTTGGCGAAGCCCATTTCATGCGTCACCACAATGCTGGTCATGCCCTCGGCGCTGAGATCGGCCATCACATCCAGCACTTCGCGGATCATTTCCGGGTCGAGTGCCGAAGTGGGTTCATCAAACAGCATCAGTTTCGGTTTCATCGCCAGCGCACGGGCAATGGCGACGCGCTGCTGCTGGCCGCCGGAAAGCTCATCGGGGAACGCATCGGCTTTATCCGGAATACGCACTTTGCCGAGCAGTTCCAGCGCCTGCGCTTCGGCTTCGCTCCGGCTGACGCCCAGCACGGTCATCGGTGCCAGCATGATGTTTTCAGCAGCGGTCAGATGAGAAAACAGTTCGTAGTTCTGGAATACCATGCCGATATCCTGGCGCAATTTATGCGGTTCCATGCTGGCGTGGGTGATGTCCTGATTGCGGAAGAAAATCGATCCGCCCTGGATCGGTTCCAGCAAATTAATGCAGCGCAGCAGGGTGGATTTTCCTGAGCCGGACGGGCCGATCAGCACCACGGTTTCGCCCTGAACCACATTCAGGGAACAGTTTTTAAGCACGTGTTGTGCGCCAAAATGTTTATCGACGCCGATGATTTCCAGAACGGGTTTGGATTTACTCACGGGCTTCTCCTCAGTTTGGCGTGCTGCTGCGCAGCAGGCGTTCAGTCAGTGACAGCGCGGGTTTCTTGCGCTTTTTAGGATCCAGCGAGCGTTCCAGCCACGCCTGTCCGACCATGAAAATGGAGGTCAGCACCAGGTAGTAAATCCCGGCGGCGCACAGTGCTTCGAAATAGCGGAAGCTGGCGCTGGCGGTCTGGTTGGCGATCAGCAGCAGTTCCTGCACGGCAATCACTGACACCAGCGCACTGGATTTCAGCATGCTGATCATCTGATTCCCCATCGGCGGCAGCACAATCCGCGCCGCCTGTGGTAACACAATCTTGCGCATGATCTGGCTTTGGGTCATGCCGAGCGCCATCCCTGCGGTTCGCTGACCGCTGCGCACGGCCTGTAAACCGGAACGTAAAATCTCTGCCATATAGGCACCTTCATTTAATGAAAGCGCCATCACCGCACAGGTAAAGGCCGAGAAACGCAGGCCGAAAGTCGGCAGTACGTTGTAAACAAAAATAATCTGGAACAGCACCGGCGTACCGCGGAACAACCAGAGATAAAAGAACGCCAGTACGGAACCCGCCCGGAAGCGGGATTCCTGCAACAGGGCCAGAACCAGCCCTGCGATAATGCCGAAGAACAACGAGCACACCGTTAACAACAAGGTCATTAATGCGCCCTGAAAGAACGCCGGTGAGAACAGGTATTGCCAAACAAGATCAAGCGACATGAACTTTCCTCAACGTCAGGGCAACGCTTTTCTACACTTCAGGATGTCAGAAGATGGATACGGAAGCCGGGAACTGCCATTTGGTGATGAGTTTCTGGTAAGTGCCGTCTTTCACCAGATCCTGAAGGCCTTTTTCCAGCAGCGATTTCATTTCGGCATCGCCTTTACGCACCGCAAAACCGATATGGGTGTCAGCTTCAAACTCGTCACCGACGGCTTCGAAGGTGTCACCTTTTTCGCTCAGTAAGGCCACGGCACCCGGTGTGGACAGGAATTCCGCGTCAGCCCGTTTTTGAGCCACCGCCACGGCGGAATCCGTCGCGGCCGGGAAGGTCAGTACGGTCAGCGCCGGTTTTTTGGCATCCAGACATTTCTGGTTATCCGCCCGCGCCTGACTCTCTTCAATCCCGCCCAGCGTCACGGCAATGTTTTTGCCGCAGAGCGACAAATCGCGGCCGGTGATTTTTTCCGGATTGCCTTTCGCCACAATCACCCGGCTGCCGATTTTCAGATACGGCACAAAATCCACCTGTTCAGAGCGGGTCGGGTTGATGTACATCGCCGAGTTGATGATATCGAGGCGTTTCCCCTGTAACGCAGGGATCAGCCCTTTGAACTCCATCGACATCGGTTCCGGTTTCAGCGCCAGTGCTTTCGACAGGGCGGTGATCAGATCGATATCGAAACCGGTCAGCTTGCCGTCTTTGGTGAATTCAAACGGCATGAACGTGGCAGCAGTGCCGTACGTCAGCTGACCTTTGCTGACCAGTGCAGGCGCGGCGGCCTGGCTGAACAGCGGGGCACTCAGGCAAATAGCGGCCAGAGAGATGGCGGCATATCGACGCAAAAAAGCTTTTTTTGACATGACAGACTCCCGTTTCCCATGAGCAGGATTGCTCTTTGTGTCTCATTAAATACAATTAAATTTGTGAGTCAAGGCTCTTTTTTGGTGCATTAATTGCACGATTTGGGGGCTTTATAACCAGACTTCACCATCCTCAAGGCTTGTGATATTGTACAAACCTAAACAACAAATACTTTCAGGTACTGCAACTCCATGACCCAAACTACGACAGCCAGCGGAAGGCGTCTGGCAAACCAAATCCTTGACCTGATACGTGAAGCAAGATTTGAGCCAGGTCATCATCTCAGGGAACAACAACTGGCCGATATGCTCGGCGTTTCGCGCACGCCGGTACGTACTGCGCTGAAATTGCTGTGTGAATTGGGGATTATCGAAGCCCGGCGCAATCAGGGTTTTTTTCTGCTGAAAGCCTTTGATGAACTTCAGCGGATCAGCATCGATATTCCCGCCAGCAGCGATCAGGATTTGTATGAGCAACTGGTGAAGGATCGCATTGCCGGAAAGTTGCCGGATTCCCTGACCCAGACGGAAATCGCACAACGCTATGACGTCGATCGCGGGGTGCTGGCGCGGACATTGTTGCGGCTGGCGGAAGACGGTCTGATCGCCCGTAACAAGGGGCATGGCTGGTCGTTTTTACCGACGCTCAATACTGACGTGGCACTGAGTAACGGCTACGGTTTCCGTCTGATGATTGAGCCGGGCGCGCTGATGGCGGCAGGTTTTCACGCCGATAAAAGCGCACTGCGGCGTCTGCGGATGCAGCATATCTATCTGATTACTCACCCGGATATTCTGGCCGTGGATGGCCGTCAGATTTTCGAAACGGACGCCACCTTCCACGAGCTGCTGGCGGAATTCAGCGGCAATATTTTCGTTTTACAGGCGATCCAGCAGCAAAACCGGCTGCGCCGCCTGCTGGAATTCGGCAGTTACACCAATAAACAACGCGTGCGCGAATGGTGCGAGGAACATGTCGCGATCATCGACGCCGTGCTGGAAGGGCGGATGGAGGCGGCGGCGGAGATGATGCGCAGTCACCTGCAATCGGCTTATCAGATGGTGCTCAACAAAGTCAGCAAGGTTGGGTGATCCGCTGTTTTTGTCATACGTAAACCAGAGGAAAAAGTGATGGATTTTGGTATTCAGGGCCGCGTGGCGCTGGTCAGTGGTGCGGGCGGCGGCTTAGGCCGTGCGATGGCCATTGCCCTGGCGGGCGAAGGCGTTCAGGTGGCGGTCTGCGGGCGTACGCTGAGTGCGTTGCAGGAGACGGTCAGCCTGATTAAAAAGCAGGGCGGCACCGCGCAGGCGTGGGTGCTGGATCTGACGGCACCGGAAAGCTTCGATGACGTGCTGATGCAGATCCGCCGCACACTGGGTCCGGTCGGGATCCTGGTTAACAACTCCGGCGGGCCGCCGCCGACCAAAGCCGCAGGTGTCGCGCCGGAAGCCTGGCAGACGCAATTTTCAACCATGGTCAGTTCGCTGATCCAGCTCACCGATAAAGTGCTGCCGGATATGCACAACGCGGGCTGGGGGCGGATCATTACCAGTACTTCGTCCGGCGTTATTGCCCCGATTGCCAGTCTCGGGATGTCGAATACGCTGCGCATGGCGCTGGTCGGCTGGTCAAAAACACTGGCTTCTGAAGTCGCGGACGACGGCATTACGGTTAACGTCATGGTGCCGGGACGCATTTCTACTCAGCGTTTGGGGCAGCTTGATGCCGCCCGCGCCGGGCGTGAAGGCACGTCGGTGGAAGACGTTGCGGCGAAAAGTGCCGCCAGCATTCCGGCCAGACGTTACGGAAAACCGGAAGAGTATGGCGCGGTGGCGGCGTTTCTCGCCAGCCAGCAGGCTTCGTATATGACCGGTTCAGTGATCCGCGTGGATGGCGGCATGATCCCGTCAATATAAGCACTTCATCTGAGCGTGATGTCACGGCAGCGTGGCGTGACATCACAGATATTAACCCTGCTAATTTATAAGTCTGCTCCATAAGAATGCATTATGTTGGTGCACTCTTGTGATGCAGAGCCTTACATTCGGCTTAATTTTTTCTGGTCTTCCCGGTTTTTCTTCCCCTCCCGTAATCGTTTTCTCTTATATCTTGCGATGTTAGCCCCGGCGACGGGCGTTTTTCCGCTGTGCGCCGGAGATTGGCGTAAATCTTGCTTTTATCAGTCACGCTTATTATTCACACCAATAACGACAGCCCGGGGTAAACCCTTTTCGCGCAAGATGGAGACCGAGATGAATCTCAGACGTCTGAAGTACTTTGTGAAAATCGTCGATATCGGCAGCCTGACGCAGGCCGCTGATGTTCTGCACATCGCCCAACCGGCATTAAGTCAGCAACTGGCGACACTGGAAGGGGAATTGCAGCAACAATTGCTGATTCGCACCAAGCGCGGCGTCACTCCCACCGAAGCCGGTAATATTCTTTATTCCCATGCGCAGGCGATTTTACGCCAGTGCGACCAGATCCACAGCGCGGTCAACAACGCCGGTCAGTCCCTGAGCGGGCAGGTTTCAGTCGGTCTCGCGCCGGGAACGGCGGCTTCTCAGCTGGCGCTGCCGTTATTACAGGAAGTCCGCAAGCAGCATCCGGGTATTCTGTTGTATCTCAACGAGAATTTCGGCACCGCGCTGGGCGATTTAGTGCTCAACGGGCGCATGGATATGGCCGTGTTTTACGCCACCCATACCGCGACCGGGCTGAGCAGTCAGCCGCTGATGAAAGAAGATTTGTATCTGGTCGGAGCGCATTCCGTGCCGAATCCGGGGAAATATGTCGAACTCAGTGATGTGGCGAGACTTAACCTGTTTATGCCGCGTTCGCACAATGTCATGCGCCGTCTGGTGGATGATGCCATGGCGGTGCGCCGTTTAAGCGCCAATATTATTGGTGAAATTGAATCCTCCGCCACGCTGACGGCTGTTGTCGCCAGCGGGCTGGGGTCGACTATCCTGCCGGAGTCTGCCGCCCGTGCCATGACCGGCCCGGCGAAAGCCTGGATGTCCTGCATCAGCAGCCCGTCGATACAGGTGCCGCTTTCACTTTGCGTGTCAGAAACGCTGGCGTTATCGCAGGAAGCGATGGCCGTGAAGAAGATCCTGCTGTCACTGGTCTTCGAACAAACCGCGCCGGTGCTGGAACCGATGCTGGTGGCAAGTTAAGCGGGGCGTAACCTGTCAGCTACCAGAACAGGCAAAAAAATCCCCGGCGTATGCAGGTTGCCGGGGAAGAAGTGGAAGAAGTGGAAGAAGTGGAAGAAGTGAATGTGCTTATTTGGGCACCGGATTGTAGTTATCGATATAACCCGCGATTTTCTTGCCCACCAGCGTGAGCAGCGGACCGGCAAACACGCCTCCTAAACCGGCGACGATCATTAACCGGTCATCGCTTGCATCCCGCGAAAGAACAAAAATACTCACCAGCATCCCGGTGAAACAAGAAACGACAATTTGCAGAAGACAGGCTTTCAACTCTTCAATAAACGGCTTACGTGTTCTCAGCATGATATAGCGGACCAATCCGCCCCACGCCGACATCCCGACAATAGCAAGTACGATACCGTGCTCCATTAATACGATATCCCGGGCTTGTGCTGCACCAATCATGACCTTTTCCTCAGAAGTTAAAATTAAACCGATATAAAACGAATGCGGTCAAATTAGCAGCAGAGGCGTTCGGGCGAAAATCACAAGGCAACACATTTCAATGTGAGGTTTTGAGGCGGTTATCACAGGGGATGTAAAAATATAAATGAGCTCACGGAACAATGGAATACAGGGCGAAGGAGATTCCTGCGGGCAGCCTTCCCCTGTTGAAAGGGGAAGGTCCATGTTCTTTTATTGTGCCGAAGGATACTCACTCAGCACGGACATTTCCCCATTTTCCCGCCTTCGCTCGGGAACCTCGCTTCCAGACATCGCCGGTGGAATTCGCGCTCGGTCATGGGTTGCATTTCCGGGTGCCGGACCTGCATATGCCGGACATAATTCTGATAATCCTGCACACCGACCATCAGGCGGAAACTTTGCGCGGTGCGTTTGATCGCCAGTTTCAGCCAGTCGGTGACATTGTGCGGTTTCGGCTGCACGGTGAATAAAGGCTGGCAGCGGATAATGTGCAGCGCAGCAGGCCGCGATATTTTGAATAACGCGCGGGACTCAGACATGGCGGGCCTCGCGACGTTGTACGATGGCGGTTTCATGCACTGTCGGGGTGTCGGATTGCAGCGCGCGGCGGATAACGAAGAACGCTGAAATCAGCATAGTGACCGCCACCAGCATGAAGAAGCCGCACAGGATGGCGTTGATCTGATTGTTCAGCACGATGGTATGCATGTCTGCCAGCGTTTTGGCCGGTTTGATGAGTTCGCCACTGTCGATCCCGGCATTGAATTTCTTCGCCTGCGCGAGGAAGCCAATTGACGGTTTTTCATGGAAAATCTTCTGCCAGCCCGCTGTCATGGAGGTGATAAACAGCCAGACGGTCGGCAAAATAGTCACCCACGCATAACGCTGTTTTTTCATTTTGAACAGCACGACGGTCCCCAGGATCAGCGCCATCGACGCCAGCATCTGGTTACCGATACCAAACAGTGGCCACAGGGTATTGATGCCGCCCAGCGGATCGACCACGCCCTGATATACGAAGAAGCCCCAGCCTGCGACGGCGACGGTCGTACCGGCGAAGGTGCCTATCCAGGAACGGTTATTGGCCAGAGAAGGGACGGCGACGCCCACCAGATCCTGCACCATAAAGCGGCAGGCGCGGGTGCCGGCATCCACGGCGGTCAGAATAAATAAGGCTTCAAACAGGATGGCGAAGTGATACCAGAAAGCCATCATCGCGCGGCTGTTGAACACCTCGGTAATAATGTGCGCCATCCCGACGGCGAAGGTCGGTGCGCCACCGGCACGGGAAAGTACCGACTGTTCGCCCACATCTTTGGCGATCTGGGTCAGGATTTCCGGTGTGATGACAAAGCCCCAGCCGTTGATCACCTGCGAGGCACTTTCCACCGTGGTGCCGATCAGGGCTGCCGGTGAGTTCATGGCAAAATACACACCCGGGTCGATAACGGACGCACAAATCAGCGCCATGATCGCCACGAAGGATTCCATCAACATCGCGCCGTAACCGATAAAGCGGATGTGACTTTCGCGCTCAACCAGTTTTGGCGTGGTGCCGCTGGACACCAGCGCATGGAAACCCGAAATCGAGCCGCAGGCGATGGTGATAAACAGGAACGGGAACAGGCTGCCGGAGAACACCGGGCCGCTGCCATCAATAAAGCGGGAGACGGCGGGCATTTTCATTTCCGGCATCGCGAAGACGATACCGACCGCCAGACCGGCGATCACGCCAATTTTCAGGAATGTCGACAGGTAATCGCGCGGCGCCAGCAGCAGCCAGACCGGTAAAACGGAGGCGATAAAGCCGTAGATCACCAGCACCCAGGTCAGCGTGGTGCCGTGCAGGGTAAAGAATGGCCCCCAGTAAGGATCGGCGGCGACATTGCCGCCATATACGATGGCCAGCATCATCAGCACAAAGCCAATCACCGACACTTCTGCGATTTTCCCCGGACGGAGGAAACGCATATAGATGCCCATAAACAGGGCAATCGGAATGGTGGCGGCAATGGTGAACAGACCCCACGGGCTGTCAGCCAGCGCCTTGACCACCACTAAGGCCAGCGCGGAAAGAATGATGATCATCACACCGAGCGCGCCGAGCATGGTCACGACGCCAGCGAAATGACCCAGTTCCTGTTTCGCCATTTCACCCAGAGAGCGGCCATCGCGACGGGTGGAAATGAACAGGATCAGGAAATCCTGTACCGCGCCCGCCAGCATCACGCCGACTAAAATCCAGATGGTGCCCGGCAGAAAGCCCATCTGAGCCGCCAGGATCGGGCCGACCAGCGGGCCTGCGCCTGCGATTGCCGCAAAGTGGTGACCGAATAACACCCATTTGTTGGTTGGCACGTAATCCAGCCCGTCATTATGACGTTCGGCGGGCGTCATGCGTTTGTCATCGAGTTCAAAGACTTTTTCAGCGATGAACAGACTGTAGAAACGGTAGGCAATGCTGTAACAGGCAATGGCGGCGACCACCAGCCAGAGGGCATTAACGTGTTCGCCACGGCTCAGGGCCAGCATTCCAAAGGCAAAAGCCCCGATTAACGCCACCACCAGCCAGGTAATCCCGGACTTGACGCTTTTCATGATGTACAACTCCTTGTGAGTGGTCCTGCTCAGGCAGGCCACTTTTTATGTAGAGAGTGTGAGGTAGAGGTAAGGGTCGGCGCAGCCGTCATAACGTTGCACCTATGTTAAATTACTGTTTAAAAATAATGTTTTTGAACAAAAAAGTATGAAGTTAAAGATGAATCTGTGATGGGGTTGACGCTTTGCGCAGGGAACGCAGACCGGCTGGCAGAAAAGTTGTGGCGGGGTAGCAAAAAAACAAAAAAAAACCGGCCACGAGGGGCCGGTGTGTTCTCAGAGGTCAGTGATTATTCAGCGGTTGCTGGTTTTTCCTGGCTTGGTTTGTGGTCACGCATCTGTTCCATTTTGGCAGCGCGTTTCTGGTAGTTCTCATTGAACTGTTTTTTCTGCTCAGGTGTCAGCAGGTTGTACATTTTGTTTTCAGCACGGGCGCGGTCGAGCATACGGTCAGACTGGGCTTTGGTGATGGTATCAATCTGCGATTTCACTTTGGCTTCATCGAAGCTGTCGGACGCCACCAGGCTGTGCATCTGATCCATCTGCGCTTTCATTGCTGCGCGGTCAGGACGCGCGCCGCTGTCTTTCATGATCTCTTTCATCTGAGTTTTTTGCTGCTCAGTCAGGTTCAGGCCAGCGAACGGACTCATGTGGTGCGGGCCTTTATGGTGCAGCATTTTGCCGTGCGGCGCGGTCGTTGCGTCAGTTGCCGGTGTGGCGGTGGTTTCAGCAGCGAACGCGAAAGAAGCAGAGCTAAGAGCCAGAGTTGAAGCCACAATCATTGCGGTAAGTTTACGCATAATTAAATTCCTCATTGGAGATTCAGGCAATTCGCCCGTTTTGTTTCGACGTAAACAAGTCTACTCATTCCAATGAATAGTAATGCGGGGAAGATGTAAAAGAGTGAAAGGCGAAATGTCATTTTTCCGGCGATCATGGAGAAAATGTTTAGAAAGCGTAAGGTTGCGCGAACAGGTGTGAAGGATGGTTCGGATAAATCTGAGTAATGCGGTGAGTAACCACATTAACACGGTGAATGTTTCACCACCAGACCTCTCTGGTAAAGAGTGATGAATGTTGTGCCGCGGTTTACTTCAGGTAAAAACGCCACAATCAGGCATAATAGTTATCATTTGATTAACAACATCTATAACAGTGCTGATGACTTATGGCTGAATCCCGTTACGAAACGCTGGCGCGCACATTGCGCAGACAAATTGAGACCCAGGTCTGGCTGCCGGGCGACCGTCTTCCTTCATTACGCGATACCTGCAAACAATCCGGCCTGAGCCTGATGACGGTGTTGCAGGCGTATCAGTTGCTGGAAAGTCAGGGCGTCATTGTCGCCCGTCCGCAGTCCGGCTATTACGTGGCGGCGGGAGCGCAGCGTCCGGTGCGGGCTGCGGCAGATGAACGGCTGCATGCGGCGGAACAGGTGGACGTGAATGACGCCATTTTCGATATTCTGAAAGCCGGGCAGGATCCTTTTGTCGTGCCGCTCGGTTCAGCCTTTCCTGATCCGACACTTTTCCCTCAGCCCCGTCTGGCGCGTTCTCTTGCCAGCGCCGTCCGCCGCATGTCGCCGCACAGTGCGATTGCCAATCTGCCGCCCGGCAACGAAGAACTGCGCCGCAGCATTGCCAGGCGCTATGCGCAGAACGGCATTGAAGTGGCCCCGGATGAAATCGTCATTACCTCGGGTGCGATGGAATCCCTTGGTCTGAGTTTGCAGGCGGTAACCGAACCGGGCGACTGGGTTGCCATTGAGTCACCGGCATTTTATGGCGTATTGCAGGCCATTGAGCGGCGCAAATTGAAAGCCGTCGCCATTCCCACCGACGTGCGATACGGCATGGATCCGGATGCACTGCAACAGGCGCTGGAAACCTATCCTGTCAAAGCCTGCTGGCTGATGTCGAGTTTTCAAAATCCGCTGGGATGCAGTTTGCCGCCGGAGAACAAGGCAAGGCTGGTTGAGTTGTTGCACAAGCATCAGGTGGCGCTGATCGAGGACGACGTTTACAACGAACTGCATTTTGGCAGCGAACGGACAGTACCGCTGAAAGCGTCGTCTTACCGCAGCGAAATTCTGCATTGCTCCTCTTTTTCAAAATCTCTCGCACCGGGTTTTCGTGTGGGCTGGGTGGCGGCGGGAGCGTATGCCGAACGTATTCAGCGCCTGCAGCTGATGAGCACCTTGTCAGCCAGCGTGCCGGTACAACTGGCGCTGGCCGATTATTTGCACAAGGGCGGTTACGATACGCACCTGCGGCGCTTACGGCGCATGCTGGAACAACGGCAGATGGCGATGCGTCATGCGATCCTGGCGGAGTTTCCGGCGCAGGTGTCGGTGACACAACCGGCGGGGGGCTATTTTCTGTGGCTGGATCTGGGCGATAACGTGGATGCGGCGCGGGTTTATCAGCGCGCGCTGGCCAAAGGCGTCAGCGTCGCGCCGGGCACCATGTTCTCCGCCGATGAGCGTTTCAGTCACTGCATCCGCATTAATACCTCGTTCGAATGGGGACCGCACACCGCGCGCGCCATCTCGGTACTGGCGGCGCTGGTGGCGGAAGAGATTAACGGGTGAACGTCACGTCTCAGACATCCTGCTCGCGCAGCGTTTTGCCGACATTGCCGCCCGGATGGACCTTCAGCAGGCGCTGCTGATCGAAGCCGTTACGCAGCATAATGTTGCCGCACAGTGCATCGAACACCGCCAGCACCAGCACGATGGAGGTGGTGGCCAGCATATTCAGCGGATCGATTTCCCGCTGGATATGCGTTTTCAGCACCAGCGTGGCGGCGCGGGCTATGGCGGAATCCAGATTCTCCGTGACACTGATGATCGCCACCCCTTTGGCTTTCAGCGTCGGTAACAGGCGCGTCAGCTCTTCGGAGTTGCCGCCGCGGGAAATCAAAATCATCAGATCGTTGCTGCGCATAAAACCCAAATCGCCGTGCGCGGCATCGGTGGCGCTGAGATACACCGCAGGCTGTTCAACGCACGCCAGCATATGCGCGATTTTCCGCGCCGCAATCCCCGACGTGCCCACGCCGGTGACGGCAATTTTGCCCTTACAGCCGGTCACCAGCGTCAGCAGTTGCTGCCAGATATCGGCATCAAGATGGTGCTGCAATGCCAGCAATTCCTGACTGTAGGTTTGCCAGCCCTGACACGCGAGGGCAAATTCTTCCTCTGCATTCATTCGGTTTCCCCCTGCATCAGGCGGCGGTATTTCATGCTGTCGTGGTACATCTCATGGAATACGCGGTATTTGCGATCGTAATACTCTTTGATTTTGTTGGTCTGCGGCGTGACGGTTTTGCCGATGCGACTCATCGCCGCCATGGCTTCCGGCAATGAGTCATACGCGCCCGCCGCGACGGTGCCCATCATGGCGCTGCCGAGTAACATCGCTTCGCTTTCTTCCGGCAATAACATCGCGCAGCCGGTCGCGTTGGAATGCTCCTGCACAAACACCGGGTTCTTGCTGCCGCCGCCGCTGGCCATCATGGTATCGATGCGGTAACCGCTCTGGTTCATGGTCTCGATAATGTGACGGGTGCCGAGCGCCAGCGCCTGAATGGTCGCCAGATAATGCAGCGCCATGTCTTCCGGCGTGCGTGACAGTTTCAGCCCGGTCAGCGTACCGGTCAGCGTCGGATTGGCGCGCGGTGAACGGTTGCCGTGGAAGTAGGGCAGCATATGAATGTCTTTGGTCAGGAAGGCGATATTCTCCGGTTCGCCGGCCATTTTGCGCAGGATGCCGTTCAGCACTTCATAAATCGTTTTGCCGCTGTCTTTGCCCTGTTTCAGCAAATCCTGATAACACGGGTGCGACTGGATCACGTGGTCAATCAGTGCGCCTGTCGTGGATTGCCCGCCTTCGTTCAGCCAGTAATCCGGCAGGATCGCCGAGTAATACGGTCCCCAGATGCCGCCGATATAACGCGCGCTGCGCGACATCGCCATGTGCGCCGTGGAGGTGCCGCCAATCAGCGCGATGCGGTTGTCGAAATCGGCGGATTCACCGGAAGCGCCGCTGGCCCCGAGAATGCCGAGGCTGCCTGCGTGGGCGTCAATAATCGACACGCTGACCGCCGTGCCCGCCATCAGCCCCATTTCCGCCGCGGCGCGCTGAGTCAGGCCGTGGCCGAGCGGTTCGCCCATGGTTTTCACTTCGCTGCCGATTTTCGCCGCGTTGTTTTCCAGCAAATCTTCCAGCCCGATCTGGCGGAAATAGCTCGGGTCCCAGCGGTCTTCGTGACCGATGTAGGTCCATTTGCAGACGGTGGAACAGAGTGACCGCGTGGTGTCCTGCGTGGCGCGCCAGGTCAGGAAATCCGGCAGGTCAAACAGATGCCCGACGTTGTTCCAGGTGGTCGGCATATGCTGTTTCAGCCACAGCAATTTTGGCGTCTGCATTTCCGGCGAAATAATCCCGCCGACAAACTCCAGCACGCGGTGACCGGTGGCGTTGATGCGCTCAGCCTGCGTGATGGCGCGGTGATCCATCCACACAATGATGTTCTGCTCGCTGCGTCCGGACGGGCTGACAGTCAGCGGTTTGCCTTCTTTATCCAGCACCACCAGCGAACAGGTGGCATCAAAGCCGATGCCTTTGACCTGAATCGGGTTGATGTCAGCCTGATTGACCGCGTCTTTTACCGCGTTACAGACCGACTGCCAGATCTCATCGGAAGATTGCTCAACGAAATCGGCTTTCGGGCGGTACAGCGTGATCTCACGGCTGGCCTGACCGACCATGCGGCCGGTCATGTCGAATACGCCCGCACGGGCGCTGCCGGTTCCTACGTCAACTCCAACAAAATAACTCGCCATGTTCTTTCCCTTCGGTAAAAAGCTTTCGCTTAAGATTTTCTGTTTTGCAGAGCGATAAACAGGATCAGGACGCCGCCCCACAGGGCCATTGTCAGGTAGCTGCTGACGCCCATCAGGTTCAGGCCGCTTTCCAGCATTTGCAGCACGATCAGCGCCAGTACCAGCCCGATGACCCGGCCAAATCCGCCGTCGGGGTTAATCCCGCCGAGTACGGAGGCCAGAATGGTCACCAGCAAATACGAATCGCCATAGCCTGCTTTTGCCGAGTTAAATTTGGACATCATCAGCAGTGCCGCGCCCCAGCCGAGCAGGGCGGAAAGCACGTACACCGCAATGGTCACTTTGTGAGTGTTGACGCCGCTGAACCGTGTGGCCTGTTCGTTGGACCCCATCAGATACAGACTGCGGCCGAGGGTGGTGTGTTCGAGTAACACCCACAACAGCAGTGCCACCAGCAGGAACAACAACAGGGCGACGGGGATGCCCAGCAGGCTGCCGTTGCTGAGATACTGGATTGCCGCCGGAAAGCCGGAGATCACCGCGCCGTTGGTCAGCAGAATATTCAGTCCGGCAATCAGCGTCATGGTGCCGAGCGTTGCCAGAATCGGCGAGACACCGATATACGCAATCAGCGCGCCATTGAGCACGCCAATTGCCACCGCCACCGCCAGACCGGCGAGCATCGCCAGCACGAAATATTGCGGCTGACCCGGATGCGCCACCAGAATGGCGGCCATCGCCAGCGAACAGGCGTTAGCACCGGCAATCACGGAAAGGTTGATGCCGCCGGTGAGCATGGTGATGCCCATCCCCAGCGCCAGCATGCCCAGCACCGGCAACTGCGAGGAGATCGACTGGAAATTGCCGACGCTGTAAAAACTGCCGCCCAGCGTGAACGAGAACAACACGGCCACGGCGACGATGATCAGCAACTGCAAACGGATGATGCGGTCGCCGGGGAAGAATCGGGTTAAGGTCGTCATGTCACATCCCCTTTGCCAGTTTGCGTTTTTCATTCCACGCGGTGCTGCTGATGCTGACCAGAATGATCACGCCGCTGAAAACCTGATGCCAGTAAGACGAAATACTCAGCAGTGTCAGGCCGTTTTGCAGGAAGGCCAGCAACATCACACCGAGAAGGGTGCCGGTCAGCGAGCCGCGCCCGCCGGTCATGCTGGTGCCGCCTAATACCACCGCCGCCAGTACTGTCAGTTCATAACCCAGCAAAGAGTTCGGGGCGACTGACTGGGTAATTTGCGCCTGTACCACGGCGGCAATGCCCGCCAGCAATCCCATAAATCCGTAGACGTAAAAATGCAGCCGCAAGATGTTCAGGCCGAGGCGCGATGCGGCGTCACGGTTGCTGCCCATGGCATAAATCTGACGCCCCACGCGGGTGCGGTTCATCAGTACGCCGGTGGCGATAATCACCCCCAGCAGGCTGAGCAGCGGCAGTGTCAGGCCATAGTCGTACCCGTCGGCGGCCGTAAAGGAGAACCAGTTAATGCCGTTCATAAACCAGTCGGGGAAACCGTACAGCCAGGTGCCGTTGGTCAGATACACCAGCAACCCGTAGAACAGGTTCAGCGTGGCGATGGTGATAATGATCGCCGGAACGCGCAGCCAGTACACCAGAAACCCGTTGACCAGCCCGAGCAGCAAGCCGGTGCCCATCGACAGGGCAAACGCCAGCGGAAAGCTGCCGCCATGATGAATGATGTAGCTCGCCATCACGTACTGGCCGATGGAAGTGACGGCCGGGAAGGAAATGTCGATGCCACCGGCAATCAGCACCACAAACAGTCCGCAGGCCAGAATGCCGAGAATGGCATAACTGGTGGCGACGTCAGTCAGGTTGCCGAGCGTCATAAATTCACGGGTACTGAGACTCAGGCCGATGACCAGCAGCAGTACCAGCAATCCCAGCCAGAATTCATGCCGGGAGAACAGTTTCGAGAGAGAAGTGTTAGCCATTGATCGCCTCCGCAATCTGCGCTTCGCTGCTCTGGTGCGGCGCGAATTCCGCCACCAGCTGGCCTTTGCGCATCACCAGCACGCGGTGACTGTTGTAATATGCTTCAGGAATTTCATCGCAAATCATCAGCACCGCCATGCCGGACTCCGCCAGATCGCGGGCGATGCGATAAATTCCTTCTTTGTTGGCGATATCCACGCCGACGGTCGGCGAATCGAGGATCAGGATATGCGGCTGCGTCGCCACCCATTTGGCGATGGCGATACGCTGCGCATTCCCGCCGGAAAGCGTCTTCACCGGTAAACCACTGTCCGAGACTTTGATGTTCAAATCGCGGATCAGGTCTTTTACCACTGACGCGGCCTTGCGGTGATCCATCAGCCCGGTGCCGGTATGCAGCTTGTCGAAAATCGACACCAGCGTGTTGTCGTAAATGGATTGCTCCATGATCAGCCCCTGCGTCAGCCGGTCTTCCGACACATAAGCGATACCGTGGCGGATAGCGTCGCGGTTGCTGTGAAATTTCACCGCCTTGCCGTTGACGCGGATTTCGCCGCTATCCGGCTGGCTCATGCCGAACAGGCTCAGACAGAGTTCGGTGCGCCCCGAACCGAGCAGGCCGATAACCGAGGTGATTTCGCCCTGACGCAACGACAGCGAAATATCCTGATACTGGCCTTTGCGGCTCAGATGGCTGACTTCCAGCAGCGGCGTCACGTCGGCGGGCGCGCGGTGCGGCAGATGACTGTAGGTAAAACGCTGTCCGGTCATCAGGAACGCCAGCTCATTGCTGTCGAGTTCACTGGCCGGATAGGTGCCGACCAGTTTGCCGTCGCGCATCACACTGATCCGGTCGGCGACTTCCATCACTTCATCCAGACGGTGACTGACAAACACCACGCAGATACCGGCGGCTTTCAGCTCATTCACCACCCGCAGCAGGCCGTTGACCTCGGTGCGGGTCAGGGACGCCGTCGGTTCATCCATGATCACCAGACTGGCGTCAGCAGCGATGGCACGGCATATTGCCACTAACTGGCGGTCGGCGATCGACAGCTTTTCGACTTTACGATCCGGATCCAGAGAAACTCCGACCCGTTGCATCGCCGCCACAGCTTTTTTGCGCATTGCCTCGCGATGTACCCAAAAATCACCCCCCGGTAAATAACGGTGAATGGCAATATTTTCGGCGACCGATAAATTGGGGAATAAAGACAAGTCCTGATAAATCACCTGAATGCCGTAATAAGAAGAAAGTTGCGGCGTCAGGGTATGAAAGAGTTTTCCGTCCAGCGTAATGGCCGCGCCTTTTTCCGGCTGATAAACCCCGGAAATGACTTTAATAATGGTGCTCTTGCCGCAGCCGTTCTGACCCGCAAGACAATGCACTTCGCCTTTATTCAGCGTCAGGCTGACATTATCCAGCGCTAATACGCCGGGGAATTTTTTACTGATTTTCTCGAGGCTGATAAAAGTTTCTGCAGGGGCAGGGGACGTGTGCGTACTGGACGACGGAGTGAGAGTGTTCATCACATTATCCTTACAACATACCCTTCATACTTCGCGCTGTGGATGCGTTGGCTGCACTCGCTCACCCGAATCACTTACTTATGTAAGCTGATCGGGATTCACTCATTTGCCGCCTTCCCACAACCCGAATTATTTGGGGTATAAGTTTTTAATGTCTGATTAGAAATTCAGATACGGCACAGCAAACATCGCCGTATCTGTTTCTATTTGCCTGGTGTGGCGCTGGAGATAAATTTATCTCCGGTAAATAAAAGAATTAAAAAACGAAATCAGAAGCCGAGTGATTTCGCATTCTCTGGTGTGACTTCCAGAATCTTATTAAAACGAATCACGTGTTTATCCATGTCCACATCAGCTTTGCCTAAACCTTCGATACTCAGGTCTTTGGTGACTTCTTTACCCTGCAACAGCTGGTCGGCGACGGTGACTAAAGCGTAACCGGCATCTTTCGGATCCCACAGCAGCACTTTCTTCACATCACCGCGCATCAGGTATGGCGCAGCCTGAGCAGGCATGGCGATACCCACAACGGCGATTTTGTTTTTCGCCCGTTTCTGCTGAACGGCCTGACCGGCACCGATCGGGCCGAGAGAGCCGAAGCCGATAATCCCTTTCAGGTCAGGATAGGTTTTCATCAGATCCAGCGTCGTGGAGTAAGACTTGTCGATGTTTTCTGCCACCGGCAGGCGTGAAGTGACTTCATGCATATCCGGGTATTTTTCTTTCTGATATTTAATCGCGGCATCTGCCCAGGCGTTATGCAACGGCACGGTCAGGGAACCGACATAAATAGCGTAACCGCCTTTGCCGCCCATATCTTTTGCCAGCTCATCCATATTCGCTTGCGCATATTTCTGGCTGTCGATGGTTTCGATATCCCACTGACCAATCTGCTGATCCGGCGATTCATGGGTTAATACCACGATGCCCTGATCGCGGGCTTTTTTCAGCACCGGCTCCAGCACTTTGGCATCGTTCGGCACCACGATAATGGCATCGACTTTTTTGGCGATGAGATCTTCAATCACTTTGACCTGCTGCGCCGGGTCCGGCGTTGACGCACCGACCTGATAGGCATTCACATCCAGTTTTTGCGCGGCTTCTTTTACGCCGACTTCCATGCGGGTGAACCAGGGAATGCCGGTGACTTTGGCGACGACGGCGATGTCGTAAGGCTTGGCGGCGAATGTCGGTGTCGTGAATAACATGCATGCTGAAACCACACATGCGTTAACTAATGCGAGGTTAAATTTCATGTCTGTACCTTTCTTATGATGTTCTGTTCTGGTGTAGGGGAACGGGCAGTGGTGATGTAATCCACACTCAGAGATTAACTGAAGGGGAAAGCGGTTTTCGCGCAGACGTGAATGGAATGTGATCAAAGCCCTTTATTGTTAATTTAAGTATTCTTTAATGTTAAATATAAGTTAATTAAAATCTAAAGTCAGTGGCCAGGAAGACAGTTGCGGCGCGTTACCGATAACAAATTAACCATATTGGATCATTGTATTAACAATAAAAGAACATCACGGGCGTGAATGCGCCCTTTTTCAGAAAGCAAAGCGACCTGCTGCGTTTTATTTGCGCAGAGTGTGAGGGCAGTCACGCAGATCCGATGCGCGATAAAAGTGCGTGCGCAGCACCGCAAAGGTGCAGTCGTTCTTAAGGGTGCATGGCGGATACGCGCCGGATCACAGTCCTGCACAATAAATCCCGCCGAAATGAAAATAACTCCCTGCATACTCATTCTTTACCCCTCGTTGCTGTGAAAGGGGATTTTTTCTTTTATTCATTTTTTATGCAATTAAAGTGAATAACAGCCGGTTTTAAGTGGTTGTTTTTTCTGGATGTGACATTTTTTATTCACTTTTTTCCTTTGCTGGCATGAAGACTGCACTCTATGATGTGACTGAGTGAGATTATTTATTAACTTTTAAATAACAAACTAATAACGAGCATTCCTGCCGGTATGGGGGGCGGACGCCTGCACCCTGAATTCAGCCAGTCACTGGCCTTACATTGAAGAGGTTTATATGGAACACCAACAGCAACCGCAAAACGTCAGCCGCCAGAACTTCGATGACTGGATGGTGCCGGTGTATGCCCCGGCGGCGTTCATTCCCGTGCGTGGCGACGGATCCTGGCTGTGGGATCAGGCTGGCAAAGATTATGTCGATTTTGCGGGCGGCATCGCTGTCAATGCGCTCGGCCACGCGCATCCGGAAATCCGTAAAACTCTGCATGAGCAGGCGGATAAAGTCTGGCATCTGGGTAACGGCTACACCAACGAACCGGTGCTGCGTCTGGCGAAACAGCTGATTGATGCCACCTTTGCGGACAAAGTCTTTTTCTGTAACTCCGGCGCAGAAGCCAACGAAGCGGCGCTGAAACTGGCGCGTCTGGCTGGCAATAAAGCGGGCGGCGAAAAGAATGAAATCATCGCCTTCAAAAATGCGTTCCACGGACGCACCTTATTTACCGTCACCGCAGGCGGTCAGCCGAAATATTCTGAAGATTTTGCGCCGCTGCCTCCGGCCATCACCCATCTGCCGTTTAACGATCTGGCGGCGGTGGCCGGACAGATTTCCTCCCACACCTGCGCAGTGATTGTCGAGCCAATTCAGGGCGAAGGCGGCGTGGTGCCTGCGGACAGTGAATTCCTGCAAGGTCTGCGCGAACTCTGCGACAAACATCAGGCCGTGCTGATTTTCGATGAAGTGCAGACCGGCGTTGGCCGCACCGGTGAGCTGTATGCCTATCAGCATTACGGCGTGGTGCCGGATATTCTGACCAGCGCCAAGGCGCTCGGCGGCGGTTTCCCGATCGGCGCAATGCTGACCACGGATCGCCTGGCGGCGTTATTCCAGCCGGGCACACACGGTACCACTTACGGCGGTAACCCGCTGGCGACGGCGGTGGCGGGCAAAGTGTTTGAACTGGTCAATACGCCGGATGTGCTGTCGGGTGTCAGTAAACGCCACGAATGGTTTATCGCCGGGCTTAAGCGTATCAACGACCGCTATCAGGTGTTCAGCGAAGTCCGTGGTCAGGGGCTGCTGCTCGGTGCGGTGATGAGTGAACGTTATAAAGATCAGGCCAAACAACTGAACACGCTGGCGGCAGAAGAAGGGTTAATTGCGCTGATTGCCGGACCCAACGTGCTGCGTTTTGCGCCATCACTGATTATTCCCGGTGCGGATGTGGAAGAAGGGCTGAACCGCCTGGAACGTGCCGTGGCGCGCCTGTGCGTATGATTCATTGGGTTAAATGAGGTAGAGCATCATGATGTTGATTCGACCTGTGCGGCCCGGCGATCTCGCCGATATCCTGCAGTTGTCAGGCAAAACCGGCATCGGTTTAACGTCTTTGCCCAAGGATGAAGCGCATTTACGCGGGCGTATTGAACGCTCTGTGGCGACCTGGGAAGGTCGTCTGGATAAAGGCGAGCAGGGTTATCTGTTCGTGCTCGAAGACACGGAACAGCAGAAAGTGGTGGGCGTCAGCGCCATTGAAGTCGCCGTCGGGCTGAGCGAACCCTGGTACAACTTCCGCCTCGGTACGCTGGTTCATGCCTCTAAAAGCCTGAATATCTATAAGCCGGTGCCGACGCTGTTTCTCAGTAACGATCACACCGGTTACACCGAACTTTGCACGCTGTTTCTCGATCCGGATTGCCGCCACGGCAAAAACGGCCAGTTGCTGTCGAAAGTCCGCTTCCTGTTTCTGGCGGCGTTCCGCGAGTATTTTTCGCGCAAGGTGATTGCCGAGATGCGCGGCATGTCAGACGACAGCGGCCATTCACCGTTCTGGGACAGCGTCGGGCGGCATTTTTTCGGTATGGAATTCGCCGAAGCCGACCGCCTGACCGGCATGGGACAGAAATCCTTTATCGCCGAACTGATGCCCAAACACCCTTTATATACCGAACTGCTGAGTCATGAAGCGCGCGAAGTGATCGGCGAAGTCCATCCGCAAACCGCCCCGGCGCGGGCCGTGCTTGAAGGGGAAGGGCTGCGCTACGAAGGTTATGTGGATATTTTCGATGCCGGCCCGACGCTTGAAGGGGAAATCGATCAGTTACGTGCGGTAAAAGAGAGCCGTCTGCTGCCGGTGCGGCTGGCAGAACACCGCAGAGACCGCGACGAGCCGCTGTATCTGGTCGCCAACGAGCAATATCAGAACTTCCGTGCCCTGCTGATACCCGGCTGCGAAACGCCGGAAAACCTCACCCTTAACGCCGAAGAAGCTGAATTGCTCGGCGTGGGCGAGGGCGATGCTTTACGCGCCGTGGCACTTTTTCCCGGCAGCACGATCACGCCTGCCACCCAAATTCTTAAAAAGGAAAGTCTCGCATGATGCAACCTGCACTTTTTATTCAGGGCCAGTGGCGCAGCGGACAAGGCGCGCAGCTGAACAAAACCAATCCGGCGGATAACACCTTGTTATGGTCGGCGCTGAGCGCCAGTGCGGAGGATGTCGATGCCGCCTGTACCGGCGCACGCACGGCATTTCCGGCATGGGCGCGTAAAACCGTGGCCGAACGCGCAGAGGTGATTCAGCGTTTCGCGGATCTGCTGACGGAACACAAAACCCGGCTGGCGGAAATCATCAGTCAGGAAACCAGCAAACCGCGCTGGGAAACGCTGACCGAAATTCAGGCGATGATCGGCAAGGTGGCGATTTCACTTGAGGCAAATCAGCAACGTACCGGTGAGAAACACACGGCAATGCCGGACGGTGAAGCCGTACTGCGCCACCGGCCACACGGCGTGCTGGCAGTATTCGGCCCGTATAACTTCCCTGGTCATCTGCCGAACGGCCATATTGTTCCGGCCCTGCTGGCGGGGAATACGCTGGTGTTCAAACCGAGCGAGCTGACGCCGAAAACCGCCGAAGAAACGGTGAAATTATGGCAACAGGCCGGGCTGCCGGACGGCGTACTGAATCTGGTTCAGGGCGGACGCAGCACCGGCGAGGCACTGGCGGCCTGCGCCAATATCGACGGCCTGCTGTTTACCGGCAGCGCGGGCACCGGCTATCAGTTGCATCGTCAGCTGGCGGGGCAGCCGGAAAAAATTCTGGCGCTGGAAATGGGCGGCAACAATGCGCTGATCGTCGAGCCGGTGAAAGATATTGATGCGGCAGTCAATCTGACCCTTCAGTCGGCGTTCATTTCTGCCGGTCAGCGTTGTACCTGCGCACGCCGTTTGCTGGTGAAAGCGGGCGCGGCAGGCGATGCGTTTATCGCCCGTCTGTTGGATGTGACCATGCAACTGCGCATTGGTGGCTGGAACGACGAGCCGCAGCCGTTTATGGGCGGTGTGATTTCTGATGCGGCAGCACGCAACATGCTGAAAGCGCAGGATGAGTTGCTGGCGCTGGGCGGCAAGCCGTTGCTGTTGCTGACCCGTCCGGATCCGCTCAATACCGTGCTGACGCCGGGCATTATCGATCTGACCGGCGTGGCGGGCATTCCTGATGAAGAATACTTCGGTCCGTTGCTGAGCATTTACCGTTACAGCGATTTTGATGAGGCCATCGCGCTGGCCAATCAGACACGCTTCGGGCTGGCGACCGGGCTGATCTCCGCTGAGCGGGATCAGTTTGAGCAGCTATTATTGGAAGCAAGGGCAGGCATTGTTAACTGGAACAAACCGCTGACCGGCGCATCAAGCAACGCGCCTTTCGGTGGCATCGGCGCTTCAGGCAATCATCGCCCGAGTGCGTATTACGCGGCGGATTATTGCGCCTGGCCGATGGCCTCGCTGGAAACAGACAAGCTGGAACTCCCTGCGACGTTGTCGCCTGGTATTGATTTAAGTGCAACCTGAGGAGACAGGCATGTCCGGATGTGAAGCAAATTTCGACGGATTAGTCGGGCCGACCCATCATTACGCGGGGCTGTCGTTCGGTAACGAAGCCTCGACAAAAAACCAGAACGCGGTGGCAAACCCGCGTCTGGCGGCAAAGCAGGGCCTACTGAAAATGAAAGCGCTGGCCGATCTTGGTTTTGCGCAGGGGATTTTGCCGCCGCACGAGCGCCCGCATCTGAGCACGTTACGCAAGATGGGCTTTGGCGGCAGCGACCGCGAAGTGTTGCTCAAGGCGCAGGCCTATTCGCCGCGTCTGCTGTCATCGCTGAGTTCGGCATCCTCCATGTGGGTCGCCAATGCTGCCACGGTTTCGCCGTCGGCAGACAGCGCGGACGGGCGCGTGCATTTCACCGTCGCCAACCTGAACAATAAATTTCACCGCGCCATTGAGGCGGAAACCACGTCCGCGATTTTGCGTGCCACGTTCCATGCTGATAAGTATTTTGCCCATCATGATGCGCTGCCGCAGGTGGCGGCGCTGGGCGATGAAGGGGCGGCTAATCACAACCGGTTATGCGGTGCCTACGATAAACCCGGCGTGCAGGTATTTGTTTACGGACGTGACGGGCTGGTCACCGGTGAAAACGAGCCGGTGCGTTATCCGGCGCGTCAGACACGTTTAGCCAGCGACGCCGTGGCGCGTCTGCATCAGCTTGATGAAAAGCGCACGGTGTTTATTCAGCAGAATCCGCAAGCCATCGACAGCGGTGTTTTTCACAACGACGTGATTTCGGTCAGCAACGGAAACGTGCTGTTCCACCATGAACAGGCGTTTGTGAATTCAGATAAAGCGCTGGCGGAAATCCGCAAAAAAATGGCGGCGCTTGAGCTGGATTTCTTACCCATTGAAGTGCCGCAGTCGAAAGTATCGCTCGACGATGCGGTGGCGACGTATCTGTTTAACAGCCAGTTGCTGAGTAAAACGGATGGCAAAATGATGCTGGTGGTGCCGGAAGAATCGCGGCAGCACAGCGGCGTCTGGGCGTATCTGTCGGCGCTGAAAGACAGCGGCGGACCGGTCGATCAGATTGAAGTGTTTGATCTGCGCGAAAGTATGCGTAACGGCGGCGGCCCGGCCTGTCTGCGTCTGCGGGTGGCGCTCAACCGCAACGAACTGAATGCAGTAAATGTCGCCTCGCTGATGAGTGACAGTCAGTTCGCACGGCTCAACACCTGGGTGGACACGCATTACCGTGACCGGATGCAGACCAAAGATCTGGCGGATCCGCAACTGCTGACCGAAGTGCGCACGGCGTTAGATGAGCTGACCAATATTCTCGGGCTGGGTGCGATTTATCCCTTCCAGCGCTGAGCCATCACAGGAGTGAGTGTATGTTTGATTTACTGGCGACGACGCTTTCCGGCGACGCGGTGACAGAACCCGCCGGACAAACCGAAACGCTGGACTGGCAATGGCGCGGCGAAGGTATCCTCGAACTGTCACCGCGCCAGCCGTGTGAGGTGGCGGTGGTGATTTCCGCCGGTATCCACGGTAATGAAACCGCGCCGATAGAATTGCTGAATCAGCTGGTCAGTGAGTTGCTTGCAGGCGAACGGCCGTTGCGCGTCCGGCTGCTGGTATTGCTGGGTAATCCGCCATCGATGCGCATCAATAAGCGATTTGCCGATGCGGACATGAACCGCATGTTTGGCGGACGTCATGCGCGTTATACGCCAAACGATGAAACCCGCCGGGCGCAGGAACTCGAGCAGGTGATGGCGCTGTTTTACCGCAGTGCGACGGCTGCGGGCACCACGCAGCGGTTCCATTACGATTTGCACACGGCGATCCGCGGATCGAAACATGTGCGTTTTGGTTTATTGCCGCTACAGTCGCGACCAAAAAGCGACGCGATGCTGGCGTGGCTCGGGGCCGCCGGGCTGGATGCGCTGGTGCATCACCGTTCGCCGGGTGGCACTTTTACGCATTTCAGCAGCGATGTTTTTCAGGCTGACAGTTGCACACTCGAACTGGGCAAGGCGCTGCCGTTTGGCAGCAACGATCACACGCAGTTCACCGGTATCCGCCGCGCGCTGGAAACGCTGGTCAGCGGCGAACCGTTGCCCGTGCGTGAAGCCACTGCGCCGCTGATGCATTACCGCGTGGTGCAGGATGTGATCCGCTCAGAAGACGATTTCCGGCTCTTTATCCCGGCGGATGCACTGAATTTTACGGCGTTCACCCAGGGTTTTGTGATCGCGCAGGAAAGCGGCAAAACTTACCGGGTGGAAGCGGAGGAGGAAGTGGTGTTGTTCCCTAATCCAAATGTGGCCCTGGGATTAAGGGCAGGGCTGATGCTGGTGAAGATGTGATGAGTAAAAGCAATGTAGTTGCCATTAAAACCCCACCCCAACCCTCCCCTTCGCAGGGGAGGGAGCAGCTCGAGTGTTTACTCTTCCCCCTGCGAAGGGGGAGGCGGGGAGGGGGTATTAATGGCGGCACGAGAAGCTGAGGTGTGTGCAGGGAATGATGTTGCCTGCCAGCAAAATCGCCCCGGCATGAACCACACCAAAAGAAAAGGGCCCTGATTTTCATCAGGACCCTTTTCTTTAATATGGCGGTGAGGGAGGGGTTCGAACCCTCGATACGATTTCTCGTATACACACTTTCCAGGCGTGCTCCTTCAGCCACTCAGACACCTCACCGTGTTCGTTACAGCGCGAGCATTGCAACGGGGCGCTACTATAGGGAGACAGCCGAAAAGGGTCAAGCAGAATTTCGGCGTTTTGCATCAGACGCTCAGAGTCTGTGCAGCCCTGCCGGATTGACCTCCAATCTGTGAAACACCTCAATAGCCGTTGCTACTGAGTGCCATTCTCTCAGGCTGCTGGCAATGAGAGAAAGGTTTCATCCCCCGCCTGTTTTTTATACTCAATCCGCGTCCCTTCCTCACAATAATTTTCAATCAGGATACAGCGGAAATGACTTCATCACCTGCCTTTGAAAACCCGTCAGAAATGTCGAAAGTCGTCTTTGGTATGCCCGTCAAACTTTTCTGGGGCTATATCGCCATTGCTATTTTTATGACCGGCGATGGCGTCGAACTGGCTTTTTTATCGAAATACATCATTGATATCGGCTTTAACGTTTCGCAAAGCGCGATGGTCTTCACTGTCTATGCCGTCACTGCTGCGATTGCCAGCTGGTTGTCCGGCGGCATCAGTGAGATTTATGGCCCGCGTAAAATTATGGCGCTGGGCGTTGTCTGGTGGGTCGTGCTCCATGTGCTGTTTATCCACTTCGGACTCGCTGCCAAAAATTATCCGTTAATTCTGGTGTTCTACGCGCTGCGCGGTTTTGCCTATCCGCTGTTCTTCTACGCGTTCTATGTGCTGGTCGTACAAAGAACACCTTCACACAGGCTGGCGTCGGCGACCGGGTGGATCTGGTCGATGTTCACTATCGGTTACGGCATTATCGCTTCGTTTCTGCCGAGCATTGCTGTTGTGACTGGCGCATCGGCAGGGATCGGACTGGCGATCACCGAACTGATGCTCCAGCTCGGTGCCACCGTCGTGATGGTGGATAAGGCTCCACAGGTTGTCGTGCAGGCCGGGAAACTTACCGGTGACGGGTTCGGGATCGCGGCTGATTTGTCGGACATCGCCGCCATTCCCGCGCTGATTGAGCAGGTTATCGGCCGTTACGGGAGGATTGATATTCTGGTGAACAACGCCGGGATCGGCATTCTCGAAGCGGCCTCTCAGGTGAAAAAAGAGAGCTGGGATGCCACATTGTTAGTGAATCTGACCGCACCCTATTTTCTCTCGCAGGCTGCCGGAAAGTACATGATTGCTCAGAAATACGGGCGCATTGTGAATATCGCTTCGCAGGCGAGTGTGATTGCGCTGGAGAATCATGCGGCGTATTGCACCAGCAAGGCCGGTCTGGTGATCGCGTCAAAAGTACTGGCGGCGGAGTGGGGGCAATTTGGCATAACGGTCAATACGATTTCACCGACGGTGGTAGAAACAGAATTAGGTAAACGCTACTGGCAGGGGGAAAGAGCGACGGCCATGACGGCAAAAATTCCCGCAGGTCGATTTGCGATGCCGGATGAAATTGCCGGTGCGGTAGCCTATCTGGTCAGTGAAAAGGCCGGGATGATCACCGGCGAAAATCTTATCGTTGACGGTGGCTATACGATTATCTGAGGTCGGTTTTACGAATTGTGCAAACCAAAAAAAAGGTCCTGATTTTCATCAGGACCTTTTTTCTTTAATGTGGTGGAGAGAGAGGGGTTCGAACCCTCGATACGATTGCTCATATACACACTTTCCAGGCGTGCTCCTTCAGCCACTCAGACACCTCTCCAGCTGTCAGCCACACCGCAGTGCTGCTGACCGGCGCTAATGTAGGGAAAACTGAGGTCAGCGTCAACCCTCTTTTGCAGGATCTTTACCGATTAGACAAACTTAGAACAATCTGATGATTTACAGAGCAAAAAATGCGTGAAGGATGAGCAGCGGTCATGCGGTCACGTTGCGTGATTAATCTCGCTTATCATCGTGAATAAATAATTAGCATAACTGCATAAAAGCACAATTTACCGGCAAACGCTTTTTGTGACGGCAAAATAGCAAGATATGTTGTGGCGATCGCCGGTGGTAGCGGTATAACAATGCACTCTAAAAAAATGCTTCGTATAAGAACTGCACAAGTCACCATTTGAAGCAGAGTTTATCTATCAGATAAGGACAGGGGTCTTTCTTGAGTCAGTCAAATAACACCACATCGCAGCACCGGACGGCGATACCTGCCGGCGCGGGCACGTTATTCTTCGTTCAGACATTCGCGACGCTCGGCTTTGCGGTGCTGTATTCCACGCTGGTCCTGTACGCGACCAAAAAACTCGGCTTCAGCGAAGATAACGCCAACGCCATCATGGGCGTGTTCGGCGCGTTCAACTACGGGCTGCACATGTTCGGCGGCTACCTCGGCGGGCGTTATCTGAGTAACCGGAATCTGTTTGTGCTGGGCATGGTGTTGCAGGTCTTTGGCTGCGCACTGATTGCGCTGGAGGGCGTGACCGGGTTGTACTGGGGGCTGGCAATGTTCCTGACCGGCAGCGGGCTGAATGTCACCTGCCTGAATATGATGCTGACGCAGCGATTCGCGCCGGACGATGACCGCCGGGAATCCGCGTTTCTGTGGAATTACGCCGGGATGAACCTCGGCTTCTTTATCGGTTTTGCGGTGGCAGGGTATTTCCAGCTGAGCGAAAACTACCGTGCGCTGTTCCTGTTCGCCACGCTGGGGAATGTGGCGGCGATTGTCGTGACGATCTCCCGCTGGTCAATTCTGGCTGATATCAGTACGCCGCTGAAAGACGTCAGCCGCAGTCAGTGGTTGCGCAGACTGGCGGTCGGTATTGCCATTCTGATCGTGCTGGTGCCGGTGATCCGTATGTTGCTGACCCACGCAGAATTCAGCAGTTACTTTGTCGTCGCGCTGGGCATTGTGATTTTCGCCTTGATGACGCTGGTCACTTTCCGCCATCGTGATGCGGATGAACGCCGCCGGATGAAGGCGTATCTGCTGCTGGCGCTCGGTTCGCTGGTGTTCTGGACGTTATATCAGCTGGCACCAATGGGGCTGATGTTGTTCTCTGAACATAATATCGACCTGAACGTTTACGGTATCCGCGTGGCACCGCAGTGGATCCAGAACATCAATACCGTTGTGATCGTCATTGGCGGCCCGCTGATGGCGCTGTGGTTCAATCGCCTGCGTCAGCGCGGCTGGAACATCGATATTCCGGCGCAGTTCTCGGCATCCCTGTTCTGTATGGGGCTGGGCATGCTGGTACTGCCTTTCGGCATCCATCTGGCGGGCGGCGACGGTCTGGTGGCGTTCAAATGGATTGCCATCAGCTATCTGCTGCAAAGTATCGGTGAGTTACTGATTTCGCCGATCGGCTACGCCATGATTGGCAAACTGGCTCCGGCGCGTTATCAGGGCGTGATGATGGGTTGCTGGATGATGGTTACAGGCGTGGCCTCGGTACTGGCGAGTTACATTTCCGGGCTGATGCCACAAAACGCGGGCAGCACGCCGGTGCTGACCAATCCGGGCTACAGCCAGGTATTCAATGCGCTGGGCTGGGGAGCGGTTGCGACGGGTGTTGTGCTGCTGGTGCTTATTCCGCTGCTGCGCCGGATGATCCGCCGCGAGCCTGCCACCGCCTGATGTTATCGCAGTATCACCATGTCACCTTACAAGCCCCGGATTCCGGGGCTTGTTCTTTTTTACTCCACAGGGTTGCATCCTGATGATATTCAGGGAAATCTGTCTGTTCACAGGAGGCTTCCCCGATGAACATTATTTTTTACCACCCTACAGCTGATGCAAAACCCTGGATTGACGGAATAACCCAACGATTGCCGCAGGCCAACATGCGCGTGTGGAATGCCAGCGATGACCAACCGGCGGATTATGCGCTGGTCTGGCGACCGCCGCATGCCATGCTGGCGGCGCGTACCATGCTGAAAGGCATTTTTGCGCTCGGGGCGGGGGTCGATGCGATCCTCACGCAGGAACAGCGTCAGCCGGGCACCTTGCCTGCCGGTGTGCCGCTGTTGCGCCTTGAGGATACCGGCATGGCGTTGCAGATGCAGGAATACGCACTGGCCTGCGTGCTGCGTTATTTCCGCCGGATGGATGAATACCAGCTGTTCCAGCAACAGAAGCAGTGGCGTCCGCTGACACCGCACTCCCGCAGTGATTTTACTGTCGGTATTCTCGGTGCCGGCGTGCTCGGCAGTCGCGTGGCAGAGGCGCTGGTGGCGATGCAGTTTAACGTCCGCACCTGGAGCCGCAGTGCCAAGTCGCAGCAGGGCGTGCAGAGTTTCTTTGGTGATGACCAACTGGCGGCGTTCGCCGGGGGCTGCAAAGTCCTGATCAATCTGTTGCCCAATACCCCGCACACCGCCGGTATTCTCAATCATCAACTGTTCACACATCTCCCGCATAATGCCTATCTGATTAACCTTGGCCGTGGCGGACATCTGGTGGAAGGCGATTTGCTGCGCGCGCTCGACAGCGGGCAGATTGCGGCGGCCACGCTCGACGTTTTTGTCGAAGAGCCGTTGCCGGGCATGCACCCGTTCTGGTCGCATCCGCGTGTCAGCATCACGCCACACGTCGGTGCGGATACCTTGCCGGAGCAGGCGATGGACAGCATCGTCAGCAATATTCTGGCGATAGAAGCGGGGCGCGAGCCAGCCGGACGTGTCGATCCTGCGCGGGGTTACTGACTTTCATCTGCTAACATTATCAATGCTGCGGTTATTTCGCCGCAGCGGAATACTTTCGAGGAGAGCACATGCCGTACCCGGTTGATTTACATATGCATACTGTTGCCAGCACCCACGCCTACAGCACGTTACATGATTACATTGATGAAGCAGCGGAAAAGGGCATTAAGCTGTTTGCCATTACCGATCATGGCCCTGATATGGCCGATGCGCCGCACTACTGGCACTTTATGAATATGCGGGTCTGGCCGCGTCTGGTAAACGGGATCGGTATCCTGCGCGGTATTGAATCAAACATTAAAAACATTCATGGCGATATCGACTGTACCGGCCCGATGCTCAAAGAAATCGACGTCATTATTGCCGGTTTCCATGAGCCGGTCATGCAACCTGTCGATAAAGAGACCCATACTGCGGCGGTGATTGCGGCGATGGCTGGCGGTGAAGTGCATATTATTTCCCATCCGGGTAACCCGAAATACCCGATTGATATTCCGGCCGTGGCGGCCGCTGCCGCGAAATATAACGTCGCGCTGGAGCTGAATAATTCGTCGTTTATTCATTCACGCGTCGGCAGTGAGCCAAACTGCCGCGCCATTGCGCTGGCAGTCAAAGAAGCCGGTGGCTGGCTGGCGCTGGGATCGGATTCGCATATCGCGTATTCCCTCGGCGGCTTTGAACATTGCGAACGTATTTTGCGCGACATTGATTTCCCGCAAGACCGTATCCTTAACGTCAGTCCGCGTCGTTTCCTTGATTTTCTGGAAAAACGTGGCCGCGCGCCCATTGCTGAATTAAGCGAACTGTGACATTGTCGCGACCAAATTGCGGGTGATTAACCCTTTTCACTGTCTGATCTGGTGACTGTTATGAATGAATTTTCCATTGTCTGCCGTGTGCTGGGCACGCTGTTTTACCGCCAGCCGCAGGATCCGTTACTGGTTCCGCTGTTTGGTCTGATTCAGGACGGCAAGCTGCGTGAACACTGGCCGCTGGAGCAGGATGCGTTGCTGATCCGTTTGCAGGAAAGCGCCAATCCTGAAGCGCTGGCCGCTGAGTTTAACCGTCTGTTTGTCGGCTCAGAATGCGCGGTATCGCCTTTCCGCAGCGATTACGTTGAGGGTGCCAGCGAAATGGATGTGCGGACATTCCTGCAACAGCGCGGCATGCCGTTGGGTGAAACACCTGCCGACCATTTCGGTGCCATGTTACTGGCGGCCTCCTGGCTGGAAGACCAGTCGCAGGAAGACGAAGTCAGTGCGCAGATTACCCTTTTCGATGAGTTACTCTTCCCGTGGTGCGGAAAATTCCTCGGCAAAGTAGAAGCCCATGCCACCAGCGGTTTCTACCGCACGCTGTCTGAAATCAGCCGCGAAGCCTTGCAGGTCATGCGTGACGAGCTGGAAGAACATATCTCGAAGCCGTAAATTGTTGATTTCATGTTTGTCAATTCCCCCCCAAAATGCCCTCTAAAACCAGGATCAGAATTTCCTGTTTTAGGGGGTACTACATTCAGTTTTCTACGACTTTGAAACCGCCAGGGCTCTCTAGCCTGAATCGCGGTCATCTTGATAATTTTCTTTCATTTATGCGCTCTTATGTCCTGGCAATGTCTGAATGTCTATCCCGTGGGCGGTATAAAGTCGTTCTGTGAGTGACTAGGAGCCAGTAAAATTAGCTGGATGCTATAAAAAAAGGCTCTGATTTAAAGAGCCTGAATGAGTAGTTGTATTTTAATTAAATCTTATTTCTTTTGTAAACTATAAAGTATGAACTTATGTTTGCTATTTTTTTATACTCTATATGATAATCATCTAAATTTATTTCTGTATCAGAGAAAACAACATCGAAAGGCTTTGTGTTGAATCCATCTTCATAGTCTTTTAGGGTGATCACCGTATATATCCTTTTGGCATCCATGCAAGAAGATAGCGTGTTAAATTTAAAAGCATCCTTCGCAATTATTAATGAGGAGTCATTGTGTATGTTTAAACAGTCATTGCTTTGTTTTAAAAATAAATTTTCGACCTTGTTTTTATCAAGGTTGATATGTAAGGATAGTAAGGATATGATTATTAATGTAATGTAAGCTATTGGTTTGTTTAATTTTGCAATGCAAAGAAAGCTAGCGGAGAATATCAATGAGTAGAATGGAATTGAAGGGTAAATATAGCGTGACATTTTATATGGCGCAAAGTATATGGCGCCAATAATAAAGACAGAGATGGACATAAAAATCCATATTCTAAATCTTTCATTTTCAGATCCTTTAACTGCGTAATAAATGGTATATAAGCTTGCCAATATTACCAGTATTGTGAGAATTGGGAATGAAGATGCTATGTCGCTATAAATTTTAAAGGCTGCTAGTATGTTGTCTTGAAACGAAAAAACCTTACCTGCTGCTTCAGTAGTACGATAGTTAATGTTAAAGTATCGAGGGTAAATAGCGAAGGAGAATATCAGGCTAGTAATAAAATAAAAAGAAAGTTTTTTAAGATATGAGTCTCCACATATTTTCTTGAAATTTATTAAAAGTAATAGAGATGAGGGTATTATCAAAAATATAGAAAAATACCCAGTTAAAAAGGTAACTCCAGTTATGAATGCGTATAGTGCTAGTTGAGAATATTTAATTTCAGAAGATTTAAAAGCTATATAGGTATAATATACATAAATAACAAATATCATTTCCTGAAATTGATAAGGCCGAAGGAAAGCGGTGTTTGATATTGCAAGGTATGATGTGTAAGCGATAAAGGCACACAAAATAGAGGCATGTATATGTCCAGTAAGTTTTACTATAAGCTTTACTGTAAAGAAAAATGAAATGCACATAAATAAAACATTTAACTGAGCTAACCAAAAAACAATGTTAGACACAGATGACATTTCTAATGGGCTCATCCACAGGCGTAAAAAACTATAATATAAGTTGCTATGTGGTAAATCTCGATTGTTTATCCAAAGTTTCCCAATGTCTTTGAAGGCATTGAATATTCCTCCATGAGGAAGATACATTGAACTTCGAATCTCATCACCTGTCATACCAAAAAATCCGTCGCCAAGAGTGCTAAATCCAATGGATTTGTATGATGACAATATGATTGAAAGCGACTCATCCACGTGCAGACCAGTTTTTATGGAAATAAAGTACTCACGTAACATTATAAGAATAACAATGCATAATATGAATGTTAACTCATGGGAGTATTTGAGCTTGTTAAACATCTTTTTTTTTCCTTACTATATATCTAGGTCTGTTTTTAACTTCTACGTATATTCTGCCTATATATTCCCCCAGAACACCTATTCCTATCAATTGTACGCCTCCAAGAAATAGTATAGACACGAGCAAAGATGGATAACCTCTTACCGGGTTCCCAAATACTAGTGTATTAACAATCATCCATGATCCATAAACGAAAGCTACACTAGCAACTAATAACCCAATATATGTCCAAATACGCAGAGGTATTGTGGAAAAACTAGTAATTCCTTCGAGTGCCAGGTTCCAGAGTTTCCAACCATTAAACTTAGTGGTACCAGCTACGCGTTCAGCGCGTGAGTATTCAACGACATCCGTTCTGCCACCAACCCAACTAAGAATGCCTTTCATGAATAAATTTCGCTCAGGCATTAGCTTTATACTTTCAACTATTTCACGAGACATCAGACGAAAATCACCCACGTTCTCTTCAATTTTTGGGTTGCTGATTTTGTTGTGTAACTTGTAGAACCATTCTGCGGTTTTGCGCTTCACATGCCCGTCATTGGAACGGTCGGTGCGCTTTGCTAAAACCATATCTGCACCATCCTTCCATTTTTCGATGAGGATTGGTATGACTTCTATTGGATCCTGTAAATCCACATCGATAGGAATAATAGCATCTCCCGTTGCTTGATCTAGTCCGGCAAATAAAGCAGGTTCTTTCCCAAAGTTTCTCGTGAATGATATTGGAACAACAAACTCATCGGATATTGCCAACCCGGTAATGATTGATTCAGTAGCATCCTTGCTACCATCATTTATGAATATTATTTCAACTAAATAGGGCTTGAGGGCTTCAAGTTCACGCACTGCTTTATAAAAAATAGGGATTGCATCTTCTTCATTGAAGACAGGGACAACAAGAGAAATCTTCATTTCTCCTCCTTAAACACCACAAATTTTGAATATAGAAAACCTATAAACAGGCTAATTGTTGAGAAAACGATAAGCGTCAGTAGTGGGTTAAGTTCGATTTTATCTGCGACGAAACCACACAAAAGAGCCAGACACCCCATAAACCCTACATACATGAAGTATTTGATCGGTGTGTGTTCTGATTGGAATGTCCATTTTGCATTCACAAAGAAGCTAAACGTAACGGCCACGCAAAATCCTGAGAAGTTGCTGATCATTTGGTCTTGATCGGAGAGGAGATACATTATTGCAAATGTTAGCCAATGTATGGCCGTGTTAAGGCCACCGACCAGAGTATATTTAATGAAGACTTTTAACATGTTGAGTTTCTTATGTAGAACGATTGACGGATCCTAACACCTACTTCATGGAAGGCAAGGAAGCGTAAAGAAATGTTATGCATTTTTACATGCACTCAGACCTAACCGCACCCATTAACTTTATTCCCTGACAAGTCATTAGCGCATGCTAGCCCGTTCAAAAACGAAGGGTCCATTACTAAGCTGTGTATATAACCAGTTATTGTGAGGCGTTCTTGCCAAAATATTTCGACATTAAAAGAGCTATCATTAGCAGTGTCACTCAGGGTCAGCAATGCAGCCAGATCCTGACAGCAGGGCGGTTCGCTTAGATGTAGTACTTACTGGAAGAACAGTTACTGCAGGATCTGGATGACGCGGAAGAAGACGACCAGTAATCCTGACGACTGACATAAAAAAGCCCGGCGGTGAGTGATCACGCCGGGCTTTTTCATGGCAAGGTTTTGCCGGTCAGTCAGTGAACGGGATCACCAACTGTCCCGGTTTCACTTCTATCCCTTTCGCCAGATTTTTCGCCATCGCTTCGCCTTTGCTGCGATCGCCATTAAGCACATACGCCGGGCGCTGGTTGAAATAGGTGTTCAGCGAGTTGTTCAGATAAGGCATCAGGCCTTTCATCACGTTATCCATTTTCTCAGGTTTGATGGTGTAATCAGATACCTGCATATCCCGCAGGAAAATGGCGCCTTTTTCACGGTCATAGGTCGGATGCGCTTTCAGGGTCAGGTGCATATCGGCTTTCTGCGGGCCGAACAGGGAGGAAATATCGACATGAGCGTCGCCGGTCAGCGTCACGATGCCCGGCTCAGCGCGGCCAATCTGGCTGCTGAGATGGGTCAGTACCAGTTTTGCATCCACCAGTCCCGGAACACCCAACTGTTTTTCGAAGTTGTTGTTCTTTTGCAGATAATCATTCACCTGCTGTTCGCTGATGGTGTACTGCGTCAGCTGGTTACAGCCTGCCAGCAGGCTGGCACACATCAGTACGGCGGCACCTAAAAATCGCTTTGTCATTCTTCCCTCATTACGTAAAAACTATTTTGTCAGCATGACCGCAAAGCGGCATTGCTCCAATCAGACAACGCTGATTAGCCTAAGTGCTGAAGGGAGGGAAGAAAAGGGGAAATTGCCGGAAGCGCACTTCCGGCAGATAGGATTGACGGGCTTAACTTGCCAGGCGGGTGAGTAAATTAACCTGCGTTTGTTTCGCCATGTTGTCGCGATAAGCCTGCACACGTGAAGGCCAGTCGATACCCTGAACAATCGACAGTGAACGCAGCAGCGGCCACAGATTAATATCATCCTCAGAAAGTTCGCCATTCACCGCATTCGGCTCGACGATCAGCTTGTCGAGTGCGCGCAAATCCTGACTGATTTTCTTCACCAGACCTTCGGAATGTTGCAGGTGTTCCGCGAAGCTGCCACTGGCGGCCTGTTTTTTATCGGAGAAGTATTTACGGGCTTCCGGCGTGGAGAATTCTTCCAGCGGCGCGGTAGCAAAACGCGGCAACAGCAGGCGACCGGTGTATTCAGAAACCTGACGCAACCATGCGGCCACCGGGGCATTCAGCGGGCCGGTCAGCAGTGGCTTACCGTCGCTTTTGTCGATGTAATGCACGATGTCCATGCTCTCCGGCATGAAGCCGCCATCCTCTTTTTGCAGGATCGGCACCATCTTTTTACCCACCATCGAAACGGGCGTTTTTTCATCGTCGTTGAGCAGCACCTTGATCTCAACCGGGATATTTTTCAAACCGAAAATCATGCGTGCTTTCACGCAGAATGGGCAATGTTCGTAAACGTAAAGTCTCATCGTTTTTAGCTCCTGTTATCGCCGGCGCTGACCTGTAGGGTGCATGAAAACAGCCGGATGTAGGTTCGGATTTTATCTAACGCTATGATTCAGTATGGGTATAGATGCGGGTGAGATCAAACCTACCTGTCATGCTTGTCGCTGTCACTGTGTTGGCTACGCTCGTTTACCCGAATCACTGACCTTTGTCAGCTCATCGGGATTCACCCGCTTGCCGCCTTGTTACAACGCCAATCATTTTGGGTATTAAAAAATGAGTAAAAGATCAGCCACCGCTGAGCATGGCCGGTTCGATGCGGCGCAGGTTGAACTGCCAGTACAAACCGGTGAGGGTAATGAAACCCACGACGCCGAGTAAAAACCACGGCAGTTCAGGCAGATCCAGGGCGCGGCCGGTGTCGTACATCCAGCCGCCACCGGTGTAACCGATAACGCCGCCAAGCGCCAGACCGAGACGGCTGAAGCCCATGTAGCTGCCGCGCGCGCGGGCATCGGCCAGTGATGCGCTGAGGGTTTCACGCGCCGGTTCGGCAATAATGGAGCCGATATAGAAGAAGCCAATCAGCAGCAATAACGGATTGATAGAGGTGACCAGCCCGACCGGCAGCAGGCTGAGTGTCATGATCAGCAGGCCGAACATCAGACGCTGTTCGAGACGGAAACGTTTTTCGCTCCAGCGGGCAATCGGATACAGCAGCGTCAGGGACAATACGGCTTCGACGGCATACATCCATTTCACCGCCGCCGGACTTCCGGCAACATCATTGACCGCGATCGGCAGCATCAGCATCACCTGCACGGTCAGCATGTAATAGCCGGTCAGCGTCAGCACATAAGCCAGAAAACGACGGTCGCGTAACACGCGCATCATGCCTTCGCGCATCGGCGTACGCAGGGTGGAAATACGGTAAGCGGGTAACAGCCAGGCGTTGCAGGCCGCTGCCAGACAGAAAATAGCGGCACCCGCCCAGCAGACATAATGAAAATCGTACTGCAACAGCCAGCTGCCGATCAGGGCGCCAATGACGGCACCCGCGCTGTCCTGCATCATCATCAGGGAGAAGAAACGGCTGCGCTCGTGCGGACGGGTGAGTTTGATGACCAGCGCGGTACGCGGCGGATCAAACAAGGTGCCGCCAAGGCCGGAGAGAATACAGGAGCACACCAGGATCCACGGCTGGTCAGCCATCGCCATGGTGGCAAATCCGGCGGCACGCAATAACATGCCGGTGATGATCATCGGTTTTGCGCCAAAGCGGTCGGCAATCGCGCCGCCAAAAATGCCTAATCCCTGCTGTGTCAGCTGACGTACGCCCAGTGCCAGACCGACGGCCATGGCGGCCCAGCCAAGCTGATCGACAAATCGGATCGAGATCAACGGAAAAACCACGAAAAAGCCTAAAATAACCAGCGCGTTGTCTAATAACAGAAAATACTTACCCAAGCTCCGAGCTTGTGATACCAGAGACATGCTTCACCATGAGCGATTATTTGTATCCTGTCCGGCAGATACAGAAAGGAGAAAAGACGCATCCAGTCTGAACCGGAATCGGGCAATTAGATAGGGCGCTATTGATAATATTTTTTTATCGTCAAGCCGCGTTCTGACTGGCAGAATTAGCGGTGATCTGTCGTTTCCTATAAATTCTATTTATCGACCCATGCGGGATGTGGAGGGAAGGGATGTTTGGCTACAAATCTGCCGTGCCAAAGGTGCGGCTTACCACTGACCGGATGGTCCTGCGCCTGGTTCATGACCGCGATGCGCACCGGCTGGCTGAATACTACGCTGAGAACCGGGCGTTTCTGAAACCCTGGGAACCGGTCAGGGATGAAAGTCATTGTTATCCTTCCGGCTGGCAGGCGCGTCTGGGGTTAATCACCGAGATGCAAAAACAGGGCAGTGCTTATTATTTTATCCTGCTCGATCCGGACGAAAATCGTGTGATGGGCGTGGCGAATTTCAGTAATGTGCTGCGCGGTTCCTTCCATGCCTGTTTCCTCGGCTATTCGCTGGGTCAGGAATGGCAGGGCAAAGGGCTGATGCAGGAAGCGTTGCAAACCCTTATCCGCTATATGCAACGTCAGCAGAAAATGCACCGCATTATGGCCAATTACATGCCACACAATAAACGCAGCGGTCAGCTTCTCGAACGCCTCGGATTTGAACGTGAGGGTTACGCGAAAGATTACCTGCTGATCGACGGCAAATGGCAGGACCACGTGCTGACGGCACTCACCTGGCAAGAATGGACACCCCCGTCCCGATAAGGAGAGCAAGATGAAACATGAACTCAGCGCCCGGGAAGCCCGTGTCGTGGGCTGTATGCTGGAAAAACAGCTCACCACGCCAGAACAATATCCGATGACCCTCAACGGCCTGACCACGGCCTGCAATCAGAAAACCAACCGCGAACCGGTCATGGAACTGAGCGAAAGTGACGTTCAGCAAACGCTGGATCTCCTGCTGCGTAAACACATTATCCGCACCCTCAGCGGCTCGCGCACCATGAAGTACGAGCATCGTTTTTGTAACTCTGAATTCGGCAATCTCAAATTTTCCCCGCAGGAAGTGGCGGTGGTGACCACACTGTTGCTGCGCGGCGCACAGACGCCGGGCGAGCTGCGCACCCGCACCAACCGCCTGCATGATTTTTCCGATGTCGGCGAAGTCGAACAGACGTTGACCGAACTTGCGAACCGCGAGGACGGCCCGTTTTGCGTGCGTCTGGCCCGCGAACCGGGCAAACGTGAAAGCCGGTTTATGCATCTGTTCAGCGGCGAAGTCAGTGACGCGGTCAGCGCCGCCGACGAACCTGCGTTCAGCGCCGCGCCGGAGAGCGCCGGTCTGGCGGCACGGGTAGAAACGCTGGAGGCGGAAGTCGCGGAACTGAAGCAGCGTCTGGAAAATTTGTTGCAGCATCTGGCCGATTAACAGGAGCAGAGTGTGAGTAAATTGCGTATTGGTGTTATCGGGCTGGGCGGTATCGCGCAAAAGGCGTATCTGCCGGTACTCAGTCATGCACAAAACTGGACGCTGGTGGGCGGTTTTTCCCCTAATCAGCAGAAAGCGCAGGCGGTCTGCGACAGTTACCGGATGGCGAATTATTCGCGGATGGACGAGCTGGCAGGGCAGTGTGACGCCGTTTTTGTGCACAGCAGCACCGCCAGCCATTTTGAAGTGGTCGGACAATTGCTGGCGCAGGGCGTGCATGTGTATGTTGATAAACCGCTGGCTGCAGAACTTGATCAGGCTGAACAGTTGGTTGAACAGGCGCATAAAGCGGGTAAAACGCTGATGGTCGGTTTCAACCGCCGCTTTGCGCCGTTGTACCGCAAGCTGAAGGACCAGATGCAAAATCCTGCGTCGGTGCGCATGGATAAGCACCGTACGGACAGCGTCGGCCCACACGATCTGCGCTTCACCTTGCTGGATGATTATCTGCACGTCGTCGATACCGCGCTGTGGCTGGCGGGCGGCAATGCCAGTCTGGAAAGCGGCCTGATTCAGATTAACGAAGCGAATCAGATGCTCTACGGTGAACATCATTTCCTGTGCGGCGAAACGCTGGTCACCACATCGATGCATCGCCGTGCGGGCACTTTCCGCGAGAGCGTGCAGGCGGTGACTGAGGGCGCGGTGTATCAGCTGGACAACATGCAAATCTGGCGCGAAGAGCAGCAGGATATTCTCACGCAACTTCCGGTGCCCGGCTGGCAAAGTACGCTGACGCAACGTGGATTTGTCGGTGCCATTGAGCACTTTGTCGATTGTGTGAGCAATCACACTGCGCCGGAAACCAGCGGTGAGCAGGCGATTTATGCGCAGGCAATGATCGAGAAAATCTTGCAGGCAGACTAGGGAATACCGCGCAGGATGGTGCGGTTAACAATCTATAACAACATAAAACAACTGCCGGTGGCTATTGCATGGCGGATGCGTAGACTAAGCGCATCTTTGAGCCATGCCGGTTCATCTTTCACGCCTGCTGATGCAGGCGTGGTCGTTTAACTGTCTGAATTACAAGCAAACCGGTAAACAAGAAAAGTGACATGAATCTACTTAAATCTTTGGCAGCCGTCAGTTCAATGACGATGTTCTCACGTGTATTAGGTTTTGCCCGCGATGCCATTGTGGCTCGTGTGTTTGGCGCCGGAATGGTCACCGACGCCTTTTTTGTGGCGTTCAAACTGCCCAATTTACTGAGACGTATTTTTGCAGAAGGCGCATTCTCGCAGGCTTTCGTGCCGATTCTGGCGGAGTACAAAACGCAGCAGGGCGAGGAAGCCACGCGCACCTTTATTGCTTATGTCTCGGGGCTGCTGACACTGGTTCTGGCGATAGTCACGGTGCTGGGTATGATCGCTGCGCCGTGGGTGATTTATATTACCGCGCCGGGCTTTGTCGATTCGCCGGACAAATTTGCGCTGACCAGCTCGCTGCTGCGCATCACCTTTCCGTATATCCTGCTGATTTCACTGGCCTCGCTGGTCGGGGCGATCCTTAACACCTGGAACCGTTTCTCGATACCCGCTTTTGCACCGACCTTCCTCAACGTCAGTATGATCGGTTTTGCGTTGTTCGCGGCACCGTATTTCCATCCCCCGGTGCTGGCGCTGGCCTGGGCGGTGGTGGCCGGTGGGTTGCTGCAACTGGGTTACCAACTGCCGCATCTGAAGAAAATCGGCATGCTGGTGTTGCCGCGTCTGAATCTGAAAGATGCCGGTGTATGGCGTGTGATGCGCCAGATGGGACCGGCGATTTTAGGGGTTTCTGTCAGCCAGATTTCCCTGATCATCAACACGATCTTCGCGTCATTTCTGGTGTCCGGTTCCGTTTCATGGATGTATTACGCTGACCGCCTGATGGAGTTCCCTTCCGGCGTGCTGGGCGTGGCGCTGGGCACCATACTGCTGCCGTCGCTGGCACGCAGTTTCTCCAGCGGTAATCATGGCGAATACAACCGCCTGATGGACTGGGGCTTGCGTCTGTGCTTCCTGCTGGCGCTGCCAAGCTCTGTCGCACTGGGCATTCTGGCGAAACCATTGACGGTCGCGTTGTTCCAGTACGGCAAATTCAGTGCGTTTGATGCCTCGATGACGCAACGTGCGCTGGTAGCGTATTCCGTCGGCCTGATGGGTCTTATCGTCGTGAAAGTGCTGGCACCGGGCTTCTATTCGCGTCAGGACATCAAAACGCCGGTGAAAATTGCCATCATCACCTTGCTGATGACGCAGGTGATGAACCTGGCCTTTATCGGACCGCTGAAACACGCCGGGCTTTCCCTGTCGATTGGGCTGGCGGCCTGTCTGAATGCGTCCCTGTTGTACTGGCAACTGCGTAAGCAGGACATCTTCCAGCCACAACCGGGCTGGAGAATTTTCCTCATCAAGCTGATTGTTGCCGTGGTAGCAATGTCCGCAGCATTGCTTGGCATGATGTACGTGATGCCAGCCTGGGACGTGGGCGGTATGGCCTATCGTCTGGCGCGTCTGGCGGCCGTAGTGGCCGTGGGCGTGGTGGCTTACTTTGCTGTGCTCGGCCTGCTGGGTTTCCGTGTGAAGGAATTTGCCCGCCGGTTAGATTGATTCATCCGAATCTCAGAAACACAAAAGGGCGCCAGAGCGCCCTTTTTTAATGCCACAAACCGCGAATTACATGCGTTCTACGGTTTCGATACCCAGCGTATCCAGACCGGTTTTCAGCGTGCGCTGAGTCAGCAGTGCCAGTTTCAGACGGCTGTTGCGGCTGGTTTCGTCTTCTGCGTTCAGGATCGGGCAGTGCTCGTAGAAGCTGGAGAACAGACCGGCCACGTCGTACAGATACGCGCACATGGTGTGCGGCGTGCCTTCGCGGGCGACGACAGTCAGCACTTCTTCGAACTGCAACAGGCGGGTGGCCAGCGCGGCTTCGCGTTCTTCGCTCAGTACGACCGGTTGGGTCAGGCTGTTCACGTCGATGTCAGCGCGTTTGAAGATGGAGGCCACGCGGGTGTAGGCATATTGCATATAAGGCGCGGTGTTACCTTCGAAGGCCAGCATGTTGTCCCAGTCGAAGATATAATCCGTGGTCCGGCTTTTTGACAGGTCAGCGTATTTGATTGCGCCGATACCTACCGCGTTCACCAGTTTTTCCAGCTCTTCAGCGTCTTTCAGTTCCGGGTTCTTTTCCGTGATCAGCTTACGTGCGCGGTCAATCGCTTCATCCAGCAGATCAGACAGTTTCACCGTGCCGCCAGAGCGGGTTTTGAACGGCTTGCCGTCTTTGCCCAGCATCATGCCGAACATGTGATGTTCGAGCGCCACGGAATCCGGCACGTAACCGGCTTTACGGGCGATGGTCCACGCCTGCATCAGGTGCTGATGCTGACGGGAGTCGATGTAATACAGAACGCGATCCGCACCCAGTGTTTCGTAGCGATATTTCGCGCAGGCGATATCGGTGGTGGTGTACAGGTAGCCGCCATCTTTTTTACGGATGATGACGCCCATCGGGTCGCCTTCTTTGTTTTTGTATTCATCAAGATAGACAACCACCGCGCCTTCGCTGTCGACCGCCAGCCCTTTGGCTTGCAAATCGGCAACGATGCCCGGCAGCATGCTGTTATACAGGCTTTCACCCATCACATCGTCTTCGGTCAGGGTGACGTTCAGGCGGTTATAGGTCAGCTGGTTTTGCTTCATGGTCACGTCGACCAGTTTGCGCCACATTTGCAGGCAATATTCGTCGCCGCCCTGCAACTTCACCACGTAGCCACGTGCACGTTCGGCGAAGGCTTCGTCTTCGTCATAGTTTTTCTTGGCGGCACGGTAGAATTCTTCGAGGTCAGACAGGTTCATGTCCGCCGCGTTTTCGTTCTGCACTTTTTCCAGATAGGCGATCAGCATCCCAAACTGTGTGCCCCAGTCACCGACATGGTTAGCGCGGATCACTTTATGACCGAGCAGTTCATTGGTACGCACGGCCGCGTCACCGATGATGGTGGAACGGATGTGACCGACGTGCATCTCTTTTGCCACGTTCGGCGCAGAGTAGTCGATGACGATGGTTTGCGGTTCAACCGGCGTGATGCCCAGTTTTTCGTCGTTAAGTGCGCTGTCAACGTGTGCGCCCACGAAAGCAGGGTCCAGGAAGATATTGATAAAGCCCGGTCCGGCGATTTCGACTTTGTTAGCAATACCGTTCAGGTCTAACAGTTCAACCACTTTCTCTGCCAGTTGTCGTGGTGGCATACCGAGTTTTTTCGCCACGGACATAACACCATTAGCCTGATAGTCGCCAAACTGTGCTTTAGCGGACTGACGGACTTGCGCTTCGCTGTCGGCAGAAGCGCCTGCAGCGATCAGCGCCTGGCTGACTTTATCTGAAAGAAGTGACTGAATATTCACCGAAGTACCTTTATTTAGGAATGTGGTTGTTTGCTGTTCATCCCAATGCGGACGAACCTAAAATGATGCGTGTTTATATCATATTAGCCCCGCGGCGTCAGTATCGCCGCATGAAGGCAGGTGAGGAAAACGCGTTTCTGCGGCATGTCTCTGGCAACCGGATGAAAGGCTGTGTAAATTACCCGACCCTGAAGACAAGCAAACTAAAATGAGACAGGATAACGGCCATGAAACAGGTGACTGAGTTAGAGGATTTAGCCGGAGATTTGCCGCGTTTTGCCGGTGTGCTGACGGCGTTTGCCGCCAAATTGCAACTCAATCTCGGCGATTTTCATGCGGATCATATTTCAGTCCGTTGCCATCAGAACACCACGGCGGACCGCTGGCGGGCAGGGCTGGAACAATGCGGCAGCCTGCTGAATGAAACCCTGATTAACGGGCGGCCGATTTGTCTGTTTTCGCTTAACGCGCCTTTGCAGGTCGGCCCGCTGAGTATCGATCTGGTGGAATTGCCGTATCCCGGTGATAAGCGTTATCCGCATGAAGGCTGGGAGCACATTGAGATTGTCCTGAAAGGTGACGAGGACGATTTGTATACGCGGGCGCTGGCACTGATTGCCGACGAAGCGCTGATGACGCCCGGTATAAAACTGAAACAAAGTGCGCCAAAGGGCGAGAATGAGCGGTTGCCTAACCCGACGCTGGCGATCACCGACGGGTCAGTGACCATCAAATTCCATCCCCACAGCTTGCGCGATATTGTTGCCAGCGAGAAGGCTGAAGGCTAACGTTCGAGCGACTGCAAGGCGGCCTCCATGCGGTCCATTGCCTTTTCCAGCAATGCCCGCTGGCAACCGAAATTGATGCGCACAAAACCGGGAGCACCAAATGCTGCGCCGCCGGAAAATCCGACGCCAGCTTCTACAAAGAACCGGTACGGATCCTGAACCGGCAATGCGCTGGCATCAATCCAGCCGAGATACGTGCCTTCCGGTGGCAGCATGCGTAATCCCGGCATGGCGTTGATTCTGGCTGTCACTAATTCCCGGTTTACGCGCAAATAGTCGAGTTGTGCGCTGAGCCATTCTTCTCCGTCACGGTAAGCGGCGGTCGCAGCGACATAGGCCAGAATATTGACGTGCGGAACGATGCCTTCGCTGGTATCGAGAAAGTTTTTTCGTAACTGAGGATTAGGGATGATGGCCATTGAGGCGCCGAGACCGGCCAGATTGAAGGTTTTCGACGGCGACAGCAGGGTAATGGAACGCTGTTCTGCATCGGCATTGAGCGAGGCAAACGGGATATGTTTCAGCCCCGGTTCGAGGATCAGGTCGCAGTGAATTTCATCGCAGCACACCACTAAGTTGTGGCGTCGGGCGAACTCCTGCTGTTCCAGCAACTCTTCGCGGCGATATACCGTTCCGCCCGGATTATACGGGTTGCATAACATCAGCAACTTTTCGCTGCCATCCATTTGATTTTTGGCAGCGGCGAAATCGGCCACCCACCGCTGATTCTGCTCAATTACATTAACCGATTTAAAGTGACGCCCTTCGGATTGCGCCGCCTGCATAAACGGCGGGTAAATCGGCGTGGGCATCAGGCTGGTCTCATGCTGACTCACGTTGGCGCGCACGGCGACGTTTAATCCGCACACCAGCCCTGGTAACCAGACAATCCATTCGGGCTCAATAGCCCAGCCATAACGTTCTGCCAGACGTTTTACCACTAAATCAGTCAGTTCCGGCGGAGTAAAACCATACCCGAAGACGCCTTCGGCGACGCGTTGCTGTAACTCTTTGATAACCTGCGGCGGAGACGTGAAATCGGTATCGGCTACCCAAAGTGGAATGACATCCTGATGGGAGTATTTATTCCACTTAACGCTATCACTGTGACTGCGGTCTACCCATAAATCAAAATTGAGTGTCATAGTTAGCTTTCCTAAGCAAGCAGGTTGGGCGGGGATGCTCATCTCAAAGCCTACGCGACATGGCCGGTTACAGACAAGTGTTGTAGCATAATGCCGTAATCAGGAGAGATCACATGACTAAATTAGAAGTGTGTTGTTACAGCGTGGACTGTGCGTTGACAGCAGAACAAGCCGGAGCCGATCGCGTCGAATTATGCGCCAGTCAGGCTGACGGCGGTATTACGCCGAGTTACGGCACCCTGAAACTGGCGAAGGAAAAAGTGACCATCCCGGTACATCCGATTGTACGTCCGCGGGGCGGTGACTTTTGCTACAGCCAGAGTGAGTTTGAGGTGTTGAAAAGTGACATCGCCTGTATCCGCGATCTCGGCTTTCCCGGGCTGGTCGTCGGTATGCTCGATGCGGAAGGGCATATTGATATGCCAAGAATGTGGGAAGTGATGGCGCTGTGCGGCGATATGGCCGTGACATTCCATCGCGCATTCGATATGTGTCTTAACCCGAAGATCGCATTAGAGCAGTTGACTCAGTTAGGGGTGGCGCGCATTCTGACTTCAGGCCAACAGCAAAATGCCGAGGTCGGATTACCGATGCTTCGGGAACTGAATCAGCTGACGCGTGGTCCTATTATTATGGCGGGCGCGGGTGTGCGGCTGACCAACCTGCAAAAGTTTGTCGATATCGGGCTGACCGAATTGCACAGCTCAGCAGGGCGTCAGGTGCCTTCTTCCATGCGCTACCGCAAAGCCGGTGTCACCATGAGTTCTGACACGGATTTTGATGAATTCAGTCGTTATTGCGTAGACGGCGATATTGTTGCCGCAATGAAAAGCACATTGCAGTTTGACGATGAAATATCCCGCACGGCGTAACGACAGCAAATTTAACCGGGTCACACGACCCTTATTGCGTCGCCCTGCGCAAGTACCAGGCCCCGTCACATTGGCGGGGCTTTTTTTATGCGCTCAGCCCCAGGTGAGCAATGCCACGCCAAACATTCCTGCTTTCACGACCAGGCACATCACAAAAAGGCCTAAAACAATCACGGCCCGGTCAAACAGGAATCGGATCCTTCTGCGCATTGGTTTCCCCACGAAATATTCGCGTACTGGTGAATAGGTTTTGCCGAGTTTATACACGAAATGATATGAATCAATCCATTGATTAAGCATACAGAGAGGAAGATTTACAAAGGCTTGTGATAGGGCGCAGGAGGCTACTTCTCGTAGAAATTTTTAATTCTGATGGCGACGTCGATATTGGCCCAGTGTAATTCGTTCTCCTGATGCAGGCTGCTGCTGCCATCTTCCCAGGAAACGTAATACGACACGTTGTCCGCTTGTGATTCAAAAGTATTCATGACAGTACCTTTGATTTCACCGGATCTGTGTTTCACGATGCTGCCTTTAGGGAACTTCATACATCCTCCCGTAACGTCAACGACGATCTCCGCCAGAAAACCCCGATAGCTTTCTGAAAGGTTAGACCTTTTTAACGCAGGATGTACAGCGCAGCGTGAGAGAATATACGGATAAAGTGTGAGGATGATTGACAGGGCACATGCCGCCAGAAAAATCTCCGGCGGCAAAAAGGCAGGTTATGGCTTGCGTGCAATCAGCAAGGCACGGCGTGGTGCCGGATAGCCTTCGATGGTTTTGCCCGGATCGTTCGGGTCGAGGAATTCCGCCAGTGATTCGCTGGTCATCCAGTCGGTGCGACGTTGCTCTTCCAGCGTAGTGACGCTGACGTCCGCAATACGCACATCAACAAACCCACATTTGATCAGCCAGTTTTTCAGTGCGGCGGCGGAAGGGATGAAGTAAATATTGCCCATCTGCGCGTATCGATCCCCCGGCACCAGCACCTGTTCACTGTCGCCTTCGATGACTAAGGTTTCCAGCACCAGTTCGCCTTCGCTGACCAGCTGATTTTTCAGCTGCAGAAGATGATCCAGGGGCGAACGACGATGATACAGCACGCCCATGGAGAAAACGGTATCAAACGCATTCAGTTCAGGCAGTTGCTCGATGCCCAGCGGCAGTAAATGCGCACGCTGATCGCCGCCCAGTAATTTACGTACGGCCTCGAACTGACACAGGAAAAGCTGCATCGGGTCGATACCGACCGCCAGATGAGCGCCTGCGCCAATCATGCGCCACATATGGTAACCGCTGCCGCAGCCGACATCTAAAATGGTGCGCCCCGCCAGCGAGGAAATGTGCGGAAGAACGCGATCCCATTTCCAGTCTGAACGCCATTCGGTATTGATTTCCACGTCGTACAGCGAAAACGGCCCTTTGCGCCACGGCATCATGTTGCGCAGCAGATTTTCAATCCCTTCGCGCTGACCGGCTGGCAAAGGCATTTCCATATTCGCGCTGACGCTGTGCAGCAAATCCAGACGCTCCGGCTGCAACAACGGCAGGCGATCGACGGAGTTAAACCACAATTTGAACTTGCCGTGCAGGGATTCTTTCTGCCATGCGGTCAGCTGTGAAGGCAGGGTATTGAGCCAGGGACTTAACGGCCCTTTGGCGATAACGCGATAAAAATCACCAAAATCAATCATTGTGCGTCTCCGGCTTTCAGCGCAATCAGTGAGCCGAAGTTAAAGCACTGGAACCAGACTTCCGTGTGCTGGAAACCAGCCTGACGGAGGCGGGCTTTATGGGTTTCAACGGAATCGGTCAGCATGACGTTTTCCAGCATGCTGCGTTTCTGGCTGATTTCCAGTTCACTGTAGCCGTTCGCCCGTTTGAAATCGTGATGCATATTGAACAGCAGTTCGCCGACATCTTTATCTTCAAAGCTGAATTTTTCGGAAAGCACCAGCGCCGCGCCCGGACGCATGCCCTGATACACCTGATTCAGCAAACGCTGACGGTCAGCGGGTTCGAGGAATTGCAGGGTAAAGTTGAGCACCACCATCGAGGCGTTTTTCAGCTCGATATCCAGAATATCCGCTTCGATGACGTTTACCGGCGTGTCCGCGCGGAAAGCATCAATGTGGCGACGGCAGCGCTCCACCATGGCGGGGGAGTTATCGACAGCAATAATTTCGCAGCCCGGCACCTTAATGTTGCGACGCATTGACAGCGTGGCAGCACCCAGCGAACAACCCAGATCATAGACATTGGAGTCAGGTTGTACGAAACGCTCGGCGAGCATACCAATCATCGAAATGATGTTGGAATACCCCGGAACAGAGCGTTGGATCATGTCGGGGAAGACTTCAGCGACACGTTCATCGAACGTCCAGTCGCCAAGTTTATCTATCGGTGCAGAAAACAGCGTATCGTGGTTTGCCATAGCGGTGAGTCAGGCCAAAAAGATTGTGGGTAAAAAGTTGAGGGCAGATTTTAGCAGATACTGGCGCAGGCAGATACCTGCGCGCCCGGGAGTTACGTCAAAAGGGCATCAGAACGGTGGGGGAAAGGGGCAGCGATCAGTCAAAATTTAGAAATTGAGACCACGGCAGATAGATAATATTGACCACCACCATCAGCACCAGCGAAATATAGGTGGCTGCCATGCCATTGCGGCGCCAGGCAAACTCCCGGTTTTTCAATCCGTAATAATGGAATAAACGTCCAAGGATCAGTAATAAACCGCAGGCGTGCACGGTCCAGATGGCCGCTCCGTTCATTTCCATATACAGCAGTAATAAACAGCCGATCGGCAGATATTCAACGGCGTTGCCGTGAACGCGGATGGCGGTTTGTAATTCATAGGAGCCGCCGTCGCCGGTGGCAATGCGGTATTGCATCCGCAGACGAACAACATCGAAAGAGAGTTTGATTAAAAGTATGGCGGCAAGCACGACATATAACGCGCTAATCATGGTGACTTCCTTGGTTAATCCCTGTTTCCCGGCGGAACAATACGGCGGTTCCGCAGCGCCACTATGATAACGGGACGGGGCAACACTGTCGTCAGAAAAACACGAAAATTCTCAGAACAGCGCATCCTGTTCCGGCCAGTCTGGCGCGGGCTGAACGGAAGGCAGACGCTGGCGCAGATCCTGCCACAGGCTGCGTGCCTGCTGAGGCGCATCGGAACAATCAGGCGTATGAATAAACAGGTAAGGCGACAGCCCCTGAGATTGCCAGTCGCTGAACTTAGTGATCCACTGGCCAAACAGCGGGCGGTTGGCGTCCAGGCTGTCCCCGCCGATAAACCGTACAATGGGCCGCGAGGCGGTCGCCAGCGCATGCACTGGCAGGACAGGTTTTTTCCGCTTCGCTTCACGTACCGCTTCTGTCACCGATTTTGAGCTGTGAACCGGGCGGCTGTCGAGAATGGCACGGTTAATGCCGCGCTGATGCAATCCCTGATTCAGCGCCCGTTCGGCGTCACCTTTATTGAAGAACTCCCCGTGACGCACTTCCACGCCGTAATCAAAACCGGCGGGCAGGGCATCCAGAAATTGCCACAAACGGTCGAGGTGCACCGGGGAAAACGTGGCCGGAAGTTGCAGCCACAGTTGCCCGATACGTTCACCGAGCGGTGCGAGTGTGCGGTAAAACATATCGACCTCTTCCTGACAGTTCGACAGCGCGGCTTTATGGCTGATGGCGGAAGGGAATTTGAAACAAAAACGAAAGGTCTCCGGCGTCATGTCGCGCCAGCGCATCACCACATCCTGTTTGGGCAGGGCGTAAAAAGTCGTGTTGCCTTCGACACAATTGAAGTACCGCGCGTAATCCGCCAGATCACGCAAACCCACCTGTGTCCAGGCGTTGTGGTGCCATTGCGGTAAGCCAATATACATATCGCTGCTCCCTGTTTTCTGAGCCGGAATTCCCAAATAAAACGCCGCCTCATCGGGCGGCGTTCAGGCATGAAAATCAGGGTAACGTTACTCTGGCAGAGCGGCAAGCACTTCGGCAGTGGAACGTACGCGGCTGATACGCGGGAAAATAAACTGCATGCTCGACTGATGATGATCGTTGTTGTGCGCGCTGCACGCATCTTCAGCGATCACCAGTTCATAGCCGTGTTCCCAGGCGTTACGCGCGGTCGATTCCACGCCGATATTGGTGGAAATACCCGCCAGCACGATGCTTTTAATGCCGCGACGGCGCAGTTGTAAATCCAGATCGGTGCCGTAAAACGCGCCCCACTGACGTTTGATCACCAGCAGATCGCTGTCGGTTACGCCCAGTTGTTCCGGGAATTCCCACCAGCTTGCCGGTAAACCGCCTTCCGGCGCAGCCGCAGGAATATCGACAGGCTGCTTCAGCGCTTCGTCGAAGGAATCAGACCAGCCGACGCGGACCATCACCACCGGCGCGCCCAGCTTACGGAAACGGTTTGCCAGTTCAGTGGCATTATCCAGCACCTGTTGTGCGGTGTGCGGGCCACCCGCGAACGGTAAAATCCCTTTCTGTAAGTCGATCAGCACCAGCGCGGTGGTTTTAGGGTCAAGTTTCATGTTTAGCTCCCGGTTTTCAAAATGGGTAATGAGAGAAAGGAATCATTTACTGCGTGTACAAAGGGGATTGCGCGAGTCTATGCTAACGGGCGGATCAAATTGGGGATAATTTTGTTAAATTATGTGTAGCAAGCAACAGGTGTGAATTTCCGCGCCTGCGTTGACGTGTTCGCACTTATCCTTCGCCGGAAATTCCTTTATAATAGCCGCCTTTTTTCGACCTGAATAAAACCCATTCCGCGCGCTGCTGAGTTTTGCGGCGGGCGACCAGAGTCAATAACCGTTTCTGTGCCTGTGAGCCATGAGGCCGGGTAGTGGGATCAAAAGGATACCGTTATGCGTACTGTATATTGTGGAAAACTGAATGCGTCCAATGTGGGCCAGGAAGTAACATTGTGTGGCTGGGTTAACCGTCGCCGTGATTTGGGTGGTTTGATTTTCATCGATATGCGTGACCGCGAAGGCATCGTTCAGGTTTTCTTCGACCCCGATCAGGCAGAAGCCTACAAACTGGCGTCTGAACTGCGTAACGAGTTCTGTATCCAGTTAACCGGCACCGTGCGTGCGCGCCCGGAAAGCCAGTTCAACAAAGACATGGCGACCGGTGAAGTGGAAGTGTTCGCCAGCAAGCTGAACATCATCAACCGCTCAGAATCGCTGCCGCTGGACTCCAACCACGTCAACACCGAAGAAGCGCGTCTGAAATACCGCTATCTGGATCTGCGCCGCCCTGAAATGGCGAACCGCCTGAAAGCGCGTGCCAAAATCACCAGCTTCGTGCGTCGTTTCATGGACAGCCATGACTTCCTCGACATCGAAACCCCGATGCTGACCAAAGCCACGCCGGAAGGTGCGCGTGACTATCTGGTGCCAAGCCGTGTGCACAAAGGCAAGTTCTACGCCTTGCCGCAGTCCCCTCAGCTGTTCAAACAGCTGCTGATGATGTCCGGCTTTGACCGTTATTATCAGATCGTAAAATGCTTCCGTGATGAAGATTTACGTGCTGACCGTCAGCCAGAATTTACCCAGATTGACGTGGAAACATCTTTCATGAGCGCCGAACAAGTGCGTGAAGTGATGGAGAAACTGGCCCGCGAACTGTGGCAGGAAGTGAAAGGTGTGGATCTGGGCGACTTCCCGATCATGACTTTCGCAGAAGCAATGCGTCGTTACGGTTCCGATAAGCCGGACCTGCGTAACCCGATGGAAATGGTCGATGTCGCTGACCTGATGAAAAACATCGAGTTCAAAGTGTTCGCCGATCCGGCCAACGATCCGAAAGGCCGCGTGGCCGCGTTGCGCGTGCCAGGCGGGGCTTCCCTGAGCCGTAAGCAAATCGACGAATACGCTAAATTCATCGAAATCTACGGCGCGAAAGGTCTGGCTTACATCAAAGTGAATGAAGTCGCGAAAGGCCTGGAAGGTATCCAGAGCCCGGTGGCGAAATTCCTTAATGAAGACCTGCTGTCAGCCCTGATTGAACGCACCGGCGCACAAGACGGCGACATGATCTTCTTCGGCGCAGCCAGCGCCAAGATCGTGACCGACGCGATTGGCGCGCTGCGTCTGAAAGTTGGCCGTGACCTGAAAATCACCAAAGAAGACATGTGGGCTCCGCTGTGGGTCATCGACTTCCCGATGTTTGAAGACACCGACGAAGGCGGCCTGAGTGCCATGCACCACCCGTTCACTGCGCCAAAAGACATGACCGCAGAAGAACTGGCGGCGAACCCGGTTTCCGCTATCGCGAACGCCTACGACATGGTAATCAACGGCTACGAAGTGGGCGGCGGTTCCGTGCGTATCCACCGCAGCGAAATGCAGCAGACCGTGTTCAGCATTCTGGGGATTAACGAGCACGAACAGCGCGAGAAATTCGGCTTCCTGCTCGACGCCCTGAAATACGGCACGCCTCCGCATGCCGGTTTGGCATTTGGTCTGGATCGTCTGGTGATGTTGCTAACCGGTACGGATAATATCCGTGACGTGATCGCCTTCCCGAAAACCACCGCTGCGGCGTGTCTGATGACCGAAGCCCCAAGTTTTGCCAATCCGGCATCACTGCTGGAGCTGGGCATTGCGGTAGTCGCGAAAAAAGAAGTGACACCAGACACAAATACAGAGAATAACTAATGAGCTATAAGCGTCCTGAGTCGATACTGTGCGTCATCTACGCCAGCAACACCGGCAGGGTGCTGATGCTCCAACGTAAGGATGACCCGAACTTCTGGCAGTCGGTAACCGGCAGTCTGGAGGACGGGGAATCCCCGGATCAAACCGCGCAGCGTGAAGTTCTTGAAGAGGTCGGTATCGACATTGCAGGTGAAAACCTGACTCTGCAGGACTGCGACCGCTGCGAGGACTTTGAAATATTTGCGCATTTGCGCCATCGCTATGCTCCCGGCGTGACCCGTAATAAAGAACACTGGTTCTGTCTGGCGTTACCCGACGAGCGTGATGTGGTTCTCACCGAACATCATGCATACCGGTGGCTCGATAAACCGGAAGCGGCAGCGCTGACGGTCTCTCCGAGCAACCAGCAGGCGATTGAAGAATTTGTAAACTATTCGGTCTGTTAAGACTTTAGACTTTTTGGAGATATTTATGGCAGGTCACAGTAAGTGGGCCAATACCAAGCACCGCAAAGCGGCGCAAGATTCTAAACGCGGCAAAATTTTTACCAAAATCATTCGTGAGCTGGTTACCGCAGCACGTCTGGGCGGCGGCGATGCAGGGTCAAACCCGCGTCTGCGCGCGGCCATTGATAAAGCGCTGTCCAACAACATGACCCGCGATACCCTGAACCGCGCGATTGCGCGTGGCGTCGGCGGTGACGAAGACACCAACATGGAAACCATCATTTATGAAGGTTACGGCCCGGGTGGCTCTGCCATCATGGTTGAATGTCTGAGTGATAACCGCAACCGTACCGTGGCGGAAGTGCGTCATGCCTTCACCAAAACCGGTGGCAATCTGGGTACCGACGGTTCCGTGGCTTACCTGTTCTCCAAAAAAGGGGTGATCACTTTCGCTCCTGGCCTGGACGAAGACGTGCTGATGGAAGCCGCGCTGGAAGCGGGCGCAGAAGACATCATTTCTTACGATGACGGCGCTATCGACGTCTTCACCGCCTGGGAAAACCTGGGTGAAGTGAAAGACGCGCTGGAAGCGGCAGGTTATAAAGCGGATTCCGCAGAAGTCACCATGATCCCATCGACCAAAGCCGACATGGATGCAGAAACTGCACCGAAACTGTTGCGCCTGATCGACATGCTGGAAGATTGTGACGATGTGCAGGAGGTTTACCACAACGGTGAAATCTCCGACGAGATCGCAGAAACTCTGTAATCTCAGTGCCGCCGGTGGCTGCCACCGGCTGGCTATCCTGTTGTGCCTCAGCAGTTTATACTCTCCCCAACTTTCCAAAAAAAACGACAACACAAGGCGTTGACTGGCTATGGCTATTATTCTGGGGATCGACCCCGGTTCGCGTATTACCGGCTATGGCATTATCCGCCAGACAGGGCGTCAGCTGAGCTATCTCGGCAGCGGTTGTATCCGCACCGTGGTTGACGATATGCCGGGGCGTCTGAAACTGATTTACGCCGGTGTGTCGGAAATCATTACGCAATTTCAGCCTGATTTTTTTGCCATCGAATCCGTGTTTATGGCGAAGAACGCCGACTCGGCATTAAAGCTGGGACAGGCGCGTGGGGCGGCGATTGTCGCAGCGGTAAATCAGGATTTGCCGGTGTTTGAGTACGCGGCGAGGCAGGTGAAACAGACCGTCGTCGGTACCGGTGCTGCTGAAAAATCGCAGGTGCAGCATATGGTGCGTTCGATCCTGAAATTACCGGCGAACCCGCAGGCGGATGCCGCCGATGCGCTGGCGATTGCCATCACCCATTGTCACATGAGCCAGAATGCCATCCGGCTCAGCAGCGATAAATTGCAGATGGCGCGCGGACGTATGCGATAGACGCCGCAAGTCCATGGGGCTGGATATCCATCCAGCTTTTTTTATGATATAAACATCGCTGCTTTTGACCTGATAAGGAAAATGAACGTGATAGGCAGACTACGAGGCATTATTCTGGAAAAACAGCCCCCTTTGGTGCTGCTTGAAACCAACGGCGTGGGCTATGAAGTGCATATGCCGATGACCTGTTTTTATGAATTGCCGGAACTGGGCCAGGAAGCTATCATATTCACGCAATTTATCGTCCGTGAAGATGCCCAGTTGCTCTACGGATTTAACGATAAACAAGAGCGCGCGCTGTTCCGTGAACTGATTAAAGTGAACGGCGTCGGGCCGAAGCTGGCGCTGGCGATCCTGTCAGGCATGTCGGCACAGCAGTTTGTCAGTGCGGTCGAAAAGGAAGAAATCACCGCATTAATTAAGTTACCCGGCGTCGGTAAGAAAACCGCAGAACGCCTGGTTGTCGAAATGAAAGACCGGTTTAAAGGATTAAACGGTGATCTATTTAACAGTCATACTGATATCACGCTACCTGCATCGTCGTCGAAAGCTAAAGAATCTGACGCCGAAGGCGAGGCCGTTGCAGCCCTGATATCCCTCGGATACAAACCCCCAGAAGCCAGCCGCATGATCAGCAAGGTTGCCAAACCGGGCGCCGAATCTGAAACGTTAATTAGAGAAGCGCTGCGCGCGGCGCTGTGAGGTAAACGATGATTGAAGCTGACCGCCTGATTTCTTCCGAAGTCTTCAGTGAAGAAGAGGTCATTGACCGTGCGATCCGCCCGAAGCTGCTCAACGAATACGTCGGTCAGCCTCATGTGCGCTCGCAAATGGAAATCTTTATTCAGGCGGCTAAGCAACGCAAAGATGCGCTCGATCACCTGTTGATTTTCGGCCCTCCGGGACTGGGAAAAACCACGCTGGCTAACATCGTGGCGAACGAAATGGGCGTGAATTTACGCACCACGTCGGGGCCGGTGCTGGAAAAGGCCGGTGATCTGGCCGCGATGCTGACCAATCTCGAGCCGCACGACGTGCTGTTCATCGATGAAATCCACCGTCTTTCGCCCGTCGTTGAAGAAATTCTTTATCCGGCGATGGAAGACTATCAGCTGGATATCATGATCGGTGAAGGCCCGGCGGCACGTTCCATCAAACTTGATCTTCCGCCCTTTACCCTGATTGGTGCCACCACCCGCGCGGGTTCCCTGACGTCTCCTTTGCGTGACCGTTTCGGGATCGTGCAGCGTCTGGAGTTTTATCAGGTGGCAGATTTGCAGCACATTGTCGGGCGCAGTGCGTCATGCCTTGGGCTGGAGTTGTCGGAAGAGGGCGCACATCAGATTGCCCGCCGTTCACGCGGTACGCCGCGTATCGCCAACCGTCTGTTGCGCCGTGTGCGTGACTTTGCCGAAGTCAAAGGCGACGGCACCATTAACGGTGATGTGGCCAACGGCGCGCTGGATATGCTGGACGTCGATGCCGAAGGCTTCGATTACATGGACCGCAAACTGCTGCTGGCGATTATCGACAAGTTCACCGGCGGACCGGTCGGACTGGATAACTTAGCGGCGGCGATCGGCGAAGAACGCGAGACGATTGAAGACGTCATCGAACCCTTCCTGATCCAGCAGGGCTTTATTCAGCGCACACCGCGCGGTCGCATGGCAACCAATCATGCGTATAAGCACTTTGGTATCGCGAGAGAAACGGAATAACCGGTTCTTTGCGCAGGGTTCTTGTGCCAGAAAGTCAAACGGACGCCCTGAGCGTCCGTTTTGCTTATCTCAGCCAGCAGAAATTACTGACTGACCTCACAGCGGCTGACCATCCGCCAGTGACGCGGCAACTCCCGCACTTCGCCGGACAGCGTGATCTTGCCACGCGCATGAATATCCCTGCTCGACGACCCTACCTGTACCTCGACAAAACCCGGTTCCACGATGCGTTTACCCGCATGATTTGTGAAATTCAGCATGTCGGTGGGGATGCTGAAACTCAGCGTGGCGGTTTGTCCGGCGTCCAGTTCAACGCGTTCGAAAGCTTTGAGTTCCTGCACCGGACGCACCAGTGATGCCACGCAGTCGCGCAGATAAACCTGCACCACTTCGCTGCCCGCCTGCTTACCGGTATTGGTCACTCGTATCTGCACCTCGATGTCGCCATTTTCGATAGCGACCGGTTGCTGATTGAGTTGCAGATCGTGATAGCGGAACGTGGTGCCGCTCAGCCCGAAGCCAAACGGGTATTGTGCGCCAAAGTGGAAGGCAATCGGCGTGCCGCCACTTTTCAGTTTGTGATTGTAATAATAGGGCATCGCCCCGGCGCTTTTCGGCACGGATACCACCAGACGTCCCGACGGTGCCTGTTTGCCGCTGATGATATCGCTGATCGCGCGGCCGCCTTCCTGACCGGGCGCGAAGGCCATCAGGTATCCCGCGACGTTGTCTTCCAGCCCGCCGAGAGAATACGGACGGCCTCCGGTCATCACCACAATGGTCGGTTTGCCGGTCGCCACAATGTCTTCGAGCAACTGCTGCTGAACGCCGGGCAGTTGCAGGCTGTCAGTATCAGAACCTTCCCCGACCGTTCCGCTCTGGAACAATCCGGCCAGATCGCCGACAAATACCAGTGCGACGTCACTCTCCTGCGCCAGTTTCACGGCCTGTGGGATAAGCGCGGTACTTCGTGATACCGGCGATTTTTGCATGGCTGAGCCGGCATCGCCGGGGAAGACCGGCGCGCCCGCTGTGCGTTTTTCAAGAATATGACAACCTTTTGCATACCGGATATTTTGTTCACCGTAAGCGTCGCGCAAAGCCTGTAACGGCGTGATGACCTGTTCCGTCTGCGCTTCCATTTCGCTGATGATCAGATGCACAGGGAAGCTGTAACCGCTGAGTAAGGCCAGCGGATCATCTGCCGTCGGGCCGATGACGGCGATTTTCTGGCCGGGCCGGGGCCTGAGCGGCAGGATGCCATTGTTTTCCAGCAGGGTGATGGAGCGGACGGCGGCTTGCCAGGCCAGTTCCCGCGTGGCGGGTTGCTGCAATTGCGGCTGAGGCACACTGGCGTAAGGTTGCTCAAATAATCCGAGGCGGAATTTTTCGGTCAGCACGCGGGCGACAATCTCGTCAATTTTCGCCATATCAATCAGCCCCCGCGACACCGCATCGGCCAGATGTTGCGCGCAGTCGCCTTTCGGTAATTCGATATCCAGACCGGCATTAAACGCCAGCGCGGCGGATTCTGCATCGTCATGGCTGACGCCATGATGCTGATGCAGCAGACTGACGCCGCCGTAGTCGGCGACAATCAGGCCATCGAATCCCCACTGTTCGCGTAACACTTCCGTCAGCAGGAAGTGATCGCTGTGGCACGGCTGGCCGTCGATATCATGATAGGCAGGCATCACCGAACCGGCATTCGCCAGTTTTACCGCCATTTCAAACGGCAGCAGGAAGGTGTCATTCAGCTCGCGGAAACCGAGATGCACCGGCGCATGGTTGCGCGCCCCTTCGCTGAAAGAATGCCCGACGTAATGTTTCAGCGTTGCCAGCAGGTCACGTTTTTCGCCCTGCAAACCGCGCACGTAAGCCGTCGCCATGACGCCAACCAGATACGGATCTTCGCCAAAGGTTTCTTCGGTACGTCCCCAGCGCACATCGCGCGACACATCCAGCACCGGCGCCAGCCCCTGATGACAACCGACGCGTTGTGCTTCGTCGCGGATCGCGGCGGCAATCTGCTCCATCAGTTCTGGATCCCAGGTAGAGGCATAACTCAGTGATGAGGGAAACAGCGTGGCATCTTTGCACAGCAGGCCGACCAGACACTCTTCGTGGAACATTGCCGGAATACCCAGCCGCGTGTCTTCCACCAGCGTTTTTTGCAGCCGGTTCAGCGCCCGTACGCCTTCCGCCGGGCTGACCACGTGCGTGCCGAGCGGGCGGGTAATTTGCCCCGCGCCGGACTTCAGTTGTTGTTCCAGCGCGTCACTCTGCTTGTGACCGGCAAAATCGTCGCTGAGATCGGTACGCTCCTGATGATTGCCGTTGCTGTCGAGGATCAGCCAGAACGCATGCATCTGGGCGAATTTTTCCTCCGGCGTCATGCGTGCCAGAAGATCGGCGACGCGGGTGGCAACGGGTTGTGAAGCATCCTGATAAAGGTGAGTCATCTTGCATCTCCTTGATTAATCAAAGGGCGGGTACCGCTGAGCACGGGTTCCTCTTCGCCGCCGAAAGAACGGCGGGTGGCGAGGGATGCCGCGATGTTCTGCATCGTGCGGCTGTTAAGTTTGTAGGTAAACAGCAGGGCGGCCATCAGCAGGAACAAGGCGCACGGCACCAGCGTGAACAGCGAATTGATGGTCAGCATCACGCCAGAGCTTTGCGTGACGGCATTCGGCACATAATCGACCATGCCGAGAACCCAGCCGACGATGGCGCCGCCCAGCGCCAGTCCGAATTTGATGGCAAACAACGCGGTGGAAAACACCAGCCCGTCAAGACGGCGGCCGGTACGGGATTCCTCGTGATCCACCACGTCGGAGAACATCGTCCATTGCAGCGGCGTCGTGAGATTCTGGATAAAACTGAACACCAGATTGAAGGCGAAAATAAGGCCAATGGAAGGAGACGGGATAAAGAAAATAGCCGCGTTACACACCACAAACGTCAGGATCGTCCACTGATAGGATTTAACCCGGTCGAATTTTCCTAATAATTTTTCAGACAGTAACGCGCCAAATAATGAGGCGATCATGCCAAAAACAATAAAATTGAAAATCAGATCCGGGCGGGCGAGAACATATTTCACGTAATACATGGTCGCGGAGCCACGGATTACCACCGCGCACAACAGCAGAATATTAAAAATAAACACGATGCGCCATTGTGCGTTATTCCACAGTAATTTCAGATCGCTCAGCATCGAACCGGAGGTGTCATTGCGCGGATGATAACGCTCGCGCGTCATGGCGAAACAGCAGAAAAATAATACGATGCCGAGTAATCCCATCAGGCTCATGGCGTAGAAATAGCCTTTTTGCGGATTGCCCGCGCCCAGTTTTGCCACCAGCGGCAGGGCAATCACCGTCACCACCAGTCCGCCGATAAATGACAGCGCAAAGCGCCACGACTGCAACGAATGACGCTCGCGCGGATCCAGCGTTAACGCCCCCGGCATCGCGCAATACGGCACATTAATGGCGGAATACACCAGGCTTAATAAGGTATAAGTGATTGTCGCGTAGATGATTTTTCCGGTCGGGGAGACATCCGGCACGTAAAACGTGATCAGGCAACAGACACCAAACGGGATCGCAAACCACAGCAGCCAGGGACGGAATTTCCCGTAGCGCGAGGTTGTCCGGTCTACCAGTGCGCCGATACAGGGATCCACACAGGCATCCACGGCACGCACGACTAAAAATAATGTGCCCATAATCGCGGCGGGTAAACCAAAAACATCCGTGTAGAAATAGGCCAGAAACAAGGTCGCAGTTTGCCAGACCAGCGCACTGGCCATATCGCCGAGTCCGTAGCCAATCTTATCTTTTACTGAAAGAACCGGAGTGATCATCATTATTTGTTACCTGCTTTGGGTAAGGAGAGATAACCGACTGAAATTAATTAATGTCTTTGACGAAAAGAAAGATAAACAGCATGGAGAAGTAAAATGTTGCCAGAAGTATTGTGAATAGAATCGAGTCAGACAATTGAGGAAACGAATATACAAATTACGTTTTTTGATTTTGTTTTTTATTTGTGAGCGGGTTCAAACTGAGCGCGGACTTTTGGCCTGACTTGCAGAAATCCCTGCTTTTGGTGTCAATTTCGGGGCAACTGGTGTTTAATTAAGAGTCATTCCGTCTTAGTTTGGAGTTAAAGGTTGTATGTCCCATATCAGCGCTGGCGTGGAATACGCACTGCATTGCCTGCTGTTTATCGCTCATCCGCAGGGAAGTGTGACGGAAGCCAGTGTCCGCGATTTATCTGAACTTCAGGGCGTGCCCTTTGATTACGTCGCCAAACTGTTCACCAAACTGCACAAAGCGAAACTGATCATCGCCACCGAAGGGGCGAAGGGCGGCATCCGGCTGGCGAAGCCGCCACACGAGATCACCGTTCTGGATGTGGTTGATGCTATCGACGGGCATAAAAAGCTGTTCGACTGCAAGGAAATCCGCAACCGATGCGCCGTGTTTGACAACGATCCGCCTGCCTGGGCGAGTTCGGGCCTGTGTGCGATCCATTCCCTGATGATCGACGCCGACAACAAAATGCGCGATGTGCTGGCTGCGCAAACCCTGGCCGGACTGGCCTCGCAGTTTGGCCGTAAAGCGCCTCCGGAGTTCGAACAGCAGATCACCCGCTGGTTAGGTGATAAAGGCTCGCGCCGCATTATCTGATTCCTTGTCTTTTTTTATTTCACACTGGCACTTGCCAGCGGGATAGCATTGCGCGTATTTTTAACTACGACAAAGTTAGTCCTAGTTTAAATGCGCGCCGTTAACGGCGAAGATCAGGAAGGAAAAACATGAAAATTCTACACGTCGATGCCAGTTCAAAATTTCATCAATGGTCAAATTCCCGGGCACTGGGGCGTTACTTTATTGAGCAACTGGAACAGAAAGGGGTCGATATCGAGATCGACTATCTCGATGTGACGGAAGATGTGCAGCCGCACGTGTCAGCGGAATTTGTGCAGGCGACCTACACGCCGGAAGCGCAACGTACGGACCGCATGCGCGACGTGCTGGCGGAGTCCGACGCCCTGTGTCAGCGCGTGATGGCAGCCGATGCGCTGGTCTGTGCGATGCCGATGTATAACTGGACGATCCCGTCGACGTTTAAAACATTCATCGACAATATTATCCGCACAAACATCACCTATGACCTGCACGCCGACGGCAGCATTACCGGCAATCTGGGCGATAAGAAAGTATTGTTTATCACCACGCGCGGCGCGGATCTCAGTGAAGGCAGCCCGTTCGCCAATATGGATGCGATGACGCCGGTACTGAAAAATGCGTTTGGTTTTATCGGCGTGGAGAACCCGTGGTTTGTGGATGCGCAGCCGCTGCAATTCTCTGATGAAGCCGCACGCGAAGCCGGTTTAGCCAAAGCACGCGGTGAGCTGGATGCCGTTTGTGGTGAATGGGCGCAGAGCCTGATTTGCGCAGAAACCACCCCCGCCTGAGCCGTAAACGCATAAGCGACGCTCAGGGATGAGCGTTGGTCTGCACAAAGTCTGAAGCCGATCACAGTTTCATCATCCGGCGAATATTACGACTTGTTTCTGTTTCCGATTCGCCAGAGAATCCGTTTCAGAAAGCAGGATTGTTACTGTCTGACAGGCAAAACCTAAACTTCTCGTTTCTTCGTGTATGACGAAGAGACCGGACGTTTAGGTTTTTTTTTGGCCTGAATTCAGGGGCAGGCCGCCCCTTTGAAATACAACGGCAATGTCGTGCACGACGCCCTTACTCTGATGAGACAACACCATGGAATACAGAACATTAGCCGATGAAATTCTCCGCGGAGTGGGCGGAAAAGACAACGTCAACAGCGTGGTGCATTGTGCCACCCGTTTACGCTTCAAACTGAAAGATACCCGCAAAGCCGATGCTGCCGGGCTGAAAGAAAATCCGGGTGTGATCATGGTGGTCGAAAGCGGCGGTCAGTTTCAGGTCGTGATCGGCAACCATGTTGGCGCGGTGTATGACGCACTGGTCAAAGGCAGCGCGCTTTCTGAAAACAGTGAGGATGACACCGACGATAAAGGCAGTTTGTTTGCCCGGGCGATAGATGTCATCTCCGGCATTTTCACGCCGTTTATCGGCATCATGGCGGCATCGGGGATCCTGAAAGGTTTTCTGGCACTGGCGCTGGCCTGCGGCTGGCTGATGCCGGAAAGCGGCACTTACAAAGTCTGGTTCGCCGCCAGCGATGCAATGTTCTACTTCTTCCCGCTGGTGATCGGTTACACCGCCGGTAAGAAATTCGGCGGGAATCCGTTCGTCACCATGATGATTGGCGGGGCGATGGTTCACCCGCTGATGATTGCCGCCTTCGAGGCACAGCAGCCCGGTGCGCAGAGCGAGCATTTCTTCGGTATCCCGCTGGTGTTTATTAATTACGCCTCATCAGTGATCCCGGTGATTCTGGCTGCGTGGGTATCAAGCTGGCTGGAAAAACGCGCGATGAAAATTCTGCCTTCTTCACTGCGCAACTTTATCACCCCGCTGATTTGCCTGATGGTGGTGGTGCCGCTCACCTTCCTGGTCATCGGCCCGGTCGCGACCTGGGCGAGTCAGCAACTGGCCAATGGCTATCAGTTCGTTTATCACGTCAGCCCGATGGTCGCGGGTGCCTTTATGGGCGCGCTGTGGCAGGTATGCGTGATCTTCGGTCTGCACTGGGGGCTGGTGCCGCTGATGATCAACAACTTCAGTGTGCTCGGTCATGACACCATGCTGCCGCTGTTACTGCCTGCGGTAATGGGCCAGGTCGGTGCGGTCGCCGGTGTGATGCTGCGCGCCAAAGATGCACGGACAAAGGCACTGGCGGGTTCCGCAATCAGTGCCGGTATTTTCGGCATTACCGAACCGGCGGTTTACGGTATCAACCTGCCGCGCCGTCGTCCGTTTATCTTCGGCTGCGTCGGTGGTGCGCTGGGTGCGGCGGTACTCGGTTACTTCCAGACCACGGCGTATTCCTTTGGTTTCGCCAACATTTTCACCTTCACCCAAATCATTCCACCGACAGGCTTCGATAAGACCGTCACCGCCGCGATTGCCGGCACATTGATTGCCCTGTTATTTGCGGCACTGGCGACCTATTTCTTCGGCATGAAAGAAGAAGCAACGCCGGAAGTCAGCGAAAAGGCCAAAGCCGACGCAGTACAGGCCCCGCGAGGAAAAACGCTGATTGCCAGCCCGATGACCGGTGCCTGTATCCCTCTCGAGAATGTCGGGGATCCGACCTTCGCCAGCGGCCTGCTGGGCAAAGGTGTCGCGGTGGTGCCGACGGCGGGACGGGTGGTCTCACCGGTGAACGGCACCGTGGTGTCCCTGTTCAAAACCCATCACGCCATCGGGATTGAATCGGAGGACGGCGCAGAAATCCTGATCCACGTCGGCATCGATACGGTGAAGCTCGACGGTAAATTCTTTACGCCACACGTTGACGTCGATGCGGTGGTGAAGCAGGGCGATTTGTTGCTGGAATTCGACGTGCAGGGGATCACGGATGCCGGTTACGACCTGACGACGCCGGTGCTGGTCACCAACAGCGACGATTATCTCGACGTCATTCCGGCCGGTGTCGGTCAGGACGTCAGCGAACAGACACCTTTACTGACTTTATTACGATAACGACCAGAGCCTGGAGGTTCACATGAACAAGCAATTCCCAAAAGGATTCTTATGGGGCGGTGCTGTTGCCGCTAATCAGGTTGAAGGGGCTTACCTGACTGACGGAAAAGGGTTATCTACTTCGGATCTGCAACCTCAGGGCGTTTTCGGCCCGGTGCAGGAACGTACGGAAGGGGATTTCGGCGTGAAAGATGTCGCCATCGACTTCTATCATCGTTACCCGGAAGACATGAAGTTGTTCGCCGAAATGGGCTTTACCGTCCTGCGTACTTCCATCGCCTGGACGCGCATTTTCCCGCAGGGCGATGAAGCGCAGCCGAACGAAGCGGGTCTGGCATTCTATGACCGCCTGTTTGATGAAATGGCGAAATACGGCATTACGCCGCTGGTCACGCTTTCTCACTACGAAATGCCGTACGGCATCGTAAAAAAACACGGTGGCTGGGGCAGTCGCGACACCATCGGTTTCTTCGAGAATTACGCCCGCACGGTGTTCACGCGCTATAAAGACAAAGTGAAACACTGGCTGACTTTCAATGAAATCAACATGTCGCTGCACGCCCCGTTCACCGGCGTCGGCTTGCCGGAAGACAGCAGCAAACAGGCAATCTATCAGGCCATCCATCATCAGCTGGTCGCCAGCGCCAAAGCGGTCAAAGCCTGTCACGAGATCATTCCTGACGGCAAAATCGGCAATATGCTGCTCGGCGGCATGTTATATCCGCTGACCTGCAAACCGGCCGATATGATGGAAACCTTGCAGCAAAACCGCGACTGGTTATTCTTCGGCGATGTGCAGGTGCGCGGCGAGTATCCGGCCTATATGCAACGATTCTTTAAAGATCGCGGAATGGAGATCATTATTACCGCTGAAGATAAAGCTGCATTAAAAGAAACGGTCGACTTTATTTCATTCAGTTATTACATGACCGGTTGTGTGACGACCGATGAAGAACAAAATATTAAGGCGCGCGCCAATATATTAAATATGGTGCCCAACCCGCATCTGAAAAGTTCTGAATGGGGCTGGCAGATTGATCCGGAAGGTTTGCGTTTCTTAATGAATGAACTTTATGACCGTTATCAGAAACCGTTATTTATTGTGGAAAACGGTTTGGGTGCGCGGGATAAAGTCGAAGCAGACGGCAGTATCAACGACGATTACCGTATTCAATATATCAACGACCATCTGGTGCAGGTCCGCGAAGCCATTGAAGACGGCGTTGAAGTGATGGGCTACACCAGCTGGGGGCCGATTGATCTGGTCAGCGCCTCGAAAGCGGAATTCTCCAAACGCTACGGCTATATCTACGTTGACCGCGACGATCAGGGTAATGGCACGCTGGAACGCCGCCGTAAGAAAAGTTTCTTCTGGTATAAAGAAGTGATTAATTCAAACGGTGCAGCGTTAACATCCTGATCTGAATTTCCCGCTAATTATCAATAACCCGTGCGGCTTATATATTATAAGCCGCCTGTTCGCCTTGTATTGCCCGATAACAATAATGATGATGTTAATAATCATACGGAAATATAATAATGAAAATTTCTCAGACTTCTGCAACACCTACCACTACACCTGTAAATAAGAATATCCGGCTGCTGAAAAGCAGCCTTCTGGCGCTGTGTTTTACCACGGCAAGTATTTATTCAGCGCAGGCTGCCGAAAACTGGAACGGTACCGTTCTGGGTTTTGAAGCGCCCGGCGAAGGGATGCTCGGCGATATGATGGGCATCCGGCCGATTATTGAAGATCACGGTTTCCATTATCAGCTGGGCTACCTGAGTGAATCTTCTTATAACGCCGGTGGCGGGTATAACCACGATAAACATCTGGCGTATATCGATCAGTTCTCGCTGACCTTTACCCAGGATCTGGAGATGTACACCGGCATTCCCGACGCCGCCATTGAAGGCAACATTGTTAACCGTAACCACAATGATAACCTGACCACCAAACGGACGCAGGATCCGCGCGTCGGGATTAACGACATTGCGCAGGAAAGCTGGGGCGGGCAGTCGATTACCCGTCTGGGCTGGCTGACGTTTGGCCGCAGCTTTGATGACCGCAAGCTGCACTGGCGTATCGGCATGATGAACAAGAATCAGGATTTCGATCAGATCATTCCCTGTGATTTCCAGTTGCTGAGCCAGTGCGGCGGTAAATCGGCTAACTCAATGACCTGGTACAACTGGAACAAACATTACTGGGGCACCACGATCCAGTACAAACTGACGCCGGAACTGACGCTGAAAACCGGCATCATGGAACAAAACCCCGACGCGTCGGATCGCAAATACGCCTGGAGCGGTTCCCTGAAAGGCGCGCGCGGTATCCTGCTGCCGATGGAAGCCGAGCTGAAAACTAAAGTGAATGGTTTGCCGGGGATTTATAACTTTGGCCTGCTGTATACCAACTCACCGCAAACCGATTTGTCAGAAGGCAAAACGCAGAGCGTGGGCGCGACGGATCCTGAAGGGTATCGCAAACACAGCAGCACCTGGTTTATGTACACCGGCTTCAACCAGCAGGTGACGCAGCGCGGCGACGATCCGAACCGTGGCATGAGCGTCTCTTACAGCCTCGGTCTGGGCGATCAGCGCAGCAACAGCATTCATTACACGCAGGCGGCGTCTATGCGTTATCGCGGGCTGTTTGATGCCCGTCCTGACGACTGGCTGGGCTTTGGCATGACTTACATTAAAATGAGCAATCACTACCGTCAGAATCAGGAAAACCTGAATGACATTTATCAGGTGGATGATTACGGCAATCCGCTGTATACGCCGCTGTCGGGGCATTCGGTGAACGCCGATTTGTATTATCAGATCAAAGTGCGTTCATGGCTGATTCTGCAACCGGATTTGCAATACTGGTACCGTCCGGGCGGGGTGAAGGAAACGCAGGATGCCTGGGTGACGGGACTGAAAGCCATCGTCACGTTCTGAGTGCAAAATTTACGTCTGACTGAGGATCGGATCTGGTAAAATTATCAGGCAGATCCCAAGACTGCGGCAGACAAAACCTGATCATCCGTACGGACGATCGGGTTTTTCTTTTCAGGGAGTTACAATGAAAATCGCCAAAATACTCAATAATAATGTGGTGGTGGTTGTCAGCGAACAGCAGCGCGAACAGGTGGTGATGGGCCGCGGGCTGGCGTTTATGAAAAAAGCCGGGGATGAACTCGATGACAGCAAGATCGAGAAAATCTTCGCCCTGCAAAATGACGAACTGGTGGCGCATCTGACGGAACTGCTGTCGCATATTCCGATGGAAGTGATGACCACCTGCGATCAGATCATTTCGCTGGCGCGGGGACGGCTGGGGAAATTACAGGAAAATCTGTATATCGCGCTGACCGATCACTGCAATTTTGCCATCGAACGGCAAAAGAAAGGCGTGCCGATCAGCAATGCCTTGCTGTGGGAAACCCGCCGTTTGTACCCGAAGGAATATGCGCTCGGGCTGGAAGCGCTGGAGATTATCGATTCCCGTCTGGGCGTGCGTCTGCCGGTGGATGAAGCGGGGTTTATTGCCCTGCATCTGGTCAATGCGCAGCTCAACGGTGAAATGCCGGAAGTGGCGCAAATCACCCGCGTGATGCAGGAAATCCTCAATCTGGTGAAGTACCAGTTACGCATCGAATATGACGAAGAGTCGCTGAGCTATCAGCGTTTCGTCACCCATCTTAAATTTTTCGCCCAGCGGATGCTCAGCCGCACGGTGGTGGCGGATGACGACATGACCCTGCATGTGGCGGTGAAAGAAAATTACCCGCAGGCGTGGCTGTGCTCGGAAAAAATTGGCGATTACCTGACCGCGCAGTATCAGCGTGAACTGACCACCGAAGAGATCATGTATCTGTCGATTAACATCGAACGGGTGAGAAAAGAGTGTTTACCGAAAGGAACGGCCTGACCGCACGCAAGGGCAAAATTCTCTGCGCGAAATATGACTGCTCACAATTTTTAATGACGGTTTTTTTTGCCACGGTTAATGAGAACAGGTAGCATCCCTCGCCGTTATTGCACCAAAACAGTTCCGGCTAAAAAAACTACAGTGGGTAAACCCCATAAACGGCGAGGCTTGCAATCGTTTGCTTGCAGCACCCGGCGTCAGGTGAAGGTTATTTTGGAGAACAAGTCATAATGAAGTCTCATAAGAAAACGGCAGAGGCGAAGCACGCGGCGAAACGACGCTGGCTGGACTCGCACGATCATGGTTATCACAAAAGTATGGGCAACCGTCAGGTTCAGATGATTGCCATTGGTGGTTCTATCGGTACCGGTCTGTTTCTCGGCGCGGGTGCGCGATTGCAGATGGCCGGCCCGGCGCTGGCTATCGTCTACGCGGTTTGCGGTATTTTCTCCTTCTTTATTTTGCGCGCACTGGGCGAACTGGTGTTACACCGTCCGACCAGCGGCAGCTTCGTATCCTATGCACGTGAATTTCTGGGCGAAAAAGCCTCTTATGTCGCAGGCTGGATGTACTTCCTCAACTGGGCGATGACCGGCATTGTCGATATCACCGCAGTGGCGCTGTATATGCACTACTGGGGCACCTTTGGTGATGTCCCGCAGTGGATGTTTGCCCTTGGCGCACTGGCGATTGTCGCCACCATGAACATGATCGGCGTGAAGTGGTTCGCTGAGATGGAATTCTGGTTTGCGCTGATCAAAGTTGCCGCGATTGCGATTTTCCTGGTGGTGGGCGTGGTGTTCCTCGGCACCGGCAAACAACTCGACGGCAACACCACCGGCTTGCATCTGATCACCGATAACGGCGGTATCTTCCCGCACGGGTTGTTACCGGCGCTGGTTCTGGTTCAGGGCGTGGTCTTTGCCTTTGCGGCGATCGAACTGGTCGGCACCGCAGCGGGCGAAACCAAAGATCCTGAGAAAGTGCTGCCGAAAGCCATCAACAGCGTGATCTGGCGTATCGCCTTATTCTACGTCGGTTCCGTGGTGCTGCTGGTTCTGCTGCTGCCGTGGAATGCCTATCAGGCGGGGCAGAGTCCGTTCGTGACCTTCTTCAGCAAACTGGGCGTGCCTTATATCGGTACCATCATGAACATCGTGGTGCTGACCGCCGCGCTGTCGAGCCTGAACTCCGGGCTGTACTCCACCGGCCGTATTCTGCGCTCGCTGTCGATGGGCGGTTCCGCACCGAAATTCATGTCGAAGATGAGTGCGCAACAGGTGCCTTACGCCGGTATTCTGGTGACGGTCGGTATTTACGTGATCGGCGTGGTACTGAACTACTACGTGCCTTCACAGGTGTTTGAAATTGTCCTGAACGTCGCGTCACTCGGCATCCTCAGTTCCTGGGCTTTCATCATCGTCTGTCAGATGAAACTGCGTACCGCGATTAAAGAAGGCCGCGCGAAAGACGTCTCCTTCAAAATGCCGTGGGCACCGTTCACTTCGTGGCTGACGCTGGCGTTCCTCGCGGGCGTGCTGATCCTGATGGCGTTTGACTACCCGAATGGTACGTTCACTGTGGCGACGATCCCGGCGCTGATTATCCTGCTGGTTCTGGGCTGGATTGGCCTGCGCAAACGCGCCGCTGAAGTACACGCCGAACAGGCTGCGCAGGAAGAAGCGCATCAGGAAAGCATTGAAGCGAAATAACCTATTTCGTGGAATATCCGTAAAGGGCTGCCGTCATGGCGGCCCTTTTTTATATCCGCATGAGTAATAAATCCGAAACCGCCGGAGTGACCCTGTGGATTGACTAGGCTTAGCCTTTGGTTATGGAGGCCAACCTATGCTTAAGATTGTATTGCAGATTTTTTCCAGCCCGGAAAAATTCCTCGGATTGTTCAGTGCTGCGGATATGGAAAATACGCTGGAAGAGGGCGAGCGTATTTTGATTGATGAGAATGGTACAGCGTCGGTGAACCCGGCCAATCAAAGTATGCAGGCAGACTTTGCCCGCCACGTAAAACGCATGAGTGTGCTGTAATGGCGACAGCGGTTTTCATGGTGTTAATGGTCTGCGGCTACTGGTATACCACCCGCGACATCTCATCACGTTTCAAACTTAAACGGACTTTCGGCTGGGACGTCTATTTTCTGGTGGCCTTGTACGGCTGCATTTTTGTCCTTCAGGGCGTACTGGTCATCGCCCTGGTCTATATGGCGCTGTGGGGGATTTCCGGCGTGATCAACTGGCTGCCCGCGCTGCCACACTTGCATCAGGATGTGCATTATCATCGCGATTTCATCAACTGGAGTTTCCTGGGCATTCAGGCGCCGGTGGTGATTATGCTCGCGGTGTCCGTGATGCTGTGTCTGGTGCGAACCACCTGGTCGCCGGGTTTACGGCTCAATACCGCCGGACGCAAACAGTTGTACAAACAACTCACCCGCGCCAACGGGGTAGAAGGGCTGTTATATCAGTGCATGGAAGAGGGCGACATGGTGTTTATCACCTTACAGTCACGTCGCGTTTATATCGGCATGGTGCATACCGCACGCTGTGAAACCAGTTCGTCGGACAACGTGGTGGTGATCCCGATGGTCAGCGGCTATCGCGATAAAGACACGCTGGAACTGCGCGTTGAGCACAATTATGCCCGTTATTATCAGGAACACGGCGTTACGCCGGTATCTGATCCGGTGAATGCGCTGAAATTCCGCAAGGTGATTTTACTGAGTCAGATCGAAACGCTGTCGTTGTTTGATCCGTCAAGTGCCTGTGCGTTTGAGAAGCTGATCCCACAGGTTGAGGAAGAGATGAGGAGAGAACCGGCTGAAAAGGACGCCTGAGAAAAGGCGTCCTGTGCGCATTACACGAGGGTGAAGCTGAACTCGCTCAGACCGTCGATGCCGCCGGTGATCACATCACCGCGCACTGCCGGGCCGACGCCCGCCGGTGTGCCGGTGTAAATCAGATCGCCTGCCTTGAGTTCCACCGCCTGCGACAGATAACTGATGACATCCGCCACCTGCCAGATCTGGTCACTCAAATCGCCGCGCTGACGTTTCTCTCCGTTCACATCCAGCCAGATTTTACCGGCCGCCGGATGTCCGGTCTGGCTGACAGGCAGCAGCGGACTGGCCGGTGCGGACGCATCAAACCCTTTGGCAAAATCCCACGGACGCCCTTGTTTCTTGGCCTGCGCCTGAATATCGCGACGGGTCAGATCCACGCCGACGGTATAACCCCAGACGTGCGACAATGCCTCTTCAGCAGTGATGTTTTTGCCGCCTTTGGCAATCGCAACCACCAGTTCCACTTCGTAATGCAGATCTTCGGTCAGCGTCGGATAAGGCACGTTGCCGCTGGCGGGAACCACCGCATCAGCCGGTTTACCAAAGAAGAAAGGCGGTTCACGGTCGGGATCATGGCCCATTTCGCGGGCATGTTCGGAATAGTTGCGGCCAACGCAATACACGCGGCGCAGAGGAAAACGGGCGCTCTGGCCAGCAACGGCAAGAGAGGGAACTTCGGGTGCAGCAATTACATAGTCAGTCATCGTATTCACTTCACAAAGTTGTCGAATTAACATATTTGCAAAGCGAATCCACATTGACCAGTAAATTTATGTTACTGGTCAATGTGTCAGTGTCAGGCTTTGTAACGCGGTGCCGCGTGAGCCTGCAGGAAGTTCGGCACCATCGCGCCGCGCAGGGCATCAAAATCGTCCCACTGTTTTTCATCCTGCAATGGCGGGATAGTGACTTTCTCTTTGCGGTCAAAGCCCAGCAGGGCGGCGTCCACCAGTTCACCCACTTCCATCACGCCCGGCACTTCATCGATATTCTTGCCTGAACGTTCCCAGATTTCCGTACGTGTTGCGGCAGGCAGCACCGCCTGAACGTACAGGCCGCGCTGAGCCATTTCAAATTGCAGTGTCTGGCTGAAGGTCAGTACAAACGCTTTGGTCGCGGAATACACCGCCGATTGCAGCTCTGGCGTCAGCGCCATCACGGACGCGATATTAATGATCGCGCCGTCCGGATGTTTGATCAGGCCATCAAACGCCACGCGGGAAAGTCGCGCCACGGAGGTCACGTTCAGGGTGATCAGATTCTCAATGGCATCGGCATCGCTGTTCTCAAAACCGGCTTTGAGGGACGCCCCGGCATTGTTGATCAGCAGGGAAATCTGCGGCGTGGCGCGGATAAAATCCTCAACCCGGGCTAACTCTTCGCTGCGGGTTAAATCGGCAGGCAGCACGGTGATATTGACGCCCGTTTCCTGTTGCAGGCGTTCAGCCAGCGTTTTCAGACGCGCCGCATCACGGGCAACCAGCACCAAATCATAGCCGCGTTTCGCCAGACGGTCGGCATAAGTGGCACCAATGCCGCTGGAAGCGCCGGTGATTAAGGCTACAGACTGAGAGCGAATTGAATCTGACATGAGAAGACCTCTGGGTTGATTAAGTGGTTTAATAATGAAACCAGATGATTTTTAGCACCAGTGGTTTTATAATGCAACCAGATTCTTTCCGACCCTATGAGCAGGAAGTGCCATGAAACGAACCCGTCTGGAAAACACGCCGTGTCCGGCTGGCCGTGCGCTGGATTTAATTGGTGACTGGTGGACGCTGCTGATCGTACGCGACGCCATGCGTGGCATCTCGCGTTTCAGCGAGTTCCAGCGCAGTCTGGGCGCGGCAAAAAACATTCTCAGCACCCGTCTGAAAGCACTGGTGGCGGAAGGCATTTTGAAAATTGAACCGGCAGCCGATGGCTCGGCGTATCAGGATTATGTGCTGACTGAAAAAGGGCTGGCGCTGCAACCGGTGCTGGTCGCGCTGGGGCAGTGGGGAAGTGAATACCTGTTTGAGGAAGGCGAAGCCTGTACGCAACTGGTGGACAGTGAAAACCGCCAGCCGCTGCGCAAACTGGAAATCCGTGCGCAGGACGGGCGGGTACTGGAAAGCCAGGATATTACGGCGATTTTTCCTGAGATTTAAAATTTGAACGCGATCGGCTCCCGCGCCTGCGCAGGGGAGGAGCTAAAAGCGAAACCTGCAATGGCTCGATCGGCTCCCACCCCTGCGAAGGGCAGGAGCACGATTACCGCGCAATCCTCTCGTGCCAGTATTTGGTGAACTCTTCCTCGCCGTTGAGGCTCACCACCATATCGCCGCTGACGATAAAGTGCGTCAGGTCGCTGCGCAGTTCGAGGGTGATTTCCGCTTCCATCCACCAGCCTTCACGTCCCATTTTCATGGTCTGCGTCAGCAGATAACGGGCGGATAGCGGATCGCTGTTACTCACCGTCAGTTCGCGGCGCAGACCGTGATCGACGGTGGTATCGATATCATCAAAGCGGTAAACCCCTTCACCAAAGACGCCGCCCACGCCGTGCGTGACGCTGGTCCAGCTGTCGGTGAGGAAATCATAAGTGATGTTGCGGTCAACGCGTCCCGGCGACAGCACGGTTTGCGGCGTCAGCGGCGCGCTTTGCGGTTCTTTGATCGGGCCTTCAATCGCCACCGGCTGCTCGCACACCGGCAGGCTGAGTTGCGCACTGTGCAAATCTAACGTCAGGATCGCCGCTTCTGCCATCGGCCAGATCATCGGCCAGAAGGTGGTCGCCAGCGAGAGTCGCATCCGGTGGCCGGTGGCAAAGCGGTGCGCAATGCCGTCCAGTTGTACCGGTACTTTAACTTTCTGACCGGGGATCAGCGGCACAGATTTGTCGTGACCGTGCAGATGGGAAAGATTCAGCCAGCCGTGGGTGACGCGGTTTACTGCGCCGTCCGGCGAAACGTCTGAAAGCCGGACGTACAGCATCGCCGCCGGTTTATCGCTGCTCAGTTCGACGGTGAATTCCGGGAAACCGAAAATGGTCAGCGGTTCGGCCAGCGGTTCGCCGTCGAAGATTTCCGCCATGCCGTCATCGACACGCTGATCCGGCGGCATTTCGCCGGGCACACCGGCGCCCATCCATTCTCCGGCCATCAGGCCGTGATTCTGCGGCGAACAGATATTGAGCACGCCTGCGTCAACGTCCGGCTGGGTATTCAGCTGGCCGCGTGTCAGCCAGCGCGGGCTGTGATTAATGTTGCTGGCGGTGCCGCGATCAAATCCGACCCATTCGCCACGACTGGCCGGACGCATCGCCGAGGGCGGCTGACTGTCCTGCAACCAGGTCTGGATCATCGGGCCTTCCATCGCGCCGTTGTCTTCGCCTTTCAGCCAGTGATCCCACCAGCGGACGGCTTCCTGTAAGAAACCTATCGCCGGTTCCGGCGTGCCGTCCTGCGGATAAATATGCGCCCACGGGCCGAGAATGGCGCGGCGCGGGACTTTCAGGTTGTCCATCAGGCGGAACACGGCGTTGCTGTAGGCATCCGCCCAGCCGCCGATCGCCATCACCGGACACTGGATTGCTGACCAGTCTTCGCACACCGAACCGTGCTGCCAGTATGCATCGCGCAACGGATGTTCCATCCACAGCGCCGGGAAGAATGGCATGTTTTCCAGACGGTTCAGCCAGTCCTGATACCAGCTTTCGCCGACCAGTGCGGGGTCGGCAGGGCGGCTCTGGTACGCCAGCATAATGCCGCCCCACCAGAGATTGTCGTTGAGCAGGCAGCCGCCTTTGTAATGAATATCGTCGCGGTAACGGTCATCCGTTGAACACACCGTGATGATGGCTTTCAGCGCGGCGGGGCGGCGGGCGGCCACCTGCAGGCCGTTAAAGCCGCCCCAGGATTTCCCCATCATGCCGACGTTGCCGCTGCACCAGCGTTGTTCGGTGATCCACTGAATAACTTCCAGCGCGTCGTCCTGTTCCTGCAACAGGTATTCATCGGCCAGCAGACCGTCGGACTCGCCGCTGCCGCGCATATCCACACGTACGACTGCATAGCCGTTTCCGGCGATAAAGCCGTGCATCGGTTCATCGCGGGTGCGGGTGCCGTCGCGTTTACGGTAGGGAATGTATTCAAGAATGGCCGGAACCGGCTGGCGTTCAGCGTCATCCGGCAGCCAGAGACGGGCGGCGAGACGCGTGCCGTCGCTCAGCGGGATCCACAGATGTTCAGTCACGGTGACGGCGTGAGGGAATTCGGTCACGATACGTTTGGTGCTCATAAGACTCCTGTCGAAGAAATGGCTGCCGCCGGAAGCGCCGTGCCGCGCAGGGCGAGAACTTCGTCCAGCCAGCTGGTGCGCATTTCCGGTACGGAGGTCAGCAGTTTTTCGGTATAGCTGTGCATTGGCGCGCTGAAAACCACGTCGGTATCGCCGCTGGCGACCACCTGCCCCTGATACATCACCGCGACCTGATGAGCGATACGTTTAACCGTACCGAGATCGTGTGTGATGAACAAATAGGACAGACCGAGCTGTTCCTGCAAACGACGCAGCAGATTCAGCACTTCCTCCGCCACCAGCGGATCGAGCGCCGAGGTGGCTTCATCGCAGATAATTAGTTCCGGCTGCGCGGCCAGCGCGCGGGCAATACAGACGCGTTGTTTCTGTCCGCCGGACAGTTCGCCGGGGCGACGGTCGATCAGTTTGACCGGCAGTTCGGTCAGGCGCAGTAACTCTTCCACGCGTTCGCGCACCTGCTTTTTGTTCATCCCGAAGTAGAAGGTCAGCGGGCGGCCGATGATGTCCAGCAGGGTCTGGCGCGGATTGAGCGCCACATCGGGAAGCTGATAAATCATCTGCATACGGCGCAGCGTTTCTTTATTGCGCTGGTGGAAATTGTGCGAAAGCGACATGCCGTCGAAATCCACCGTACCTGCGGTGTCGGGCAGCAATCCGACCAGCGCCCGCGCCAGCGTACTTTTCCCGCTGCCGGATTCGCCGATAATCGCCAGCGTTTTGCCGCGCGGCAGTTGCAGGCTGACATCGTGCACCACCCGTTTACCATTGTAGCCGGTGCTCAGTTTACGCATCGTCAGCAACGGCTGACCGGCAGTGTCATGGTCGTCTGCCAGCGGCTTCAGCCCCTGTTCGCGCTCCGCCACCAGACGCCGTGTGTAATCCTGCTGTGGATTTTCCAGAATGGTTTGTGTGTCGCCGGTTTCCACTTCTTTGCCGTGGCGCAGGACCATAATGCGGTCGGCAAGCTGCGCAACAACCGCCAGATCATGCGTGATGTACAGCGCCGCCGTGTTGAATTCGCGCACCAGTTTGCGCAGCATCACCAGCACTTCAATCTGCGTGGTGACGTCCAGCGCCGTGGTCGGCTCATCCATGATCAGTAAATCAGGTTTACAGGACATCGCCATTGCAGCCATCGCACGCTGAAGCTGTCCGCCGGAAAGCTGATGCGGATAGCGTTTGCCGATGTTTTCCGGATCCGGCAAATCCAGCGAGCGGAACAGTGAAATCGCCCACTGACGGCTTTCTTCTTTGTTCATCAGCCCGTGGCGGATGGGACCTTCGCAGACCTGTTTTTCAATGGTCAGCGCCGGATTAAACGAAGCGGCCGCGCTTTGTGCCACATAGGCCACACGCCTGCCGCGCCATTCACGCTTGATGCGTGAGGGCTGCGAAACGATATCGGTGCCATCGAGGAAGACTTCACCACCGGCAATCCGGCAGCCCTGCCGCGCATAGCCTAACGCGGCCAGCCCGATAGTGGATTTGCCTGCGCCGGATTCCCCGATCAGGCCGAGCACTTCGCCCGCGGCCAGCGTCAGGGAAATATCCTGTACCAGCGGCGAACCGTCGAGAGTTTCGATGCGCAACCCGCGCATTTCTAAAATCGTGCGTGTCATGCTTCATCTCCATGCGGCAGGCTGTTGCGTGCCAGCAGCCAGTCGACCACCAGATTGACGCCGATCGTCAGCAGGGCAATGGCCGCCGCCGGATACAACGGCGCGAACTGACCAAAGTTAATCGCCTGCGCGTTGTCGCGCACCATGCTGCCCCAGTCGGCATACGGCGGCTGAATACCCAGCCCTAAGAAACTTAAGCCCGCGATAAACAGGAAGGTAAAGCAGAAGCGCATACCAAACTCTGCCAGCAGCGGCGGCAGGGCGTTGGGCAGAATTTCTTTCATCAGCACCCAGCGCAAGCCTTCACCCCGCAGACGGGCCGCTTCCACGTATTCCTGACAGACGATTGCCTGCGCCACCAGGCGCGCCAGACGAAACACGCGGGTGGCATCGAGCAGGGCGATGGTCAGCACCAGCACCGGAATCGAGGTGCCCATCACGGACAATACGATCAGCGCGAAAATCAGCACCGGAATCGACATCACGGTATCGACGATGCGCGACAGCACCACATCAACCCATTTGCCATAAATCGCCGCCGTGAAGCCGGTGACAATGCCGATGATGAAGGAGCTGAAGGTGATGGTCAGCGCAATGGCAATGGTGGTGCGGGCACCGAACAGAATGCGGGACAGCATGTCGCGCCCGAGACTGTCAGTGCCAAAGGGCGTGGCGGCGGAAGGCAGCAGCCAGATGTCGCCGACCTGCTCGGTTTCGCTGTGCGGCGCCAGCCAGGGCGCAAAAATAGCCGCCAGCAGGTTCACCGCAATAATCACAATACCAATCCAGGCCGACAGCGGGATGTTAATGAAATATCGGTTCATGTGTTCCCCCTTTTAGCGCGCATGGCGCAGACGTGGATTGCACCAGATCGCCAGTAAATCGGCGGTGGTGTTGAGGAAAATATAAGTGCCGCCAAACAGCAGACCGCAGGCCTGAACCACCGGCAGGTCGCGTTTGGTCACGGCATCTACCATGTATTGCCCGATGCCCGGATAGACAAACACCACTTCCACCAGGATCACGCCGACCACCAGATACGCGAGGTTAAACGCCACCACGTTGATGATCGGCGCAAGGGCGTTCGGCAGGGCGTGAGAAACCACAATGCGCCAGCGCGGAATACCTTTGAGCACCGCGCTTTCGATATACGGGCTGGCCATGACCGCCGTCACCGAAGCCCGCGTCATGCGCAGCATATGCGCCAGCACCACCAGCGTCAGGGTAAGCATCGGCAGGGTGCAGACGTAAAGACGGTCAATGAACGACGAGCTGCTGTCGACCATCGCCAGACTCGGAAACCAGGTCAGACGGATGGCGAAGGCGATCACCAGAATGTAGCCGACGAAAAACTCCGGCACCGAAATGCTGATAAGCGTCAGGGTATTGGCCAGCCGGTCAAAGACGGAACCGCGCCAGATAGCCGACGCGATACCCAGACCGACCGCCAGCGGAATGGCGATGACTGCCGCGTATCCGGCGAGGAACAAGGTGTTTGCCAGACGGGGCAGCAGTTCGTCGCTGATGGCGCGACCGTTCGCCAGTGAATGCCCCAGATCGCCGTGCATAATGCCCGCCAGCCAGTGCAGGTAACGCAACACAGAGGGTTCATCCAGCCCGAGTTGCAGGCGCAATGCGGCCACGGTTTCAGGCGTGGCGCTCTGGCCTAAAATGGCGGTGGCGACGTCACCGGGCAGCATTTCCGTGCCGATAAAAATCAGCACGGAAACCAGCCACAGCGTGATGATGCCCAACAGGACCCGCTGTAAAATCCGTTTTTTCATCATGCCTCCAGCCAGACGCGCTCGGCCAGACGACCACCCATAAAGTTGAACATCGGATGCGGTTTGATACCGCCGACTTTTTTGCTGGCCGCATCCAGATAATCGCCAAACAGCGGGATCATCGCGCCGCCGTTATCGCGCACGATACTTTGCAGTTCGCCATAGATTTCTGCGCGTTTGCCTTCATCAAGCAGGGAACGGGCCTGTAACAGCAGGGCGTCAAACTTCTCATCTTTCCAGTGCGTATCGTTCCATTTGGCGGTGGACTGGTAGGCGGTGGAGAACATCTGGTCCGCCGTCGGGCGTCCGCCCCAGTAACCCATGCTGAACGGCGCTTTCATCCACACATCATCCCAGTAACTGTCGGCGGGCTGGCGCTTGATGTTGACCTGAATACCGCCTTTCTGCGCCTGTCCCTGGAACAGGGCAGCGGCGTCGAGCGCACCGGCAAAGGCGGCGTCAGAGGAAGACAGCTCGATTTTGAGATCCGTCAGACCGGCTTTTTTCAGGTAGAATTTTGATTTATCCGGATCGTAAACGCGTTGTTCCAGACTGTGATTGAAGAAGCGGTCAGTTTTCGGGATCGGATGGTCATTGCCCAGCGAGCCGTAGCCGCGCAGCACGGTATCGAGGATTTTCTGGCGGTCGATGCCGTGTTTGATCGCCATGCGCACGTCGTTGTTGTTGTACGGCGCGACGCTGCAATCCATCAGGAAGGTGAAATGCTGGCCGCCGGAAGAACGCACAATGTTCAGCGCCGGGCTGCGTTTAAGGAAATCGACAGTTTTGAAATCGACGCGGTTAATTGCATGAACCTGACCGGAAATCAGGGCGTTGGTACGCGCGGTCGGGTCGTTGATAACCAGCACTTCTACCGCATCGACAAACGCGCGATCCGGCTTCCAGTAGTTCGGGTTGCGTTTGAACAGGGAGCGTACACCCGGCTCATACTGATCAAAGATAAACCCGCCGGTACCAATCGGGTGCGACCAGTCGGTGAAGCCGTCCGGCACCACCACCAGATGGTAATCCGCCAGCAGATACGGCAGGTCGGCGTTGCCGCTGTCGAGGGTGATCAGGATCTGGTTGTCGCCCTGTTTGGTCAGGCCGGTAATCGGTGCCAGCTGGGTTTTGATGGCGCTTTTCGATTTGTCGCCGCGATGCAGGTTGATGGAGTAGAGGATGTCCTCGGCATTGAGTTTCTTGCCGTTATGGAAGGTCACGCCATCGCGAACGGTAAACACCCATTCGGCGGCACCCGGTTTGGCTTCCCAGGCGGAGAACAATTCCGGCGTGGCTTTGTTATTTTCATCAATTTCAATCAGGCCGTTCATCAGCATATACGCCTGATTTAAGGGCACCCAGTCGCTGAATAATGTCGGGTCCAGCGTATCACTGGTATTTCCGCCTGACATACCCAGTTTTAATACGCCGCCTTTTTTCGGTCCGGCCGCGAACGCAGAGAACGGTGAAAAGCCCATGGCACTGGTAATACCCACAGCGGAAGCGCTGGTAATAAAGCCGCGACGGCTAAGTTGTGCATCCTGCATTAATTTCGTCAAAGGGGAATTATTATCTTTCATTAATTTTCTCCATAGTACGTGCTGGAATTTTATAGGTGCAGGCGAAATACCCCGGGTGTTTCTAAATGGCGCAATGGATTGCCTTGATGATTTATATCAAAACCCCCTGTTGAACTTGCATGAGAATTTATCATGAGGGTATGCGAAAAAGACGCGGCAGAACACCCTGAAAAGCTTTATTTTTCCAGCTAATCACTATGAGGAAAGGAAAGGGACCCGTGGAACTGCATACGGTTGTCGGCTTAATTGGCGTGTTTTGCTATCTTCTGGCTTATGCGCTGGTTCAGATGCGCAGGCTAGCGGTTGATGCTAACAGTTACGCCTATCTTAATATAATCGGCGGTGTGTTTGGGCTGTATTCGTTAAGCCATGATTTTAACCTTGCATCCTGTATTTCACAGTCATGCTGGCTGTTGTTTACATTAATTGGTATGAATTCTGCGAGAAAACGAAGATATCTGGAAAGGAATAAAATCCCGCCTGCAGATATATAATTAACATATAAGATTATTATTATTTTACGCCTCCCCGGCAAAGGGGGAGGCGTTTATTATGGCTGTTTCAGCCAGTTAATCACTTTGTGCACCACCGGTTTCAGGAATCTGTCCTGCGGGGTCAGCATGTAGCATTTTCCGGCGGCGGCCAGTTTGCCGGGGTGTGCGGCGACTAACTGGCCGTTGTTAATATAATCCTGTACCAGTCCTTCCCAGCCCAGCAGAATTCCATCCCCCAGTACCGCCGACTGCACCAGAAACGGGTAGTTATTGGCACGCCAGGTTCTGCGCGGCGTCACGAAACTGACATCCTGTGAGGCAAACCAGTCGCGCCAGCCGGTCCATTCCCGCTGCGGGTCGTCCTGGATCAGCAACGTCTGTTCGAGCAGATCAGCCGCAGACGCGTCCGGCGGAAGCCGGGTAAGAAATTCCGGCGAACACATCGGATAACACACTTCATCAAACAGGGCCTGAACGTGATAGCCGGACGGTGGCTCGCGGAGATAGAAAATAGCCAGATCAAATTCTGATGACTTGAGGTCTGAAAAACTGTCAGAAATCTTCATGCGGATTTGCAGGTCAGGCAGTAACTGGCGCAAAGAGGAGAGGCGGGACGAAAGCCACAGCCCGCTCATGGCGCTGGTGCAGGCCAGCGTAACCTGCGGCAGGCCATTCCAGCCCATGACTTCCGCAGTGGATTGCGAAATATCGCCCAGCAGTTTACGTACCTGTTGCGCATAGGTTTCACCGCGCGGTGTCAGCGTGGTTTTACGCTGGGCGCGCTGGAAAAGCTTACAGCCGAGCATGTCTTCCAGCTGGATAATCTGGCGGCTGATGGCGCTCTGAGTCAGATTCAGCTCATCGGCAGCCCGCGAAAAACTGCAATAACGCGCCACGCATTCAAAAGCCACCAGTGTGTTCAGTGGCGGTAACGGTTCTATCTGCACGGTAAAAGTCTCTCCGGATGGCGTTTAGCAGTTTTCCAGCATTTGTGAAATCGTCATGCCCACCTGCTGGACAGCACGTTCAGTTTTGGCCGTCAGCGTCTGGGCATAGTTGATGCGCAGACAGTTGCGGTATTTGCCAGAGGCAGAGAATATCGAACCGATGGCAATTTGCACGAAATGTTCTTCCAGCAACCGGTTCAGGCGCTGTGTATCTACGCGTTCATCGAGTTCAATCCACAGCAAAAATCCGCCCTGAGGACGGCTGACCCGCGAGCCGCAGGGGAAATATTTCATCACCCAGTCGGTCATGGTGCACAGATTTCGCTGATACTGATTACGCATCCGCCGCATATGTTGCAGGTAATGCCCCTGTTTGATGAAGTCCGCGATAGCGATTTGCGGCAGGGTGGCCGACGCGCCGGTGGTGATGTATTTCATGTGCAGGGCGCGGTCATGATAGCGACCCGGTGCAATCCAGCCGACGCGCAGACCGGGCGCCAGCGTTTTGGAAAACGAGCTGCACAGCAGCACGCGGCCATCTTCATCAAACGAGGTAATGGTGGCCGGGCGCGGATACTGATAGGCCAGTTCGCCATACACATCGTCTTCGATAATCGCGATATCGTAGCGTTGCGCCAGTCGCAGCAGGCTTTTCTTGCGGTCATCCGGCATGTTGTAACCGAGCGGATTATTGCAGTTGGGCGTCAGCTGTATGGCTTTGACCGGCCACTGCTCCAGCGCCATCTCCAGCGCTTCCAGACTGATGCCGGTCACCGGGTCGGTGGGGATTTCCAGCGCCTTCATGCCGAAGCCTTTCAGGGTCTGCATCGCGCCGTGAAAACTGGGGGAATCCACTGCCACAATATCGCCATGCTCGCAGACCGAACGGATGGCGATAGACAGCGCCTCATGGCAACCGGTGGTGATCAGAATATTGCTGGCATCCATATGGCTGCCGCTGTCGATCATCAGGCGGGCAATCTGTTCGCGCAGATCTTCTGAACCGTAAATGCTGTCGTAATGAAACGCGCTGAGGTTTTGATGCTGCCCGGCACGCCCCATCAGGCGGCTGAGCGGCCTGAGCGTGGCAGCAGTCACGTCCGGCGAGCCGCGTCCCAGCTGAATGACGCCGGGACGATGCGGGGAAGTGATCAGTTCCAGCACCTGATCCCACTGGGAAATATCCACCGGACGCTGCGTCGGACGGCAAACCGCCGGAAGGGCCGCCTGAATACGGGAATCTTTCACGAAGTAACCCGATTTCGGCCGGGCTTCCACCAGCTGTTTTTCTTCCAGCACCCGGTACGCCTGCTGAACAGTGCTGACGCTGACGCCGTGTTCACTGCTTAACACTCGCACTGAAGGCAGACGGATCCCCGCCGGATACAGCCCCTGTTCAATACGATCACTCAGGACATTTGCCAGATTTTCGTAACGATTCATTATCTTTTCCTCAACGCCTGTGCAAAGAAAGCAGTACAGATGGACACAATCTAACGCTGAATCTGTCATCAGATCCAGATCTGTATGGTCGAAATACAAAAAAACTGAATCTGTAATGTTTTTGCCCGTTGTTAGATCCTGATGTCAGGTCGTCAACGGGAGCAGAATATGAAAAATATCATTGAAGAACGGCAGTTTGCCGGATGTGAGACACGGGTTTGTGCAGAAATTGCGGTGCATGAGCGGGCAGTACAGATGCCGCAGAAAAAGGCCGGATGGTTGAAACAGTTTTTTGCCGCAGTACATGGCTGTAATGAGCGGCGCGTCAGTCGCAAGATTTTGCATGCGCTGAGTGCAGATCAGCTGAAGGATATCGGGCTGGCGAAATCGGATATCGACAGGGAGTATCCGCGCAGCGTGTGGCCGAACTGGCCGAAGTGATTATGCTCCCACCCCTGCGAAGGGGAGGGCCTAAGCTGAAGTTTTCTCCAACCCTTAATTTAGTCTGTAAAACCCCCTCCCAACCTCCCCCTTCGCAGGGGGAGGAGCAGTCATGAGTTTTATTTAACCTGCATACCTGGCTGTGCGCCGGAATCCGGGCTGAGCAGGAAGATGTCTTTTCCGCCCGGGCCTGCTGCCATTACCATCCCTTCAGAAATACCGAAACGCATTTTACGCGGGGCGAGGTTGGCGACCATGATGGTCAGACGGCCTTCCAGTGCTTTCGGATCAGGATAGGCTGAGCGGATACCGGAGAAGATCTGACGGGTTTCGCCACCCAGATCCAGTTGCAGACGCAGCAGTTTGTCCGAACCTTCCACGAAATCAGCGCTCTTGATCAGCGCGATACGCATATCCACTTTGGCGAAATCATCAAAAGTGATGGTTTCCTGAATCGGATCATCTGCCAGCGGACCGGTTGCCGGTGCGTTGGCGGCAGCGATATCTTCTTTCGAGGCATCAACCATCGCGGTCACTTTATCCATTTCAATACGGTTAAACAGCGCCTTGAACGGATTCACCTGATGCGAGAGCAGCGGTTGCGCAATCGCGTCCCAGTCCAGCGTGCAGTTGAGGAACGCCTCGGTGCGCTCTGACAGGGAAGGCAGAACCGGTTTCAGATAGGTCATCAGTACGCGGAACAGGTTGATGCCCATTGAGCAAATCGCTTGCAGGTCGGCGTCGCGGCCTTCCTGTTTTGCGACCACCCACGGGGCCTGCTCATCGACATAACGGTTAGCCAGATCTGCCAGCGCCATGATTTCACGGATTGCACGGCCTGATTCACGGCTGTCGTACGCCTGAGCGATGCTTTCAGCGGCATCGGTGAAGGTTTTGTACAGCGCTTCGTCAGCCAGTTTGTCAGCCAGTTTGCCGTCAAAACGTTTGGCGATGAAACCGGCGTTACGTGACGCCAGGTTAACCACTTTATTCACGATGTCTGCGTTAACGCGCTGCACGAAATCTTCCAGATTCAGGTCGATATCGTCGATGCGTGAAGACAGTTTCGCCGTGTAGTAATAACGCAGGCAGTCCGCATCCAGGTGATTCAGATAGGTGCTGGCCTTGATGAAGGTGCCGCGTGATTTTGACATCTTCGCGCCGTTAACCGTGACATAACCGTGCACGAACAGGTTGGTTGGCTTGCGGAAACCGCTGCCTTCCAGCATCGCCGGCCAGAACAGGCTGTGGAAATAAACGATGTCTTTACCGATAAAGTGATACAGCTCGGTGGTGGAATCTTTTTTCCAGAACTCGTCGAAGTTCAGGTCACTGCGGCGGTCGCACAGGTTTTTGAATGACCCCATGTAGCCGATCGGCGCATCCAGCCAGACGTAGAAGTATTTGCCCGGCGCATCCGGAATTTCAAAACCGAAATACGGCGCATCGCGGGAGATATCCCACTGTTGCAGACCGGATTCAAACCATTCCTGCATTTTATTCGCCACCTGCTCCTGCAGCGCGCCGGAACGTGTCCACGCCTGCAACATGGCGCTGAATTCTGGCAGATCGAAGAAGTAGTGCTCGGAATCACGCAGTACCGGCGTCGCGCCGGAAACCACTGATTTCGGCTCGATCAGTTCGGTCGGGCTGTAGGTCGCGCCACACACTTCACAGTTATCGCCATACTGATCAGGCGATTTACATTTCGGGCAGGTGCCTTTGACGAAACGATCCGGCAGGAACATGCCTTTTTCCGGATCGTACAACTGGGAAATGGTGCGGTTCTTGATGAAGCCGTTTTCTTTCAGACGACCGTAAATAAGCTCAGACAGCTCACGGTTTTCGTCGCTGTGCGTGGAGTGATAATTGTCGTAGCTGATGCCGAAGCCGGCGAAATCTTTCTGATGCTCCTGGCTCATTTCGGCAATCATCTCTTCCGGCTTAATCCCGAGTTGCTGCGCTTTCAGCATGATCGGCGTGCCGTGTGCATCGTCCGCACAGATGAAATGCACTTCATTGCCGCGCATTCGCTGGTAACGAACCCAGACGTCAGCCTGGATGTGCTCGAGCATGTGACCGAGATGGATGGATCCGTTGGCGTACGGAAGTGCACAGGTTACCAAAATTTTTTTCGCGACTTGAGCCATAGTAAGAGCTTGCTTTCTGTAGTTGAAATCAGGGGTATTGATGTTAACCGAAACCGCCGCCCCGCGTAAACAAACGGGGGGATCTCCTTACGCGTGTTCTGTTATGCTTAAAGGCAGATACATAGTCTGATAACACCTTTCAAGGAGCCGGGATGACATCTCAATCCCCACAGCAGACCACCCCCGCAGGGCTGCGCGCACTCGTGACCGGCGTACTGGCCACCTTCCGCCATTCCACATTGCAAAAAGACCTGTCCGCGATGAAAGCGTTGCATCAGTGCGTGCTGATGGACGACGTATTGCACATCGATCTGACGTTGCCGTTCGTGTGGAACAGCGGATTTGACGCATTAAAAGAAGAAACCAGCAATGAACTGTTGCGGGTTACCGGTGCTTCGGCGATTCAGTGGAACCTGCGTCACGATGTCGCCACGATGAAGCGGGCCAACGATCAGCCCGGCATCAAAGGTGTCCGTAATATTCTGGCGGTCAGTTCAGGCAAAGGTGGCGTGGGTAAATCCACCACCGCGGTGAATCTGGCGCTGGCGCTGGCGGCAGAGGGCGGCAAAGTCGGTATTCTGGATGCCGATATCTATGGCCCGTCAGTGCCCAATATGCTGGGCACCGAAGACGAACGCCCGACCTCGCCGGACGGGGTGCATATGTCACCGATTATGGCGCACGGACTGGCGACCAACTCGATTGGTTATCTGGTCACTGATGAAAACGCCATGGTGTGGCGCGGGCCGATGGCCAGCAAAGCCCTGATGCAGATGCTTTCCGACACGCTGTGGCCGGATCTGGATTATCTGGTGATCGACCTGCCACCGGGTACCGGTGATATTCAGCTGACGCTTTCGCAAAACATTCCGGTGACCGGTGCCGTTGTTGTGACCACACCGCAGGACATCGCGCTGCTGGATGCGATGAAAGGCATTGTGATGTTTGAGAAAGTGCATGTGCCGGTTCTGGGCATTGTCGAGAACATGAGCATGCATGTGTGCAGCAACTGCGGGCATCATGAGCCGATTTTCGGCACCGGCGGTGCGCAACGTCTGGCGGAGAAATACCGCTGCGAATTACTGGCGCAATTGCCGCTGCATATTTCATTGCGTGAAGATCTGGATCGCGGTGAACCGACGGTAGTGTCGAATCCGGAAAGTGAATTCACCACGATTTACCGCGAACTGGCGGCAAAAGTGGCGTCACAATTGTTCTGGAAAGGCGACGCCATCCCGACAGAAATTGCATTCCGGGCCGTTTAATCTCCCAACTCCGCGATTTATTGCCTGATGTCAGCGATTACACAGCCTTAACGCTGGCATCGGGCAGTGTCTTGTACTTATAATTGGCGCGTTCAAAGCACATGCCTTGTGCTTGCCTTCCAACTTCCAAATCAGGTCTTTAATTTTATGTCTGACAAATTCCATCAGTGTGTCATCGTGGGTATCGCTGGCGCATCTGCTTCGGGAAAAAGCCTTATCGCCAGTACGTTATACCGTGAACTTCGTGATCAGGTGGGTGATGAGCATATCGGGGTGATCCCGGAAGATTGCTACTATAAAGACCAAAGTCACATGACCATGGAAGAGCGGGTCAAAACCAACTACGACCATCCAAGTGCGATGGATCATAATTTACTGTTCCAGCATTTGCAGGCCATGAAGTCGGGTCAGGCGATTGAATTGCCGAGCTACAGCTTCATTGAGCACACGCGTCTGCCTGAGACAGTGACGTTAAAACCGAAGAAAGTGATTATTCTGGAAGGGATCCTGCTCCTGACCGACGCGCGCTTGCGTGATGAAATGAATTTCTCCATCTTCGTTGATACCCCGCTGGATATCTGTCTGATGCGCCGCATGAAGCGTGACGTTAACGAACGTGGTCGTTCGATGGACTCCGTAATGGCGCAGTATCAGAAAACGGTACGTCCAATGTTCCTGCAATTTATCGAGCCTTCAAAACAATACGCAGACATCATTGTGCCGCGCGGCGGCAAAAACCGGATTGCGATTGATATCCTCAAGGCGAAAATCAGCCAGTTCTTCAATTAATCGCGGAACAATCCGTAAAAACCATACCGGAGAAACGATGAGACTTTGCGACCGAGATATAGAAGCCTGGCTCGACAGCGGCAAATTAGGCATTTCACCCCGTCCGCCGGTTGAACGAATTAACGGCGCAACGGTAGATGTGCGTCTGGGTAACGGATTTCGCGTTTTTCTGGGGCATAACGCGGGTTATATCGACCTGAGTGGCCCGAAAGATGAAGTCAGCGCCGCGCTCGATAAAGTGATGAGCGATGAGATTGTCTTGCCGGAAGGCGAAGCTTTCTTCCTGCATCCGGGCGAACTGGCGCTGGCGGTCACCTATGAGTCTGTCACCCTTCCTGACGATCTGGTCGGCTGGCTGGACGGACGTTCATCCCTGGCACGTCTCGGACTGATGGTGCACGTGACTGCACACCGTATTGATCCGGGCTGGCAGGGGCGTATTGTCCTGGAGTTCTATAATTCAGGTAAGCTTCCGCTGGCGTTGCGCCCGGGAATGTTGATTGGTGCACTGAGTTTTGAACCGTTATCTGGTTCAGCGGCGCGCCCGTACAACAGCCGTCAGGACGCGAAATACCGCGACCAGCAAAGCGCAATTGCCAGTCGTATTGATAAAGACTGATTCTGTTTTTTATCCGTTCATTGGGATAAAAACGTGAGGAAGGCATGAGAAGACTACTGACAACACTGGTGATTTTACTGGTGGTTATCATTGCCGGCATGACTTCGCTGGTGTTCCTGATCAACCCCAATGATTTTCGCCAGTACATGGTGGAACGCGTTGAGGTCAAAAGTGGCTATCATTTAGCCATTAACGGATCCCTGCGCTGGCATGTCTGGCCGCAGCTCAGCATCATTGCGGGACAAACCTCCCTGACCGCACCGGGTGCTAAAGAACCGGTTGTCAGTGCTGAAAACATGCGGCTGGATGTCAAACTCTGGCCTCTTCTGTCTCATCAACTTGCGGTGAAAGAAGTTCTGTTCAAAAACGCGGTGATCCGTTTAACGCCCGATACTGAAGAGAATCAGCCGGATGCGCCGGTCGCGCCTTCCACACCGACGCCGATTGCCCCAGTGGCCACCGGCATCGACGCCGGATGGAAATTTGATATCGATAAGATCACGGTCGCCGACAGTCTGCTTATCTGGCAGCGCGGCGATGATGAGCAAATCAATGTGCGTGATATCAATCTGGAAATGGAAAAAGACGACAGCCGTCAGGCGACGATCCAGCTTTCCACCCGCATCAACCGTAACCAACGTGATCTTGCCTTTACGATGAAGGCGGATCTGGATATGCAACATTATCCGCAGGCTGTCTCTGCCAATATCAGTCAGTTCAGCTATCAGCTCAGCGGTGCCGATATTCCGGTCAAAGGCATTCAGGGCAAGGGCGCTATGCAGGCCCGTTACGAGCGTGATAATGATTCCCTGACCCTGGAGCAGCTGGCATTAACGGCGAATGACAATCAGATTTCAGGCACCGCGTCTGCCATGCTGGGCGGCGATACTGCGGACTATCAGCTGAATTTAAATGCCGATAAACTCGACCTTGATGCGCTTTCCGGCTGGCAGCCACCGGCTGCGGAACAACCGGCAGATCAGACCGCTCAGTCGATGACATCAGCCCCTGTTATTGCGCGCGATGTGGACGAGCAGCCTAACGGCCTCAGCAGCCTGCAAGCTTTCAATGCGCGTCTGGCGTTGAAAGTCGCGGATCTGACCTATCGCGGAATGAAAATTCACGATCTGGCACTGAACGCAGATAACCGGCAAGGCAAGGTCTCTCTCGCGACGTTCAGCGGGACAATGGGCAACGGACATTTCTCCCTGCCGGGTGATATGGATGCCACCGGGAAAAATATCCGGGTTCATATGACCCCGGACGTCGATAAAATTGAACTGGGTAATCTGCTGACCGCGTATGGATTACCGCAGGCGCTGACCGGTAGCTTTTCCATGAAAGGTGAGGTGAACGGCGAAGGATTGTCAGCAGCCGATTTTGCCCGTCGCTGGCAGGGCAACGGCCAGTTGTCGATGGATAATGCACGCCTCAATGGTCTGAATATCCAGCAACTTATCCAGCAGGCGGTCTCGCGCAACAGCGATAAGGTTCAGGGGCTTGAACGTTATGAGCATTACAGCCAGATCGATACCCTGAAAGCGGAAGGGGAACTCGCCGGCGGCAAGCTGACGCTGAGTAATCTGGAAGGCCAGTCGCCGATGGTGTCGGCAAAAGGCGATGGCACGATTGATATGGCCGCGCAGAAAGTGGATATGAACCTGCTGATCCGCGTGACCGGCGGCTGGAAAGGCGACAGTAACCTGATCAATACGCTGAAAACCACCGACATCCCGCTGCGTGTTTACGGACCGTGGGCGCAAATGGGTTATCAGTTGCAGGTCGATCAGGTGCTGCGTAAAACACTTGAGCAAAGTGCCCGCAGCGCTATTCAGAACTGGATCGACAAGCGGAAAGACAGCAAAGAAAACGATGATGTGCAGAAATATCTGAATAAGTAATTGTTCTTAAACCAAAAAGATTAAACGGGGTGCCCGCAAAGGCATCCCGTTTTTTTATCGGCGAATCGTAACATCTCAGACTTCGTAATCGTCTTCTGATTCGGTTTTAGGCGGGGTGATTTTCACTTTCAATATACGGTGACTGCTCACTTCCAGCGGTTCAAACAGATAATGGTTAATTTCTATCTGTGCGCCAACCTGCGGGATGCTTTGGGTATATTCCATCAACAGACCGGCAAGGGTATGGTATTCCCGCTTTTCATCCACCGGCAGCGCGATATACATCACCAGATCTTCAAGAGGCATATAGCCGTTGGCAATCCAGCTGCCGTCGTCCTGTCGCTGGATATCGTGACGGGCGTCCGGCGTTTCATCCGATTCCGGCAGATTTCCGGCAATGGTTTCCATCACATCGGTCAGGGTAACAATCCCTTCGACAGAACCAAACTCATCCACCACAAAGGCAAAATGGGTTTTCGCCAGCCGGAATTGTTCGAGGGCCATCAGCAGCGAAAGTTGCTCAGGGAAGATCAGCGGCTGACGGATCAGTGCCTTCAAATCTAATTCATTCTGCAGAAGCTGTTGTCTTAGCAGATCAACAACATGCACCACGCCCAAAGGTTCGTCGGTCGAACTGTCCTCCGTCACCACCAGCCTGGTGTGCTGATTTTCGGCAATCTGGCGGGTCAGGACTTCGAGCGGATCATTAAGCTCCAGATTGTCGACGTCATGACGGGAAGTCATCACGCTGCTGACGGTCCGTTGTCCCAGCCCCAGTACGCGCTCAATCATATGGCGCTCTTGCTGGTTAAAAATTGCGTCTTCTTCGTTAGCGCTGTCTGCGATCAGGTTGGAAGAATGGGCATCCAGCTCGGCTTCTTCATGTTTACCGCGCAATACACGCAATACCGTTTCTGCCGTACGCTCACGCAAAGACCGGCGCGAGGATAAAAAACGTTTACGGTTAAACTGCGCCAGCTGGTTCAATCCCTCGATGATGACTGAGAAGCCGATAGCCGCGTACAGATAGCCTTTGGGGATCGCGTAGCCAAAACCTTCAGCGACCAGACTAAAGCCGATCATCAGCAGGAAGCTGAGACATAAAATGACTATGGTGGGATGTGCGTTCACAAAGCGCGTCAGCGGTTTACTCGCCAGCAGCATGAGCCCGATGGCAATACAGACGGCAGCCATCATGACGGCAAGATGCTCCACCATGCCGACAGCGGTGATCACGGAATCGAGTGAAAATACAGCATCCAGCACCACGATTTGCGCTACAACCGGCCAGAATTTAGCCCCACTTTGCTGGTGACTCTGCTCCTCATCCTTTCCTTCAAGCCGCTCGTTCAGCTCCATCGTGGCTTTGAAGAGCAGGAATATCCCTCCCGCGAGCATGATCATATCTCGTGCACTGAACGGATGACCGAGAAGGCTGAGAAGAGGGCGGGTCAGAGTTGATAACCAGGAAATGGACGCCAGCAGCAACAAACGCATCACCAGTGCCAGCAGAAGCCCGGTAACCCGTGCTTTATCACGCTGCTGGCGTGGGAGTTTTTCCGCCAGAATGGCGATAAAAATGAGATTGTCTATCCCAAGAACAATTTCGAGAACGACCAGGGTGGCCAGCCCGGCCCAAATCGACGGATCGGCGATCCATTCCATATTGCGTTTTTCACCTTTGGTTACACGGCGGTCGCCGCACGTTGAATAATGGGCGGGAGAGGGTGAAATTTCAAATTTAAATCAGCGTGGTAGTTAAAACAGTAAGGGCTTTGCGGGGATAACGGCGGGGAGGCGGGAAGGACGTCTGCAAGGTTGATTTGGAAAGCAGCAGGTTGTGATTATTAAATCGACGAACAGGTATAACATTCCTAAAAATAAGCCTTTAGCTTACCGTTTGGTGCAGCTTGCTGGTATCGTAACTCCATAGAGAAAATCGTGTTTGAGTCCTAAAGTCATGACTATGGCCTCCCTAAACCAGGTGACAGAGACTATACTCATGGAAGATTTATCGAATTGGGAATTTCAATCAGTTTAACAATTTCAGTTCAGTGAAATCCATGAAACGTGTGGATGCCAGCAGACTGAATTTACACATCAATAGGTTTCAAGGAGTATCCTTTACAATGTTAAAAGCTGTTATCCCTGTTGCCGGTCTGGGCACACGTATGTTGCCAGCGACGAAAGCCATTCCAAAAGAAATGTTGCCTATCGTCGATAAGCCTTTGATTCAGTACATCGTTAATGAATGTGCTGCCGCAGGCATCAAAGAAATCATCCTTGTGACTCACTCTTCTAAAAACGCAATTGAAAACCACTTCGATACCTCCTTCGAACTGGAAAGCATGCTAGAAACGCGCGTTAAACGTCAGTTGCTGGAAGAAGTGCAATCTATCTGTCCTAAAGGCGTAACGATCATGAACGTGCGTCAGGGTCAGTCTAAAGGCCTTGGCCATGCTGTCCTGTGTGCGAAACCTTTAATCGGTAACTCGCCGTTCGCGGTTATTCTGCCAGACGTTCTGATGGATGAAGCATCCAGTGACCTGCGCAAAGATAACCTTGCCGCCATGCTTCGTCGCTTCAAAGAAACAGGCAACAGCCAGGTTATGGTTGAAGAAGTGCCTGAGAAAGACGTGTCTAAATACGGTGTAGTTGATGTTAACGGTGCTGAGGTTGAACCTGGCGAAAGCGCACCAATGACAGCGATTGTTGAGAAGCCTGAGCTGAAAGATGCGCCTTCCAACCTCGCCGTAGTTGGCCGTTACGTTCTGTCTGAAGCTATCTGGCCTCTGCTGGCTATCACGCCTTACGGTGCAGGTAACGAAATTCAGCTGACAGATGCCATTGCTATGCTGATGAAAAAGCAAACCGTTGAAGCTTTCTCAATGACCGGTCGTTCACATGACTGTGGCGATAAACTGGGCTATATGAAAGCCTTTGTTGAGTATGGTATTCGTCATAACTCGCAGGGTGAAGCATTCAAAGCGTGGCTGAAAGAGTTTGCTGCAGAGTAAAGTTACTCTTGTGATAAAAGACCTCCATATGTAGGTTGCTTTAAGTTTGCCTCCGCCAGGAGGCAAACTATTTAGAAATCCCCCACTTAACTCTCATTTGGTAGAAATTCTTCGCAACACAGCTGTATTGATATCGTTGAACTCAATTAGTACAAACTCTAATCAATAGCGCTGTGAAAACAAACATTTGCTGACAAAAAATCACTAATTAGGCTGCGTTTCCTTACACATTGCGCTAGGCTATATGCTGCAAATTTCGATGGGTTTGAAGCGATTGGTGCAATCCTCACAGGAATGAAATTCGATATTGATAAAAGGCAGATGAATCAATTGTGGATAAGCAGAGATTTTTTGCAAAGCTCAAAAATTAATCTATAGTTTGATGGTGTTAATTATAGAGATTCTTACTAATTTACAGGTACATAGAAATTTCTTGCTCTTGACAGATGGTTTGAGAAAGATGAGCGCTAGGAAGAATGATTTTTAAGATAATTGAATCTTGTGATTGAAGGCGATTAGGTTAAGAATCAGTGCCACATGTGCAGACAGTCTATCTTCTAATGTAAAAATTTTTTGAGTACAAAATAGGAACGATGTTTAGTAATAAGTGTATTGGTAGCTTTTGAGCCAAGGGCGGTAGCGTGCTTACAGCGAAAGGCCCTGATGTGACGCTCCTCAGTTTAAAGTAACCTACTTGTGACCAGGCTAAGCTTAAAGCCCTTGAATGTTAATTATTTCTAATCACCATATCAAAGTTGCAATTAGAAAATATTAGAAACTGGATGGAGCCAGAAATTGTTAATAATAAACCTTATAAGTTAAGTGAATGATATTTCACGTTATAAACATAAACTTTTTGAAATATAATTCTCTAAAAACACGGTGCAGTTATGCAAGAATACTTAATAATATTTCTAAGCGCATTGGCCTCTTTGTTCATTGCTAGAAAAATAGCGCGGCGTGTTGGGCTTGTTGATAAACCTAACGCCAGAAAACATCACAGTGGGCATATACCTCTTGTGGGAGGGGTTTCGATATATGTGTCTATCTGGATTTTATTTTTCATGCAACCAGATTGGTTTCCAAATTTTAACTATTTCATTATCTCTGTAAGTCTGCTTTTATTTGTCGGAGTATTGGATGACCGGTTTGATCTACCTGTCATGCCAAGGATCGTTTTGCAATGCATTGTTGCCATTATTATGATGGTGGGTGGGCTACGGCTTATTACTCTCGGAGATATCTTCCTGGGTTATACGATTGGGCTCGGGATTTTCGGATATATCATTACCATTTTTGCCGTTATGAGCGCAATTAATGCTTTCAATATGGTAGATGGTATTGACGGGCTGCTCGGTGCTTTATCCTGCGTTAGCTTTGCTTCATTAGGAATCGTTTTTGGTCTTCATGGTAAAGAGCAGTTATCTCAGTGGTGCTTCTGTCTGACGATCGCCTGTACTCCCTACATTCTGTTGAATTTAGGTATTCCCTGGGGTAGGAAATTCAAAGTCTTTATGGGAGATGCAGGTAGCACATTAATTGGCTTTACAATCATATGGTTACTGATTCTTGCGACTCAAGGTAGTACCGCGATCATACACCCGGTTACAGCATTATGGCTAATTGCAGTACCTCTTATGGATATGGTGCGTGTTATGGTCTCCCGTGTGAGACGTGGAGATAGTCCCTTTAAGCCAGATCGCGAACATTTACATCACATATTGCTGAAATACGGTTTTAGCCACTTTAAAGCCCTAATGATTGTTTTGATTCTATCTGTGACACTTGCTGCTGTAGGGATAATTCTAAATCAATATAACGTCTCACAATTGGGCGTGCTAATATTGTTTATTTTCTGCTTCGTATTCTTTATGCGATACATTAACAGAATGTCTAATGAATGCGCAGTAAAATGATTATTGTGAAATAAACTTGTTTTAATAGAGACCGAAGAAATGAAAATTTTAGTTACTGGTGGCGCTGGTTTTATTGGCTCTGCTGTAATAAGGCACATTATTGAGAATACAACCGATAACGTCGTCAATATTGATAAACTGACCTATGCCGGGAATCTGGAATCCTTGCATACTGTGTCTTCCAGTGAACGTTATGCATTTGTACAGACGGATATTTGCGACATACATGCTCTAAACCAGATATTTGCAGAGCACCAGCCAGATGTTGTAATGCATCTTGCAGCTGAAAGTCATGTTGATCGTTCTATTACCGGGCCGGCCGAATTTATTGAAACTAATATCGTGGGTACCTACACTTTGCTGGAAGCGTCTCGCAGTTATTGGTCAGCACTAAGCGAAGAGAGAAAAAACCTTTTCCGATTCCATCATATTTCGACGGATGAGGTTTACGGAGATTTACCTCATCCTGATGAATGGGACAGTACTGAAGTTCTGCCGCTCTTCACTGAAAAAACAGCTTACTCTCCAAGCAGTCCATACTCTGCATCTAAAGCTTCGAGTGACCATCTTGTGCGTGCCTGGCAACGAACTTACGGTCTCCCTTGCCTGGTTACAAACTGTTCGAATAACTACGGCCCGTACCACTTCCCTGAGAAATTAATCCCTTTAGTCATCCTCAATGCGCTTGAGGGTAAAAATCTTCCTATTTATGGCAAGGGAGACCAGATCCGTGACTGGTTGTACGTTGAGGATCATGCAAGGGCGCTTTATAAGGTGATCACTGAAGGTCAAATCGGTGAGACGTATAATATCGGTGGACATAACGAGAAGAGAAATCTCGATGTGGTACTGACCATCTGCGACCTGCTCGATGAAATTTTGCCGAAAGAAGGCACATATCGAGACCAATTAACCTATGTTGCTGATCGTCCAGGGCATGACCGCCGCTATGCGATCGATGCACACAAGATTGGTGCCGAGCTAGGTTGGAAGCCAAAAGAAACGTTTGAAAGTGGTATTCGTAAGACTGTTGAATGGTATTTAGCAAATACTGAATGGTGCCGTCGTGTACAGGATGGCAGTTATCAGCGTGAACGCTTAGGATTAGAATAAAATGAAAGGTATCATTTTAGCTGGTGGTTCTGGAACACGTTTATACCCAATCACGATGGGTGTATCTAAGCAGTTGTTGCCTATTTATGACAAACCAATGATATATTACCCGCTATCTGTATTAATGCTTGCAGGAATTAGAGATATTTTAATTATTACAACACCAAATGATTTAGAAGGTTTTAAAAGACTACTTGGAGATGGTAGCCGGATCGGATTAAATTTAAAATATGAAGTTCAGGCTTCACCTGATGGTTTAGCGCAAGCTTTCATAATAGGAGAGTCATTTATCAATAATGATTCCGTATGTCTTGTTCTTGGAGACAATATTTTTTATGGTCAAGGCTTTTCACCAAAATTAAAAGATGCCGTTGTACGCTCTTCTAGTAAAGCAACAATTTTTGGTTACCAGGTAAAGGATCCTGAGCGCTTCGGAGTTGTGGAATTTGATGAAAACAGAAACGTTTTATCGATTGAAGAGAAGCCTGATAATCCAAAAAGTAATTATGCCGTTACTGGTTTATATTTTTATACGAATAAAGTAGTCGAATACGCTAAGCGTGTTAAACCCTCTCCCCGTGGTGAGCTTGAAATTACATCAATCAATCAAATGTATCTCGAGGAAGGAGATTTATCAATTGAGATGCTGGGTAGAGGGTTTGCATGGCTGGATACTGGAACACATGAAAGCTTATTACAAGCAGCACAATTTGTTGAAACTATTGAGGTGAGGCAGGGTTACAAAGTGGCATGTCTTGAAGAGATTGCTTACAATAATCACTGGCTAACTAAACAAGATTTACTAAGCCAGGCAGAACTCATGGCCAAAAATAGTTACGGTCAATACCTTTCTCAATTGGTTAAGTGATACGCTGTGACTGAGCTTAAAAATAAAACTATTAGTGGATTAAAGTGGAGTGCATTCGAGAGGATCTTATCGCAAGGCGCACAATTGGTCTTAATGCTGGTTTTAGCTCGTATTTTGGGGCCTAAGGCGTTTGGTCTAATTGGCATGCTTGCTATCTTTATCGCTATTGGTCAAGTATTTATTGATAGTGGTTTCAGTTCAGCTCTAATAAGAAAAGTCGATTCCACACAGGTTGATTACTCGACTGCATTTTATTTTAATATTTTTGTTGCATTTGTAAGTTATTCGGTTTTGTTTATTTCAGCACCATTGATTGCGACATTTTATCAACAGCCAGAATTGATTTCATTGACAAGAGTCATTGGATTTACGCTCATCATTAATAGCTTTACAGTTGTGCCCAGAACTATTTTGACAAGCAGAATGGATTTTAAAGCACAAGCTAAGGCATCTATCAGTTCTGTTGTTATTAGCGGGACGATTGCACTATTGTTAGCTTGGTATGGGTATGGCGTATGGGCTCTAGTTGCACAAACACTGCTGATGGCATTATGTAATGCTATACTCATTACGATTTTAACCAGATGGTATCCAAGTTTTACTTTTAGTCGAGAATCATTTAACTATCTATTTGGTTTTGGCGGCAAGTTATTGATATCGGGTCTTATGGATACTGCATACAATAATTTATACCAAATTGTCATTGGTAAGAAATTTAATGTTGTAGATGTCGGTCAATATACACAAGCAAATCAGTTATCAAGTATACCAGCTATGACAATGACAAATATCATTCAAAGAGTTACATATCCGATGTTTAGTCATATGCAAAAAGATTACCATAAACTCGAAGAATATTATTTACTGACAATGAAAGTGGCATCCCTGATAATTTTCCCCCTTATGTGTGGGATTGCTATTATATCAAAACCTTTGTTGTTTTTACTTCTTGGGCCAGAGTGGAATGTTGCTTCTAACTTAGTTATGGCCTTAGCTCTTGCTTATATGCTTTATCCGGTACATGCGATAAATTTGAATATATTGCAAGTTAAAGGGCGTAGTGATTTGTTTTTAAAATTAGAAGTTATAAAAAAAATCCTGGGTCTAATTATAATTATGACAACTATGCAGTATAGCATAATGTTTATGTGCATCGGTTTATTAGTCCATTCGTATTTATCTCTGATACTTAATACCTATTATACTAAGAAATTAACAGGATTGAGAGTAATGAGACAAATAAATGAGTTATTCCCTATTTGGTGTATCGCAATTTTCTCTTGTTTTATTGCCTGGTTGTTTGCTATCTACGCAACGAAGAATCAAATTTCGCAAATTTTAATCATGATTGCTTCTTCAGCCATTATGTATGTTCTTCTGATTTTTGTGACGCAAAACAAATTATTCAAGTTTATATTATCAGTTAAAAAAAGAGATATTTAAAAATGAAAAATATACCAGTAACGCAACCATTTTTACCTGATCTAAAAGAATTTATCCCCTATCTTGAGGAAATCTGGAATAATAAATGGTTGACAAATAACGGGCCATTTCATCAAGAGTTGGAAAAAAAACTTTGTGATTACCTAGGTGTTAAATATATTTCATTATTTAACAATGCAACCATTGCTCTGATCACAGCTCTTCAAGCATTACGAATATCAGGAGAAGTAATCACTACGCCATATTCTTTTGTCGCTACAAGTCACTCAATTTTGTGGAATGGTTTAAAACCTGTATTTGTTGATATAGACCCTAATACTTTCAACATTGATCCAAAGAAAATAGAAGAGGCGATCACACCACAAACAACAGCAATTATGCCTGTGCATTGCTATTCAAATCCCTGTGATGTCCTGGAAATTCAACGTATAGCGGATAATTATGGTTTACGCGTCATATATGACGCAGCACATGCATTTGGCATTCAAATGGAAGGTCAAAGTATCCTTAATTATGGAGACATGTCTATACTAAGCTTCCATGCTACGAAAGTATTTAATACATTTGAAGGTGGGGCGATAATATGCCAGGACGAAAAGACAAAGCAGCGTATTGATAGTCTCAAAAACTTTGGAATAGCAGATGAGTTGACCGTAACAGCCCCAGGTATTAATGGTAAAATGAGTGAAATTAATGCCGCATTTGGTCTGGTTCAATTAAAACATATTGATAAGGCTATAGGGCAACGCCAGGAAATAGATAAAAATTATCGTAATGAGTTGGCTAAAATCCAAGGGATTACGGTACCTAATCCTTCAGCACAAGCAAACAGCAATTTTTCTTATTTTCCCGTGTTGATTGAGTCAGACTTCAGGATGTCAAGGGATGAACTCTATAACGAATTAAAGAAAAATAACATTCTTTCGCGTAGATATTTTTACCCAATTATTAGTAATATGCCAATGTATAGAGGGATTGAATCAGCATCAATTGGCAATCTCCCTATTGCTAACAAAACTTCGGATAAAGTCCTCTGTCTACCGATATTTAATGAGTTAACGGAAAACGATTTTAGTCGAATTATAAGTATTATTCGGGGATAACATACCGACTCTTTCGCGCAATGAGATAAAAATCTGTTTTTGCTCATTTGGCGACGATGTTCATATGTCAAATTTAGATTTATTTCATGGTTCATCGAACCTTCATATTCGGGATGATGATTAGTCTATGTATTATATGATTATTCCGATGGTACCCAAAAATATGGGCTAATGTATCTCATACTGATGTCGACATTAGGTACCATGCGATATTAGGCTCGTGAAGTGTCATTCTCCTTAGCGTGGTAGTTGAAACTGATAACGCTGTAAAGGTTCTTTCTGAATAAAAGAAGATTTCGTTCCATATTATATTTATGCACGCAACCAGGCACAAAAAAATTTGCCGGAAAATACACAAATACTTGATTTGGGACAAATATTGAATATTTAAGGCTGCATGATGCAAAGTATCGATAAAAAAAGAAAAACTTTATTACCTAATTCTGATGTAAAAGTTAGTGTTTGTTGTATTACTTACAATCAAGAACTATATGTAGCTGATGCAATAGAGGGCTTTTTATCACAGAAGACCAATTTCCCCTTTGAAATAATAATTTCTGATGATGGTAGCACGGATGAAACATCAAATATTATTGATTCTTACGTTACCAAGTATCCTGGTTTAATAAGATATGTCAAAACGAAACGCAATCTAGGTGCAAACGGAAATTTATTAAATGCTGTTAGCCATGCAAAGGGTGCTTACATCGCGTTTTGTGAAGGGGATGATTATTGGATAGATGATAAAAAAATACAAAAACAGTATGATGCCATGATTGCTAATCCGGATGTTATGTTTTCATTTCACCCATGTTTTCTGCTAAAAGGTGAATCAGTTAGTAAAGTAAAAAGTTACAGCAAAGGTGAATTAATTTCTCTGTTTACTGTTGATGATGTTTTAAAAAGTTTAAATCAATTTGCACCAACTGCATCTTATATGTTTAATAAAGAAATGATTGGCATGTTACCCGAATGGTTCAACAATGCTCCAGTCGGGGATCTGTTTCTGGAATTATATGGGATGAAAAATTCTGGTGGCCTGTATTTACCGTGGCCTATGTCAGTATATAGATTGCAATCACAAGGTTCGTGGTCTGCGCATACACAAAAACAATCAGAGGCGCACACCACTAGACATCTGGCTATAATCGAATCTCTGAAAAAATCTTCAGAGGACTTTCATAGCAATAAACTTTCATTTTTAAATAAAATTTCACATATATATCTAGCGTTAGCGATTAGAGCGATAAAAAGTGGGGATGTGATTGGTTTTAGGAAATATTTAGCTATTCTTGAAAAGAACTCTAGTTTTATGTCGAGCAAATATAGTTTTTATAAAAAATTCAGAAACAAGCCATGGGTATTGTTTTACCTACATAAAATTAAAAGTTTTATTTTTCGCTAACTTATCATTTAAAATAAAACAAAGTGGCAATTGTGAGAATGTATGATTAGAAAATACCTCATGTTTTTGTATGTTTTTTTTAACTTATCTTGTTCAGTGTATTTTCTATCAATAGGAACTCTTGGTGGGGATTTTAAATATGAATATTCGGCTGATGCCGCTCTGATTATACTATCATGTTTGATAGTACTATTTACTTTCCTAATTTTCCAAGGTGTTATATTTAAGGCATTTGAGGCAGTACGTACGACCTCCTGCTGTTTATATAATCATAGCCTTAAGCTTGATTGGTCTATGCTAGCGCTGGTAATTATTGGTATTATGTTATCGGTGTTATACAAAATTGGTGTTCTAGGCGTAAATAAAGACTTGGTAAATGAAGTGCCTAAGCTAATGCTTTATTTCAACACACTATTCCAACCTGTCCTTCTGGTATTAATATATCTTTTTTATCGATGTGAAAGCAAGAGATATGTGTATTTCCTGGTTTATGTTTTATATATCATTCTTATACTGCTAAATGGACAGACTGGCCAGTTATTAATACTTTTCTGCTTGTTTCTAATCAGGAAGAAACGGCAGGGGAAAAATTATAGATTAACAAAAATAATAACTCTAACGACAATCGGTATTGCTCTTTACCCATTTGTTAGAATGATGAAGGATGCAATTGTTAATTCAATTAATTCAGGCGGAGATTTGATTGGCGATATTACCACCGCTATATCCGGCATTGACCTCGAGACTTACTTTAACTATTTATTTATTACATTAGAACGTTTTCAAATGGTCAGTAATACACATTTCATCGTTCAGTATGGGGAGGGTTTAGGGGAACAATTTGCTCAGACTGGTTCTTCGTATTCTTTTTATTCTTTAAATTGGCTGGTAGCCGCACTTGCGCGCTTCTTCAATGTTGATGTATCCATGATAACATCTGCGCAAGATTTTATGGCATATCAGATTAATGGTGTCTCAACCTGGTCTTCACAAATTGGTGTGATCGGATATTTTTATTTTTATCATTTATATGCAGTCACTATAATATTTGTTATTTTATTAGCGTTATTTGTTGCCATAAGATTAAGCTCATTTCTAGGTAATGGTAAGGCCTTGGTTGATTTAACATGGTGCCTGTCGCTGATGCTAATCTGCCATGGATGGTTTATCCCCTTCCTTAACTATATGCAGTGTTTGTTTTTATTTGTATTATTTATACTTGTTTTAAATGTAGGTAAGTCCAATAGAGCAAGTTCATATCAGGAAGTAAATAGTAATGAATAAAAATGTAGTGGTGTTCAGGACTAAACTTTTGCCATTTTCTGAAACTTTCATTAAAGAACAGGTTCTTTCTTATAAAGAATGGAATCCTGTTCTAGTGGGGCAATTCCATATCGAAAATGGTCTTGATATTAATGAATGTGACTTTGTTACCTTCGAAGAAAAGATAAGCATTTTCAGTAATTTTAAAAGAAATTTTTATAAACTCATTAGTTTTTCACCTTCACGCGATGAAAAATTACTTCGAGCTCTCGAACCTGATATTATTCACATTCACTTTGGTGTTGATGCGGTAATTAATTGGTCTCTATTCAGGCGGTTTGACCTGCCTATACTTATTACTCTACATGGTTATGATATTAATATAAAAAAAGCATGGTGGAAGTCAGGAAAAGAAGGTTTACATTTAAAAGACTACCCTGAAAGAATTTTAAAAATTGCACAATCTAAAAATGTGACATTTATTGCGGTCTCACAAGAGCTTAAGAAAAAAGCTATCGAATTTGGTATACCTGCAGATAAGATATTTGTTTCGTATATCGGTGTTGACACAGTCGTTTTCGCAAAACAAAACGTACCCTATGACTCCAGGAAGCAGATACTGTTTGTAGGTAGATTGGTTGAGAAAAAAGGGTGCGGTGTCCTGATCGAGGCATTCTCGAAAATTCATGATAAATATCCTGATGTTGAATTGAAAATTATAGGAACAGGCCCTCTCGAGAAGCAACTCAAAGCGCTAGCTGCCAGCCTAAATGTGAAGGTTAACTTTGTCGGGGCTTGCAATAAACATCAGGTAATCGAAGAGCTTTCAAAATCTTTAGTTTTATGCCTTCCAAGCGTGCATGCTGAAAGTGGGGATGCGGAAGGATTTGGCCTTGTTCTTTTGGAAGCTTCTGCTTGTGGTGTTCCAGTGATCACTTCTGCATTTGGCGGAGCCAAAGAAGGGATTATAAATGGTGTCACTGGATTTGCCTTTGAAGAAAACGATAATAATGAATTATCATATCGATTAACCCAGCTTATTTCTGATCATAGGATGGCAGAAAAAATGGGAAATGATGCACGTAAATTTGTAGAAGAAAAATTTGGTATAGATGCATGTACTGTTTCGCTGGAAGAAATATACAACAAACTTACGAATAGTCCATCCAGATAAAGTTTGAGGGAAAAATTAATTGTATGAAAACTATTGATGTTGTAGTTCCAAGCTTTAACCGGTTAGTGTATTTAATTGATACTGTTAAAAGCATTCTTGAGCAGACTTATAAAATCAATAAGATCATCATTGTCGATGATAATTCAAAATTTACAGAAAATGATTTTTGGAATAAAGTGCATCTTAATGATCTTCCTACAGAAAATATTATCTTTTATAAGAAGAAGAATAATCTCGGCGCGTGTCATTCCAGGAACCTTGGGGCGAGTTTGAGTAGTGCGGAGTTCATTGCTTTTCTTGATGATGATGACTTATGGGAAAGGGATCATATATCCAGTTTGATGGAATGTTTTATTGACGAAAAAGTTGTACTTTCTTATAGTGGAAAAAAAATAAAAAACTATAAAAAAAATAAAATCAGAAATAGTTTAAATATAATACCGTCGTCTAATCAATATGAGTCGTTGATCAGGTGTAATTATCCAGGGTCAACATCCTCAATTGTTGTTCGTAAAAAACATTTTTTAAGTGCTGGAGGATTTGATGAATCATTGCCGGCCATTCAGGATTATGATTTTTACTTGCGACTTGTCAAGGAAGGGAAAATTGCAACGAATGGAATGTACACATTAATATATCGTGATGACACTGCGGTGAAGATTACTAACCAGCTTGATAAAGCTCGCGATGCTTTTTTTAAAATAGTACAAAAACCCGATGTCAAATACACACCTATTTTGGCGAAAACGATTTTCATACAAAATTTAAAAAAAGCAATTTTGAATAAAAAAATAAATTATATTTATTTTTTTGCAAAGGATTATCTACAGGTTTTATTAAAGAGTAAATGATATGAAATATGATTATTTGATTGTTGGTTCTGGATTATTTGGGTGCGTTTTTGCACATGAAATGAAGAAGAAAGGGTTCGCTGTTAAGGTCATAGAAAAAAGAAATCACCTAGGTGGTAATATTTACTGCGAAAATATTGATGGGATCAACGTTCATAAATATGGCGCGCATATTTTTCATACTAATGACAAAAATGTCTGGGATTACGTCAATAACTTAGTTGAATTTAACCGTTTTACAAATTCTCCAACTGCTATTTCTAAGGGTAAAATGTATAATTTGCCCTTCAATATGAATACATTCAATCAGTTGTGGGGAGTTGTTAAACCGCAGGATGCGCGGGATATAATTAGTTCTCAAAATGCAGAGCTTAAAGATAAGGAACCTGAAAATCTTGAAGAACAGGCCATTTCATTAGTTGGTCGTGATATATTTAATACCTTGATAAAAGAATACACCGAGAAACAATGGGGTCGTTCCTGTAAGGACTTACCTCCATTTATAATTAAAAGATTGCCTGTAAGATTTACTTTCGATAATAATTATTTTAATGATAAATACCAAGGCATTCCCATTGGTGGTTATAATAAAATTATCGATGCCCTCCTTGAAGGTGTTGAAACAGAAACAAACGTTGATTTTTTCAACAATAAATCACATTGGATTAATTGCGCTAAAAAAATTGTGTATACAGGTCCAATTGATAAGTTTTTTGAATATGAATTTGGTAAGCTTGAGTATCGCACGCTGGTTTTTGAAAGTGAAAAATTGGATATCGAGAATTATCAAGGCAATGCAGTTGTCAACTACATTGATGCTGTGTATCCGTTTACACGCATTATCGAACATAAGCATTTTGAATTCGGTAATCAAAATTCAACAGTGATTACTCGTGAGTATCCAAAAGAATATTCTGAAGGAGATGAGCCCTACTATCCGGTAAATGATAGCAAAAATAACAGAATATATTCAAATTATAAAAACAAGGCTAAAGCTGTTAGTAATGTTATTTTTGGCGGTAGACTTGCGGAATATAAGTATTACGATATGCATCAAATCATTTCCTCAGCTTTAAGTGCTGTTGAAAAGGAGGTGATTTCATGATGAAAAATGTCATTGCTCTTGTCGTTACTTTTAATCGTAAAGATTTTTTAGCTAAGGTCCTTACGTCATTAGTTAATCAAAGCTATCCACTGCGTGAAATTATCATTGTTGACAATAATAGCAATGATGGTACATTTTTACTGGTAGATGAGTTTATTAAAAGTTCTCATTCAAATATTGCAATTTCATATTTTAATACTGGAGATAACCTTGGCGGTGCAGGGGGGTTTTCTTATGGGTTTGATGTTGTCAAAAGTAAAATTTATGACTATCTTTGGTTAATGGATGATGATCTCTCACCCGAAGTGACATGCTTGGAAAATCTTTTGTTAACAGGTAATGAAGGTATTACTCAGCCGGTTCGCTATAATCTTGATGGTTCCTGTGCTGAGATTTCACCTGTTATTTATGATCTTAGTAACCCTTTCTTAATGAATCCAAAATTATCTACTGTTAAGGATTATTTAGAGGGTTCAGAAAATAACCATTCGTTCGAAATTGCAGGGGTTCCTTTTGAAGGACCTTTAATTTCTCATCGGCTTATTGACATCGTTGGTAAACCTGACGAACGTTTTTTCATTTTTAATGATGACCTCGATTTTTCAATTCGCGCAAAAAGCGCAGGTTTTAAAATAATTTGCGAACCTAAGGCGAAAGCCATAAGGTTGCTAGTTAATCACCAAAAGAATGATTTAAAATCCTGGAAAGGTTATTTTATGTTGCGTAATCATTTCTTTATTCTAAGTACTCATGGCGAATCATTCTTGGTCAGAAGTCGTCCTTTATTCCTTGCTTTGGGTTATTTCTGCCTCTCAATCATTCGCGGCGACATCAAGGCTGCCACAATGTGTTTTAACGCATATATTGATTCTTTTTCTTTGAAAAATAACGATAAATATCGCCCTTGATTTTTACGTTCAGGTAGCCAACAAAGTATGAAGTTCACTTGCTCTGAACAACTTCTGCTACACACACTCCATAACCTGAGTTAACATCTAAGCCACATTCTAAGCCGCGCATATGTAGCGGTGACCACCCTGACAGGAGTATGTAATGTCCAAACAACAGATCGGCGTAGTCGGTATGGCGGTAATGGGCCGTAACCTCGCGCTTAACATCGAAAGCCGTGGTTATTCCGTATCCATTTTTAACCGTTCCGGCGACAAGACTGATGAAGTCATCGCTGAAAATCCGGGTAAAAATCTGGTTCCGCACTACACCGTTGAAGAGTTTGTTGACTCGCTGGAAAAACCTCGTCGTATCTTGCTGATGGTGAAAGCCGGTGAAGCAACTGATAAAACGATCGCATCCCTGACTCCGCACCTGGATAAAGGCGACATCCTGATCGATGGCGGCAACACCTATTATAAAGACACCATTCGTCGTAACCGCGAACTGTCTGAACAAGGTTTCAACTTCATCGGTACCGGTGTTTCTGGTGGTGAAGAGGGCGCACTGAAAGGCCCATCCATCATGCCTGGCGGTCAGAAAGAAGCTTATGCACTGGTGGCACCGATCCTTGAGAAAATCGCAGCTCGTGCAGAAGATGGCGACGCTTGCGTGGCTTACATCGGGGCGGATGGCGCAGGTCACTACGTCAAGATGGTTCACAATGGCATCGAATACGGCGACATGCAGCTGATCGCAGAAGCCTATTCACTGCTGAAACAGTCTCTGAACCTGAGCAACGAAGAGCTGGCTACCACCTTCGCTGACTGGAACAAAGGCGAGCTGAGCAGCTACCTGATCGATATCACCAAAGATATCTTCACCAAGAAAGATGAAGAAGGTAAATATCTGGTTGATGTGATCCTGGATGAAGCGGCGAATAAAGGCACCGGTAAATGGACCAGCCAGAGCTCACTGGATCTGGGTGAACCACTGACCCTGATCACCGAGTCTGTTTTTGCCCGTTACCTGTCATCCCTGAAAGATCAGCGCGTTGCTGCTTCGAAAGTATTGTCTGGCCCGGCTGTTAAACCTTTCGCGGGTGACAAAGCTGAGTTCATTGAGAAAGTTCGTCGTGCACTGTATCTGGGTAAACTGGTTTCTTACGCACAAGGCTTCTCACAGCTGAAAGCAGCGTCAGACGAGAATAACTGGGATCTGAACTACGGTGAAATCGCGAAGATATTCCGTGCTGGTTGTATCATCCGCGCTCAGTTCCTGCAGAAAATTACCGATGCCTACGCTGAGAATGCGTCTATTGCTAACCTGCTGCTGGCCCCGTACTTCAAAAATATTACTGACGAATACCAGCAAGCGCTGCGTGATGTGGTGTCTTATGCCGTTCAGAACGGTATCCCGACCCCAACCTTCTCTGCAGCGATCAACTACTATGACAGCTACCGTTCTGCGGTTCTGCCAGCCAACCTGATCCAGGCACAGCGTGACTATTTCGGTGCCCATACTTACAAACGCACTGATAAAGAGGGCGTATTCCATACCGAATGGTTGGATTAAATTTTTTGTTGCTTGAAATGCTAAATCACGCCCCCTTTGTTCGGGGCGTTTTTGTATCAAACGTTTTCTGTTTCATAAAAATACCTATAATTTACTTTTCTCCTTATTTTCAGCCTAATCTTATGAAAATAGTTACTTTCCATACAGGTTTTTTGCATTCATCGTGACTATAATTGTTGGCACAATTAGGCAATCAAATGTGAACAATCTCCCTTAAGGTGATCATGAATCAAGATAATACTTTTTTAAAACCTCCAGCTAAAAACTCAGCTGAAGATATTGATTTTTTTGATATTATTTTGCAGCTGTGGCGTGGAAAAATAATCATTGCCTTATTTGCTTTTTTGATGATTATTATTGCAGTTGGTTATTTGTTTATCGCTAAAGAGAAATGGACCTCGGAAGCGATTGTTACTTATCCCGATTCAGGTCAAATAGCTAATTACAATAATGCTATGGCTATTCTGTACAGCCAAAACCCCGCAAATGCACCGAGTATAGTCGATGTGCAGCAACGTTTTTTTAGCCGTTTTAACTCAGCAATTGCCGCTTTATCCGAACAGTTGGATAATCAGGAAATCCCGGAGAAATTGGTTATCCTTCCTGCCGTTAAGGGGCAGGAGTTTCCTTTGAGAATAAGCTATACGGGTGACAGTGCTGGTGCAGCACGTAAGACTCTTACAACCTATATCCAACAAATAAATAAAAGGGTTGTTACTGAACTGGAAGATGACTTGCAGAGCAGTGTAACTTCTAAAATTAAAGATTTAAATGAGAGGCTTGATAGCCAGGTTAAAGTTGCGCAAGAAAGAAAAGATAAAAGACTACAAATACTTAATCAGGCTTTAGTTATTGCTGAACAGTCCCATATTAAAGATACACGTGTGCAGCAAGCTGAAACATTATCTGAGGATACGTTGTTCGTTCTTGGAAGCGATGCATTAGCAGCGACTATCAAAAACGAATCAACCCGTCCGCTACCATTAGATGATGATTATTATAATACCCGGCAGGCCCTAATCGCTATTAGCTCTCTGAAGTCCAACCCTGAGACTACCTATGCATTGCGATATGTGATGAAACCCAATATGCCAATTCATCGTGACAGCCCTAAAAAAGCGCTAACTTTAATCATCGGAGCCTTATTCGGCGTAATCTTGGGCGCTGCATTTGTCTTAGGCCGCAACGCAATAAGAAAATACAATGAGTCCGCTTAACGTTTAATTATTTAACCAAATAAAAAGCCGCCAATGCATCAGCAAAGGCGGCTTTTTTACGTCCGTAATCTGACGTTATTTCTTATGACGCTGACGCAGATTATCGATCACTGCACTGAGGTTCAGATCCTGATCCTGCAGTAATACCAGCAGGTGATAGACCAGATCTGAAGCTTCGTTTTTCAGTTCAAAACGGTCATTGACGGTAGCAGCCAGCGCGGTTTCCACGCCTTCTTCACCGACTTTTTGCGCGATGCGTTTGGTGCCACTGGCATACAGTTTGGCGGTATACGAGCTTTCCGGGTCGGCGGTTTTACGCGAGGCCAGCAGTTCTTCCAGCTGATATAAGAACGCCCAGTCGGTTTCGGCAGGGTGGAAGCAGCTGTTGTTGCCTTTGTGGCAGGTCGGTCCGACCGGATTGACCAGCACCAGCAAGGTATCGTTATCACAATCAGGCGTGATGCTGACGACGTTCAGGTAGTTTTCCGACGTTTCCCCTTTGGTCCACAGACGCGCTTTGGTGCGTGAATAGAATGTCACTTTACCGGAAGATTGGGTGACGCTCAGCGCTTCCTGGTTCATGTAACCAAGCATCAGCACTTCGCCGGATACCGCGTGCTGGATGATGGCCGGCATCAGGTTGTCCACTTTTTCCCAGTCGAGCTGGTCGATTTGTTCACCGGTCAGCAGACCGGTTTTTCCTTCCTGATTACTCACAAGCGGATCTCCACGCCATTTTCGGCTAAATAGCTTTTCAGCTCGCCAATATTGATAATTTGTTTGTGGAACACGGAGGCGGCCAGTGCGCCGTCGACCCGCGCTTCGCGGAATGCATCGAGGAAATGCGGCATGGTGCCTGCGCCCCCCGAGGCGATCAGCGGAACATGACAGACTTCGCGGATCATCTTCAGTTGCTCAAGATCGTAACCGTTACGCACGCCGTCCTGATTCATCATGTTCAGCACTATTTCACCGGCGCCACGTTCCTGCACTTCTTTCACCCAGTCGATGGTCTGCCAGGTGGTGATTTTAGTGCGGGCCTCGTCGCCGGTAAACTGATGAACCTGATAAGTGCCGCTTTCGGCATCATGCCAGGTATCAATGCCCACCACGATACACTGTACACCATAGCGGTCGGCGAGACGGGTGATCAGTGTCGGATCCGCCAGTGCAGGGGAGTTAATGGAAATCTTGTCTGCGCCAAACTGCAAAATCTGGCTGGCGTCTTCAAGGCTTTTAATCCCGCCCGCCACACAGAAGGGGATATCAATGACTTCAGCCACACGCGAGACCCAGCTTTTGTCTACAACCCGGCCATCGCTTGACGCGGTAATGTCATAGAACACCAGTTCGTCGGCGCCTTCCTGCGCATAACGCTGTGCCAGCGGCACGATGTCACCGATGATCTCGTGATTGCGGAACTGTACGCCTTTGACGACCTGGCCGTCTTTAACGTCGAGGCAGGGGATTATCCGTTTTGCCAGCATGAAATTGCCTCCGTCACATTAAATTTACCGTCGAGCAATGCACGCCCGACAATCACGCCTTCCACGCCGCTGTCACGCAATTGCGCGATATCTTCCAGCGAGCCGATACCGCCGGAAGCCTGAAACGCTACCTGCGGATAGCGGGCGGTCACTTCGCGATACAGTTCGACGTTGGAACCGGCCAGCGTACCGTCGCGGGAAATGTCCGTGCACAGCACATGTTTGAGACCGAACGGCAGATACTGTTCGACCACCTGTTCCAGCGTGGCATTGGAGTTTTCCTGCCAGCCGCTGATGGCGACATTTTTCGTGCCTTCAGCATCGATACGCACATCCAGCGCCAGCACCAGTGCGTCTGCGCCAAAACGGCTGAACCAGCCCTGCACGGTCGCCGGGTCTTTCACGGCAGTGGAACCGACGACGACGCGGGTCGCACCGGCATTCAGCAGGGCTTCAACATCCTGCTCACTGCGGATACCGCCGCCCACCTGAACCGGCACAGAAACACCGGCCAGTAACGTGGTCAGTAACGGGATCTGGCGGGCGGCCGGATCCTTTGCACCGGTTAAATCGACAAGGTGCAGAACCTGCGCGCCTTGCTGCTGATAATCCTGTAAACGCGGCAGCGGATCATTGCCGTAGTCGCGTTGCTGACCGTAATCGCCCTGATGCAAACGCACCACGCTGCCTTCGATCAAATCCAAAGCGGGAATAATCATGCTGTTTACATCTCCAGAAAGTTTTTCAGCAACTGTGCGCCAGCGGCACCGGAACGCTCGGGATGAAACTGCACGCCGAAGAAGTTGTCTTTTTGAACGGCAGCGCTGAAGGGCTCGCCGTAAAGTGTCTGTGCGACCGTATTTTCGCATACCGGCATGGCAAATCCGTGGACGAAATAGAAGTAAGCATTTTCATCAATGCCGCGAAACAAATGGCTGTCGGCGTTGGCGATGACCTGATTCCAGCCCATATGCGGCAGAGGTAAACCCAGATCCTGCATACGCTGGACCGGCGTATTGATAATGCCCAGCGTATCGATGCCGCCATTTTCTTCACTCGACGACGCCAGTAACTGCATACCCAGACAAATCCCCAGCACCGGCTGGGTGCAGGCTTTGATCAGGTCAATCAGCTCGCGTTGCTCAAGTTGTTCCATCGCGGCCTGAGCCGTGCCCACGCCCGGCAAAAATAACTTATCCGCCTGCAACACAATCTCCGGCTCACGACTTACCGTCGGCTCATAGCCCAAACGCTGAACCGCATATTTAACGGAAGAGAGGTTGGCGCAGCCGGTATCAAGGATAACGACATTCATCACAGCACTCCTTTCGAGCTCGGCAGGGTGTTGCCATCGACGCGGATCGCCTGACGCAGCGTGCGTCCGAAAGCTTTGAACAGGCTTTCAACACGGTGGTGATCGTTTTTGCCCTTGGTTCGCAAGTGCAGGGTACAGGCCATCGCGTAAGACAGGGAACGGAAGAAGTGTTCAACCATTTCTGTGCTCAGATCACCGACGCGCTGATAGTTAAATTCCGCTTTGTATTCGAGGTGCGGACGCCCGGAGATATCCAGCGCGCAACGGGCCAGACATTCATCCATTGGCAGCACGAAGCCGAAACGGCCGATGCCGCGTTTATCGCCCAGCGCCTTATTCAGGGCTTCGCCCAGCGCCAGCGCGGTATCTTCTACCGTGTGGTGATCGTCGATATAAAGATCGCCTTTCACTTCGATGTTCATGCGAAAACCGCCGTGTGTGGCGATCTGATCGAGCATGTGGTCAAAGAAGCCGACACCGGTGCGGATTTTGCTTTCGCCTTCGCGATCCAGCCAGACATCGACATCAATTGCCGTTTCGCGGGTAACGCGGTTCACTTTTGCGTGACGGTCACGTTTGGTCAGCTGTTCCGCAATGCTGGCCCAGTTCAGCGTATCGCGCTGATAGCGCAGCCCGGCGATACCCATATTGGCGGCAAGCTGGATATCGGTATCCCGGTCACCAATCACGTAGCTGTTTGCCGTGTCCAGCACGCCGCTTTCCAGATAGCCCGCCACCAGTTTGGTTTTCGGTTTACGGCAATCACAGTGATCGGCAGGCAGGTGCGGACAAATCAGCACGTCATCAAAAACGATGCCCTGAGACGTCAGGATCTGCATCATCAGGTTGTGCGGCGGGTCGAAAGTGTCCTGCGGGAAACTGGCGGTGCCTAGCCCGTCCTGATTGGTGATCATCACCAGTTTAAAGCCTGCATTTTGCAAGGCTAACAGGGCCGGAATGACCCCCGGCTCGAGGGCCAGTTTGTCCAGACGATCGACCTGGAAATCTTCCGGCGGCTCAGAAATCAGGGTACCGTCGCGGTCGATAAACAGTGTTTTTTGCAATAACGGACTCTGGCTCACATGTGCTCCTTGCGGGGGCTATTTTGATTATCATTAAGGGTCGTGGCGATGGCGCCCGGTAACGGTTGCAGCGCAGTGATCACACGTTGCAGCTCTTCCCGTGTACCGATAGTAATACGCAGGCAGCCGGAAAGCCCCGGTTGCTTGTTCTGGTCACGCAGGATAATGCCCTGATCCCAGAGGTTTTTAAAGACGGCGCTGGATGCGCTGAAGCGGGCGAGCACATAGTTGGTGTCGCTGGCGAAGGCTTCTTCGACACAGGCGCATTGTTCCAACTCTGCGATCAACCATTCGCGGTTGTTCGTGACTTCCGCCACGCGCTGACGCATCACGGCCAGTCCTTCCGGGCTGAGTGCCTGTGCGGCAATATCCGCGACCGGAGTGGATAAAGGATAAGGCGCGATCACCTTCATTAATAAACCAATCAGCTCGCTGTTCGCCAGCGTGAACCCGCAACGCAAACCGGCCAGCGCGAAGGCTTTAGACAGCGTGCGCAGAACGGCCAGATGCGGATATTCCTGCAACCAGCCGGACACCGTCGCCTGCGGGCAGAATTCAATATAGGCCTCGTCGACGGCGACAATGGCGCGACCGCGGGTCATCTCCAGCACGGCACGGATTTCATCCGCATCGATGATATTGCCGGTCGGGTTATTCGGGCTGCACACGTAAACCAGTTTCACGCCATCCAGTGCGGCTTCAATCGCCGGAAGATCCAGAGACCAGTCCGCTTTCGCGGCAACGGTGCGGCCTTCCACGCCGATGGTTTCGGCGCTGACGCTGTACATGCCGTACGTCGGCGGGCAATAAAGGATGGCGTCTTTGCCCGGCTCGCAGAACGCGCGGATCAGCAGTTCAATGCCTTCATCTGCGCCACGGCTGACCAGAACCTGTTCCGGATCGACACCGGCGTAGGCCGCGTAACGGTTGATGACCAGCGCAGGCTGACATTCCGGATAGCGGTTAAAGGTCTGTTGCGTCAGTTCGAACTGGGGGGCAAGGGCATATTCGTTGGCATTCAGCCAGACATCACCGTTGCCGCCGAGACGGCGTGCGGACTGATAAGGTGTCAGTTCCTGCACATTCTTACGTGCCAGCGCCTGAACGCTGAGGTTTTTTGCATCGCTCATCAACGTTGCTCCTTTAAAGCATTCACGCGCAAAGTTACGGCATTTTTGTGTGCGGTCAATTGCTCCGCCTGTGCCAGCGTTTCAATGGTGTTGGCCAGACCCAGCAAACCTTCCGGTGTTAACTGCTGAACGGTCATGCGTTTCTGGAAATCCGCCAGACCCAGGCTTGAACAGGTCGCGGTATAACCGTATGTCGGCAGAACGTGGTTGGTGCCGGAGGCGTAATCCCCCGCCGATTCCGGTGACCAGTCACCGAGAAACACCGAACCGGCGCTGGTGATGCTGTCGACTAACTGCTCCGGCTCGCGGGTTTGCAGAATCAGGTGCTCCGGGCCATACGCATTGCTGATTTCGATACATTGCGCGATGTCCTTCGCCACAATCAGACGGCTGCTTGCCAGCGCCTGACGGGCAATTTCACTGCGGGATAATGTCTGCAACTGGCGCTCGACGGCTTCGCCGACCGCCTGGGCCATTTTCAGATCCGGCGTCAGTAAAATAACCTGCGAATCCGGGCCGTGTTCTGCCTGCGAAAGTAAATCAGACGCCACAAAGTCAGGCGTCGCGCCGCTGTCGGCGATCACCAGCACTTCCGACGGACCGGCAGGCATGTCGATCGCCGCGCCATCGAGACTCTGGCTGACCTGACGTTTCGCTTCCGTCACGTACGCATTACCCGGTCCGAAGATTTTCGCCACGCGCGGTACGGTTTCAGTGCCGAAGGCCAGAGCGGCAATCGCCTGCGCGCCGCCGAGCTGATACACCTCTTCCACACCGCAAAGTTGCGCGGCATACAGAATTTCATCGGCAATCGGTGGCGGTGAACACAGCACCACTTTCTGACATCCGGCGATGCGTGCCGGGGTGGCCAGCATTAATACGGTTGACACCAGCGGTGCCGAACCGCCCGGAATATACAACCCGACGGACTGAATAGGGCGGGTGAGCTGCTGACAGCGGACGCCCGGCTGGGTTTCAATATCCACCACCGCCAGTTTTTGTGCCTGATGGAACGTGTCGATGTTACGCACTGCGTGCGCCATCGCCTGTTTCACCTCTTCACCTAAACGCGCTGACGCGGCCCCGATTTGCTGTGCGGTGACACGCAGATCCTGAACGTCAGTCTTATCAAAGCGGGCGCAGAATTCGCGCAGCGCACTGTCACCTTCACTGCGCACGCGGCGCAGAATTTCACTGACAGATTCGGTAATACGATCAGAGGCTGACATCGCCGGGCGGGTCAGCAGGTCGCGACGTTGTTGTTCGTCGCATTGTTGCCAGTCAATCGGGGTCGTGAACGCGTCAGGCTTCATGGCATTACTCCATCATTTTTTCGATTGGCAGAACCAGAATGGAGCTGGCGCCCAGCGCTTTCAGTTTCTCCATTGTTTCCCAGAACAGGGTTTCACTGCTGACCATGTGCATCGCCACGCGTTGCTGATCGCCTGCCAGCGGCAGAATGGTCGGACGTTCCGCGCCCGGCAGCAGGGCAATGATTTCGTCCAGACGCTCACTTGGCGCGTGCAACATAATGTATTTGGATTCGCGGGCCTGAATCACGCCCTGAATACGGGTCATCATTTTGTCGATCAGCAGTTGTTTCTCTTGCGGCATTTCACCGTCGCGCTGGATCAGACAGGCTTTGGAGCGGTAAATCACTTCGACTTCGCGCAGGCCGTTGGCTTCCAGCGTGGCACCGGTGGACACCAGGTCACAAATGGCGTCTGACAAACCGGCGCGCGGCGCGACTTCGACCGAACCGTTCAGCAGGCAGGATTTAAAATCGACGCCTTTCTTATCGAGGTATTGCTTGAGCAGGTGAGGGTAGGAGGTGGCGATACGGGCATTTTGCAGGCTCTGCGGACCGGTGTAATCGGTGTCCAGCGGTGTGGCCAGCGACAGACGACAGCCGCCGAAATCCAGACGACGCAGGGTGAAGTAACGCGGATCTTCGCCCTGAGCGCGGCGGCTCAGCAACTCTTCTTCCAGCACGTTTTCACCGATGATGCCCAGATCGACCACGCCATCCATGACCAGCCCCGGGATATCGTCATCACGCACGCGCAAAATGTCGATCGGCATGTTCTCTGCGAAGGCGATCAGGCGCTGTTCCTGCAGGTTGATTTTAATCCCGCAGCGGGCGAGCAGTTCGCGTGATTCATCGCTCAGGCGACCAGACTTCTGCATTGCTATCCGTAAACGTGTTTTATCCAGCATGATGACCTCAGTTTCTTAATTATTTATCGTAAAATCGTGAATTTCTAATTTCTTATCTTCAATCCGTCAGGCCAAAAAAAAGCCCCCGGAAGTAATCTTCCGGGGGCTATCTCTGCGTTCTGCGCCACTGGAAGATCTAAACAGTCTCCCAGCACCAATCGCCTGAAAGACTAGTCAGGGTGATGGTGATGATGGTGGTTAATCAGAACGTTTGTCATGTCAGTGTCTCTGTGCGTTTATTCAGGTGCCGCGAGATTCAGTATTGAATTATTCGCCACACGCATCAAATTCATTGCCAATAAAACTAAACTATCGGGCGGCCGCAGCGCAACCTTTTTTTCCGATGATGAGTTTTTCTTATCCGCAGCGGTAGTTTCATCGTAATCATGAATGATCTGTTAACAGACGCAAAGAAAACCTTACGCAGACGGGGCGGGGAAAACGCCGCGTTTGCTAGTATAAAGGAAGAGAGAGCAGCAACTGGCGCAGTGATGCCAAATGCCACTGAACAAACGGAGTGACGTATGAAGAAGGTTTCGATTATCGGTCTGGGCTGGCTGGGAATGCCACTGGCAATGGCGCTGGCGTCGAGAGGATATGACGTCGTGGGCAGTAAAACGACCCTGGATGGTGTGGATGCGGCGCGAATGGTGGGCATCGAATGTTTTCCGCTGGTATTCACGCCTGAAATGGAATGCGAAGCGGAAGATCTCGATCGTCTGCTCAACGTTGATGCGCTGATCATCACCTTACCGGCGCGGAGAACGGTCGAAGGCAGCGAACTTTACTTTCAGGCGGTCCAGATGTTAACCGACAGCGCACTGGCGCATAACGTCAAACGCATCATCTTCACCAGTTCGACCTCTGTTTATGGCGAGGCGGAAGGGGTGGTCCGTGAAGACGCGGTTCTTCAACCGGTCACGGCCAGCGGAAAAGTGCTGAAAGAGCTGGAAAACTGGTTCCATGATTTGCCGAACACATCCGTGGATGTGTTGCGGCTGGCGGGACTGGTTGGCGGCGATCGCCATCCGGGGCGTTTTATGGCCGGTAAGACAGACGTGAAGGACGGGACGCATGGCGTCAACCTGGTGCATCAGGACGACGTGGTGGCAGCAATAACCTTATTGCTGAGCCTGCCCAAAGGCGGGCACACCTATAACCTTTGCGCGCCTGCTCACCCGGCCAAAGCCGACTTTTATCCTGCGCTGGCCAGGCAGATGGGGCTGCAACCCCCAACCTTTGCTGAACAGACTTCAGCAGGTAAAGGAAAAGTCGTGGATGGCGAGCGGATCTGCAAAGAACTCGGCTTCGAATACCAGTACCCTGATCCGCAAGCTATGCCTTTTTAGTCGCTAAACGCGGTTTAAATAATAATATGTTATGACCTGCCGGAAATTCCGGCAGGTGTTCAAAATGTGACGGATTAATGTTCAGTAACTAACCGCTTCATTTTGAGAGCAAGGTTTTGTGCGGCCAAATGCCCCTTATTTATTCTCATGCCATTAATTAGCCTGCTTAATGACGTCCCGTTTCTTCCGGTTATTCTCTTATACGCTTAATAAGCAGAGTTAAAGATGCGTTTTATTCGCTTTTTTGGGGATGAAAGTGGCGGTGGATGCTGTATCAGTAATAAAATTCCTAATCCTGCGCTTTTTATTTGCCATTGAGCGGTATAAACCACTTTTTTAAGCACAATCATTAAAGTTTTCCTGAAGAGTTGCCGATAGGTTTGTACGGCAACAGTCCGCCGTTCCATCATTTCTTCTTATCAATCTAGTCAACAGACTGGATGACGTCCCGTATTTGTTCACAAATTGTTACAATCATTGTCTTTTTGCTTTTGAAACCGCGTGGTTGCTCACGGATTCAAAACAATCTGCGCTTATTTTAACCAAAATTATCTCAGACTACTCCCCGACAGCCCGCAGTATGACTGGGTTGCGCATAATTAGCACAATGATCATGCTATTCTAAATTTTCAGCACAAAACCCTGCCTGAACTATCATTAATTGCTGCGTATGCTAATCATTTGGCTTTAGATGGACTTTGTACAAAATGATCTAAAAATGGCTAAAAAACGCAGTTTGTGAGGAGTTTTTTAGACGGTTTTTTACTTTTGGCTTAAAAGTGCGCAAATTTTTACGATAAATTGCACTTTTAGAGACAAAATAAATTTATAAAGTGTGATGCGCGTCACACTTTATTCAAAATTCGGCAACGGTAAGATTGTATGTATAAAGGAAACGGGGTTAGAGTTGCGTCGTAGTAAGATTATTCCTAATAATGTATGTAAAAGCGTTTCACTGAATGAGACGTCATCACAGCAACGGACCCTGCCAGTACATAAAAACTGAAGTGTTTTTCGATTACTTAGCAGTGCAATTGTCACAATTAATTTAGTTTACATCAGGAACAACTTTGTATTGGCGGTGAAGTAAATACCGCGGGATAAATCTTTTTTCATCGTGAGATTTATTAATCAGCCAATGATCCAATTGTTTTGATAGTAAAAAATACTCCTGTCACGCCGGGTAAAACTCTTGCTGCATGGAATATGTCTATCAATCAGCCGCCTTTAAAAAAGCGGCATCGGTAATGGGGTAGAACAGAATGTCCGAATTGCTTAAGCACATATATGATATCAACCTGTCATATTTACTGTTGGCACAGCGTTTGATTAACGACGAGAAAGCCTCAGCGATGTTTCGTCTGGGGATTGATGACGTAATGGCAGACACCCTCGGCCAGCTCACGCTGCCGCAGATGGTGAAGTTAGCTGAAACGAACCAGCTTTTGTGTCAGTTCCGCTTTGATGACAGCAAGACAATTGAACGCTTGACGCAGGAATCGCGTGTGGATGACTTACAACAAATCCATACCGGCATCCTGTTGTCCAGTCACCTGCTGAAAGGCCTCGCTGCGAAAGACAGCGGCGTGATGAAGAAAAGGGCGTAGCTATGTCTGGTAGAGATGCGACAACCAAACCGGCAGAAAAAAGTATTGTTCAGGAAGCACGGGACATTCAGCTGGCGATGGAACTGATTACGCTGGGTGCCAGATTGCAGATGCTGGAAAGCGAAACGCAACTGAGTCGTGGCCGGCTGATCAAACTGTACAAAGAATTGCGCGGAAGCCCTCCGCCGAAAGGAATGTTGCCCTTTTCCACTGACTGGTTCATGACATGGGAACAAAACATTCATTCCTCGATGTTTTACAATGCGTACTCTTTCCTGTTGAAGAGCGGCCATTGTAACGGCGTGGAAGCGGTGATTAAGGCCTACCGTTTATATCTGGAACAATGTCCTGAACAACCGGGTGAAGCGCCGATCCTCGCGCTGACCCGTGCCTGGACATTGGTACGGTTTGTCGACAGCGGCATGTTGCAACTTTCCGCCTGTAACTGCTGTGACGGTTCATTTATCACCCATGCACACCAGCCCCGTCATGGGTTTGTTTGCAGTCTTTGCCAGCCCCCATCCCGAGCAGTAAAAAAACGTAAACTTTCCCCGCAGGTTGCCGATATAACATCTCAAGAGCTGGACGAACAGGTCAAGCGCGCAGTTTGAGATAGTTGGGTTGCAGTAAGTCGTTCTGAGCGGTGGCTACCACCGCTCATCATTTCTCCCCCGAACATCTCAGTCATTCTCTGGCACCTTTTATGCACGATCCTGCTGCAAGGTCTGTCAGACACATGGCGCGCGTTTTACCTCGCCCTAAAACCACATCGAATTAAGGATTCATCGTGCTAGTGATAATAGGTTACATCGTGGTAATGGGCTCAGTCTTCGGCGGTTTCATGCTCGTCGGCGGTGAACTGGGCGCGTTATACCAACCCGCAGAATTACTCATCATCGGCGGTGCCGGTATCGGTGCCTTCTTTGTCGGTAACAACGGCAAAGCGATCAAATCCACTATGCGCGCGTTGCCACAGCTGTTCCGCGCGTCGAAATACAACAAAGCGTTGTACATGGATCTGATGGCGCTGCTGTACCGCTTACTCGCCAAATCACGCCAGCAGGGGATGCTGTCGCTGGAAAATGACATCGACAATCCGGCTGAAAGCGACATTTTCGCTAATTATCCGCGCATCCTTGCCGATAAACATTTAGTTGAATATCTGACGGACTATCTGCGTCTGATGGTCAGCGGCAACATGAATGCGTTCGAAATCGAAGCACTGATGGACGAGGAAATCGAAACCTACGAGCACGAAAGTGAAGTGCCTGCCAACAGCCTGGCGCTGGTCGGTGACTCACTTCCGGCCTTCGGTATCGTGGCCGCGGTGATGGGGATCGTACACACCCTGGCCGCCGCAGACCGCCCGGCAGCAGAACTGGGGGCATTGATTGCTCACGCAATGGTCGGGACCTTCCTCGGTATCCTTCTGGCTTACGGCTTTATCTCTCCGCTGGCCAGCCTGCTGCGCCAGAAGAGTGCTGAAAACGCCAAAATGATGCAGTGCATCAAGGTGACATTACTGTCGAGCATCAACGGTTATGCGCCACAAATCGCCGTCGAGTTTGGCCGTAAAACCTTGTACACCTCAGAGCGACCTTCCTTTATTGAGCTGGAGGAGCATGTTCGCCAGGTCAAGTCGCCGGGTCAGAAACAAACTGAAGAAGAAAAAGTATGAAGCATCAAAGCCATCCAATCGTTGTTGTTCGTAAGAAAAAAGGTAAACACGGCGGAGGGCATCACGGCGGGTCGTGGAAGATTGCTTACGCTGACTTTATGACAGCGATGATGGCTTTCTTCCTGGTGATGTGGCTGATTTCGATCTCCAGCCCTAAAGAACTGGTGCAAATTGCCGAATACTTCCGTACGCCTCTTGCGGTGGCGATCACCGGCGGGCCGCGCAGCAGCGATGCCACCAGCCCGATCCCGGGCGGCGGCGAAGACCCGACGGTGCAGGACGGCGAAGTGCACAAAATGGATCAGTCACAAGGCGAAAGCCGTCGCGAAGCCGGCGACTTGCAAAGATTACAACAGAAGCTGGAAGACATGCTGGCATCCGATCCGCGGCTGAAAGATTTACGCCCGCATCTGATGATTAACCTGACTGAGCAGGGTTTGCGTATTCAGATTATTGATAGCAAAAACCGCCCGATGTTCCAGCTTGGCAGTGCGATTGTTGAACCGTACATGCGCGATATCCTCCGGGCGATTGCGCCGGTTCTCGATGATTTCCCGAATAAAGTCAGTCTGGCAGGTCATACCGACGACATGCCGTATGCCACCGGTGAACGCGGCTACAGCAACTGGGAGTTGTCCACAGACCGCGCCAACGCGTCACGTCGCGAGATGATGATCGGCGGCCTGAGCGAAGGGAAAATCCTGCGCGTGATGGGCATGGGTTCCTCGATGCAACTGAAAAACCATCCGGCAGGCGACGCCATTAACCGTCGTATCAGTATTTTAGTCCTGAACAAACACGCCGAAGAAGCGATTGAACGGGAAAACAGTGAGGGCGAGGCGATCACGATCAGTGACGCGGGCGAGCTGCAAAGACAAGTACAAGGCACACGTACAGTGCCGGCATTAGCACCACAAATGAGTCCGGCTCCGGCCGCCCCGGCGTTAGCGCCACAGGCAAGTCCGGCACCGGCAGCACCAGAAAACGCACCATCAATACCCGGGATTGAGACGCAGACGCCAGTGACACCATCGGCAGGCGCTCAACCTGCGACGGCAGCTCCGGCTGTCGCGGCAGGCACGGCACCTGCGACACATTAACAAGCCGCGATTCACAGCAGAGGTGATCACGTGAGCATGGATATTACTGATTTTTATCAGACATTTTTTGATGAAGCAGACGAGTTGCTGGCGGACATGGAACAACATCTGTTGTTGCTTGATCCGCAGGCGCCCGACATTGAGCAGCTCAACGCGATTTTCCGCGCGGCGCACTCAATCAAAGGCGGCGCAGCCACGTTTGGATTTACGGTTTTACAGGAAACGACTCACTTACTGGAAAACCTGCTCGACGGTGCTCGTCGTGCTGAAATGAGCCTGAGCACCGACATCATCAACCTGTTTCTGGAAACAAAAGACATTATGCAGGAGCAACTCGACGCCTATAAATCATCCCGGGATCCTGACGCAGAAAGCTTTGAATATATCTGCGCGGCCCTGAGACAACTGGCCCTCGAAGCGCAACAGGCGCGTGAACCTGCGCCCGATCTTCACGTGGTTGAAGAAGCGCCGGTGGCTCAGGCTGCTGCGCCTGCACCCGTTGCTCCGGCGGCAGGCAAGGGCGGTTTACGTGTGCGCCTTTCCGGCCTGAAAACACAGGAAGTGCCTGTGATGCTGGAAGAACTGGGTAATCTCGGCGAGATCAAAGACCCGGTGCAGACCGATGACAGCGTGGAAGCGACGCTTATCACCACGGTGACCGAAGACGACATCATTGCCGTCCTGTGTTTCGTGCTGGAACCGGAACAAATCAGTTTCACTCAGCCTGTGGGATCTGCTGCGGCTGACGTGGTGGCTGTCAGCGCGCCGGTAGTGGCGGAAGTGGCCCCGGCTCCGGCAGTCGTCGCCCGTCCGGCACCGGTACTCACTGCGGTACCGAACGGTGAACCGGCGAAAGCCCGCGCACCGAAAGCACCGGAATCAACCAGCATCCGCGTGGCCGTCGAAAAAGTCGATCAGCTGATCAACCTGGTCGGCGAACTGGTGATCACCCAGTCAATGCTGGCGCAGCGTTCAGACCTGCTGGATCCGGTGGTTCACAGCGACCTGCTCAACAGCATGGGTCAGCTTGAACGCAACGCCCGTGATTTGCAGGAATCGGTGATGTCGATCCGTATGATGCCGATGGAATTCGTGTTCAGCCGCTTCCCGCGTCTGGTTCGCGATCTGGCCAGCAAACTGAACAAGCAAATCGAACTGACCCTGCTCGGCAGTTCCACCGAACTGGATAAGAGCCTGATCGAACGCATCATCGACCCGTTAACGCACCTGGTGCGTAACAGTCTGGATCACGGTGTGGAAACGCCGGAAGTGCGCGTGGCTAACGGCAAAGAAGCGACCGGTAACCTGACACTGTCAGCCGAACATCAGGGCGGAAACATCTGCATCGAAGTGATCGATGACGGTGCCGGTCTGAACCGTGAACGTATTCTGGCGAAGGCCGCGTCGCAGGGCATGAACGTCAACGACAACATGAGCGACGAAGAAGTCGGCATGCTGATTTTCGCCGCAGGTTTCTCGACGGCAGAAAAAGTCACCGACGTATCCGGTCGCGGTGTGGGCATGGACGTGGTGAAACGTAACATTCAGGAAATGGGCGGTCACGTTGAAATCCATTCCCAGCAGGGCAAAGGCACCACCATCCGCATCCTGCTGCCGCTGACACTGGCTATCCTCGACGGCATGTCCGTGAAAGTGGGCGAAGAAGTCTTCATTTTGCCACTCAATGCGGTGATGGAATCCCTGCAACCGCTGGCGGAAGATTTGCATCCGCTGGCCGGTGGTGAGCGGGTTCTGCAGGTGCGAGGCGAATACCTGCCGCTGGTTGAGCTGTACAACGTCTTTGATGTTGAAGACGCGAAAACCGAAGCCACGCAGGGCATTGTGGTGATTTTGCAAAGCGCCGGACGTCGCTACGCTTTGCTGGTTGATCAGCTGATTGGTCAGCATCAGGTTGTGGTGAAAAACCTGGAAAGCAACTATCGCAAAGTACCGGGCATTTCCGCCGCCACCATTTTGGGCGACGGCAGCGTGGCGCTGATCGTGGATGTGTCTGCCTTGCAGTCACTGAACCGCGACAAATTAGCAACCGGTGCCACTGCCGCATAACAAGCAAAGCTTCCGGCGGCCTTAAACGTCGCCGGGTGTGAAAAACTCAGGCCGATTTAAAGAGAAAAGCAAAGGTGAACAACATGGCAGGACTTGCAACCGTGTCAAAAATTGCGGGCGAAACAGTAGGTCAGGAATTTCTGATCTTTACGTTGGGCGATGAAGAATACGGCATCGATATCCTGAAAGTGCAGGAAATCCGCGGATACGATCAGGTAACCCGCATTGCGAACACCCCGGCATTTATTAAAGGTGTCACCAACCTGCGTGGTGTCATCGTGCCCATCCTCGACCTGCGCGTGAAATTCGCGCAGGAAGATGTGATTTACAACGAAAACACCGTCGTGATCGTCCTGAACTTCGAAAACCGCGTCGTCGGGATCGTGGTTGACGGCGTGTCAGACGTGCTGTCCCTGAGCCAGGATCAGATCCGCCCGGCCCCGGAATTTGCCGTGACCATGTCGACAGAGTACCTGACAGGGTTGGGGTCGCTCGGTGACCGTATGTTGATCCTGGTGGATATTGAGAAGCTGCTGAGCAGTGAAGAAATGGCCTTAGTGGATAGTGTGACTAAGATTTAAGTCTTTAAGGTCAAGGTCGTGGGCTCGCCGCCCACACTGGCCCAGAGACCCGCAGTCGCGCGGGCCTCTGGACTCCACGCTCTTTTCACTGCGCGCTGTCGCAGGCACGACGGACATGTTCTGTCACCGCCGCGTGTGGCGCAAAATCTTGTCGCTCCGCGATACCTTCTCTCGGTCTTCGAGCCTCCGGTCTCGAAGCCGCTCCGTTCAGCAAGATTTTTGATCACGCCAGATAAGATTGAATAAAATCCTCGTTCTGCTTCTCTCCAAAATCAAAGGCGGAAGGGGATTGTCTTGCTCCTTCCCCTGCGAAGGGGAAGGCCGGGATGGGGTATTAATGGCATCTCTGCAACTTACTGCAAACCATAAAAACTCCTTGGAAGCAGTATCTCATCTCCGCGATTTGCCCATTTTTAATGTGTGGATATCCAGTTATTGTCTGCTCGCTGCGGCAAAATCCGCAGTCGGGTGTAGGAGCCTGGTTTTCTGCCGTAGCACCGTATATGTGTGCTATCGCTTTGAATCATCTTTATAAAACGTTTTTTAACGTATATTGTTTTGGTGACTCAGGCGGGGCAGCCTTCGGGCTGGTCGGACGGTAGACCGATCTCCTACCCCCGCTTGGGTTACCACTTTTGCGTAGGAGCTTAGGTGGTAGCAGATATGCAATCTGCCATAGGTTTCAGTCAATGAAGACAATAGATACCAACGACACATCCCCCGATTCATGGACACTCACCGATCGCTGCCGTTTGCTGGCGCACGCACTGGTGAATCCGCAAAATAAAGGCGCACAGGACAGACTTTGCGTGATGCTGCAAAACCAGCTTGAATGCCTTGAAGCGACGTTATCGCTGCCCGTTCCTGAGCACCGGAAAGATTTAGGCATACCGCTGGACGACGGCTTATATGATTACGCCGATCTCGAACCCGACGAACTTTGCGATCAATGCATGGTGCTGAACTTCACACTGATGACGCTGCACGACAGAAAGATAAAAGAGATCATCGCGTATATCTTGTGGGAGCGTTTTGAAATGCTGCGCTGTTCGCTGTATTCCTCATCTGAGGAGTTTGACGCATGAAAAAAGACTGGCATCAGGCCGACATTATTGCGGCGATCAGAAAGAAGGGCACCACACTGGCGGCGGTGTCACGCCGCGCGGGGCTGTGTTCCTCCACGCTGTCGAACGCATTAACCCGCAAATGGCCGAAAGGTGAAAGGCTGATTGCCGAAGCCATCGGCGTAAAAGCCGAAACCATCTGGCCGAGCCGCTACCCCGAAATCAAATACAACTGAGAACGGCTCCCTCCCCTGCGAAGGGGAGGGCTGGGGTGGGGTATTAAGGTCAAAAACTAAATTCAAAGTGTGCTTTAACTCATTGCTTTGTATTTAAAAC